>CANOWW010000013.1 GCA_947571115.1 uncultured Clostridium sp.
ATGCCTCCTTAATAGCAATTGTATTTTCAATTGACATTTTTATGACAGCTTAAAGAGCTTTTAAGCTAATCATTTTTAAGAAGGACATCCTAGAAAGTACTATTTTCCTATTTCTCTACTATTTACTTAATTTTTTGTCAACACTTTTTGGGTGCGACAAAGCTATTAGAACTTTACGTAAATTCTAACTTTTTCACACTTTTTATAAAAATCATAATACTGTCTCCTTTCATTTTTGATAGGGCAAATTAGGAAACACTACAGTATTCTTAAAAACACAAAATCAACTCCCTCAATGATTTTATAATCGCTTTTAAGAATTTAATATAACTATATTTTATAACATCTTTTTTTCATTTTCAATAAACACACCAAAAAAATTTTTTTTGTTGATTTTTAGGCATTTGTTGGCATTTTTTATAGCGCATTTTTACTTTTTGTGTTAAAATATAAAATGATATTTATCAGTTAAGGCGTTTAGCATAAAATATGCCAAACGCCCTTCAAAATTATATTATTCTTGAATTGTCAATAGTTTTCTCGGCATAAAGAAGTTAAGTCAAAGAAGCATAGTCAAATTTATTCCAATTTCCTATTGACAATTTTGTAATACTATATAATTCATATAATTGATTATGATATTGGCTCTTGTATTAAATCATCTAATTTTACATCCAATGCAACCGATATTCTATAAAATGTATCAACAGAAAAATTGTATGCTGTTTTCTCACTTTCAATTTGTCTAATAAAATCATGTGACAAGTTGACTAATTCAGCAAGTTGTGCTGATGTCATATTTCTTGCCTTTCTATATTTTTTTATATTTTTTCTAATTACATCATAAATATTATTATTAAACTTTAGTTCTTCCACTGTTAATCACCACCTAACAATAGTTTACTGAAATAATTCGAAAATGTATGTTAGGTAATTCCTCACTTTTAGTATCGTTTGTAATAAAAAAAGAAGTAAAATCATTTTTGATTCTGCTTCTCTATTATGTATCTATTTTTACTAGAAATCTCTTTCTTTTGACATTTCACTTACTGTTATTAAATTGTTATTTTCATCTTTAAATAACAATTTAAAGTTACAAATATTTGCAATTTTTAGTATTGTATCAAAATCTGCTTGACTATTTTCTCTTTCATAACTTGATATCGTTGTATCTGCCAAATTCAATTTTTGACCTAGTTCTTTTTGAGATAATCCAGCAGTTAATCTCATATTTTTCAAAATCATACCTATCATTTTGCTACACCTCATTGGTATTATTGCAAAAAATAAAAATTTAATCATAAAATCGCAAGATACTTGCGAATATTTTTGATAAATGTTATAATATACCTAACAAAATGTAAAACTATATTATTGTGAAGGAGTTAATAATATGATAAAAATTAGTGACGCAGAATTAGAAGTTATGAAAGTAATCTGGAAGGAAAAAGCGGTGAAAAGCAAAAAAATTATAGAACAAGTAAAAGATTTCAATTGGAATGACAATACAGTAAGAACGCTAATCAATCGATTGATCCAGAAAAAAGCAGTTGGTATCTCAGAAAAGAACGGAAAAGAATATACCTTTATTCCCTTAATCGATGAAGAAAAGTACAAATTGGAAACTACGAAAAAATTTCTGGGAACATTTTTTCATGGTTCAGTTTTGGAATTTTTAAGATTTCTAATAGATAATGATGAAAAATATTATAAAGAAATATGTGATTTCTTGGAGTATTATAAAAATTTGGAGAAATAAAGACTTTATCAAGTAAGGTGTAATTTCTTCGAAAATTCAATTTTATCAAATCGATGACTTAAAATAGTCATCGATTTTGCTTTCGCTATTTATATAACTTCAGGGCAGAATATTGTTTTTACAGCCTCATTTAACTATACATATGTAAAAGATTGTGGTGCAACTTTTATTCCATAACTTGATAAATCTTTTGGATCACTATATTGTTTAATATTTGTTAATTTATAAGCAATCGCCTTACTCCTATCTTTAAAATACTTTTTATAGAATTTTAAGTCAATACCTGAATATTTTTTAGTCTTTTTCCATATATTGTCTGGAGAATCTTCTAGTATTTTTTCAACCTTTGCCTCTCCTACAACTTTCATAATAGGATATGTTGAGTAAATTATTATTTTATCTATATCTTGTTTGCACCTAATTTTTCTATATTCATATTTTTTACTACCATTAAAAATATTTTCTACATGTTCTGGATTTATTGAAATTAATATACTACACATAGTTAACCTCCTATAATTTCTAATTCTTTTATTATTTTTTTCCAATATGATTTATCCACTTGCTGTTTTTGTGCTTTTCTAATAAATTCTCTTAATAATTCATTTTCCATAATATATTCTGCTATATCATTAGATACTTTATACTGATTAGGACTCTCTTTTGCTACTAAATCATAGAAATCGTCTTTTTCTTTCGATTGTAAATTAAAGTATTTCACAAATTTATCTATTATATTTTTAGAAGGTAATCGATTTCCCTTTTCTATATCCGAAATATATGCTGCAGATATTCCAATCTCATCTCCGAGAATTTTCAGACTTTTTTTACCTCTATATTTTTTTACTAAATCCCCAAATTTTTCTTTCACTTTTTTCTCCTTATTAACAAATATGCTTATAAGCATATTTGTTAATATAATATCATAAAAAAAATAGTTTGTAAATACTTTTCAAAAAAAATACACTCTTTTCAAGTGTATTTATTGTATAGAAAACATTTCTTTACTATTTCCTTCTATAATTATTTTTTCTAGCAATTCTTTTTTTATGCTCATTGGTCCCTGTATAGGTCCTTTAATAATTTCATTTTCTAGTAAAAATTCATATGTAATAGGTTTATTAAATGTTATATAATGTTTGAACATTATTACAAGACTGTCTAAAGAAGTTTCACTCATTAATTCAATTTCATTATATGCTGTTCTTTTTCTAACTATATTAGAAATTTCTTCTCTCGTTTCAAAATCATTCCACGTTGTCTCAACTATACCTAAAGTCGTTATTGCTTTTTTATCTTGCGATGCATAAAATAACAATATATCATTAGGTTTTATCTTTTTAATTTTTGCATTTGAGATAAATGCTTTTTTTATTGCATTTGCAGATGTATTCATTCCTTGTGTATCATCAATACTTATTTGAAATTCTCTTTCAGCCTCCTCAAATAATAATTTATGATATTTTGGTTGTACTGGAATAATAAATATATCTTGATCATCTAATTGTACAAATGGATAGCCTTTTCTATCTTTTATATTTTTCACAAAGATAGCTTCTCTTTCAATCGTATTATCACTTTTAGGTGTATTTTTATATGTAGCTAGCTTAAAATCATATTGTTTTAATAAATAGATCAAAGATTCTTGTCTTTCAAATGTAGTAACATATATTTCATCTATGTTTTTTTCTATAGCTTCTTTTATCATTATTTTTATAAAGCATTCGCCTATTTTTTTGCCAGTATCAGCAACTTTAAATGTAGCAACTTTTAATCTCCTAGCTGGTTTAAGTGGAACATCAAAACTCGAATAATCCTCATCTTTTCCTTCTTCTTTTAACATTAAAAATGAGGTGACTTTATTTTGTTGATCTTGAGTTACATATGCTTGAGCATTATTGCGTTGTTTATTTTCAAACCACTTATCGAATCCTTTATAATCCATTCTTAAGCTAGTAAAAAACTCATCTTCTAAATTAAGATGATATAAAGATTTTTGTTTTATAAATACTGGTGTCTGAATAATAACTTTTTCATCTTCTTTAAATATTTCAAGTGCATCATCAATAGATAAGACTCTTTCACTTAAGTTTAATTTTTTTCCTTTTTTTACAAGTTCTTTATCATTTGTTATAAGAAATGTAACACAATTTTTATAGACAGCATATAGCATTTCATTATCTATCTTATCATTTTCATTTTTTATTCCTACTAAATTATTGAACTCATCAGTAATCCTAGGTGGATCATCTATAATATTATAAACATTTAATTTTGATTTAAATATAGACTTTTTCTTCTCATCTTTTATTTTGTCTGTTTCAGTTAGTGTTTTAGGATGAACTACTATACTATATTTATCTGAATCGTATAATAATTTTGTTATCTTTGCAACTTTGTCATCTAATACTTGATTATCTAATAAATAAATTAGCATATTTGTATCTAATAATATTCTTTCTTTCAAATTTACACCTTCCTTACTTTTATTGCTACTACTCCATACTGGTTTTCTTGTTCTTTTGTATAAAATTTATATAAATCTTTTAAAAAGTTTTCTCTTGTTTCTTTTTGATCTGCATATTGCTGAATTTCAAAATTAATTATCGCATCTTCAAATGATTTTTTAGTCAATAATTTTTCTACTTTTGTATATAATTCTTCTTTTAATTCTGGTTCTTTCTGAAATATAATTTCATCACCAATTTTTAGATTCTTTCTTTTATCATCATTTAGTCTAATTTCTATTTCTTTAGTTCCATTTTTCATATATTCAAAATATTTTGGATTTAATTTCATTATATATCTCACGCTATCATTCCTTTCTTTAATTATTCCCAATATATTTAATATATTGATCTTGTGCTTTTAATCAAATATCAATTAAGCAACCTTTTTCTCCATCATTCTCATCTTGAAATAAATAAACTCTTTTGAATTTAACATAAAACCATATTACTCTTCCGTATCATTATTTTCCTTCAATTCCTTTTTCGCCTTATCTTCCAATGCTTTATTATCATCTAAATATTCATAACTCAATGCATTCTTCCTTGTAACTACTGTTTCTCCCAACTCCTTTTCCAAATCATCGCGCGTATTCTTAGCAATTTTTCCCCCACGTTTTGCAATCTCTTTATTTTCTTTTAGTCCATAAGGCTTGTGCTTTTTCGCAAGTTCTCTTGTTGCAATTTCGCCTAAATCAGTTAATGTTACTTCTATATCTGTCATATTATCCCTCAAAGATTCCTTCCTAAGTCCTTTATATTCTTTGTATTGGGAAGCCTTCATTCCAGACCATTCTTGATAGATTTCATTAGTAAGAATTCCATATTCAAAATCTTTTGTGATACCATTTTCTTTCCACACATCTGTTAATTTACGTCTATCCACAATTCCTGTCAATCTCTGTTTAATCCATTTATCCTCATATCCACGACTTCTATAATAGTCAACTGCACGATTTACAGCAATTTCTGGATCAAACACTTCATCAATTCTTTCTTTTCCCATTTGAGCCAACCAAAGTTTAAACGGCTCTGCTTTTGGACTTGGCACAGACTCTATTAATCTTAAAATTCCTTTTGTATCTAATGTATCTGTACTATAAAATTTTCCATCTTTTGATTTTAATTTCAGTTGTCGACATTTTGTCGATAACTCACTTTTTTCTTCTTCTGTCATCCTTTTCTTTAATCTATACCAATAATCTTTTGAATCACTACTTTCTGTTAAAGCTCCAATTACATCAACTACACTAAAATAATATTCTTCTTTTTCAGCATCCCACATGCTTCTTATTTCTTTTCCCTCAAAAAGATTTGATATTGTTTCTAATTTATCATTTTCCATTTAGGCATCATTCCCTTTATAAACTTATTATTATGCACACATTATATCAGGAATATACATCTTTTTCAACTAAATTTGTATTTTTAAGTACAAAAAATAAATATCATCAAATCATCTCAAATTTTACTTAAAAATTTACCACTAAATTGTCCTCGGCAAGAATGCGCTAGCTTTCGCTATCGCCTCCTTACCTCCACACGCTAAAGTTGCATTCAAAAACTCTTAACCACTTGACATTCTAGTCTTTCCTCATTCATCACCTAGCCCAAAATTCTACGCTCAAAATCTCCCAACTGTGCTACTTTTTCATACCGTAAAACTGCCTTTTTTCGCACAAAAAAACAGCATATTTCTACACTGCTTCAAAATATCAAATAAACTAAATTCAAATTATCTTTCCAAACACATCCAATTTTCCTACTGTCTACTTTGGACCATTCCTTCTGGTACATCATGTATCGCAATTGCAATCGCAAGTGATAACCCCAAACTGGTTGATGCATCAAAACCTGAGCCAATCGCCAAACCTTCTGGAAAATTATGTACCGCAAGCCCAACACAAATAATCATTCCTGTTTTAAATAATGTATTATTAGTTATATTTTTCTTGGCAAAATTAATTCTGTTAATCAATTCGTCACACAATATCATAACTATAACACCAACCAAAATCCCAACCAAGCAGCCACTCACATTTGAAAATTCTAAAGCCTCTGGAATTAAGTCAAAGCAAATAATCGCTGTCATCAGCCCTGCCGCAAATTCCAATACGAAACTAAGTATTTTGTTAGAAGTCACATTTAAACACGCACCTATAATGCCTCCAAGCGTAGTCCCAAGCATACCAAAAATCAATCCGTAAATCGTAATCGTACCTATACTTTCCATTTTTTGCTCCTTTCACAAAATTATATTAAATGTCATCAAAAATATGACACAACAAAATGTTTTACTTGACTTTATAAAATAAATTTGATACATTAATTGCATCAAATGAAAAGGAGATTTTACCATGACAAAAGCTGAATTAATCGATGCTATGAGCAATCGAACTCTAGAAACCAAAAAAGTTACTGAAAATTTTTTAAACACTTTTATAGAAATCCTAATTGAAACCTTAAAAAACGGAGATAAATTGCAATTAAATCACTTTGGAACTTTTGAAATCGTAAACACAGCCCCTAGAAAAGGAAGAAATCCGCAAACCAAGGAAGAGATTATTATTCCTGCTTCTAAAGCCGCTAAATTTAAACCCGGAAAAGCATTAAAAAATGCCGTTAATCAAGAATAAAAACTCAAAAAAGAGACAAGTTTCCACTTGCCTCTTTTTATTTTACTCTATTTAAGCACTCTTTTCTTAATCCAGATAATACCTCCGCAAAGGATCACTAATCCAATTGCTGAAGCCGCAGCCATTTGCATTTTCCAAACAGCCAATGAACTACCTGTTGGTGGAGATAATGTAATAACCTCTGTTGCACTCGTATCTCTCTCGTACTTCATTCCTGCACTCACTGTTGTTTCTGTGTTAATTTCGGTATCCAATGCATTAGCAGGATTTTGGTTACCCGGTATCGTAAGCTCATCTCTTCTACCAACAATATTCCCATATCGGATAATCTCTGCCACATTGTCAATCTGCAAATCGTCTGCATCAGCACTCACATATCTTGTTACCAACAAACTCATACTTGAGCTATATGGCGTTCCTGTGCTAGTTGCTGCTACATATGGTGTTAAGTGTACAATAAATTCTCCATTATGAATTGTATCACTTGTTCTGTCATTATCGACACTTAAAACCAAATTGTTTCTTCTATCTGTCTTATAAGAAATGCCATCTTCGTCAACAATCGTATCTACGCCATCGATATTTTGAATCATGCTAGGGTCAATGTGATTTCTTAATTCCTCTATTTCAGCATTGCTCCAACTCATATTAGCAACTGCATTTAAACTTGCATCAAATGTTACGTCATTGTCAATGTAATCCACCAATTGTCTTACTCTACTTGTAACAACGCTATCCGCTTGGTCACCCGCTGCACCTAAATAGTAAATACTTCCTACATAATGACCAATTTCGTTATCATTTTTCAAGCTGTTACCATCTTTTTTATAAGTTGCTAATCTTGTTGCCAAGCCTTTACATTCTGGCTCAAAACCACCATTATCCCAATCAAATGAACTATCCGCTAGCCAGCCTGTTCTGTCAACTTCTCCTGTATTAATTGCTGTAAATCTGTATTTTACACTGATTGTTGTACCTTCCAAAATATCAAAATCAATGTTGATATATCGGAAACCTTGGTTTGTTGCCAAATCTCTGTTTAGTGCCTGCAAATTATCAATTCCATAAGAATTTGCTGTATCCAATTCCACAGTAGCTGTGATTTCGCCTCTGTCATCCACCGCATAATTGATATTATATTTTGCATCCATAATTGTATTTCCGTCAGATGTTGTTAGCGTAATTTCTTCGATTTGTTTATCTAATGTAATTTGCGTAATTGGTCTTTCCTCCAAACCGAAATTTACATTTTTGATGTCATAATTGTAACCAGCTGTTCCGTATCCGCTAAACTCAATATTCATATCTAGTTTCAAAGTATCAGCAAACATGTCATAATCTTTAAACAAATCTTCTTGATAGCCAGCCATTACGCTACCATTGTTATAATCAATTGTTCTTGATTTTTCAACCACTTGTAGTCTTCTGACTTCGTTGTCAATGGCTGTGTTTTTAATCTCTGCATTTTGATTTGTTGCTTCAATATCCAAATAACTATCTGCTCTTACATATTTATCTGGCGCTCCACCTTTTACATCAGCCTTCAAGGTAGTTGATTTATAATCTTGACCATTATAATATTTCGCTGTTGAATAATCTGCTGATGCTATTTTATTGGCAAAGTCATCTCCATAAACAAATCTTACCACATAATCTCCTGCTGGAACATTGTTGAATGTATATTTTCCTTCGCCTTGTGTTGTAATTCTACTGCTAAATCCGCCAGTTACTTCTTCCAAAGTTCTGCCATTCAAGCAATCTAAGTTTTCAGCTGTTGGCCAAATGTAATCATATTCTGTGTAATTTCCTGCTACATCTGGTACCATTACTTTTTCAACAAACTGAGTTGTCAAGCCTTCAATTCCAACTTCATTATCTTCCTTAATACCATTACCAACTTGTTGATTATATCCCGGATTTTCTGTATTCGTATCTTTGCTGTTATCTTCCCAAGCCACACCATTTACTGTTCTGTCCTGATTTTCTGCCACCAAATTAATATTCAATTGTGGCGCAGCAAATGTATCATCTTCGTACCATTTTTTGCTATTATTTGTCGCAATCGCTACATTGCTTGGTGCAGAATCCCTGTCAACTTTTCCTGCAACATTTGAAGTCCCAGCATCGTAAGTCGTATAACTTGCGATTTCTGCTACATTACATTTTAGTCCTAAAATAACTGAGTCATCAATATTATACGTTGTATCTTTATCTTTTTTCACTTTGAATGTCACAATCAATTCTTTTTGCTCGCCTGGTGCCAACAAAATATTTGCATTATTCAAAGTCATTTTATTATAATGAATATTGGCATCGTTTTTATCTTTGTCAGCTCCTACCAAACCAGTTTTGGTTGTTTCCCAGTTTTCTTTGCAGCCGTCTGCCACTTTCAACTCGCCATTAATATCTGTCTCTTTTCCGCCAACTGTCTGTGTTTTCAAATATTTTGTCACATCTTCTTTGACCAATTCAAATGAGCTATCATAGTAATCATCAATGCTATTAATCTTCACGTCATACGCTGACGAACTATTGCTTAGCTTAATTTTATAAGTCAAGTAAATATCCATTTGCGTGTCTTTTACTGTCTTATTGTTGACATTTGGCAATGCTTTATAGAAAGTCTCCAACTTATCATAAATGTTTTGGTCTGTTCCTGTTTTGTACATTTCTGCTCGGTAATAATAATCTGAACGATACAATCCTAAAGCATATTCAATCGTCTCTCCCACATTCTCGCCTGTTACTTTAATGTCTTTGTCAAGAGAGTTCAACTTCTCTTCTGTCAAATCAAAATGTCCACTGTAATTATATTGATACAATTTTTCTTTTACAACTACTTTTGCGTTATCCAAAGTTTTACTCAAAGCCACATCAGCTGTTGTTCTACGTTTCAAACCTAGGTTAATATTCAAACAATAATTGTAAACTGCAATAAATTTATAGCTTTCCTGAATTCCATTATCTGTGATTGTTTTATCCACGTTTGTCAAACTGCTTCCGTCATAGGCATCCACATCAAATGGGAATGTTAAATCTCTAACTGATGTTCTCGCCGTTGCTCTAAAAATGTCACTTACTAAACCATTTTCATTTGTCGTAATCAAGCTAGATTTAACAGGATATTCGTCTCCCGCATTATCTGCATGATACTTCAAATCAACTTGTCTTCCGTCTGCTAAAGTAGCTGTTCCTGTTGTATCGCCATTGGCATTGATTTCAGTCTTTCCTGCTACATTTGTAATAACCTTGTTTGCATTTTCTGGTGTCGCAAGTGCCATAGAATCTTTTGCGTATCTGTCTTTTACAGACGTTTTCGCCGCTTTATAAGCCGCTGCTTTTTCTGCATTAGAACCCGTATTTTTGATTTTGTTATTGCCTCTAATTTGATAAGCTAAAAATTCAGTTGGCTCATATGTTTGACCGTCATACACAAATTCCACATCATAGCGTGCCGTGTACCCCTTTTGCTTTTCCTCGTCTGTAACAGTTGGCACAGGAATTCTTGGCACATCCCACCTACCATCTGATTTTGTAATAATTGGGTAAGTTACTTCATTATTAGAAGTATCTTTATACGCCTTAGCAATTTCTCGTGAAACTTCTTTTCCATTTGCATCATAAACCACTTTATAAACTGTGACTTCTGCATTCTCTTTTGGTGTATCCCCTTCATCATAAACACCGTTTGGTGCGTTATAATAAGTGTCCTCATTTTTGGTATCTAGTGTTTCATCAATCCACACAACACCTGACATTGAAAATGTCAAATCAATTAATGTGATAACTGGTAATTCATTAATGATTTTCGCATCAATTACTTTGCCATCAATCAAACTATGTCCTTGTTCGCTACTCGTCTGGTCAACCACATCGCTATAAGTAATGCCTTTTAATCTCCAACCTTTTGGCAAATTCGTTTCTCTGACTGTAAACGTTGGTGCCTTTGAACCATACCAAACAACATCAGATACTTCAAATGACCATTTTCCGTCTTCTGGCAAAGATTTCTTAATCACTTCCGTAGAATTTTCATACGTCTTTCCATTGTGCACAAATGTACCACTAATCACAACTTCTACGTCAAATTTTGTTCCGTCTTTCGCAAGTGTATCCTTGCTGATTTTTTCTGTGGTTTCAATATCTTTTTCCACTCTCAAACCACCACTATGTTTTGTCATGTCATTGGTAAATTTAGCTGAAATATTCGCCTCGCCGTCTGCTACTAATCTACCAGAAATCGAATTTCCTTGTTGCTCGCCAGCACTTTGTACTTTTCCATCTTTATCTACAACCGTTGCTTCAATTTTATTAACCTTCGCTTCCGCATTATTGATATTAATTTCTTCTACCACAAATGTTGGAGCCGTATCGCCTTTCCAAATAAATGCATATGGACCTTTTTTCTCGCCTGCTTTCACACCAAGCACATCAAATGACTGCACTCCATTTGGCGTTGTACTTACGCCATTGACTGTCACTCTAAAATCAAATGTGTCATCTGTAACTTGTCCATTCATCAATGCTTTTTCAATCGTCAAAAAACCAATATGTTCAATATCTTTATTATTGGATGCTTGCACATCTAATTGCACTGTACTTCCGTCTAATTTTCCTGTTGCAGGTGTAATGTATCGATTTGGATACAATTTACTGTCTGCTGTCTCAAGCTCGATTACTTCATAGCTTGGCGTTTCGTCTCCATACCACACATACTCTTTTGAATAATTTTCTGAAGTTAGTGTACCTTTTGCCACAACAATTGGCAAAACTTCCTCTTCTGTTTTTCCGTCTGGATATGTAACTGTAATTTTAAATTCAAACACTTCATCATGGTCTGCTACATCCGTAATTGCTTTCATTAATTTTATCTTATTAGAATGTCTTTCATTAATTTGGTTTCGTGCAGTCATTTCAATTGTCTCATTTGTTACCAACGAACCATTTCGATTATCCGTCATATCTACAAATTTCCACGCTTCATTTTCTGGTAACATTTCGTGTACTTCATATGTCGGAGCCGTATCGCCTTTCCAACTAATTGGACCTACTTTTACAGCTTCCCCAGCTCTTACTCTGGCAAAAAGTGTTTCATTTTTTCCGTCAGCATAACTTAATCTTACCGAAAATGTAAAATACTGATTTGCGCCGCTGAATTTCTCTTTTACTTCGTCTGCTGTCATTTCTTTACCATTTTCGTCTAACGCAATTTTACGAATAACAATGCTTCCTTCATGCTCGTCAGAATCCTCTGGTTTTGTACTTTTATGAATTTTAACTGTTTCATACCACCTTGCTGCACGATTAGCCAAAACCAATTCTTGTTGATCCTCTGGCAAAATTCCTGTCTTCAATTTTCCTTCTAGAATTTCATACGTTCCACCAGCAATTAAATATTTGTAATCAATATCCATTCCTGTAATCATGGTTGCGCCTTCGATGTAATCTAACTCAATGTAAAACACATCATCTGAATGAGGATATTCAAAGTCGTCACTATGTGTTGTTTTCCAAACAAATCTCCATTTATCCTTTGGTACTGCTTCATTGCTTGCATCTGTATAAATATCAAATCCGCAAAGTGCTCCAAAATCAACTCCATTTGCACTTCTCTCCACATAGTTAATTGAAATTGGGCCAATCATATATTTTTGTGTATCTTCTTTAAATTGCACATTTACATTATTTTCTAATTTTGACGCTTTTTCGCCAGTCAATTTTCCACTCTCGTCTAGCACATTAAAAGCAAGTAACTCTTTTTCTTCTTTTATAGCTGGAAACTTGATTGTTTCTCCTGTTGCCTCATTCGTTGTATCCACATAAGTAGCTGGGTCAGAAACATTACCATTTGTAATTTTAGCAACAAACTTTTGATATGCTTTTGCAGTATTAGCTAATGTGTTTTCTCCTATTCCAGATGTACCCTGCAAATTATACCAAGCCTTTTGAATTTCATTATAATTGTCAGGTGCACCATATGAATTGACGCCTTCTTTCATTTGGCTCAAAACATACGCTTGCTCTGGCGTACAAGTTTCAATACTTTTAACATAAAAATCAGCTTGACCACTTGTTAATGGCTGTCCATGTGCATTACAAAGCATATTCCAGTTTGCACTTGACATCAAATCTGGCAAACCAATTCGCATTTGCTCCCCAATCGTTGCATCAATATTTTGACTATATTGGTTCTTTTTAAACGAATATTCTGCTAAAAAGTCGGCATAAGACTTATGAGCCGTCATCGTCATCATGAAAATTAATATTAAAATCAGTAAAATCTTTTTCACATTTTTTATCATAAGCCTAAACACCTCCTTTTCTCTTTGATTTCACAATTCCATAGGTGCCAAATGTCACAGCACATCCAATTAGCAAACTCATGATAATCACTGATGTGTAAATCAATGTCTCACCTGTGCTAACTGTAATAATCATATCAGCTGTTGACATGTCATCTTCGCCTTGCGCTTTATTGGCTGTTTTTGAATTATGATCTGATATACCATAAATATTAAAGTCTTTCGAAATTTCTGCTGTGTTACTTACATTTCCTGTATTTTCTGTATTCATTTTCTTAGTAAGAACCAATTTCAATTCTTTACTTTCGCCTGCCTTTAACTCTGTATCAGCCAATGCTTTGGTATATAAATTGCCATCTGTTCCTGTGTACCAATCGCCATTTAGATTAGAATTAAATGACATTCCTTGTGGCAAATAATCCACAATTTCTGAAGCATAACCTGCTACATCGCCGTTATTCGTAACTTTAAAGGTATATTCAATGTACACATCTGTTCCTGCCAAATATTTTGCTCGAATACCATACTGTGCCAATTTTGCATGGTCAAATTCTTCTTTTTGCGTTCCTTGCGAATTTTGAACTGTAATCTTCGTAATGGATTTATCTAACGCCAAACTAAATTTCTGTGCTTCGATAAATCCAATATCAAAATTAGAAACATTGGCTCCGTTTACGTTAATCACATCTGTTACAGCACCATTTTCTTCTCTGCCATCTTGCTCAATCTTCGTCGTAACCGCATCTGAATTAATGTTTGACTCAATGCCTTCTTTGCGATATGTCGTCGTTGTGTACAAAACCGTATCATATTTGAATAATACTAAGTATGAACCATTTTGAACACCTGAGAACGTGTATTCTCCTCTGCTATTGGTTGTCGTTGTTCCTTTAATCATGCCTGATGTACTATCCACCAACATTGCTGTAATATTTGGCATTCTACTTTCTGCCTCTTCTCTCATGCCATTTTCGTTCGCATCCAACCATGCCAAACCACTAATTTTATAGGTTTTCGTAATATCATTATAATTGTTATTTGTGCCTGATGATGTCACACCATTGTTGCTTGAAGTTCCTTCTTCGTCTTCTTCATTTTCTTCTGCTTGAATAATATGTGTTACTGGATTACTTACCACTTCGTCAATATTAGCACTTGAAAGCTTTCCTTCATTTGTGACTGATTTCTCTCTTTCTCCGCCAAGGTTTGAAGCAATCGCTTGTACATTAACATCAATTTCTGATTCTGCTGGAACTGTCAATGCCACTTCCGCTACTTGTGTTTCTGACATATTATTTTCAAATTCTTCTCCATCTAACGAGTAAGCTATTTTGCGGATAATCAATCCACTTGGCACAACATCTGTTAGCAGCACATTGGTTGCATCTGCGGCACCTTCATTTTTAATAGTAAATGTATAATCAATGATTTCGCCTTCTTTTACATATGTTGACGTTGCTGAATTTTGCGTAACACTGATACTACTTTTTCCAATATTCACAATCATATCTTGTGCTTTATATGTGTCTGTTCCACTTGCTGAAACTTCTGTCATAATTTTGACACTTTTTCCTGTGATTCCTCCAGGCAATTCTCCAACTATCACATTAAAATACAAACCTACACTTTCGCCAGCCTTTAATTGTCCAATATTCCAAGTTACTTTTCGTGAGTTACTGTCATAAATAGCATCTTCGCCCAAATACACCGAACCACTTGAAAAATCAATTTCTTCTGGTAAACTTGAAACAACTTTTACATTATTTTGAACATCATTTGTCAAGTTTTGCACTTCAATAATAAATGGCAATGGTCTTCCTGTTCTAAACATTTCTTCTGGATAATCATAATGCATACGTTGCTTAATCGCAATCTCTGACCTTTTAATCGTCACATCATCTAATTTTTGTGTTAACTCTTTTTTCAAATCTTTCGCAGTCGCTGTTGCCATCAACTCAACTTTGCTGTTTTCTTCTACAATATTTTTCGCTGCCAATTTTATCTCTATCTGAACTTCTGCATTTTTCTCTAATTTTTCTATTGTGCACACAACCGCGTCATCTGCCAGACTCGTATGTGCTTCTGCTTTATCCGCCTTTGCCGAAATAAATGTTGTATTGCTTGGCACTGGAACCTTCACAACTACATTTTGTGCTACATCAGCACCCGTGTTTTTAACTGTTACAGTTGCTTTTATTTCATCTAACGCACGAACTGATTTAACATCTGTTTTCATTTCCAAATTCAACTCTGGTCCTGCACCTGTTGTTAACCCAACTTTATCTGGTTTTGAAATGCCCTCTATATTTTCTTCTTTATAATAAGTAGCAAATGTGCCATACAAATTTTCATTATGCTCTAAATCCGCTGGTATTTCAAATTCATATGTAAAACGTAAAACTTGTTTTGTCTCCAATACAAAATCGCTATCCTCTGGCACAATCAAATAAGATTTTACATTTTCCAAGCTCTCTGGATTTGCATTCCATCCATTTGACGCATTGCCTAAATCTTTCGTTGCTTTTTCATTTTCGGAATAATACATTGTAAACTTGCCATTATTTGCTTCGTTCGCAACAATTTGACTTATCATTTTAGCGGTAATCGTTGTTCCTAAGTCTTCCCCTGTTTCAATGTCTTTTACGCCTTCAAACGGAACTCTACCTAATATAGCAACATTTGATGCTTGTGTTTCATTGTTATTCACAACAGCTATTTCCATTGTTGCCTTTTTAGCTTCTGCATAAATATCAATGTAATCTGCCTGGTCCCCTTGTTTTACTGAAGTAACTTGTTTTCCTTCTGCATAATTTGAAATCGTGTTAATAGAAATCATGCCATAAGGAGCAGAGAACTCAATATCAGCTTCTTTATAACCATTGACTTCAGAATTTTCCATTGCATATTCCACAGGATTAGCATAATTGGTTGCTTCGCTATTGTAGCAATATGCTTTAATTTTCGTCTCTTGCAAAGGTGCATACATATCGACATCAATATCTGTATTCAAAACAATATTGGTACCATTTGTCAAAACACCTGAATTCAAATCCGTTTGCTTTCCTTGTACGTCCACTTTTATGACTGTTTTTCCATTTTTCTCATAGACTCCAACATTTGAAATTTCCAAACCTTCTCCATAAAGCACGCTTGCATTTGTCACATTCACTCCTGTTACATATTCTGGCATTTCGATTTCAAAGGTAGAATTTCCATAAATATCAGAAGTTATTTCGTCATTGTTAAGTTCTAATCTCATTTCCACATTAGAATTTGTTGTTACAGTTGATAAATTATCTTTATCAATTTTCAAGTTAAAATCCGTTGTTGTGTCATTTAATTTTGTTTTTGTTATGCAAGTTCCCAAATCAGCATAATCTGAAACATAGGTAAATTTTGCCTTTTGCTTTGTATCAAATGCGACATATTCCATATTGGCATAGTCACTTTTGTCCATAGCCACCTTAGAAACCGCTTTCACATTTGTTACAACCAAATTTCCTGTGCCTACTGGATGCGAAATTTTCATTGCAATTTTTGAAACTGGGTTTTCGAAGCGAACCACATAATTTCCATTTTCGTCTGTTTCCATATCTTTATTAAGAACAATCAAAACATTTCCACTTTGGTCTAAAATTTGGATATTTCCATTTTCGCCCAAAATTTTATCTATGTTTTCTTTAGCAACCGAAATCTGTTTGTAATACATATCGTCTGCCAAAACTTTATTTCCCGTTTTATCAACATAATAATTTTCTACATCTTCTACTACAATTTCTTCTACCATATCTTGATTTGAAATATTAATTGCAGTTTTTGAAATAAACTCATTTTCTTTTCCCAAATAACCATATATTTTTGAAACATCTTTTGTCTCATTTTCTATATTATAAGAAACAATATTTCCTGTTTCTTCTGTTAAAATGCTTTCTTCTTCTGTCTCCGCCTTGATTTCCTCTTGATTTTCATTTAGCATAGCAACCTTTGCTTCTGCTTTTGAAACAACTTTCATTTCGTCTGACATTTCAACATTTTGGAAGGAATACGTAATCAAAAATTCGTCTATTCCTGCTACGCTGTAATATCTTTCTTCTTGTTTTTGGTCCTCGCCTTCAATTTTCAAAAACTCATCTTTGCTAACATCAACCAATTCTTTTTTATTTTCCACTTTAATATGTAAACGTTTTTGGTCAGCATCATAGCTCCAATTATCTTGACTAAACTCTGTTTCTCCCACGCCTTTTCCATTGGTACCAACTGTTGAATTTGCTTCTACTGTAATGTCTGTTGGTAATGTTTGCCCAAGAGTTGGAACTTCGATATTTACTTCTGTTTCTTTAATTGGTAAAGAATTTTTATTTTCATTAGAAGAATCCACTTTTACAAGTGTTTGCAAAATCACTCCATTTTCTCCAAAACGAATATATTTGGAAACAGTATCTTCTACTTTAGCTCGTCTTTCATCCTTCCAAGCAAGTTGCAATTCTACTTCTTTGGTAACTTCATGTTCTTCGCCTTCATCGTCTACATAAACTCCTGAAAGAACAACCACTGTTTTAGCATCCAATTTTGCTTCTTTAATATAGTCTTCCATTTCATATTCGATTGGTAACAAAATCTCAACTTTATCTGAAGCCTTTTCAATTTTATTCAAAGTCAGTACATTATTTTCCAAACTTTGCACCATTGGTAAATCCGTTACATTGTTTTCTGATTTAATTGCAAAATTCAATGTTTCCTCTTCTTTTGCCTTAAGTTCTATTTTTCCATCCTTCAAATAGCCACCTTTTTGCACTTGCAAATTCAGTTTCAAAGCTAAATTTTCGTTATTTACATCACTTACCAAGGATGTTTTGTCTTCATTTTCGCTTGCTAAATAAGCCTCAAATGCAACATCTTCGCGATTAGCTGTCGTGCTAACCCCAAATATGGATTCAAAGCTAGTTGAAGCAAATGATTTTGCCACAAATGCAAAATTAGAAAATGTCATTGTAAAAACTAAAAACATTGCCAATACTTTTTTTAACTTTACCATATTTTCCTCCTTAAAAAACAAAGTTTCAATACCTTTATATCATAATATCATTCATCTTATATTTTACTACTTTTTGCCCAGTAGTCAATACCTCAAAAGTATGATTTATGCTATATTTCAAGTCTTCTAAAAATTCTTATTTACGGAAATCACGCTTTGCCTTGTTTCTTTCCAGAAATATAAAATTTGTGTTACATAATAAATTCCGTCAAAATATTGATTTTTATACAACTTCTTACTTTTATTATAACACTTTTTTTGACATTTCTCAACCTTTTTTTGACAATTTTTCAAAAAAAGATTGAATTTTTTATGAGTTTTTTCAATGCTTCAGGAAAATATATTGTCGTTTTGGCATGATTATAGTAATATTCTGTCGAATTTTGGCAAACTTCTTATGTTCATTACCTAAAATACCAGTTCATTACAAAGCCTAATTTTTCTTAGGGAAACCTAGATTTAATCAACTTTTCAAAATTCCAATATAAAAACAACCGATTTCTCAGTTGCTTTTAATCATATATACTTCTTCTATGTCCTACTTCTAACACCAAAACCACAATCTCTTCATCCTGTATTTCGCAAATCACTCTATAATCTCCAATTCGGTATCTCCACTGTCCTGATTTATTCTCCACCAAACCTTTACCATGTACACGAGGATTTTCACACCCCTCAATATTTTTCTCCAACCAGCCAATCAGCAAAGCAGATGTATGTTTATCCAATTTCTTTAGTTGTTTTTTAGCTCTATCCGTAAATACAACTCTATACTTCATTTACAATCCCAACTCCTCTTTTACTTCATCTAATGTATATATTTTAGGATTTTTCTCGTAATCTTCCATCGCCCTATGATAGCTCTCCAAATCATACTCATCTTCTATTTTTTCCATAACTGCTATCCTGATTAAATCCGATAACGATATATTATTCAATTCTGCATATGTTTTAATTAATTTTGTATCTTCCTCATTCAATCTTACAGAAATAGTCATACTATCAACTCCTCCCTTATAATACATTGTATTACATTTTAAGAATTTTGTCAATATTATTTTTCCTAATCATAGCAAAAATATGTTTTTAAAATATTATTCTCTTTTTACACAAAAAAGCGCTTGCTTTTCGCAAACGCTTTTTATCAATATTTTATTATTTACCAATATTATTTGTTGCAAAATTCTTTACTATTCCTAATAATGCTGATGCAGAGAATAATACAATCGCACCTACTACATAAATAGTAACAGATTTCTTAATTTCAGCTTTCTCGCTAGGCGCAGCAGATATGTATTTAATCGCTAACACAGTAAGCATAATAACAGCAACACCAACACCAATGACTTGAACAATTGTAATAATAGCACCAATTATATTAGTAACAGAAGTTTGTGCCTCTCCTGCAACTCCATGATTATTAAACTGTGTTGTGTCTAATGGATCACTACCTGCAAACACAGCTCCAGATAATGTTGTAGCTACCATGAACGCCATTAATAATACAGAAACAAGTCTGATTAAGATTATTTTCCCCTTTACACTTTTCATATTTATTCCTCCTTTTTTATATTGTAAACTACCTTCTTACTTATATTATAACATAATTTTCCTGCTTTGTAAACAGATTTTGCAAAATTTTTTCACTTTTTGTCAAATTATTCTTTTATTTATAAAGGGTGGATATTTTCGTCCACCCTTATCATTTATGATTGCTTCAATCCTGTTGGTGGTGAAATGGTAATCAATTCCGTAAAGTCAGAGTTTTCTGTTGTGCCTTGTATCCTTGAAGTTACATCTGGTTCTTCAGAATCATCTGGGTCAACTGGTGGAATAATTGGTTCTACTCTATGACTTCCCATGATATGTTCATCATTCTCTTCATTTGGTGGTGGAAGAATTGGATCTGGTTTCTTGCTACCACCTTCAAATATTTCCGGAGGTGGAATAATTGGGTCTGGTTTATGGCTTCCTCCTTCACTTGGGCCTGCTGGGGAACCTGTTGCAATTAATCCTCCTTTCGCATCTGCTGTTGGCAATGGTGTTCTTCTACCTGTCAAAGTTCTGTATTGTACTACTTCGCCTGTGTTTGTGTAATTCAAAGCAGTTCCTTCTTCTACATCAATTGCTGATAACGTCTTTGATGCTAACAAATTAATTCTACCTGTTGTATCGTTTTCGTCAGATGATTTTTTCGTTGTTACCAAGAAACGTGATAATAATTTATTTCCTACTGTGCTGTCAGTTTCATTTCCTTTTCGGTTGCTATCAACTGACATTAACAAATTGCTTCTATTGTCTGTGTCATATCGAATTCCTTTTTCGTCTACTATGTTTCCATATTTCACTGCTTTTCTAAAGTTCACGATATTTTGCAACTGATTTTCACTATCTGAAGCAAAACGACTTACGTTTTCTTTAATATCTGTTAACAAAGTACCATCATCTGCCAAAATCATCTTTCCATCTTTATCATAATATTTGTTGTATTTATAATATTTTCCTGTATCTTTTGTATGTTCTGAATAGCCTTGTTCTACCCTAGCCGTTGACCAATCTAGCACAGTTGCCAATTCTTCTGATTTCTTAGTACTCCACAAACGGTCATTTTGAGCGTTGTCTGCTGCATTAAAAGTTAAATTGTTGTCTAGATAATCCAAAATGTTGTCTACTTTTAAGTCTACGACTTTATCATTTGCGCCAATTTCTCCTGTATAATAGGTTTGTCCTAAATACATTCCATAATATTCGGAACCTGCTAAAGTTACAGTTCCATTACCCGTTGTAGAAGTTGTAGGATTGATATATGGTTTCTTCAATCTTGTCAAGTATTTATATTGTGAAGAACCAATTCCATTGGCTTGATATTTTGTCCCTGCTTGATACATATCTTCTAAAAATTTCGCTGCTGTAGCGTTAGCATTGTAGTTGTTATCACCTTCCAAGGCAGTATTGATAGTTGCATTTTTCAAGTAGACTGGTGTGTATCCTTTATTGACTGCACCAATTGCTGATAATCCCGAACCTGCTTCATTTGTTTCTTCAAATCGAATGTTGTACAAATTGCTATTGACTCTGTCTACTTCACTTTCGTTGGTTGACTCGAATTCATATTCAATATTAATCGTACAACCTTCTAGCAAGTCACTATCCATATTAATATAAACAAATCCTTGTTTACCTTTTCGGTCTGTGTCTGCTAAAGTTTCATCTCCATTTTGTACAAATTGTACATTATCTGCTCCGATTGATTTTTCTTTATTAATCAATCTTTTTCCTGGCTCTGCTGGGTCGTCTTCAAAATACAATTTGATTAATGTTGCTCCATCTGTTGTGACAAGTTCAATTGTTTTGATGTCTTTACCAACTGTAATTCCTGCTTCTGGTCTGTATTCAATACCAAAGTCTAGGTTTCCAAGTCGCCAAGCATCTGTTTCGTTGTAAGGTCGATTCGCTAATTCGCAATTTTGGTTTTCTGGTCGAACATAGAAAATTGTGCTGTCTGAATACATATGTGTATTGTCTACTAATTCTTTGCTAAATGCTTTTGCTTCTGAGAATACTTGCGTTTGCGCTGTTGTCATAATTTCTGAATAAGCATTTACATTTAATCTTCTGATTTCGTCATCTTGCGCGTCAGAATTGTCTCCGACTTTCAAATTGTCTTTTACTTTATCGAAGTAACGATAATTTCCACTACTTCCTAAATTGTCTGTTGCATAAGCTTGCCCGTCTAAATTGCCATAGTATCCTCTATTATAATAAGCCGTTGATTTGTAGTCTTGTCCATTGTAAAGCAAATTGTCGTCTCTTGTATCATTCCAGCCATACTCAAATCTTACTATATAAAATCCTGGCATGTAATCATTTAACATATATTTTCCGTCAGAGCCTGTAATAAATTCGATTGGGTTATTAGCGCTATCTCTTGCTTGATATTCATAATATTGTCCATTTGCTTTCTGAACCACTTCCATGAGTTTTACTTTTACGCCTGAAATTGTCTTTTCTTGACCAGCTGTCTTATCATTCGGATTTTTACTAGCATTCTCATGACTAGCGTTGCTTGTGTCGTAAATTCCGTTTCCAAGATATTGAACTCCGTCTGTTCCTTTTGCTTCTGACCTTGCATCTTCCCAAACTTTACCCATCATCGCTCTTACGTTTTGCTTTTTATCTGAGTTCAAATCATTTGGGTCATCCACTTTTGGTGCATTTGGATCAGCTGGGTTTTCTGTTTTTGGTTCTGTTACATCATAACGATACAAGTTTACACTTGTTTTATAAGTATCATCTTCGTATTGGCTAACATCATTAATGTCTGCCAAATTTCCTGGGTTTGAGTCTCTATCCATTAACGCTGCATATTTTCCTCTTGCTTTTAAGCCTTGGTGCCAATAGCTATCGTTATATTGCGTTGTATAAGCCGTGATTTCTGATACCATCGGGAAATTACCTAATTTTAAACTTCTTGCTAATTCTGCATCCATTTTGTCAACTGGAATGGTGACTTCCAAAATTCTCGTTTCGCCTTCTGGAATATAGTGTTCTGCCAATGTGCCACCACTAATATACAAAGCACGATAGTCATTGTTAATTGGATTGTTCGTTGTTTCATATTTTGAAGCAGGACTAATTCCTCTTTGTTCTACATGCACGTCTCCGTCAATTAATCTAGTTATATTGCCGTTTTCGTCAGCATAACCATATTTTACGCGAATTGATTTTGTGTCTTTTTCTAAATCATCTCTATCTGTTACATCGCCTTTGTCTTTTAGCAAACCGTCATTTCTGTCGATTAATTTTACTGTTGTATTTAATCCTTTTAAGTTTTCGTTGTACACAAATTTGCTGTCATAATAAATGGCGATTTCGTTCAGTGCCACATCCACTGGGATGTCGTTTTTGTCTCCCCAACTTGTTTCGTTGTTAGGAACATTGTTGTTGTGTATTTTTATTTTGTAAGTAATTTCAGTTGTTAACTCAGATTGTCCCGCTTTGTTCAATTCTAATGGTTCACTAATTTCATATCCTTTGTAATCTACCAAATCGTTTTCGTCGCTGTAATAAGCATCATAACGATAATTATAATCTGCTTTGTAAATTCCTAATTTGTAATCACTATCAAACTTAGGAACTGTTGAATAAGCTGTTTCGTGACTGTCATAATTTGGCTCTCTTGAGTCTGCCTTAGCATATGTGTTTTGGTTAAAATCATAAGTCATTTCCTCGCCATTGATTGTATTTTTGATAGATTTTACGTCTGATTCAATTGACAAATCAATTTCTTCTCTTTTTACCAAACCTAAGTTGATAAATTTCAAATATTCTGTTTCAGGATTTTCATTATGATAGCCATTATAATCTGTCAAGTATAAAGTATTGGTATTGTCAAGTCCTGAGTTTACAGTTGTGTTAAAGTTTTGTATAATAAAACTACGTGATGTCATAATTTCGCCTTTGGCTTCTGTCAATGTACTAACATGTCCATTTTTATCATATACTAAATCTGAACGTCCTTTTACTGCAGCAGCTCCATCTTGATTTTGCATAATGGTATCTGCAGAATAGGTTTTGTTATTTCCAATGGTTGCATTGTTATAGTCCAAATCATTTCTGACATTGTCAAACTCATACGCATTCGAATCGGTCATGTATTCTTTTTTACCAGCAATTCCTGTTCCTACTTTGGCTATCGTTGATGGTTTTCTGGTTTGTGGTAATTCATTTCCATAGCCTCGTCTCCAAATCGCATCATTTTCTAGTGTATATCTTCCGTCTGTCGTACCAGAATTGTTGCCACCATAGACTTCTGTTGCTTTGTAATACAAGCCATTATATTCAAATTCTACGTAATATTCTTTGGTTTTGTCTTGTCTTCCAAAAGTATAAAAACCATTTCCATCTGACGTTGCTCTCGTTATTGCTTCAGTCACTCTTGTGCCATCTGCATTGTATAAAATTGCTTTGATGTTGTCTTTTCCTGTTTCGCCATTGTCACTAAATCCATTTCTGCTCGTGTCAAGCCAAACTTGACCCGCCATGACTAATTGTTTTAAATATACAAAATCTTCAAAAGTAACAATGTTCAAGTATACTGGATTTTGGTTTGGTGCACTATAAACCACTCTGTCATGTGCATTAATTCCAAAACTAAAGTTTAGTCCTTTGCCAGAAGTTCCTGCTGTTCTATTAATATTGGTACAAGTGATAATTTCTGATTTACTTTGCAACATTCCTGTGTAGAAATTGCTTTCCATGACTTGCACTTCTGTGTAATATACGATGTAATCTCCTGGCGACAAAATAATATTTTCGTCTGTTATCGTATATAAACATTCAACTTTATTATTTCCGATGTTAGTTTCAGTTGCTCTAACGCCTCCTGTCACATCAATGTCACTTCCATTGTGGCGCCATATTACTTGATAACCAATTACATCTAAGCCAACATCAATCGTTACTTTTACGTCTGTTGGACGAATTCTTGTGTTATATTTTGCCCAACTTCCTGTGGCTCCCTCATCGGTTCCGCCACTGATAATGTTGGTTACTCTTGTTCCAAATCGCAAGGTTTCATATTTTTCAGTAGCAAGCGGATTATTGCTTGGATAATTCGTTGTTGAACCACCAAATGGTCCTTGCTCTGAACCAGCGTTTATATAACCATGGTTTACGTTGTAGTTATACATTTCGCCTCTGTAATCACTGATGTATTCATCTAGCTGTACTCTGTAATTATTCAAAATGTATTTATCAAGTACCTCGTCATTTTGTCCTAATCTTTTGCTGTTATTGATAATTCTAAAATCATTAATATTGCATTCTGTGTCTTTAACAATCTTGACTTTGTTTGTCTCGATAGTGCCATCTAGCAATTCCTCAACAATTAATTGCACTGTTATTTCCGTTCGACCGTTCGCCTCAACACGAACTTTGTTCAATTTCAAAGTTCCACCTGATGCTTCATAAGACCCTAGAATTCCACTTCCATTAGTTACTTCTGCATTTTTGACCTCGCACTTGTTCGGCAGCGTGTCTTCTAAGTCAAGCGTAATCCACTGTGGCTGCTTGTACGGTTCATCGTCTCGTTTAACTTCATATTCTGAAAAGCTTTTCGTTGTGTTATAAACCACAATCGTGTAGGATACCAAATCGCCATATTCTACATATACTGGGCTATTATTCTTGGTGCTATCTTGTGAGCCTCCTCCACCATCAACATCAATTGTTGACCTTCTTGCGGTATTGCTTTCAAATGTCACTTTCTGACCATTTCTGTTCTCCACATGCTCCACTTTTGAAATAAACTTGTCAATACCAATGTTGTATTCTTTAATATGCCAATAATCTGCTGACTCGATTTCAACTGGCGCCTGCGCTGTATTATACGTATATTTTGTGCCATAGAAATTATAAATATCTTCTATGGTTGTCTTAAATTCATAAGGATCTCCATATTTCTTTTTCAAGTCTTTATTGGTATTAACCCACAATTTTATGGTAATCGTTGCCGTTCTGTTTGTCCAAAGATGCCATACGTCTATATATTCTCCTGTGTATTCTGCTTTGTACCAACCATTTGAGTTAAATCCATCCATAACGACATTTCCATTTGCATCTTCAATCTGAGGACTGCTTCCTTCTGGATGCTCTTGTCCTGGCTCACTACCTCCTGGATATGTCATATTTGACCAATAGCATTTGTCAATGACTGCATCCTCTGGCAAATCAACTTTTATGCGAACCTTTTCTAGTTCTGTTGGCTGATAGTATGGCGCTTGCTCACTCGATTTGCCACCCGAGCCCGCTGTCTTGTAATCTGTATCATGATACCTTACTTTCATTTTTAAAGTCAAATAATCTCCATTTTCTGCATAAACTGGGTTTGCCTTTTTGGTTGTGTCAGGCTTTTTCTCTCTGTTAATACCACTTGGATAAAAACTGTTGTTGTCAACCAAAAATTCTCCTGTTTCCAATCCAGCTTTACTATTTCTTTGTACATTATCAATGTACGTATCAACCGTAACATTGTATTGTTTTAGAATATAGAATTCATGAGACGTATTCTCTTTTGTATTATGTGCGTTTGGCTCATCACTTGTACTTGCTCTTACACTTTTTTTCTCAAATTTAGCAAATCCATTTCCTAAATTATTCATTTTAGCTCTATAATAGGTAGGATATATTGAAACTTTAGAGGTTGCTCCAACTCCTGTATTATAATAAGCCTGTCCAGGATTTTTTGCAGACTGAGCACGAACCCAAACTCTAATCGTAAACTCTATTGTTTCACCACTGTTGATACTTACCATTTGATATCCATCAGCTGAATAATGTGTTGAGCCAGGCCATCTGATGCGCCCATCCTCTTGAGCTCCTTGTGAAGCATTGTTAGGATCATTATTAATACCATGCGCAAATTGAAATCTCGTATCATTTGGATCTAACGATTGAGCACTTCCTCCAGAACGTTCTACATAATAAATATCTGCTGTTTCTGGAATAATATCTTCTAATAACGTATAAACTGGAGAACTAACTGAACTAGGATTTTCATTTTTCAAAATTACTTTATATTCTAGTGCTCCATAATTCTCTAGAACCACCATATTATTGTCCTTTTTTGCATCTGACCAGTTTTTTCTATAGCCATCTCCTTGATTTCCCACTGCTGTAGAACCATTTATATATTGATTTCCTCTATGTTCTAATCTTTGTTTATCTGGTGTGTAAAGCATTTTATTAATGTAATTTTTTACTTCAACACTACATAATAAATGTCCACCACTTGTCTCATTACCTAATTTCAATGTTTTTTTGCCTATTTCTTTTGGATATACTCTAACAGAAGAATATACTGTTCTATAGGTCCAATATCCTGGATAGTAATGCCCCCATTCATCCACCCATGGATCTATCCATTTTTTCTGATTAATTGTTCTTATATCAGCTCTATAAATATTCCATCCGAATTCTTATTTTTGCTCTTATTCTATTGCTTCTAAATTGACTTGTACTATTATAAACTTCAAATTCTAGTTTTTTTCCATTTTGACGATAGCTGCAATTTTCATAAGTTAATCCGGTTCCATTTGGAGCTTGTTCTAAAACACTTTTTTCTATTTCTTGTTGCCAAGCAGAAAGAGATGCCATCTTACCATCATCATTTCCAACAGGAACTATCCAAGCTTCAGTTGGGCAATATGGATTGTCTAATTCAAATCCTAAATTATATGTAAATTTACTTCCTGGATAATATTCACTATTCACTCCACCTGTAGTAGCTGAACTTGCTCCACTACATATCTCAGCTATATCTCTACATTCTTGATCTGGAGCAAGATAACCGTTCGCCATCAGTTCTGCCAAAATATGCTGCCAAAGTTAAACTATCATTGGTATGCGTTCCAACATATGTACTTGTTGTTATCCAACCATTATCTGCATAAACAGATTGATTAAACACCAGCCCAAACAGAAACATCACTGCTATCATTAAAATAATTTTTATTGTCTTTTTCTTCATAAACAACATTCCACCTCCTTACCTATAAACTTTCTTAATCCATTCTTTTTTGTCAATTCTGCCTGTTTTAATCATGTATCCAAATATCGCTACAGACGCAATTAACGCAACTTCTATCACAACTGCTACTTTACCTATTCTGCTTGGCTTTGCAATAATTGTTTCTTGTGTTGCAAAATTATTCGCTTTTGCTTCTACTATTCTTGTACTGCTTTCAGTTCCTGCAATTTGTGCCTTATTGCTAATAACTCCTATGTTGTCTGCTTGTGTTAATTGTTTTGCTAAACTCAAACGAATTTCTTTGAATTCTCCTGCTTTCAATGTCGTATCTTTCAATCCTGTATAATAAAGGTTTCCGTCTGCTCCAATGTTCCAATCTGGATTATCCTCTGCTACAAATTTCATTCCATTTGGTACATAATTCACAATATTGGCAACTTTGCCAGCAACATTTCCGACATTTTCTACTTTAATTTTGTATTCCATTTTTACAATGGCATCTTCTAATTCCTTTGTGTTCAAACTTAATTTTGCTAAATCTAAGTCCTCATATTCTTGTTCTTTTAATTTGTCATTTGTCAGTACAGTCGCCTTCGCAATTGTTTGCGTTAAGCTAAGGTCAAATCTGTCTTTTTCCGTTAATCCTACATTTACTTTAGCCCCATTTTCTGCAATTGTAATATTGTCTGTTACTGCCAAACCTTCCTCTATCTCAGAAATTTTATTCTTGCTTGCCGCACTATATCTTTCCTTATCATAATTGAATGTCACACTATAATTACCCGGTTCCAAATCATGAAACGCATAATTTCCTCTTGAGTCAGTCGTTGTCGCTTTAATCATGTTAGAACCTTTCATTAATTGCACTTGTACATTAGAAGCAATTTGCTTATCTTTGCTTGTTTTTACACCGTCGTTATCTGTATCTACATATACGACACCTGCAATTGCATTTGCTTCACTCTCAGTTTCTATATTTTCTTTTTGTTCGACCTCTGGTTCTTCTTGCACGTCATCTTCATTTTCAGGATTACTTCCCATTTGTTCATACAATTTATTAATCTTTACATCCAACGCATTTGACTCCACAGTTCCTCCATTTGCCAACTTAACCTCTATAATATTAGATAAGTTTACGTCCTCCCCTGGATTTTCAATATGAATCACTTCACCAATTGCCACAACTTCAATTGTTCCATTTGCGGGCAAATTTTCTGTTATTGAAAAGTTATTATAAGCATCAACTTCTTTTTCTTCTCCATTTATCCTTATTGTTATATTATCCAAGTAAAGAACAGATGGAATTTCTGCTTTTACTGTAACAGCCTCTTCCCAAGTTTTTTGGCTTTTTACAATAATTTTATACTCAAATGTATCTTCATAATTCAATTCTTGGCTACTAATTTCCTGCCATACTTCAACAGCTTCTTTTCTCTCCGCTGTAAATTCAAATCCGGTTGAACCACAATTTTTTTCTTCCTTGTCATTTGTCTTTAACTCAATTGTGGTTTGTACCTCATTTCCTTCAAAACTACTCTCTGTCATTTCACAATCAACAAAAATTCTTGTTAAGTCTTCTTTTAGCTCTCCAACTTGCGCCACTACTTTCTCATTGCTTCTATCAAACTCTAGGTCTTGAACTTCTCCAACACCTAAAGCATAAATTTCCTTAATTTCCAAATATTCTGGTAAGTCAAAAGATAAATTAAAATCTCCATTTTCGTCTTCTTCACTTTTTGAAATGCTTACCATAAATGAAACTTTTGTATTTTCATTGGTTCCAGAAAATGTATTCACTAAAGCAGCTTCCATAGAAAGTTTTTGTTTTTCAGCTTTTATTGTATAGGTCTCTGTCACATCATTAATTTGAAGATAACCCTGTAGTGTTTTGCTCTCACTATTATCTTCTAATATTTTGACAGGAAATTCATAAGAACCTATTTCACCAGCTGCCAATCTTTCAATCTCAAATTCTTTTTCTGTGATTTGGCTATCTTCTATGTAACCTTCTCCTTCGCTATATTCTGCATACACTGCTCCTTCTGGCACAGAAACATTTAGTACTACATTTTCTAAGTCCTCTCCTGTTTTATTTTCCACTTTTGCAACCAATGTTGCAATTTGTCCATAAAACACATTTTCTTCTTTGGTTTCTAATGACAATTTAATTTCTGGCATTTCTTCTGTCAAAAGCCCCACTTTGTCAGCAACTGTGGTTTCATTTGAACTTAAGTTACTATAATATCCACCAAAACTTCCATAAATCGCTGCTCCATAATCCAAATTTGCTGGAATTTCAAAGTCATAACTATACTTCAAAATTTCCCCTGCTGCTAAAACATCATCCAACACAATCATGTATGATTTCACTTCTAACAATGTTTCTGGCTCTTCTGTCCAACCATTGTTGGCGTCTTCTAAATCTGCTGTTGCTTTTTCTAGCTCCGAATAGTAAATTCTTGCTGTATTTTTATTTTGCTCATTCGCTACAATTTTTGAAAACATGTTGCTATTAACATTGGTTCCCAAAGTTTCCCCTGTTATTCCATCTGTGTTATTTGCAAATGGAGTTCTTCCAAGCAATACAACATCTTTGCATTCATTTTCCGTATTATTGGCTGCATATAATTCCATCGTTGCTATTCTTGGACTACTTCCTCTGGCAATATTCGCATTTTTTTGTCCTTGCTTTACAGATTTTATAACAGATTGCTCTCCGTCATAATTGGTAATTGCGTTTGCAACCGCCAATCCGCTTGGTGCTTGATAATTAATAACCTCTACCTCAAAGCCATTGGTCTCTCTTACAATTCCTGCTGGAATTTCTTTGTTCATCGTCCATTTGGTTTGTGATTGATAATTGGTAACTGCTTCGTTGCAATAATACATTTTGATTTGGTCTTTTTTGCTTGGCGTATATTCGTCCAATGTAACATTAAACTGTACCAAAATATTGGTTCCATGGGTAAGCGTGCTTTCGCTAAACGCGTTTTGTGTACCTGCCAAATCGATTTTCATTTTCACAATACCATTCTCGTTATACACTATCGCATCCGTTACACTCAAACCTTCTGCATAAGTTAAATTGATACTCTGTGGCGTCACGTTTTTCACATAGCTTGGAAACACAATTTCAAAACTTGGATTTGTATACAAGTCGCTATCCACTGTATCGTTATTTAACTCAATTCGCATTTCCACATTTTCGTTTTCGCTAACGGTGCTAAAATTGTTATTGCTAAGAACAACATCTGCATTGGTAATACTACTTTTCATCGCTTTTTTCACAGCCGCTTCAGACAAGTTATAGCGATTTTCGTCATCCGCATATTTCACAGAAGCTGTCACTTTGCTTTCAATTTCACGGAACGTATTGTACTCGGCTCTATCATAACTTGACTTTCCAATTGCTTTTGTGTATTCAATGTTTAAGTTTTGGTTGACGCTCACACTTTTCAAAACAACATAGATACCATTTGGCTTATTTTCCACATTGATTTCACATTCTTCTTGTGAGTGAACATTTTCTGCATTCAAACTGCTTAATAATTCGCCTGCCTTATTATAAATCTCGATTATCCCGCCATTTGCTAAAATATTCTCGATTTCGTTATAAACAAATTTCACTTTTTTATAGTAAACATCATCTGTTTCAAAAGCTGTTTGTTTCGCGTCCAAATAATTCTCTTTTGAAGTATCAATCATTAATTCTTCAAATGCGTCACTTGTTAAAATGTTCAAATTAACGCTTGTTGTAAACTCTGCCTCATACACTGCTTCCTCATGATTATAATTGACATTGATTTCTCCTTTATGAATTACATCTTCATTTGTGCTAACATGATAACTAATCATATCGCCTATCACAGCCGCAATTTCTTGCGCTTCTGAAATGCTAGCAGTCAAATTGCTATTTTCGTTAGCACTAACTTCTTCTGCATTTACTGTTACATTGTTATCAAATGTATAATTTCCCTCTTCCACAAAATTTGCGTATTTGTAAATGATAATATACTCATCTATTCCAAGCGCGTTGACTGCTTTTCCGTCCTTATCATTGGAAACATGAATATAAATTTTTCCTTCCTCTGGTTGATATTCCCAATTCTCTTCCGTAAATTCTACCTCTCCTGTGTCTTGTCCTTTGCTTGCCATCAATTTATTCGCAACCACACTTACATTGACTGGACTTTCTCCATTTAAAGTCGGTACCGAAATTTCCAAATTTGTATTTTTCAATGGCAAATAATTTTCTTCCTCATTTTGTGCTTCCCTTTTTAGCGTAATTTTATTTTCCAATAAACTACCTTGTCTTTCTCCCACGTGGTATGGCGAAAATTTTGTATATTCACTTGTCATTTCCATGTCATTGTGATAACTCCAACCAATGCTAATATTACTGCTAACGCTTTCTTCTTTTTCATTTAAATCAACATCTATGTATTTGCCAGACAAAACGATTTCCACTTCTTGATACAAATCAGATGAACTCACTTCTTCTTTTGGTAAATATTCAATTTCCACTTCTATTTTCGTTGAATGAATGATGTTCTTGACTTGTATTTCATAATCTGAAACAAGTTCCACTTGATATGGATTTAAGTCTTCTTCGTTTTCTTCCTCATTCATTTTGTCTTCAATGACTTTTTCTTCATCCACAAACTCATTTTCGTCTATGATTGGTTCTGCATTTTCCTCAGAAGCATCTCCCATATCCAAACTAACAAATGAATTGTCTTCTGGTTCTTCTTGCGTCTCTTCTGGCTTTTCTTTGCCATCCTCGACTTCAATGTTTGCAATTTTTGAAAATTTAAAATGAAGACTATTTTCATCTATCGCATTTGCAGTGATGGTTCCTTCTCGAATAAAGCCACTTCCCACTTCTTTTGGCGAAATTTCTAATATCAAATTTCCTTTTTCGTTCACATTGAATATTTTTTCATGACTTTGATTTTCATCATCTTCAAAATAACTATTCAATACCATGTCTGAACTGCTAAAAAATCCATCTGTGATGGTGGTTATCCCATCCGTTGTGGCAATCGCTTGCAATGTTTGCGCAGAATAAGTAAACATGATGACAAACACAATTAACGTACTAATCATTTTTTTCGACTTACAAAACATCTCGCATACCTCACTTTCCAATTTTACTATTTCTTTTATATATTAGTTCAAAAAAGTTCTTTTGTAAATAGTAAAATATGCCATTTTCCAGCACTTGAAGGTTTTCAGCGAAAAAATATTTTACGGAAACTACGCCTCTCAAGCCAATGTTAAATTTATATTAAATTTTAATTACATTTTTGTAACAGAAGTTATCCACATTTTGTCAACAGTCCCAGTTTTTGGGCAAAATTAGAGCAAAAAAATAGCTCAACCTTTAAGGAAATAAGGTTTTGCCGCTTTATTTTTACGCTTGTAGTTATTTGTAAAAAATCACGAGAGCTTCCTTAACTAATTTCCTGTAATTTTTTGTGTCTTTTTTCTAACTCTTCGCATATATTATCAGTAAGAGTATGCTTCCAAAACATACCACTTAAAACTATGGAGGTTTGAAAATATGGATAATATGGATATTAATAAATTGCTTTCTGCTATTTCAAAAATGGATAAGGCAGAATTAGAAAAAAACATCTATCGTGCACAACAGATTTTAAATAATTCTGATATTAAAAAAAATCTTGATAACCAGGAGTAAGTATGAACGATAATTTTAATGATATTTTAAGTAACTTTTCAGAAATTTTAAAAGAAAAAGATATCGACTTAAATAACATATTAGGAAATAATCATCATAATGACGACATGGATGGCACGGAAAATCGTGCCTCTGATGATGGTTTCGACATTAACATGATTTTGAAAATCAAAGACATCATGAGCCAAATGAATAGCAATAAAAATAACCCTAGAAACCAATTATTGCATTCTTTGAAACCATATTTGGAGGACACTAAAAAAGAAAAACTAGAACAATACATAAAGATTGCTAATCTTTTGAGTGTCCTAGATTCTTTTGATGACAAAAATAGTTTCAAATTTTTATCCAACAGTGATTACGATTTCACTTTAATGATTATCCTATTTTTATTAATCATTTAGAACGCTTTAATCTCTCCGTCTTTGATGCAAAAAATCGGACATCTTTCTTCTTTTTCCGTGATTTCTTTTACCAAATTAGAAATCCTGATTTGTGTTGCTTCCATGTTATTTGCAGCAACAATCGCTTTTGTATTTCCGTTTGCCCCACTATGTGCAACACCCCTTAGCGTCCCCAACACAATAATATTTCCACCAGCTACAATTTCTGCACCAGAATTCACATCGCCACAAACTACAATACTTCCAACAAATTCCTCTTTGCTGCCAGAGCGCACCGAATTATACACATATCTGGTTTCTGAAATTTCTGTTTCCAATTCAAACGTTTTTTTAATGGCATGTAATCCTAACAAATCTGAAGCATCATCAAATTTTACATCAACACTAATTTCCTCTTTGATGATTTTTTCAATAATCACTCTTTCCGTTTCAGAAAATAGCTTCCCTGTTACCCTAATTGGCACATTGGAATTTTTGTAAAAATCCTTTAATTTCGGCAATTTTTCTTCCAATTCCTGAATGATAACTGTATTATCTGCTTGCACATTAATGTTTAGCACAATCTCATCTGTTGTTTGTTTAATTCTAATATTGTTTAACATTCTTGTTTCCTTCCTTATTAATTAAATTGTTCTGTTTCATGTTCTGCTGACATAACCTCATTTACATATTGCATATTCATGCCAAAATATTCTGCTATGATTTCGCGCACTACTTCTGCTGTATAATAACCGTGTCCACCATTTTCAACAACCACGATTACTGCTATTTCTGGCTTTTCAAATGGCGCAAAACCAACAAACCACGCATTGACATCTCCACCTGTTACTTCTGCAGAACCTGTTTTTCCACCTACTGAAATATCAAAATCAGAAAAGATAGAACGCGCTGTTCCGCTTTCTCCTTCTGTAACTGCTCGCATTCCTTCTAAAACAGCTTGCATCGTTTCTTCTTTAATCTGCAAATTTTCTACTTGATTTGGTTCAATGCCCAATTTCTGATTGGTAAATTGTCTAATTTCTGAATCAGGTACTTGCGTGCCATCTGAGTTTACAACACTTTTTACAATGCTCAAATCAATCGAATGTCCGCCATTGGCTATCATGGAAATGTATTTTGCCATTTGCACAGGCGTAAAATCATTATAACTTTGACCAATTGCCGCACTTAAAGTATCGCCTGGTCCCCAAGTATCTTTCCTTTTTTCAGCTGCACTTTTGCTTGCTAATGTTCCTGCTTTCTCGTTATATAACTCAATTCCTGTTTTTTGTCCTAACCCAAAATAACGTGCATATTTCTCTAGATTATCAATTCCCATACGATTTCCCACTTCATAAAAGAAATAGTTACACGATTTCTCAATGGCTCCTGACACATTCAGCGGTCCATGACCTCTTCCATAATCCTTGTAATACCAACAAGATGGCCTATAATTTGAGTTTTGTGATAAAATATAAGGACCACTATCATTGATTTTTTCTACTGTATTGGTTACTCCTGTTTCTAATGCTGCAATCGCTGTAATCATTTTAAACGTAGAACCTGGCGCATAGGAACTTTGTATCGTTCGGTTGTGCAAGGGATTCAGTGGATTGGTATTATATTCAGAATATTTTTCATTGCTAATACCATTATAAAACAATCCTGGTTCATAATCCGGGTAGCTTGCCATAGCTAAAATTTCACCAGTGTTTACATTTGTAACTACTACGGCTCCGCCCTTTGCCTGATACGTCTGTGAAAATCCGCCTGCTTTAATTTTCTCAATATTCGCAGCTAAAGCGTTTTCTGTTATTTTTTGCAAATTGGAATCAATGGTAAGCACTACATCTGCTCCACCAATCGCTTCTTGGCTTGTATATTCTCCTGTTATCGTTCCATCCACTGACATGTCAATTTGCTTTTTGCCATCTTCGCCTCTTAAATATTCCTCAAATACTTTCTCAATTCCTGTTTTTCCAATTTTGTCAGATGGCTCATATTCGTAATCATCTCCACTTGCCTTCAAAGCCTCTTCGTCTTTATCCGAAATTCTTCCCATGTATCCCAAAATATGAGAAGCCATATTTCCTACGTGATATTTTCGGATTGGTTCTGTTACAATATTAACACCAGTCAGTTCATTACTTCTAACTTGCAATTCCACCGCGCTTTCTCTAGAAATTGCTTCCGAAATGCTAATCGACTTTGTTGTAGAATATCCTTTTGTTGTAATTCCATAGCGAATTGCCAAAATTTTTCGGATGCTTGGAATGTCGTCTGTTTTGATGTTATATTTATCTCGCATTAAATAAAAGGCTTCCTCCGCTGACGCTGTTTCTGGAATTTTGTATTTTTCCTTCCATTTGGCTAGTTCCTCTTCAGAAGAAAAATGAAATTCAAATGGCTCGATACTAATCGGAAAATTATCAAAATAGCTATCCCCATTTTTCTCCAGAATTTCGACCATTAATAAAATCGAATGATTGAGTTGTTCATCTTCAACCTTCGTTTTGTACATTTCTAGAGAAAAACTCATATCTGTGCTAACCAATGCATTTCCTGAACGGTCTACAATGCTTCCTCTCGCCGCTTCAATCGTAGATTCTCTTGATAATCTCGTATTGGAATTTTCTCTGTATTCCTGTCCATTGACAATTTGCATATCAAATAATCTGACTAAAATAACCAAGGCAACCAGATATATGACGACTGATATCACATTAAATCTAAAATTCAATTTATCCAGCTCTGTTTTTTCTTTTTTGAATTTCGTTTTTCTCACCTCCTAGCCATTGTTTGTTTTCCTAAAAATAACGTGTTAATATATTTGTTTTTTTAAACGTGCGGTCAATACCGTAACCAACCTTTTGAATGAATGGATAAAACAAAATTGTTAGCAAGACATTATACAAAACTTCAATTGCTAAAATCTTTGCAAAATACAACATCTCTGTATCAAATCCCAAAACGACTGAATTAATCCCATAATAACCAATTTCAAAAATAATAGTAGAAATTGCTACCATTAAAATAATCGTGATTTTATTTTCCTTGGAAAAATTTCGGTCAAAATACGCTCCCAAATAACCGATTACGCACATCATTAAAGCAGTTATTCCAATGGTTTTGCTATACGCCAAATCAACAATCAATCCACCAATTACCCCAAACAAAACACTCATTGTCACATTCGCAAATAACCCAATAAACAATATATATATAACAAACAAATTTGGCATGATTCCTGCTATTGTAAAGTTCTGAAACACATTTGCCTGCAAGAAAAAGACAACCAAATATAGGACCATTAATAGGATCACTTTTGATGTTTTTCTCATACTTAAAATAGCTCCCTCTCTAAATTAATTATTGATTACCAACACCGTATCCACTGTTGAAAAATCAACTGCAGGTTTTATCGTAGCATAACGGTCTGTCACATTTCTTGTCGTAATAATTTCTTCGATAGTACCAATCAAAATTCCTTTTCTAAAAATTTCGCCCAAACCTGATGTATACACATTATCTCCTTGAATTAACTCCGCCCCTGTTGGAATATACGAAGCTCTCAAAATTTGACTATTTTCAAGTGTTCCTTTACAAATAATACTCTCTTCAGTTGTACTAATATTGCAACTTACTGTACTTGCCGCATCTACAATCACTTGCACTTTGGCAGTTGTTGGCGTTGTTGATATAATATGTCCCACCAAACCTTTATCTGCAATCACTGTCATATTCACAGCTACACCATCATTTTCGCCCACATTAATAACCAAATCACTACTGAAATTGCTTACATCTCGATTAATCACATAAGCTGGAATGGTGTTATAATCCGCATATTTCTGCGTTAAATTCATATATTCCTGAAGGGTTGCATTATCAGCTTTAATCCCTTCTAACTCCCTCAACTGGGTTTCTAACTCACTATTGCGTTTTCTGAGCTGCTCATTTTCTGTTTGCAAACTTTGTATATCCGCAAAATATGCTGAATTTCCTTGGATTTTATTTGCCAAATCTGTTACCACTCTTTGCACTGGTGCCACAACCGAATTCACAATCCCTTCTAAAAATGACAATTTATTCAGTTTCATGTTGGAAAGAAAAATCAACAAAATCAATATAATTAAAGTAATCACTCCACCTAGTATATTGGATTGTTTATTTCTATTCATTCACCTTCTCCTTTCAACAAATCAGCTTTATGTGCTTCCCATTGCACTATGGTACTCGCCATCACCTATCACAATATGGTCCAACAATTGAATTCCCATCAAATTGGCACATAAATTTATCTTTTTCGTCGCCTCTAAATCTTGTTTACTTGGTGTAGAATTACCACTTGGATGATTATGCACCAAAATAATTTTAGGAATTTGCTGTTTAATCGGCTCTGCCAAAATTTGCTTTGCATCAAAAATAAGCATACTATCTTTACCACTCGCAATATTCAATATTTTTTGCACCACATTTTGATTATTCAGCATAATTAACTTCAAAATTTCTTTTTTCTCAAATCTCATTTCTGACATCAGCAAATCGGCAACATCTTTTTTCGTCTTAATCACGACTTTATTCACATTAATCGGCCTTGACATCCTTTTTGCAATTTCACCTAAAGCCTTCAGTTCAATTGCTTTTACCTTGCCAATCCCATTTATTTTCATCAGTTCATTTATCGATACTTCTTGCAGAAATCTCAAATCATTCGTATCTTCTTTTGAACCCAAATCAATCACCTGCCTTGCCAAATCCAAAGCTGTTTTATCCTTGGTTCCAGTTTTTATAATGATTGCTAATAATTCACTATTGCTAAGTGTATCTTCGCCATACGTCATCAACTTTTCATAGGGTCTTTCCGAAGTGGGCAAAGTTTTCATTTTTACTGCCATATTCGTCCTTTCTGTTCACTTAAATCCCCCAATATGAATTAATCTTATCTATTATATCGCGATAATCTGTTTTTTTCAAGTGATTTTAGTACATTTTTAAATATTTCTTAATATAATTAACTGATACTGTTAAAATTATGGCAAAAATTTTCATTTACTTTTTAGCTAGAAGTAGTATAATTAAATTATTGAAACCCTTTCGGTTATATTTTAGGAGGCTTAGCTTATGAAAATAGAAAAAATTAATGAAAACAAAATCAGAATTACATTCAATCATTCTTACTTACAAGAAAATAATGTTGACATACATTCTTTTATGTCCAATTCATTAGAAAGCCAAAGTTTATTTTTGAATTTATTGGATGAAGCAGAACGTGAAATCGGCTTTATCACAGACAATTACAAACTTTGCATTGAAGCCCTTGCCCTAAGCAATGGCAATTTTATCATTACTGTTACACGAATTGAAAAAGAAGTTTTGAAATCTTCTCGCGTTCAAGTTCGTAGAAAAAACAGGCAAAATGCCCCACAATTAATCTACAAATTTTCAAGTTTTGATGATTTTTGTAATTTTGAAAACTTTTTAGCCATCTCTATGCCAAACTTAGTAGATAAGCTATCTACCTCAAACGCATTATATAAATATGAAGATTATTTTTTCCTTATTCTACAAAACATTAACCAACCATATCTTTCTGCAATTTCCAGCGCCATTAGTGAATTTGCCATTGCTGTGCCTACTTCTGACCTAACTTTAAACAAATTAAAAGAATATGGTTCCTTACTACATACAACATCTGCTTAAATTATAATATTCTTTTAAAAAAGCCTAAAAACGAGCTACATTTCTGTAGCTCGTTTATTTACTCTTCTCCTTTTAACTTTTCAGCTCGGTCTGTTGCAATCAAATTGTCGATTAATTCGTCCAAATCTCCATTTAAAAAATTCTCAAATTGAAAAATGCTCATACCAATTCTGTGGTCAGTAATACGCCCCTGTGGATAATTATAAGTTCTTATTTTCTCACTTCTATCGCCTGAGCCTACCTGACTTTTTCGCTCATTGGCAACTGCTGAATCCTGCTTTTCTTTCTCTATTTCATACAATCTTGAACGCAGCATTTTCATCGCATATTCTCGATTTTGCACCTGCGAACGCTGCGTTTGGCATTCTACTACAATGCCACTTGGCTCATGAATCAAGCGAACTGCTGATGAGGTTTTATTGATATGCTGCCCTCCTGCACCTGAAGCCCTAAAAACTTCCATCTTAATATCTGCTGGATTGAGTTCCACTTCCACATCTTCTACTTCTGGCAAAACCGCCACTGTGGCTGTTGATGTATGAATACGACCACTACTTTCGGTATCTGGCACACGTTGCACACGGTGTACACCACTTTCAAACTTAAAACGGCTATACGCGCCTTTTCCTGTAATCATAAAAGTAACTTCTTTGTAACCACCAAGCTCAGTCGCGTTTTCATTCACAATATCCAACTTCCAATGCTTTCTCTCCGCATACATCGAATACATGCGAAACAAAGTCGCAGCAAAAAGCGCCGCTTCTTCCCCCCCTGCACCTGAACGAATTTCACAAATCACATTGCTATCATCATTGGGGTCTTTGGGAATTAGCAAAAATTTTAATTCTTCTTCAATCTGAGGAAGTTTTGTTTTTGCTTCTTCAAAATCCACACTTGCAAGTTCCTTCAATTCTGGGTCATTTAGCATTTCTTTGGCTTCTTCCATTTGTTGTTTTACATTTTTATATTCTCGATACTTTTCTACAACATCTTGCATGCTTCCATGTTCTTTCATTAACTTTTGCCATTCTGCTTGATTGGCAATTACTTCTGAGTCACTAATTAAACGATTTAGCTCCTCATATCTTTTTTCTACGTCTTCTAATTTTTGAAACATACTCTCATTCCTTTCTATTTCATGTTGTATTATAACACATATTTTCTATTTTGCCAATATTGTATAAAAAATAATATTAAAAACTTGCAATTTTTTCAACTTTATGTTAAACTATATATGTTGTTAAATAAGTTGTTATACCATCTGCAACTTAAGATGGTCCATAGAATACACATTTTTGCACTATCAACAACAAGTAAAGGAGTAAAAATAATGAAGAAAAAAGTATTTTATAGTATCTTAGTTTTGTTTGTAGCAATAATCTCTGGATTGGTTGGAGAAACTATCGGCGAAAATCGGTCAAAAGAAACAGCAACCATTGCAGGATTTGAAGAAATTCAGTTGCAATCACTTAATAACCTCTCGAGTGATTCAGAAATTTATTTTGCAATGAGCCAAGCATTTGCAAGTGCAGCACACATTATGGGAAAAAATAATTTAATTTCAAAGGAAGAAGAACTCAAAATAAACCAACAATTATTACACTTTTTAGAAAAAGCCCAAAAAAAGTTACAAAATGTTCCATCAAAATTTGAAATAACACTTCAGAACCAAAAAAAATTGGTATCTCAAAATATTAAAGATATTAAAGAATTAAAAAAAGCTATCGAATTTTCAGATCAAACAAAAGAATTACTAGAGCAATTTGAAAAATAAAAGTGCATTATAAATATGTGTATTCTAAAACTTTCAGTACCCCTTGCACTATCTAATAGTGCAAGGTTTTCCTATTTTAAATATGTATCAAATGATATTCTATTTTTAATTGTTTCAAGATTTCCTCTTCTCGATTTGAACAAGTAAAAATAATGATTTGATGATTATATTTTTTATCTTGCAAATAAAGCAAAATATTTTTTAAACGTTGATTATCAAAATACGCAAAAGTTTCATCCAAAATAATCGGCAAATTTTCGCTTGAAATTTCAGAAAGCGTACTTAATCTTAAGGATAAATACATTTCATCAATCGTACCAATGCTTAGTCTCTCAACTGGCATATATTCGCCATTTTCTGCTTCTACCAAAATTCCTGCTTCATCATTTACTTTTATATTGCTATATTTTTCATTTGTTATACTAGAAATTATGTCACATAAATCTTGCTCAAATTTGGGGCTAATATTATGTTTCATTTCCTCATACGCCTTTTCCAATGCCTCTTTAGCAATTTTAAAAGAAACTTCCAATGACATAAGTTCTGTTTTTATTGCATTTTGCTCTTCGAGTTCCTCTTCAACTCGCGCTAACTCCTCCAATTTCTCATCAACATTGTTTTTTTCAACCTCTAAAATATGTAACGCAACATTCGTCTGATTAATCTCATTTTGAAGATTTTCTTGCTCTATTTCACACTTTTTAGCCACCTCTTGACTAGCTTTTTGAAAAATTTCATCTTCTTGATTTGACTTTCTTTTCATCAAAATTCCAATTATTATCATAGGAATCATTGACACAATTCCAACTAAAATATTTCTGCTCAAAAAAACTAAAATCAAAGCTAGCACCATAAAAAATATTAACAAATATGTATCAATATTAATTTTTCTATTTACTTTTTCAGTTTTTGCACTTTGCAAATTTTTCTGTTCTTCCTTTAAATTTGTCTTTTTTTCACATAATTGATTTAATTTATTTTTCAACTTTTCTTTTTCTTGCACCTGCTGAATTTGACTTTGTTTGTAAACACTTAACGTTTTCTTTTGCTCCAATAGTTGTCTCATTTTTTCATTTACCAAATTAATTGGTTTCTGCCTCGTTCTTTCCGTACCAATGCTGTCATTCTGCATTTTATTCAACTTTTCCATTGACTTTTTGAATGAAATATTGTCATCTCCTGTGGAAACAAGATTGCTAATTTTTTGCATCATACTACTCGTATCAAGCTTCCCCAATTTAATTTCCTGCTGCCCAATCATGGCTGTATTCTTAAAAGAAGTCTCATCAACCCCAATCTGTTCTTCTAAAAAGTGAATTCCCTTGGATTTATCCGGCTTAAAATTCTTTGAAATGTCCTCCTGAAATTGATTATAAATGATTGGATTTTTCTTTTTAAAATCTCGAAAAACTTCATATTCTTCGCCATTGTCTAAAGTATATTTTATTTTTCCAGAATATTCGGAACCACTCCACGGTTTATATTGGTCAAAATCAGAAATACTTTTTCCATTTTTTAGTTTCGACGCTCCGTAAAAAAGAGCTTGCATGCATTTCAAAATCGTCGATTTTCCTGCTTCATTTTCCCCATAAACCAGATTAATTCCCTCTTTTAATTCAATTTCTTGATCCTTTAATTTTCCAAAACCATTTATTTTTATTGCATCAATTCTCAAACTTTTCACCTCTTACATAACTTCTAATCCAATTTCAATTGCCTTCTTGATTTGTTCATCTGAATAATTTTCTTCTTGGTATTTCTTGATAATTTCTCTGATAAAAATTCCTCGCAAATTATTCTCTTTTGCAATCTTCTCAATATCCACTCCAATTTGCGTTTCATCTTTTATTTTTAAAATATTTTGTGGCTCAATCAATTTTAAAATTTCTCTTGGTCGGATATCAAATTGCCTATTTCCCTGTAAAATAATTTCATATAAATTTTTTTCATTTAATTTTAAATCCGAAATTTTTTCAACCAATTCTTCTGGACTTGTCATTTCATCCACAAAAAAATCATATTTCTCAAACATTCTTTCATCTAATTTTACAAATTCTATTTGCAAACCATTTTCCTCAATTTCGCCCACAATCATGCCATGCTCGCCCGGTTCATCAAACCCAAACGAAATCGGTGAACCTGAATAAACAATTTTCTTATTTTCCTGAAAATTCGTTTTGTGAATGTGCCCCATTGCCACATAATCAAATCCTAAGGAATTTATTTTGGACTCTTGTATTGGCTGATAAGAAAATCCGATTTTCGTCCTTTGCTCCATTCAAATCGCAATGCGTTACCAAAATATTGATTTTATCTGGGTGTTTTATCTGAAGCGTTTCAAGTGGGGATTGTTCCATATGAAAATCCGTAAAACCTGACATATAAATGTCATATTTAGCCTTTTCCATTATCTCCAAATTGCTTTTGCAAATATGTACATTTTCGCTCCAAGAAAATGTTTCATAATATGAGCCTTTGACATAAGGATCATGATTTCCGGGAACTATCAAAATCTTTGTATTTGGTATTTCTTGAAATAACTGATTGACATATTCTATGGTCGATTTTCGGACATATTCATGGGCGTAAAAATCGCCTGCAATCAGCAAATAATCAACTTTCTCTTGTTTGCAATAATCTATTATTTTTTTGAAGATTTTGCGTTGTTCTAACCTACGAATATCACTTAAATTTTCTATCGCATTCAGCCCTGAAAACGGCTGGTCAAAATGCATATCTGCAACATGAACAAATTTCATCTTTTCTCCTTTTAAAAATCACATTTTATAATATGACATCAAAATGTCATATTTAGATTTTATACTTAATTTTACTTATTATAAAACATTTGTTTGAATTTGTCAATAACTAACTTACTAAAAAATTATTTTTTGTTGCATCTCTTTACATTTTATATAAAATATGCTATAATATCATTGACATTATATTGTATAATCAACTTTAGGAGGTGCTTTAATATGCAAATACTTTATTGCAAAATTGAAACTGAATTAGGAAATTTATATATTTCACTTTTGCCACGGTACCAGCGCGATCCATATTGTGAAATAGTTTTTGTACCCGCTACTCCATTATTACCAATTATGAAAATGGAGTATAAAAATCACAATATTTTCTTTTTTTCAGGATGGGAAAAGTCATGTGTAGAATTTCATGAGCGGTGCGAACTTATCCGTATCGTCGAAGAAGCTTTAAAATGGACAGAAATTTGGAACTTGACTGAATCTGATTTATACTGGCAAATCGTTCCATTTTGAATACAAAGCACAAACCAAGGGCGCTGTAATGGCGCCCTTGTGGTTTCTTATTCTATTTCGAAACTATCCAAGCTGTTCCGTTCCATGTCATCTTTGCATCGACAGGCAATTTTACAAGCGGACGAATACCTATTACCTGTTGCGCACTAAAAGTAGCACCAACACCACTCCCTACATCTATATAATATACATCTTCTGAATCATCTTCTGACTTAGTTGCTAACCAGCATCCTCTAGTCTCATTCCATGTATCCGAATGTGTAACATATAAAATATCTCTTAAAATAGCATGTTGATCTGAATAATTTGTTCCATATAATTTATTATAACTTTCCCAAAATTGAGATAATGTTGGAGAACCCGTTGCTATTGCTCCACTAAATCCTGATGCATAGGCACTCCAATAAGATATATCACTTAACCAGTCTACTAATTCACTTTTTGTACGTGCCCATACTGAATATTCCGCTGATTTAACTACATTAGAATTTAAATTCATTCCACTATTTGGCACTAAATCACCACTTATCAAATACACATCATTTTCTTCTTTCAAAAACACTTTCCAATCACTTACGCCATTCG
>CANOWW010000014.1 GCA_947571115.1 uncultured Clostridium sp.
ACATCTTTCATTTCATTATGTCAATAAATGTTACTAAATTGTAACCGTTGTTACAGAATTGTAATATTTAGTGTTCGTTTAAATGCCTTTTTGATACAAAAAAAGAATATTGAGCAATTTTACTTTCTCAATATTCCTTTTATTTTCTCTTAACCATTACAATTGAGAAAAAAGATAGTTGCACTTCATCTTTCTCCACTAAGTCGTCTACTCTAACTCCGAATAATTCCAAAATTGAAAAACTTACGCCACACTTGGCGCAAGTCTTCCTAAAACACTACTTACTCATACAAGTCCTGCATGAGTTCAGAAATCAGTTTTTCATCAGCCTCCTTTTCTTGCTGATACGTTTGTTTTGCCTGCTGCATACCACAATTGTGCCCATAAAAAAATGCACCAATTGCAACTATTCCTACAATCAGCATCATCTGTAAAAAACTAATTTCTAATTTCTCTTTCCGTCTCATTCCTCTTTCTCACTTTCTGTGTATTTGACCAAACATTTCTGGTCATTTTTTCTAAAAATACTAACGTATTTCATGAGTATGATAACACAAAAATAAATTTTTAGCAAGTTTTATTACAATAATAATCAAATATTTTCTGAAAATTTGAATAATCAGGAAAAAGACCAAAACCCATACTGCCTTGGTTCTGGTCTTTTCCACACACTATCCTAATTCCGGCTCCATTTCTCCAGTCAGCGTAGGCTTACAATTGCCTACTGCCGACTGAAAGTCCTGCCCAGCTTTGCGGCAATCACGGAAATACTTTCGTAATTCTTTCATTCCCGCCGCATATTCCTTACTTGCCATGAGCCCATTTTTTCTAATGTGAGCTTTTAAATCCCTCTCATTATATATTTGTTCGTCAATGCGAACATATAAATCTGGGTCCTCAAACTGCTCTGCATCTCTCACGTCTTTCAAAAATTCTATAAAGACGTTAACAGCCTGCAGAGCTTCTTTTTTGCTGTGCTTACTGCCATACAGGAAAATTTGCAAACGAACTTGATTTTCCAATATGGCGTACGACCAGAAGTCGTCGTTCGACAGCCCATATTTGTTCTTCATTTTCAGAATAGCAAATTTAGGCTGTTTAGTGGTCTTTGCCTTTGCTTCAACCAGATTCTCTTGCTTTACAAATCCATTTTCATCCAGCTGCAGCCTTTTCACATTCTTTTCTACTATTTGGAGCTGCTGTTCTTCTGCCTGAGACTTTGCCTGCATTTCTGCATGCCTTTCTCTGCTATAAACGGAAGCACACAATAGTCCCATAACTACAACTGCTGCTAAACACGTCTTTCCTACAAGCGTTCCCCAGTTGATCCGTTCCATAAAGTTTTTGATTTTTTTCATCTTTTTTTCCTCCTTAAGATGTTGTGTGTTGTGTCCGCAGACGGACACGGTGTTTTTCTAGTTTCTTCAAACATACATATGTTCTTATGTTAATTTTAGCATATTTTTTCAAAAAAGTCAAGTTTTTTGTATAAATCGCTTGACTTTTGCTTGGTTTTGTATTACAATAAATAAGCAATTTATGATAGGTTTATTTTAGCATGGGCTTCTCCCCGGTAGCTTTTGGTAAAAGAAACAAAAAATATCATAAATCATGAGATTTATAGCATTTTTTGTCTTAGCAACTTAAAATACTATAACCAAGTAAAAATATTTGAAATGGAGGGTATTGATTACCATGAATAATACTACTTATAGTCCAAAAAAAGGCGAAATTGAAAAAAAATGGTATGTAATTGATGCTAGCGGTCGTCCTCTTGGTAGAACAGCTGCTGAAGCTGCTAAATTACTACGCGGAAAACATAAACCAACTTTCACACCAAATGCTGATTGTGGTGATTATGTTATCATTATAAATTGTAAAGATGCAATGTTTACAGGTCGTAAATTAGACCAAAAAATCTATAGACACCATTCAGGATATATTGGTGGAATGAAAGAAACAACTGCCAGGGTTATGATGGATACAAAGCCAGAAAGAGCTATGTTTATGGCTGTTAAGGGTATGTTGCCTCATACAAAATTAGGTAGAAAACAAGCTACTCATGTGAGAGTTTATGCAGGTTCAGAACATGAAAATATAGCTCAAAAACCAGAAGTTTGGGAGGTAAAATAAAATGGCAAAAAAAGATAATAATGTGTTTTTAGGAACAGGTCGTAGAAAAAAGTCAATTGCTCGTGTAAGATTAATGCAAGGTACTGGAAAAATTACGGTTAATGGAAAAGATTTAGGTGAATATTTTGGAACAGAAATTTTGAAAGTAATTGTTAACCAACCTTTTGCAATCACAAATTCGATTGGAAAATTTGATGTTATTTGCACAGTAACTGGTGGTGGTTTTACAGGGCAAGCAGGTGCTGTAAGACATGGAATTGCAAGAGCATTGGTTGAGGCAAATGGCGAATTTAGAGCAAATTTGAAACACGCAGGTTTCTTAACAAGAGATCCTCGTATGAAGGAAAGAAAGAAATATGGATTGAAGAAAGCAAGAAAAGCTCCTCAATTCTCTAAAAGATAAGAAAAAGCACAAAAAATCGGTAAAATTAATTACCGATTTTTTTATTCTCTTTCTTGCTGGTATTCTTCTTTACTTGGAAAATGTATTTCAGGCAGTTGTTGCAATTTTTCATAATATTCCTTTTCTGTTAATCTACTATAAATATCAAATTCAGGCCAACGTACCACCTTATTTTGAAAAACAAATCCATATCATTTAATTGTAATTGATGGTCTCCCTGAAAATTAGTAATAGGCAAACATTGCACAAACTCATTTTCCAATCTCTTCATCTATTCTGACTTAATCTGCAGTTTCGTTAACATTTTATTTTCTCACTTTCTCTTATAATTTCAACAACTTCGGGAATTTTTTGCAAATTACTTTTTCTGCCCATATGCCCGATATTTGGAATCATTTGCTCAATTCCAGCAATATTTTCCACATGCTTTTGCAAAATCTCAAAAGGCACAATATGGTCATTATCACTATAAATGCAATATCTCTTCTCCACCTTTTGTTTAAAATTTTCCAATTCCTCTTGTGTTGGCTCTACACTTTTCACTGCCTCATATAAATCTTCTCTTCCTTCCACTTTATAAATGTTGCTAAAGCCAGCAAGCCCAATATAGAGTTTGATATCTAAATTATGCTCTTGCAAATATTTAATGATAAACGGATTTCCTGCTGAATGCGCCACCACTATCAATTCTCCTTGCAATTGATTTCCTAATTTGCTCATTTCTTCTTTCCAAATCGGATATCTCAATCCTTCTCGCGGTGGTAAATTTGGCATAATAACCACATATTGCATCTTCTCCAACTCTTCTTTTAGCCAATGAAATATTGGTGGTATTCCATTATAGCCATGTAATAGCAAAACTTTTTTCATTCTTCCCTCCTCGCCTTCATTATACTATTCGCATTTGTCATTGTCAATCTTTCAAATTATAGTTGAAAAACATTTCTTTTTATTGTATACTATTATTATAAATTTTAAGGAGTGAACTATGAAGCAAAAAAATGAAAAAACAAATACTCGATACAAATTAAATGTAAAATGGATTGTCGCCATTTTTATGATTATTTTGATTTTATCTTTTTTCTATGTCAAATACGTTAAAAATTTAACTTATAAAAATATCTATCATACAATTACTGAGCTGAGTGAGCAAACAGCTACGCAATTAAATCTAGCCATCAATGATCAAAAAAAATTTGTTGAATTTATGGTAGATTCTATTGATCGAGGATTTTTTAACTCAAAGGATGAAATCTTTGAACGATTTAACAGCGATTTAGAAGACTACAATTTTACCAGACTTGTTATTTTGGACGAAAACGGCAATGGTATCACAAGTGATGGACATGTTGTACAAAATTACGCCAATATTCAAGAATTTTTTCAGCAAGATACAGTCTATCTTTCAGAAAATAGGCCTAGTACAGTTTCTAACAATCAAGTCAATATTTATTCCAAAACATTTGAGCTAAATGGTCAAAAATTGGTACTTTTTGCAACTATTAATACGAAAGATTATAAAGAAATTCTGCTAAGACGTTTATTCAATGGTAATGGTGGTACTTATTTAATCAACAATGATGGTGTAGTATTGATTGATTCTTTTGATATAATTCAGGAAAATAATGTTAATTTATATGACTTTTTTAAAGCCTATTACCCTACCACCAACCCAGATAATTTAGCCAAAATCAACACTATGCAAGAAAATATTAAAAAACTACAAGTAGGAACTTTTGATGTAAGACTTGATAGAGATATTTACTTTATGCATTATGAAAAAGTAAATGTCAACGACTGGTATATTGTAACCATAGCCCCAAACAGCATCATTGGAAAAGAATTAACTTTGTTTTTACTATTATCCATAGGACTTTGCTTGCTCATTAATTTTATCATCATGGGAATTTATATTTATATTGACCTTTCCAACCAAAAGAAAAATCGCAAATTGTATAAAGTTGCTTATATAGACCCAATCACTTTACTTGGCAATTCGCTTTATTTTAAAGAAAAGGGCTCCATTTATTTGGAAGACTCGGACAAAAACAAATATATCATTACCCTTGATATTAACAAATTCAAAGCTTTAAATAATATTTATGGTTATGAATTTTGTAATCAAATTTTAAAAGCACTTGGCGAAAATTTAAAACAAATTCTGCCATCTGATAACATCACTTGCCGTATTTCCAATGACGTTTTTGCTGCACTTTTTAGCTATTCAAAAAACATCAACCAATTATTAGACAACATTTTTCATAAAGCTTCTAAACTAAAGATTAATGAAACTGAAATCCATGTAAATCTAGCCATTGGTGTTTATAAAATTAATCAAAACGATACTGATATCAATAAAGTTTTGGATAAAGCCTATATGGCCCGCTCCCAAATAAAAGGCTTATATGACGCTAATTACTATATTTTTGATGATGTTTTAGAAAATGAATTAATCGAAGAACAACAAATCGAATCTTGCATGGAACAAGCTTTAAAAGACCATGAATTTGAAGTATTTTATCAGCCTAAAGTTTTTACTAATACAGAAAAAATTGCTGGCGCCGAAGCCTTAATCCGTTGGAGAAGAAATGGAGAAATTATTCCTCCAAATAAATTTATTCCTTTATTTGAGAAAAATAAATTTATTACCAAACTAGATTTCTATATTTTTGAACAAGTTTGCAAAGACCTAGCTAGCTGGAAAGAAAAATACGACTTTATACCAAAAGTTTCTATTAATGTTTCCAAAGAGCACTTTGTCAATGAAAACTTCATTCAAGATTATGTAAAAATTACAGACAAATATCACTTAGAACGCAATCAAATTGACCTAGAAATCACGGAAAGTGCAACCATTGACGCCAACATTGATATTTTAAAAATATTGAATCACATCAAAGCACAAGGTTTTACGATTTCTATTGACGATTTTGGCACTGGCTACTCTTCTCTTAGTATGCTGCAAAACATGCCAATTGACATTATCAAAATTGATAAAATTTTTATTGATAAAGCTGATTTAACCAATCACAACAATATTATCAACTATATTATGTTTCTTGCAAATCATCTTGGCGTAAAAACCATTATAGAAGGTGTTGAAACACAGGAACAAACTGAATTTATCCGAGAAATAAAATGCGATATGATTCAAGGATATTATTATTCAAAGCCAATTCCAAAAAAGGATTTTGAAAATTACTTTAATGAACATAAATAAAAACAAAAAAGCTGTAAAATAACAAAAAATTTTTTACAGCTCCTTTTATTTTTTAATTCATTTCTACTGCACCAACTAAACTGTTGATATCCTCTACCTTGTTTTCCTGCATGTATTCTTCGATTTGTCTAACGACATGAATACTTGTTTCTGGGTCAATAAAATTGCCACAACCAATCGATACACATCTCGCGCCCGCAAGCATATACTCTATCGCATCTTCGCCAGTCACAATGCCACCTAGTCCCATCACTGGGATTTTAATTTTTTGCGCAATTTGGTAAACCATTCTCACGCCAACCGGTTTTATAGCTGGACCTGATAGTCCACCTGTATTATTCGCCAAAATCGGTCTGCGTTTTTTTACATCAATTTTCATAGCAAGTAATGTATTAATTGCTGAAACAGCGTCTGCTCCTGCATCTTCCGCGCCTTTGGCTGGCATTGTAATATCAGTTACATTTGGCGTCAATTTTACAATCAATGGCTTATCCAAAACCTTGCGAACTGCGCTCGTTGCCTCTTTGACGCCCTCATACGTGGTTCCAAAAGCCATGCAACCAGCATGCACATTGGGGCAAGATAAATTCAGCTCTACACCATCAATATCTAATTTATTGGCAAAACGACAAACTTCGACATATTCCTCCAAAGTACTTGCCCCAACATTCAAAATAATGGGCGTATGAAACTGTTTTAGCCAAAGCAAATCTTCCTCCGCAAAATGCTCAATTCCCGGATTCTCCAAACCAATCGCGTTCATCATTCCGCTCGCTGTTTCGCACACACGTGGTGGCTTGTTTCCGCTACGCGGTTTTAGAAAAGTTCCTTTTGTGATAATTGCTCCGAAGTTTGCTCAAATCGATATATTCAGACATTTCACGTCCATAACCAAAAGTCCCGTGATGCCACTGTCACAGGATTTTTCATTCTAATCCCAGCAAAATCAATCTCTGTTTTCATAATATTCCTCCTATTCTATTTTAAAATTCTACATCGTTTATATCAAACACTGGTCCATCCTTGCAAACATGTTTATATCCGTCTGAATTTCTATCTTTCACAGCACACCCCAAACAAATTCCGATTGCACATCCCATTCTTTCTTCCAAAGAAACTTGAGCAAGAATGTTGTTTTGGGCTGCAAAATCTCGAATTGCTTTCAGCATTGGAAGCGGTCCACAGGCATAAATGCAATCTGGCTTCTCATTTTTGCAATCTTCTTTTAAATAATCAATCGCAAAACCATTTTTTCCATAGCTTCCATCATCTGTTGCCAGCACAAGTTTGTTGGAAACCTGCGAAAATTCGTCCTCTAGCACAACAAAATCCTTATTTCGGAAACCTAAATAAGTGTTCACATTAGCGTTTTTGCCAGCCTGTTTTGCTAATTCATACAAAGGAAAAATCCCAATTCCGCCACCAATAATCGCTATATTTTTGTAATTTTCAAATTGAAAACTACCTTTTCCCAAAGGTCCTATTACGCTAATTTTATCGCCAACTTGCTTTTGTGCTAAAATTTCCGTTCCTTTTCCTCTCACTTGAAAAATAAATTCTAATTCATTTTTCTGTTTTTCTATCTTATGTATGCTAATTGCTCTTCTTAAAAATGGCTCTATATCGTCATTTACTCTAATTTCTAAAAATTGTCCCGGCAAAGCCACTTTCGTCATTTCCTCTGATTGAATAGCAAATTTAAAAATATCATTTTTTAGTTGTTCTTTTGCAACAATTTCTACACTCCTACTAAAAGACATCGTTTCCTCCTTCATATTATTTTATTTATTATATTATATTTCTTCTGAATAATCAAGGTAAAAATCAAAATTTAGCAAAACCCTGTGCCGCAGTCCGCAGCGCAGGGTTTCTATCTTTCAGCTTTATTTTTTTGTTATCTGATAAGCTTCTTTTTTTTCAAAACAAAAAAACTTTGCCTTATTTTTTTGAAGTACTTCCAATAACTTATTCGGTGGCAATTCCGCATTTGTGCACATTTTATAGCCGTTCTTGTTCACAATGTGCATTATGCCTGAATGTTTTTCCTCATTCAAAATTGCCCATACTTGCCCTTCCGAAATCTTCTGAATTTTCTGCACCTTGCATTTTTCACCACATGCAGTACACTGCTTTGTAAGCTCCTCACATGCGACCTCCTGTTTCGGTTTTATAAAATACAGCGGCTTTTCCTCAGAATCCAAAAATTCGACCTTAGCCAACATGATTGGTCTGAGTTTATTTCTGAACTCAAGCCATCTTACAGCTTCTGGCACACCTCCATGTTTGCATTCCAGATGAAAAATTTTTCCAGTCAATATTGTAATTTTAGCAGTCTCCTCTTTCTCCCGAACAGCATCAATTATAGCCGAAACAATATCAACCGTTTCTATTAGTTCGTTCTCTGTTTCAAAAAATTTTTCCATTCTTTTCCTCCTGTTTTACTCAATCCTTTACAAAGGATTGTTGTTGCATTCTATGTTTTCGGTTCCTTGCTAATTATATACTATTTACATAACTTTGTCAAGTTTTTAGAAAATTCCTACAATTTCGCCATTGTCGTCTACATAAATGTCTTCTGCTGCTGGCACTTTAGGAAGCCCCGGCATACTCATGATTTTTCCCGTTTTGACAACCACAAATTCTGCCCCAGTTTTCAAATTCACTTCACTCACATGAATTTGAAATGGCTCTTTGCATTGCAAATTTTTCGCATCATCCGAAAATGAATACTGCGTTTTCGCAATACAAACTGGATAATTCTGGTAACCCAATTTTTCAATTTGCGCGATTTCCGCTAGTGCTTTTTCCGTGTATTCTACACCTTCTGCGCCGTAAACTTGGCAAGCTACTTTCTCAATTTTCGTTTTGATATCGTCTTGTTCTTCATACACAAAATGAATATTTTCTTTTTCTGCTACACTCATTACTTTTTCTGCTAAATCAAGCGCACCTTCTCCACCTTTTGACCATACCTCTGCCAAACTCAACACAACGCCAGCTTCTTTTAATTTATCTGTCAAAAATGCAATTTCCTTTTCTGTATCAGTCGCAAATTTATTAATCGCAACAACTACATTGATTCCATATTGATTTTTTATGTTATCTACATGTTTTAACAAATTCTCAATTCCGTTTTCTAGGGCTTCTATATTTTCGGTTTTACATTCTTCTACACCCAAACCACCATGATATTTCAGTGCCTTCAAAGTTGCTACGCAAACCGCAGCAGATGGCTTCAAGCCTGATTTTCTGCATTTAATATCCACAAATTTCTCGGCTCCTAAATCTGCTCCAAATCCTGCTTCAGTTACCACATAATCGCCCAATTTCAAAGCCAATCTTGTTGCCATAATGCTGTTACATCCATGGGCAATATTGGCAAAAGGTCCACCATGTATGAATGCTAAATTATGCTCCAATGTTTGCACAATGTTAGGTTGAATGGCTTCTTTCATAAGAGCTGTCACAGCGCCTTGTGCCTTAATATCACGAACGGTTATTGGCTTATCTTCTTCATTAAAACCTATGGTTATATTCCCTACTCTTCTTTCAAAATCTTTTAAATCGTTTGATAAACATAACACAGCCATAATCTCCGAAGCAACCGTTATGTCAAATCCGTCGTCTCTTGGTTTCATATTTTTTTCTTTGGAAAGACCCACTTGAATTTTGCGAAGCGCCCTATCATTCAAATCCATGCATCTTTTCCAAATAACTTCTTTGAAACCTAACTTGTTTCCGTAAAACCTGTGATTGTCAATCATGGCTGAAATCAGGTTATTGGCAGCAGTAATGCTATGTATATCCCCTGTAAAATGCAAATTAATTTCGTCCATTGGCGCAATTTGTGCGTAACCTCCACCAGTTGCTCCACCTTTCATTCCAAAAACAGGTCCTAAAGAAGGTTCTCTTAGCGCCAAAATTGATTTTTTGCCTAATCGATTTAATCCATCTGAAAGGCCAATTGAAATAGTTGTTTTGCCTTCCCCTAATGGTGTTGGATTAATGGAAGTCACTAAAATCAATTTTCCGTTTTTTTGATTTTCCAACTTTTTCATTAATTGGTTGTCCACTTTTGCTTTATACTTTCCATAGGGAATTAAATCGTCTTCTGGTATTCCAAATTTTTCTGCTACTTTTGTAATTTTTTCTAATTTCACACTTTTTGCAATTTCAATATCATTCATTTTTTAGTCCTTTCTAATAAAATACTTATTTAAAATATTTATGAATTTTTCCGTTCTCCCCATCCTAGAAATTAAGCAAAATCAAAGATTTTGATAATTTCTGGACGGTCCCCACAAATCACTTCAAAATTAATAAATATTTTTGTCTACATAATCGCTCCAATCACTACGCCTAAAATTGCTCCCACAAATACCTGTATCGGGGTATGTCCTAAAACTTCTACTAATTTTTCTTGTACTTCAATTGTCGTAAGTCCCGGCGTTTCTAATAATTTATTCAAAATGCGAGCTTGTTTTCCCGCAGCCCTCCTCACGCCTGCTGCATCATACATAACCACAAAAGCCATAACCATTGCTATCGCAAATATTCCGCTATCAAAACCATATTCTTTTCCAACACAAGTCGCTAATGAACAAACAATCGCTGAATGCGAACTTGGCATGCCACCCGCTCCAACAATTCTTCTAACATTTAGTTTTTTGTTTACCACTAAATCGGTCAAAACTTTAAAGGTCTGGATTAAAAACCATAATATAAATGGAATATAAATACACTTATTATGTACTATTTCATCTAAAATTTGCATACCCCTTATACTTCATCTGGATTGAAGTTTTCCTCCTTTATTTCATCATTCTCTTTAATTAAAATCGAAATTTTCTTTTCAGCCTCTTCAATTTGCTTGTTACATTTTTGAGAAATTACAATTCCTTCCTCAAATAATTTCATGGATTCTTCTAATGAATTTCCTTCTTCATTTTCCAACTTTGTCGTAATTTCTTCCAATCTTTTTAGTAAATCTTCAAAATTTTCTTTTTTTTCTTTCACAACAATTTACCTTCCTTATATTAATCTAGTTCTACTGTTCCAGTTTCTAAATTGACCCTAAAATAATATTTTACAGTTGCTGTTGCTTTATCTTTAACAGCCACTACATACTCATTTTTCTCATTCACATAGTCAAATAAAAAATCAACAGAATTGTCATTTCCCCATTCCTTTTTGACTAGCTCAATTGCTTTTTGCTTTTGATCTGTTACGCCTGGATTGAACGAAGTATTATTCTTGTTGTTATTTGTATTCGTATTTGCTACTGGTTTGCTCGTATTGGTAACATTAATAACAGCATTTGTAGTTTGATTGATATTTTCGTTTGTAACCTCATTTTCTACTACTGCATTTTCCACTTGATTTTCACTTACTACATTTTCACTTGAAATAGAATTTTGTACTTCGTTCGAATCTTCATATTCAGTTAGTTGATCCACTTTGTTTTGAATATCATAAATCATATAAAAAGTCACTCCAACTACTACAACACAAAGAATTGGAAGCCAAATCTTTATTTTAAATTTACTTTCCTTCCCTTTTTCTCGTCTCCCCATAATCATACTTCTCCTATTCTATTATTTGGGCTCGTGCCTTTCCATCTTGAAACGTTAAATCAATTTCTTGATTTGGCTGTAAATTTTCTGCTTTTGTTATCACTTTGTCTTTTTGTTGCACAATGCAAAATCCTCTTGACAACGTTTTAAGCGGGCTCAAAGCATCTAATTTTGTGACTTCTTTTGAAAAATTCGCTTTTGTATTTTTTAGTTTTTTAGCAATAGCATTTTCCATTTGTTTTGCTAATTGGTCAATTTGCAAATAGGCATTATTAACTTTTTGCAAAGGATTTTTAAAAGCATTCGAACTTCTATATTTCTCTAACTTTAATCGCATTAATTCTGTTTTTCTTTTGAGAGAAATTTTTAATCGACTTTCATAAATTTGCAATGTATTTTTCAAATCTCCTACATCTGCTACAACTAATTCTGCTGCTGCTGACGGTGTTGGTGCCCTTAAATCCGCCACAAAATCTGCAATTGTAAAATCCGTTTCATGTCCCACAGCTGACACAACTGGAAGATTTGATGCATAAATACTACGTGCCACGATTTCTTCATTAAATGGCCACAAATCTTCTAATGAACCTCCGCCTCGAGCCACAATAATCACGTCTGCCAAATTTTTTTCATTCATGAATTGGATTGCATCTGCTATCTTCTGGGCGGCTCCTTCGCCCTGCACTGGAACTGGCAACAGTCGAATATGCACATTTGGATTGCGTCTTGTCGAAACATTGATGATATCTCGGATAACCGCTCCCGTGTTAGATGTCAAGACACCAATTACTTTTGGCATAAATGGTATTTTCTTTTTATGGTTTGTAGCAAATAAGCCCTCTTCTTCAAGCTTTGCCTTTAATTCTTCATATTTGGCATATAAATTTCCAATACCATCTTCTTGCATTGCCTGCACATAAATTTGGTATACACCATCGCGTTCAAATACGCCCACACTTCCCAAAACATTGACTTTCATCCCATCTTTTGGAACAAAACTCAAATGCCCTGTGGCTGTTTTGAACATCACGCATTTTATGAGCGAATTTTCATCTTTCAAGGTAAAATACATATGCCCTGTGTAGTGATGTTTAAAATTTGAAATCTCCCCTGCCACAAAAACACTATTTAAAAATTCGTCAGAAGCAATTTTGTCTTTTACATATTTATTTAATTCTGTAACCGAAATTGGCTTAATTTTCATTTATTCTTCCTTTTTACTACTCAAGTTTTTGGTCTTCACAACACTCGCTAAAATTCCATTGATAAACACTGGAGCTGATTCGTCTGAATATTTTTTGGCAAGCTCAACCACCTCATTAATCGCCACCTTATAAGGTAAATCCGCATATAACATCTCATAAATTGCAATTTTAATCAAACTTAGATTAATTTTAGAAACCCTACTCAAACTCCAATTTTCTTTTAAGTTTGCTTCAATCAAGGCATTAATTTCTTGCCTATTTTCCCACAAACCTCTTTGAATATTTTTCAAATATTCGATTGTTCTTTTATCTCTTATTTCATTCGTTTCTACAAAAATATCCACTTGCTCAAAATTCCCTTCTTCTTTTTGCATTTCCAAACCGTAAACCATTTTAAAAGCAAGTTCTCGCATGGCCGACCTTTGCATCATTTCCTCCTAAAACTTATCAATAAAATCTTTCAGATTGTCTTTCACATTTTCTTTATTTTTCTGAACATAATTTCCCAAATAAATTCCTGCAATAATTACAATAACAGCAATGCACAAGCGATATAGCCCTGTGCTAATGAAGATAATCGCAATGATAGCACCAATGATGGCACCTTTGTATTTATCCCAAAACTCTTTCAAATTATTTGAATTTTCCATGATTTTTCAACTTCCTTTCACCTACTATTTTTCTACACTTTCCTCACTTTGAGTTGTTTCATTTGTTTCTTCACTACTTTCATTTTCTCCAGCAGGCAAGCCTTTTATTTTTTTATTCGTAATATTTTTCACTTTAATATTAACTTGTTTTACTTCTAAATCAGCGGTTTTATTAAGCGCTGTTTTAATTTTTTCTTGAATTTGAGAAGATACATCTTTTATCATCATATCTTTTGAAACTAAAGTCGTGACGTAAACAATCAAATTATTATGTCTATCTAAAATCGTTCTACTTGAAATCGCCTCAATTCCTTGCACATCTTTGACAACATTTGCAATTAAATTTTCTAAACTTTCTCTTGAAATGACCAATTTCCCAGCTGTATTTTCTAAAGTTACGCCATTTCGTCCATCATCCTCTTTGGGAGCACCAAAAAAGATACATTTAATCGCAAGCAATAGTAAAACAAGCGTTACCGCCAAAGTAATTTTAAAACTCAAATCCCCTTGCAACAACTGCAAAATCCATCTTGATACCGTTCCTATTTGTAGTACATCTAACATAATTAAAATTAAGCCTATTGCCAAAACTCCAATCACAATGGAAAATAGAATTAATGCCAATTTTTCTAAAAATTTCATACTTTTATCCTCCGTTTTATTCTTCTACATTTTCAGCACTTTCTTCTGTCTCTTGCTCTTCTTTTTCCGTTCTCTTATGCACACCTTGTACATTAACATTGACTTCAAGCACCTTTAAATCCGTCATCGATTCTACTGATTTTTTAATTCTTGTTTGAATTTCATAGGCAACCTCCGGAATTCTAGCCCCGTATTCTACAATAATATTGACATCTATTTTCGTACTTTTTTCTCCGACCTCAACCTTAATCCCTTTGCTCAAATTTTTCTTTCCGCTAATGACTTCTGTAATTCCTGCAAAACCGCCTGCCATTCCATAAACGCCTTCTACTTCAGATACCGCAATTCCTGCATAAGTGGCCACTACCTCATTTGAAATTTTGATGGTGTCATTTCCTCCAACAGCAATTTCCTCATCATTTCTAACTTCCTCATTTACATCAGACATATTTTCCGTTCCTCCTTTATTTTTATTTATCATTAGTATATCAATATATTTCCAATTTTACAAGTATTTTAAGCAAAATTTTCTTCTTTTTCCAATTTTCGGTTACACTCTTTTAAAACCAATTTTAAATCGTTCCAAAAATCAATCTTTTTTGTGTCATCTCTAAGCAGTGCTGCTGGATGAAAAGTTGGCATATATTGGATGCCTTTTTTCTCAATCCATTTTCCTCTACTTGACGTAATTCCATATTGGTCTCCCAAAATATTTTTCAGAGCCGTATTCCCCATTAATACAACTATTTCAGGTTTCACCAGCATCACTTGATTTCTCAAATAATCCAAACAAGCCTCTGCTTCATTTTTCAGTGGAGTTCGATTTCCTGGCGGTCTACATTTCACAATATTGGCTATATATATTTTGCTACGGTCAATCCCAAGACCTTTAAATGCTTGGTTCATGAGCTTTCCTGCTTTTCCCACAAATGGCACACCTTCTTTATCCTCGTCCGCACCTGGTCCTTCCCCAATAAACATAATTTTAGCATTGGGATTTCCGTCAGCAAAAACTGTATTTGTCCTGTTTTGACATAAGCCACACTTCGTGCACTTCTTCACTGCTTCATTGATTTCTTCTAATGTTTGGTACATCTATTTTCCCTTTCTTATATTAAATTAATTTGCTAAAATCCCTTTTATGATATTTTATATTTCTAATTTCCATAACATCTTCTATTACTGTATAAAATATTATATAATGATCAACATAAATTTTGTAATAAGTATATCCCCCATATGTATTATACTTCTCATAACTGATTGGATTTTCTAATCTTTTTTCTATTGCAATTTCTACTTTTTCAATTAATCTATTTGCTACAATAGCATTTTTTATATAAGAAGTAATTGCATCTAAATCTTCAAAAAAATCTACGGAATATCTTATTCCAAATTTATTAGTCATTCAGTTTCCTCCTTATTTCTCTAAATACCTCTTCATGTGTCAAAAATTTTGTATTAGGATCTTCTATTTGTTTTTCTAATTCTTTCAAGAAATTTTCCATATCTACATCACCAAACCTTTCTTCTAATTTATTCTGCAATTCTATTTCTTTCATTAAATCTGAATATTTTTCCAAGCTCATTACCACCATTGTTCCATAGCCATTCTTGGTTAAATAAACCTCTTCGTTTTCTTTCAAAACTAATTCTTCTATTTCTGGATATTTGTTTCTCAAATCTGAAACTGGTCTTATATTTATCATAAATGACGCCCCCTCAATCAATTATTATCCATTTTTTATCACAATTTTATCAATATGTCAATAGTAATTTGATGTTTTTACAAACTTATCACTGCTGTTGCCCTTTTGAAATGTTCTCCTTCTGCCCTTGCCGAATGAATTCTATCTTGATTGCAAACGCTACAAATTCCGCAATCGATGATATTATTTTTTTTCACGCCTAAGTCCTCTAGCAAAATTTGATTAATCAAAACTGTATCAATCAAATATTTCGTTTTTCCATTTTTCACTTCTCCCACTTCAATCATGTCCTCTAAACGGTTCGTAAACTTAAAAATTTCGCTACACAAATCTTTCACATCTTCGTCTACTTCAAAGTGACATTTACGAATACTTGGACAAATACAAACCAAAATGTTTTCTGGTTTGCACTCATACAAATTTATCATTTTTACAACCGTTTTTTCTGCAATTTTTTGAAAGGTTCCTTTCCAACCTGAATGCACATTTGCAATCACTTTTTGGACTGGATCATACATCAAAAATAAAATACAATCCGCATTTTTGGTTGTCAGTGTAATTCCCTTTTGATTCGTGATTAATCCATCCACATTTTGCAACTCTTCACTTGGTTTGACACAATCAATACATTTGACAACATCTGTATGTGTTTGGACTGGTTTTACGAACGTTTTTTCATCCAATTCTAACGCCTTGCTAAGTCGCAAATAACTTTCATTTTCTACTTCAGAATTTCTACTAAAATCTAAATTTTCCCCCTTTAAAGTATAGGCATGTTTGATACCATATTTTAGCAATTTTTTAAACTGTATCAATTCTATATTTCCGTTATTTTTATACACAATATTTTCATTAGAAAAATGAAACATTTTATCCCCCCATCAATTCATTCAAAATATCTTGATTATTCCTATGATTGATATAGCAATAATCATTTCCTTTTATGTTTGGATTAAACATACAAATAGACTTATATTGGCAATAATCACAACCTGTTTTTCCCTGATATTGATATGGTTTTATTGAAATATTTCCTGCTAAAATTTCTTGCGAAATTTCTTTGATCATTTCCTTCACTTTTTTTTGCAATTTTTCAAACTCTTCTTTAGAAGCTACACTCGATAATTTTTCACTAATTTCGCCATTTTTTCCAACATAAACTGGCACAGTCGTCGAATAACCATTTTCTAGTTGATTATCCATCATTTTTATTACATTTACATCTGCCAAAATTAACCCCTGCATTTTAAAATTTTTGCGAATTTCTTTCTCAATTTCCTCTTCTGATAAATTCTTTTTCGCTTTTACAATAGAGTCAACTAAACCTAAATACAAAATACCAGCTTGCTCCGAATTTTTCTGTTCAGTAATTGCATCTAAGTATGTGATTAATTGAATTTGCAAACCAGCTACGACTTGATTTAAATCCAATCTTTTTATTTGCGATTTGTAGTCAATAATTCTCACATATTCTTTGTCATTTAATTGACCTACATCAAGTCTATCAATCTTCCCAATAATTTCAATATTTTCACCTGTTTCCAACTGCAATTTAATCGCATCATAATCTGCATTTTTTGAACCAAATTCTAACTCATGTCCAGCTACTTCAAAATCGCTATATCTCAAACTTTCAATAATATATTTTATCGACTGCTTAACAACTTTTTTTAGTCTTCTCGTCATTAATTTAAACTTGGCAGAACTTGAGAAAATATAATATCTTGAAGTTTGTAAAATCTCTTCAATTATTTTGTCTATTATTTCTAAAACTTTTTCTTCCGAAAGCGTCTTAACATTCAAATTTTTATTCTGAACTTCTGCAAAAAATGCATCAATTACTTCATGCATAAAAGAACCTGTATCTATTGCGCTCATTTGAAAACCTTCATTTTCTTTTAATTTTAAGCCATATGTCATATGAAAAGAGAAGGGACATCTGCGATATTTTTCTAATCTTGAAATCGTAGTTTTTAAAGTAGTTCCATACATTTTTTTGATATTTTTTAAACTAATTTTTTCTGCCCCATTTGTATAATGCATTCCCGAAACAGCTCTTGAAAATTTTTTCTTATTTTTTTGATAAAAATAAAGCAAGATATCTCTCCAAACGTCCTCTATTTTTCCGCCTTCCAAATATTCATGATAAACCTGCAAAGCTTCTTCAAAACTTGCCTGTTCATTTGTAACAGAATATTCCTTTTGAATCACATCACTTTTTTGCTCTAATTTTGGAAAAATTCGTCTTATTTTTTTTATCATAATAGAAGGTCGAACAGAGCTTCCTTCTTTGTCACTTGAGCAATAACTCAAATATAATTTTTCTTCTGGCAAAGTCAATGTTCTATATATATTAAATTGACTTTCATACACACTATCAAGTGAATTTTTAGCAAGTTCCATTCCATTTTCTTCTAACAAAATTCGATCTTGATCATTCAAAAAACCCTCTTGTCGATTAGCTTTTGGAAAATTTCCATCGTTCATACCAAGCACAAATAATATTTTAATTTTATCACTTCTTGTTCGGTCAATATCTCCCAACATAACTTGGTCCTGAGTAGCTGGAATTTTACCGAAGCTCAGAGGCTTGAATTCCCACTTTTAACAATTCCTTATATTTTTCAAATGTGATTTTTTCTTTGCCAAATAATTTTACTAACTCTTCTAAAACATGCATTAAAATTTTATAACTTGTGTTATATTCATTTGAAATTTCAACATCATTTGCTTGTATCACTTTTTCATTTAAGTTATGAATAATGTCATTTTCTAATAAAAAATCATAAATAATTTGTGTTAAATCTGCCACTGTTTTATTTTGGAAAAAATTATTTTTCAAAATAAGCAATGGTTCCACTATTTTTCTACGCATTTTTTCCAAATTTTCTTGATTTTCATTGAGTGGTTCATATAAAAATTCTCTTTGCCACTTTATCCCACGAATCCCCCATTTTTTACAATAATTTTCTAGGCGACAAATATTTTCAAAATCAAATCCTAAAAGTCCTATTTTTAGATAATTAAAAACTGCATCAAAACTCCAATTATAATCAAAAATATCCAACAAACTAATCAAATATCGAATTAAAATATTTTGATTTAAATCCTTTTTTTCATCAATAAAAATGGGAATTTGATATTTTTGAAAAATGGCTTTGCTATCCTCTGCATAGTTTTCAATATCATTTGCAATAATCGCAATTTCATAATATTTATAACCGTCATTTTTCACTAAATGATAAATTTTTTTCGCTACATAATCCATTTCTGAATAGGGATTATTCGCTAAAAATAATTCCATATTTTCAATTTTTTCTTCCCATTTTTGAGTATTTCCATACAAATTTTTTTCTAATATTACCAACTCATTATTTTTAAAGCGATACGGTTTATCTCTCTTAATAAATTCTATTTTACAGCCTTGTTTGCTTGCTATTTCTAATAATTTTTTAGCATATTTTCGATTAAAATAAAAAATATCATTTTCTTTCTTTTTCGTGCTTTCCAAACAGTCTAGACAAACAGCAACATTCATTTCTCTACACAATTTTAAAAGTTCTTCAAAAATACCATATTCTTGTGGCGTAAAACCAAAAAATTCATCCATATAAATACATGAATTTTCAAACATTTTTGAAAATTTTAAATTGCTTTTTAATATAGTCAATTCATCATTTTCGTCCACTAAATTTTGTGCTAATTTTTCTTCATATTTCTCATACAAAAGTGTCATATCTTGTAATTTTAGAGAAACATATTGGTCTTCTAATTTTAAATTTTTTAAATCTTCCACAGACACATTATGCTTCTTAAATTCAGTCAACATTTTATCTATTATTTGAATGTTTTTTTCTGATTTTCCCAAAAACTTTAAAGCCTTTTTATTTTGACTTAAGAGCTCAAAAATCAACATAGATTTACCCACTTTTGTCAAAGAATTGGTCGCAATTTCTAGTTCTTCTAAAACGCGGTATGCCATTCTACTCAAAGTCAAAACTTCTACGTTCAGCATTGCCTTTCTTCCTGTAATCTCAAAAAATTTCTTCTCACTTACCAAATTACTTTGTTCTGGAACAATCACAAAAATATTTTTAAATTGACTTATTTTTTGTTCCATATCACGATACAAATATTCACTTTTTCCTGTGCCACTTCTTCCATAAATTACATTCAATTTGGTTTGCATTTTGCTCATCATTTTCTCCTTAATTAAGTTAGCCGTTTGAACAATAGTGAACTACGGATAACGTAAGTATAACATTTTGAAAAAATGTTAACTACCTTAATAATCATTTACACTAAGTGTCGGATATTTAAAATTAGCATTTCCAACAATTTCCCCATCTTCTCTGTGATTTGTGAAAAATTCCCTAGAACCTTTCAAATAATAACGATAATTTACATCCTTACTTACTCGCCCATTTCCAATAATAATTGGATCATCCCAAGTAACATCCATCGCATACCATTTTCCATCAATCATCACATAATTCCAAGCATGACTTTCGGTTTCTCCACTGCTATTTTCGCCAGTTCCGCATGCAATCAAACACGGAATTTCCAAATCATCCATAATCGCCTTAAAAGCACGCGCATAACCTTCACACACCGTAATTCGATTGATTAAAGCTCCATAAATATTATAAATGTTATCTTTGGAAACACTGCTATCATACTCTAAATTTTCCACCAAATAATCATGCACACCACGAATTTTATTCTCTGTATTTCCGCTCAAACGCGACTTAATTCTATCCTTTTCTTCCTCAATATCGCTAATAGCTTGACGCACTTCTTGCTCATTTCTAAAACTTGAATTCAAATAACTTTTTCCATTGCTTGCACCAATTTCCACTGTGTAGGTAGTTCCCAAAATTTTAGTCGTAACTTTGGTCAACAAATATACTTTTGAAATATCGATATAAAACAATTCTGGATTGTCGAAATTTAGTGCATTAATTGCCAATTGAAACGCATCATTTAATGTCTGTTCGCCCCCTTCTTCATGCAATAAATCATCAAATGTTGTGCCAAAATCTACATTATATGTACCAGACTTCATACGATCTAAATTTTTCTCTAATTCTGTATAAATAATCTTCGCATAATAATCCAATTGCGCATAATAAGAAAAATAAGTCGCTGGCTCAATTTCTGTATCAAAATTTCCAGAAGAAATTGTCGTATTCATGTTCGGTGCTTCCACATTATGATAGGAAGTTTTTGTCGAATTTTCTTCCCTTACTCCAATCGTTTTATTTTCCTCGTCACTACTATCGACCGTTTCATATTCTTGCACTTGAAAATCGCCCAAAGTTTGATTAATCCACTTTGAAATGCGATATTCTTCTGGAATTTCTACAAGCTCAAGAATATCCACACAAGCATACACTGTAACTACAAAAATAACTAATATTAACAAATAAATAATGATATTAATAAACCCCTTTTGGTTTGATTTTTTCATATTTTCCCTCCCCTTTTTAGGATGTTTCTCGCTTCCAATAAAACAAATATTGCTGCGCAATTCCAGCTACATTTTCAAATTTTTTTCTAGCCAATTCTTCCAACATTTTTTGGCTTACTTTTTCTTCTTTTTCATAGTGAATATAAAGTTCATTCATGACACGTCTGACCCAAACATCAATCGGAAAAACATCAAATTTTTGAAGCGAAAATAGTATAACACAATCCGCTACTTTGGGTCCAACTCCGTTTAATTTTAGAAGTTCTTCACGAAGTAATTTTGTGTCTTTTAACTCTTTTATTTTTTCCAAATTCAATTGTCCTTCCACAACTTTTTTGGTCACTTCAAAAACTCTTTTATCTCGAAAACCCAGTCCCAGATTTCTCAATTCTTCCACACTTGCTTTTGCCAATTGTTCTGGCTCTGGAAATGCATAATAGTGATTGCCTTCAAATTCAATTTTATTACCATATTTTTCAGAAATTCGCTCAATAATTTTTTTAATTCGCGGAATATTATTATTGGCCGAAATCATAAAAGAAACAATGCATTCCCAAAAGTCTTGATGTAAAATGCGAATTCCTTCTCCAAATTCTATGCTATTTTTCATAAAATTATCAACACTTGCCAAAGCATTTTTTAAGACTTTATAATCACGATTTAAGTCAAAATAATCTGTTATAATTGCCTCCAAATTTCCTTCACACTTAGCTCTAAAAATGATTGTTTTATCTTGCTGTTTTACTCTAATAACTGCATTTTTTATAACTCCAATGTAACTTCCATCTTCCTGCAAATTCCATCGAAAACATTGCCCACATTCAAAAATATGTTTCAGTTTAAAATCTTCTTGATTTTCTAATTGATACTCTTGGTTTTGCATTCTCAAAACTCCATTCCCTCGATTGCATTTTCATAAATCCATTCTTTTAATTCTGTCATATCATTTTTTCATCCTTCACGCTTCCCTCTTCTAGAAATTTTCTTCCCTTTTATTATAACACATCTTACCCCTAATTTTCAATTTAATTTTACAAAATTTTTTACACCTTTTATAGAAAAAGAGCTGTTAAAAACTCTATCTTCCAAAAAGAATTATAAGTTTTTTCAGCTCCTTTATATAATTTATTTTTTCTAAAATCCATAAGCTGAGAATAACCAGCCACCCATGTAGATTTGGATACATGGCACAAGTACTACAATAACGAAGAAAATCAGTACCACACCTACAATCGCGTATGCCAATTCTGGCAATACTTTCATGATTTTTTCCAGTGTATTATCAATATCAATATCCATATACTCAACCAATTTTCCCATCATTTCTGTCAAGTCAGTTTGCATACCAATTTTCAACATTTCAACCGTCATTGGGTTTGAAAATTTCGCACTTTCAAATGGCTCAATCCAAGATTGACCAATATAAATATTGTTAATTGAAACATCAATCATAGACAGCATAACATTGTTTTTCACAACGTTTTTACTAACTTGCAACGCATCCTGAATGCGGATACCATTTTGAATATTCAAAAGCATATTTTTTAGCAATCTTGAAAAATCAATCAAATAAATCAGTTTACCAAAAATCGGCATCGTATATTTGAATGTGTCAAAACGATATCTTCCATCTGGTGTATGAATGTAAAACCAAACGCCACCTACAATTCCTGCAATCAAAAGCACCGGTATGTACCAATATGCAATCAGCACATCCACAACGCCAGCAAACCAAATCGTAATCCATGGCAATTGGTCTTTGGTTCCAATGGATTCAAAAATGTTTTGCACCGCTGGAAGTCCTACAATAACGCACACAAAAAGCATGATAATAATACCAATAAACATCGCCAAATTCGGTATTAAAATTCTTTTCAATTTGGTATTTAATGCTTCACTCTCGTCTAAATATTTTATCGCTTGCCCAAGCGCCAAATCTAGCGAACCAGAAAGCTCTCCAACCTTAATCATGTTAATATAAATGTATGGAAATACGTCAGAATAATATTCCATCGTAGTATGCATAAATTCACCAGCTTCCACACCATACAAAATATCCTCTATTACCAACTTCAATTTTGGATTTTCTGTACTCTCCATAACGGTACTTAGCGCATGAACATTATTAAACTTTGCCTTTTTCAAAAGATAGAAATTCTGTGTAAAAATACGAATATCTTTTGACGGAATTTTTCTTCTTTCTGCCATACTAGTAACCACTCGCTCACGCAAAGTTTGACTTTTCACTTTTCGATTGCTTTCTTTTACTCTTTGGGTTCCAATTTTCTTTAACTCCGAATTCACTCGCCTAAAATTTCTTGGTTTCTTTTTCGCATTTCTTTCATTCATACGAAGTGTTTGTGTCACACTAATCGGAATTAAATCATTATGCTTCAAACGTTTCACACAACTTATTTTATTGGCGTCCGTAATTCTGTTTCTTACAATTTGACCATTCCTAGTCATTGCTTTATACATATATGTTGGCATTTACACGTCCTCCTTAATGTTTTCTTTTAAAATTCATCTGCATAATCGTACGATTTAAAGTATCATAATTTCGTTCTTCTACTTGAGATTTCACTTGCTCAAGCGACAATTTTCCCTCTACATACAAATTCGCCAACGAATTAATCAAACCAATACTTCCTTTGTCAGAATTTCCTTGTATCGCATCTTCAATTTCTGAAATATTAAATTTCTCTTTTCTAATACAAGCAGCAATTGTATTATCTACCACCATAACCTCTGGCACTAATATCAGCTCTTCTGTTTTTGGTGATTTCAATAATCTTTGAGAAACAACCAATTTTAGCAAATTTGAAAGCAAATTCTTAACAGAAGCTTGGTCTCTTACTTCATAAAAATTAATCATTCTATCCACAGTTTCTGCACAAGATTTCGTATGCAATGTTCCAATTACTAAATGTCCAGATTCCACCATATCAATCGCAGCTTCCATAGTCGCCTTGTCACGAATCTCACCAATGACCAAAATATCGCAATCTTCTCTTAGCGAGTTTTTTACACCATCAATAAAACTTTCCACATCTTTTCCAGGTCCAACCTCTTTTTGTACAATAATAGACTTTTTACTCTTATGTCGATATTCCACTGGATTTTCCAACGTCAAAATCTTTTTATTTTGCTTCATATTAATCTCATCAATCAATGAGTTTAAAGTTGTTGTTTTACCAGAATTCGTTTTACCAGTAACCAAAATCAAACCTTGTGGCTGATAAGTCATACTTCTTACAATCTCTGGCACACCCAATGACTCAAATGTTGGCAAAACATCTTTGACAAGACGCATCGTAAAAACAGGAACTTCATCTGAAAAAGAAGCATTAATTCTAAGTCTTATATTTTCAAAAACAAGTGATGTATCCAATCTTCTATTTTTCGTATATTCTTCATTTCGCTCCACATTTCCTCTGACAATATAATCGTAAATATCATATAAAGCAGTTTCATCTAAGGCTTCCATTTCCTTGATTTCCACCAATGTTCTCGCAATTCTCAAAATTGGTTTCATTCCATTAATTAAATGAATATCAGACGCATCTCTTTCCATTGCTTGTTTTATAATACTCTCTATTAATATCATTTGTTATCCTCCTATATTCCTTCGTTCCTAATTTTTAGTACAAAGCCAATCTCTTATCCACTTCCTCCACAGTCGTAATTCCATCTAATACTTTCTGGAAAGCATCAATCACAATTGGTCTGTAACCTTGCTTTAGTGCCAAATCTCGAATTTGCAAACTAGAAGCACCAGTTACAATCAAATCTTTCATCTCATCCGTTACTTCTAATACTTCAAAAGCTGCAATTCGATCCAAGTATCCAGTATGATTACATAACTTGCAACCTTTTGTATCATAGGTAAATTTGCCTGTATAATCAAATTTAGTATGATATCGCTCTGCAAATTTGTTCATAAAACTCTTTTCTTCCTCTGTAAACTTCCTCTTAATCGCACAATGTGGGCAAACTCTTCTAAGCAATCTTTGGGAAACCGCTGTTGCCAATGTACTCGAAATATCATAATCAGAAATCCCCATTTTTCTCAGTCTCGTAATAACCTCAATCGCATTAATTGTGTGAATGGTTGACAATACATAATGACCTGTTTGTCCTGCTTGAATAGCAATCTCCGCAGTCTCTAAATCACGCACCTCACCTAACAAAATAATATCTGGGTCACTTCTCAAAATTGCTCTCAAAGCTGAAGCAAACGTTGATTTTTCATCAATTTCAATTTGGTTAATTCCAGGTACCCTAATTTCAACCGGATCCTCAACTGTCGTAATATTAATTTCTGGTCGGTTCAAATAATCCAAAATACTATACAAAGTTGTTGTTTTACCTTGTCCCGTTGGCGCTGCTACAATCGTCATACTATTTCTTTTATCAAAACATTTTTTAAGTGCTCCTTCATCAGAAGGAAAACCTAAATCAAAAATACTTCTCAAACCTTCATTTTTCTTAAGCAATCTCAAACAAAACTTCTCGCCATCAATCGTTGGTTGGGAAGCCACACGAATATTATAATCTCCATATAAATTGATGCTACCATCTTGCGCATCTTGACGCTCTTGATACATATTTGAAATCGCTTTCAATCTTCCAATTAATTGCAATTGTTTCTCTTTCTCAAAATTAGCAACTGTAATCAACTCGCCATCGACCCTAAAACGAACTCTAATTTCCTTTTCCATTGGTTCAATATGTATGTCACTCGCTCTTTTATCCATAGCAGAACGAATAATTGTATCCACCAATTTCGTGATATCGCCTGCACTCACAATGGTTGCTTCTTCCTTTTTCTCAAGTGATTGAAGAACATTTTCAATATTGGTCTCAAAAGTCAAAAACTTCTCCATGACCAAACCATTTTTCAACAAAGAAAGTCTTACTTCTTCAATTGCTTTATTATTGGAAGTATCTGCAAAACACACTTTGGCACGTCTACCAATCACCTCAAACAAAACCGCCTTACAAGTTTTAGAAATATTCAACGGCAAATATTTATTTTCTCTAATTTTAACATCATCGGTTGTCAAAATAATAACATTTTCCCCTAAAATTTCGCCCATTGCATCAATCAATTTTTTCTGTGGGCACAAATTCAAAATATTTAAAATATCTCCTAATTTCTTTTCTGGATGTTGCTTTTGGTACTCAATCGCTGTCGCAATATCCGTTTCTTTGACAACGCCCCTTCTTACTAATTCTACACCTATTGGAGTTCTTCCGTTCATCTTATTTCTCCTTTCTTTTGTTCGTCTTTATCTCTATTATACAACACTTTTGTTTTTAAATAAATATTTTTTATGAAATTACCAAACATTTCTAATAATTAATCATTGGTCCATACTGCGAATGATTTAAAACATAACCGTCTGTATTTTGTGTATTTAAACTCGAATACAAAACCCACTTTCCTGTAAAATCTGTGCTTGTTTCAAAAGAAACGCCCCTTGTTCCCCAAGCAAAAGTTTGAGCGCTATCTATATAGTAATTTATCGTATCTGCATTATTTTCATAAGAACTAAAAATCGGCAAATTTGTTTTCTTATATTTAAAATATGTCCCACCAAATAAATTTTTCCCATTTTTCACACCAAATCTCGGAACCCAAACAAACGATTTTTCACTATCTTGCAAAATCGATTTATCTGTCAATCTTTGATTTGCGTCAAAATACGTATTATATTCACTCGCCTCTAAAAGCAACAAACGTGCCCAATTTTTATTAGAATAACTATACCAAATTGGCTCTTTTTCCACGTCTACCAAACGATAACTTACCAAAGCTTTATCATACGTAACAGGGCACACAATCTTGATGCCATTTTGCAAACTTCCTGCTGTTTCAGAAGCCATAACATAATCTATATTTGAATTGATAATTTGCCTCATATATTCCTCTGCAAACTTTGGCGAATTGCATTCTCGAATGGTTTCTTTTTCTAGCACCCTACTAAGTGCAACTTCTTTTGACATCTGGTCTACTTTATATTGAATTTTTACATTCACTTTTTTCACAACATCATAACTAGCATTTGGTCTCTCAAAAGAAATCTCACACGTATAACCCTTTGGAATACTCGTATCCAAGACTTTTGAAGTATCGGTTCCAACAATGGTATAAGTATCTCCAACTTTTGTAGCATCTCCTTTATCAGCCAACAAATTCAGTTTCGTTTCTAATTCAGAATAATAAGTTTTATTCATACTTTCCAAAATATTGGTTGCCATTCTAGTAGCTCCTGCTTTCCTAGTGATTTCCACAGAACTTAAACTTAAATTGACATATAACATAGCAATCACGCCTACTGTCAGCAAAATAATAAGCATGGCAATCACACTATCTGCAGCACTTATACCGACTTTGATTATTTAATTTCTGGTTTAAGTTGTTTTTTCTCATATATATCCTCAATTAAATAAAATAATAATTTTCCACAAGTTTTTCCACAATTTGGTAAACAATTGTGGAAATCCCTATCATGTATCCACAGGGTATCTCTTGTATTTTTTTGCCATATTTTTTATTTCCTACCATTTTTAAAAGTCCCCAGACCAATGTCAAAATTGCTATCAGACCTAAGGCTTTTGCTCCTAATGCAAACAGAATATAACTTCCCAACATCATAAGCTGCCATCCATAATTTTCTTTTTTTCCCCATTTATTCATAACAAACAATAGGATAAACATGACAAGATATATAACATATCTATGTATATTAATATTTTTTACTATATATAGATATAGCATATACAATACTTGTGAAATCGTCCCAAATAGTAAAACAGAAGAATTGATTTTTCGGTGCTCTTTGTCAATACCAGCAACAATAACTAATGTCACATATTGAAAAATAAAAGATAGAAAGAATTCTAGATTATTAACATCAAAAAAATTGCCATGGATATTTAGAATTAAGTACATTGTCACGAAAACAAGTCCTGATAAAATCTCTAAAAGGAAATATCTAATTCTAATTTTTTCACCGCAATATCTACATTTTCCACGTAAAAATAAGTAACTCCAAACTGGAAATAAGTCTAGCATTCCTAATTTATGGTTGCAGTTTGGGCAGAATGAATGTTCATGTGTTATGTCTTTTTTTAATGGAATTCGGTAAACGGCTAGTGTGAAAAAACTTCCAAAAAATGTTCCCATGATAAATAGAATAACACCTAAAAAAATCTCCATATTTCTCCTTTTATTTTTTCTTTTTTAAACTTAAGAGGTATACACTAATTTGTTAGAAGAAGTATATACCTCCTGAAAATTGTTGTTATTAATTCCAAGAAACTTGTAAATCATTTCCTGTAGTTCCTGTTCCTCCTGTAGTATATGAAAGAGTTCCTGTAACTACATCTTCTGGTGCTGAAGCTCTTGATACAGCTACTGTTACCCCAGTACCTGCAGCATCAACTGTTACAGTGTAATCTCCCATTTTTTTAGATTTGTTTTTCATATATGCATTCAAAGTTGCAAAATTCTCTGATCTATCTCCATTTGCATAGTATCCTTCATACCATTCCATTTGTAATTCTGCTATTGCCATTTCTCCACGTTCTTTTGCTGTTGCAATTTCATTTTTATCTCTTGCTGCTACTGTTCTTGTCATAATTCCATTACTTCCTGCTACAAGTGATAATGACACACCTGCCAAGATTAACAATACGATAATTGTAACTACTAGAGCTACTAACGTAATACCTTTTTGATTTTTTAAATTTTTCATTTTTCATTCTCCTTTGTTTTTTAATTTTTCATATGTTCAAAATAACATATTAATTTGATTATAAATTATGGTGTTGTTGTTGGTGATAAATCCCAACTTTTTATTGCTACTTTGTTCAAATCATCAGTACCATTTGCATCTTGATAAATAAGTTCAGCTTCTGCTAATACCCCATCTTTTGTAGTTGAAACACTAACTTTATCATTTGTAATTGTTACAGTATAATTTCCAATCACTTTACCTGATTTTGATGTTAAAAATGTTTGTAAATTAGCATAATTACCATCTTTTTTTGAATTTGCATAATATTCTTCATACCATTCCATTTGTAATTCAGAAAGAACCAATTCTCCTCGTTCTGCTGCTGTTGCTGCTTCGTTCTTATCTCTTGCGTTTACTGTTCTTGTCATAATTCCGTTACTTCCTGCTACAAGTGACAATGACACACCTGCCAAGATTAACAATACGATAATTGTAACTACTAAAGCTACTAACGTAATACCTTTTTGATTTTTTAAATTTTTCATTTTTCATTCTCCTTTGTTTTTAAAATTTTTATAAGTTTTCACTTATTTTTTTCATATGTTTTTTGAAACATATCTTCGAGTTCAAAATCCTACTGCTAAAATTGTCTCACCCCTTTTCATCACTCCTTTCAAATCTATATAATTTATTTGTATATACTTAAATATAATTAAATATATCCTACTTAGAATTTGGACTTTCAAAGAAAGTTCCTGTACTTGAATTATTGGTCGTGCCTGGTGTCACAGTTGTTGTATTATTTGGTGTCGTAGTCGTGTTATTATTCGTTGTTGGCTGACCTGTTGTTGTGTTTGTATTATTCGTTCCATTTGAGGTATTGTTGGCATCTGGTGCTGTGGTTGGATTGGTTGTCGTTGCCTCAATGCCATATTCAAATGGATTTGAATTTCCTTTATCATAATTCTTTTGTGCAAACATGGATAAATCACTTGCCTCAATACTGTATGACTTGAGTGAGCCATTGTCATTTTCTGTTGTATCTCCCCCATTGGTATAGGCAATTTCTTGTTTGATAGCAGTCGTTTTACTGTCAGCGTTATATTCCTTGATTTCTGACACTTTTATAGTAGAAGGAATATAATCATACAAGCTAACTGCTAAGATTAACAATACTAATATTAACAAAATAATAAAAATAAATACTTCTTTCACAATGTTTTTCTTGCTTTTCATTTCTCTCCTCCTTCTTAATTTGCTTTATAAGTTGTGTTGGTTGTTGCCGAATCAATTGTCTGTACCGCTGAATTAATCGCTTTTTCATCTGCTGTTACATTAAATGAATCACTATTATAGCCTGTGCTTGAAGTTCCTGTCGCCGTACTTGTAGATGATGTAATACCACTTTCAATCAAATCTTTTGAATTTACTTTTACTTCTTTTACTGTTAAGGTTACTTGTAAATCCTCGCCACTTTTTTGCATATCAAAATTATTAATTTCAAAACCTAATCGATCATCGTCTTCTAGATTTTGGATAAAACTTGCTAAATTGATATACTTTCCTGTTGCGACAAATTTTAGGTCACATACAATAAATTCACTGGTTGAGGAGTTTTGAAGAGAGCTTGCTGAAGTTGTATTTTTGCCAATATCCATTTTTATCAAAACGCCTTCTTCTGTTGCATAATTACCAATGGTTGTCCACAAAAAGCTAACATCATATGTGTCCTTGGAGCCAACTTGACTAACCAAATCCACATCTGGAACAAGTTCGTCATATTCTGTTTTGGCTAAATTGTAATTCTTGATTGCAGTTTCTAATTCTTCTTTTTTCTTGTCATACGTTGCATTGGTTTTTAGTTCCAAATTTGCAACTGCTTGATTGAGTTCCTTGCTTTTTTGTTCTAGTTGCCTTACAGAAGCAATCTTGGAACGAATGGTTTCATTAGAACCAAAAACAACTTCAAAACAACCAAAAATCAATAATATTAATATAATAGATAATGTTATTTTCCTTGTCATGGCAAATCTCCTTCTATCGTTACCTGAACAACTGTATCACTTTTTTGTCCTGGTGTTGATTTTACGTTTTCTAATATTCCATTTGTTGCAAGAACTGCTTTAAAATATCCTAATTGTTCATACTTTTCAGCTTCTGCTTTAATCACAATTCGCTTATTCGCTGTATTTTGGATTGACGTTATTTTTACCTTTTTTGGTATGGCAAACATCACTCTGTTTAGCAAATTCGGAATGGCATCTTTTTCAATAATTCTTCTTGAAGTTGTCGTATCCTCTGGCGGATTTGTGATTTCTTCAATTAAAGATTGATACGTTGTTGTTCTGCCAGAAATCAAAGAAATATCATTACTGATTTCTGTTAATTCTACATCTGCTTTACTAATTTTTCCTGCGATTTCATTTTTCTTATCTGTAATCTGTCTCTCGATTGTATGACTAAAGGCAGCAAACAGCACAGCAAGCATGACGCATAAAACTGACATTCGGATTATAATTTTATCAAAACTTTGCAGAGGAGCCGAAAAATCTTCTTTTATATTTCTACCCAAATGAACAAAGTAATTTTTGATGGTTCCTAAGTCAATGTCTTGACTCCAAAGCGAATCGCCTTTTCCGCCTCCTGCTACTTTCGATTTAGAAAAATTCACTTCTTTGTTGACCATACCCAAGCCATCAAGAGCAAGCGCAATAGCAGAATTGACTTCAATATATTCTTTGATCGGCAACTGCATCTGAGCTTCATCCACAAAATATGGCTTCAAAATTTCACATTTTGCTTCTGGCATATAATCTTGAAAATATAAGTCAATGTTATTAATGCTTGTTCCCAAACCTGTGATATATACTTTTTCAACACTTGAGAAAAAACCACTAATAATTTCTTTGGTTTTTTGCACAATTTTATATAAAATTCCAGTTACCAAACTCATATATTCATTTGTATCGCTATATAATTCTGATGCATTTTGCGTGTATAACGTCATGTTTTTACAAACTTCATAAGATTTCGAATACGAATTTTCAACCTTATTGATTTCTTCTAAAATGGTCCCCATTCCTTCATCTAAAACATCAATTTGATAAATTTGACCATCCACAATTGTTGTAATTTTAGTCTTGTCTTCAATATTAACAATGGCAATATTCTCTCTTTCTTGAATATTGGCTAAATTAACAATGCTTGTCGAAATTGGTGTAATTGTATTTAGCTTGCGACCATCAAAAGCCATTGATTTCTTAGAAATATCATTTTTGTTGACAATTATATTAAGTGCTTTTTGTTTATCTGCTTCTTTTTTTTCATCTACTAACAAATAGCGATGTTCCAAAGATTCAATATTGTAATCTTTTTCGTTGCATAACATTTCGTACTCAATTTTCACTGCTTTTTTCATATCCTTTTTATTCAACAAAGCAGAAATCTGAAATTCCTTATAAATTTCATTGGATACATTAATGCTAATTGGAACTTTATAACTATACGTTTCATTAATAATTCGGTTTAATGTTTGATCTAAGTCACCATCGTAGAATACCATGTTATAATTTTCTACTTTTACGTTTTCTTTATCTTTTTGTAGCTTTGCATATTTAATTATGTGATCTTCTATATAAATACCCAAACTGGCTTGCATTTATTTTTCTCCTTTGACTTTAGATTACATTATATAATGTATTTATATCCTTAATCCAAAAAAAAGTCAATAGAATTATCGAATGTAATACAAATATAATGATTTTGTAACATATTTGTAATATTTTGACGTATTTTGTTACAATTTCTGTTGCATTTTTTAAATAATAATATTATGCCACATTTCATATTTTTCATACCAAACTTCAAATTGCGAAAATTTATGTATATTTCTCCTATTTTCGGAAAATCTAAGATTATAACAATTTTAAAAACAAGGAGGAAAAATTATGAATTCAGAAAAACACATCAAAGTAACTGGATATTCAAATATTTCATGGAAGGATGCCATTGTCAAAACAGTTGACGAAGCTTCCAAAACAATTAAAAATTTAAAAAGCATCACTGTTTTAGAACAACGTGCCAATATCACAGGTAATAAAATTGTAGAATATATGGTGGATTTAGATATTAGCTTTCAAATCGAACCATTTCAAATAGAACAACCAACAGACGATACAGATAACATGTAAAAATAAGGGTTGGTATTTTTTTCGCCAACCCCATCTTTTGAAAGGAGCGTTTTATGAAACCAATTAATAGTAAAGAAGAATATGCCAAATACGTCGACCAAAAAACCCCCAATTCGCCCATTCTAAAAAACTGCTTCAATGCTTTTTGGGTTGGTGGTTTGATTTGTGCCATTGGGCAAATCATATTTGAAATTTGCAAAACACGCGGTCTTGACGAAACCACTTCTTACACAATCGTATCCATTAGCCTTATTTTCTTCAGCGCCTTTTTAACCGCTTTAAATATTTTTAACAAAATCGGAAAATTCGCAGGCGCAGGGTCTTTAGTTCCTATCACAGGTTTTGCAAATTCTATTGTATCCCCTGCTATGGAATATAAATCCGAAGGCTACGTCATGGGCGTCGGCGCCAAAATGTTCACTGTTGCAGGTCCTGTTCTCGTTTACGGAATTTCCAGCAGTATCATTATTGGCATTATTTACCTTATTTTTAATACGCAATCTATTACATTAATATAAAAGAAAGGAGAAAATTATGAAAAAAATAGGAAATCAATCTTACATGCTTTCAAAGCCAGTTAACATTTTGTCAACTGCTTGTATTGTTGGTCCAAAAGAAAAAGACGGTCCCTTAAACCCCTACTTTGACCAATGCTTAGAAGACGAATTTTGGGGTGAAAATAGTTGGGAAAAAGCAGAAAGCAAAATCATTAAAGAAACTGTCAACCTCGCCATCGCAAAATCGAAATTGCCTTCTAGCGATATTGACTTTTGCTTTGCAGGAGATTTGCTTAATCAATGTATTTCCTCTTCTTTTGGACTTCGTGAAATTAATCTTCCATTTTTTGGAATCTTTGGTGCTTGCTCTACCTTTGGAGAAGCTTTGACATTAGGTGCAATCACAATTGATGGCGATTTTGCTACCAATGTTGTATGTGCAGCATCAAGCCATTTTTGTAGTGCAGAAAAACAATTTCGCTTTCCACTTGAGCTTGGTAATCAGCGTGCGCCTTCTAGTCAATGGACTGTAACAGGTTCCGGTGCAGCCGTTCTTTCCAAAGATGGCGAAGGACCTTACATCACAGCCATCACGCCAGGAAAAATCGTTGATATGGGAATTAAAGATGCCAATAACATGGGAGCTGCCATGGCAGGTTCCGCACAAGACACCCTTTTGTGCCACTTTAAAGATACTGGTCGAAATCCAAGTTACTATGACGCCATTTTTACAGGCGATTTAGGTCACATTGGCAAAGACATTTTAATTGATTTAATGGAAACAAAAGGTTACAACATAAAGGCAAATTATAATGATTGTGGTGTTTTAATTTTTGACAAAGAACAACAAGACACACACAGCGGCGGTTCTGGTTGCGGATGTAGCGCAAGCGTATTTTGCGGCTTCATTTCACACATGTTCAAAGAAGGAAAATACAAAAAAATTCTGCTTATGCCAACAGGTGCCTTAATGAATTCCACGACTTCTCAACAAGGTGAATCCATCCCCGGAATTGCTCACGCTGTTGCAATCGAAATGCCGTAAAACGCAAGAAAGGAGAAAAACAATGGATTGGACAATGGTTTTAAAAGCATTTATTTTAGGCGGAATCATTTGCGTAATCGGTCAGATATTAATTGACAAAACCAAACTAACCCCAGCTCGTATTTTAGTTGCTTTCGTCACAACAGGTGTAATTTTAGGCGGACTTGGTTGGTATAAACATTTGATTAATTGGGCTGGTTGTGGCGCAACTGTTCCTCTTACTGGTTTTGGAAATTTACTTGCAAAAGGTGCCATCGAAGACGTCAAAAGTAGTGGTTTACTTGGGGCTTTCTTAGGTGGAACAAAAGCCGCAGCAGGAGGTATCTCAGCAGCAATCTTCTTTGGTTACATTGCCTCTTTAATTTCAAAACCAAAAATCAAAAAGCAATAAATATGAAAAAGTGCAAGAAAAAGTTGTCGAAACAAGTCGACATCTTTTTTTCTTTTTTATACAAATACGACAACTTTAACTACTTTTGTATTTTAATTCATTATTTAATAAATAAGTCAATCTATTTTAAGTTTTTAAATTGTATTTTATTTAATATTTTCGCATAAAGTTCTTTAATTCAAAGTTTCACAACACGACTGTTGTAAATAAAAAATAAGCATTTTTTATATTTTATAATTATTTTAAGTATAAGTTATAAAGGAGAAAAATCATGTATTTAAAAAGACTGAAAGAATTAAGAGAAGATCGCGATTTTAAACAAGAAAAAATTGCCACTTTTTTAGGAATGAAACAGCAACAATATTCAAGATATGAAATTGGTGTAAACGAAATCCCCTTTGAATATGTTGTAAAATTAGCCCAATTTTACGATGTTTCAATTGATTACATAGCAGAATTAACGGACCAACCAAAATCTTATTTACATGAAAAAAGTAGCTGAGCTATCACGAATGGCTCAGCTTAAAAATTGCAATTTTCCTTTTCTTCACTTTACAAATTCACTCATTAGAGATATAATAACCTTATAAGAGTAAGAAAGGAAAAAAATTTATGAAATTAAATCAATTACTATCAGAAGTAACCATCAAAAACTCTATTGGCGACTTAAATTTAGAAATTACCAATATTCATTCTGACTCACGAAAAATCAAAGAAGGTGGACTTTTCGTGGCAATTAACGGATTCTCTAAAAACGGCACTGACTTCATTCCTGTTGCTATTGAAAATGGCGCAAAAGCCATTCTTGTCGAGCCAGATGTCGACATTGCTTCTTTACAAATTACCCAAGAAATTCCTATTATTTCTGTTGAAAATACCCGAAAAGCTCTTGCCCAAACCGCTTGCGCATTTTATCATCATCCTTCTCAAAAATTAAAACTGATTGGTGTCACTGGAACAAAAGGTAAAACGACCACTACTTTTATGATAAAATCTATTTTAGAAACACATGGCTTTAAAGTTGGCTTAATTGGAAGCATTGCCGTTTACATCAATGGCGAAAAAATCGAAGACACAGACAGGACAACCCCTGAAAGCATCGAAATCCAAAAGTATTTGAGCCAAATGGTAGAACAAAAAACCGATATTGCGATTATAGAAGTTTCCTCACAAGCCACAAAAATGGAACGAGTCACTGGCTGTGATTTTGATGTTGGCGTTTTTACGAATTTAAGCGAAGACCATATCAGTCCCAAAGAGCATCCAAACATGGAGGATTATTTTAATTGCAAATTAGAACTCCTAAAAATGGCAAAATGCGCTGTTATCAACAACGATGACGAAAAAGTAAGAACTATCCAAAATTTATTGCCTGAAAAAACAATCCTCACTTTCGGCATCGAAAACCCTTCCGATATTCAAGCAGATAGCAACGACGTGATAATCACGGATTCTTACATTGACTTTACGATTGACTATTACCATAAAAAAGAAAAAATCGAAGCTGCCATTCCCGGAAAATTCAGCGTATACAACGCATTAGGCGCCATCGCTGCCGCTTCTTATTTTGACATCACAGCTGATGAAATTAGAGCTGGTTTAAAAGATTTGAAAGTGCTTGGCAGAAGCGAACTTGTGCCAAATCCATTAGGAATTACCATCATGATTGATTATGCCCACACCCCTTCTAGCCTTGAAAGTATTTTGACCGCTGTCAATACTTATGCCAAAGGAAAAGTCATCTGTGCTTGGGGGGTCGGTGGCGACCGTGACAGTGCCAAACGACCAATTATGGGCGAGATTTCTGGAAGACTCGCCGACTTTACCGTTCTTATGTCTGACCAAGTTCGCACTGAAGATCCTTTAAAAATTTTAAAAGAAATCGAAGTTCGGCATCATTCCAACTGGTAAACCTTACAAAATTGTGGTTGACAGAACCGAAGGTATTCGTTATGCTATTTCCATTGCAGAACCGGGAGACATCATCGTTATTCCTGGGCTTGGTCATGATCTATACTTAGAAAAAAATGGCATCAAATATCCATATGATGAGCGAAAAGTAATTGCAAAATTAATTGACGAAATGATAAAAAGTGGAGAAAAAACAGTAATCTAAAATAACAAGGAGTGGACTAACTGTCTGCTTCTTTTTTATAAAACTATTCAATTTTTATTTCTGATTGATAATTCAATAGCAGATTGCTATTAAAATTAAATGATATTTTCAAAATAATCTTTTTTGCCATAAAATATATGTGATATTAAAACCTTTTTATATTCTTCATCTATTGTATATAAAATAATAAGATTATCTACTACTATTCTATGATATTTAAAGTCCAATCTATTTGTTTTTTCTATTTCTCGATACAAATACGGCATATATTGTAAATTAAAAACTCTTTTTTGTATTTTTTCTAACAACTGTCTAGCTACTGCAGAGGATCGTAATTTTCTAAAAATATATTCGTAAATTTCCTCTAATTCCTCTATACTTTCCTCCGCAAATTCTACCTGATATTTTATTGTCTCAAATCCCATACTTTTCCTTCAACTCCTTAAATACTATTTCTGCCTTTTTGGTTCTACCTTTTTTTATATCTTCTTCTGATTTCAATAAATGTTTTTCTATTTCTGCATTTATAACAAAGCTTTTTTTGGCTTCTCTAACATGAACCTCCATATATATTCCTCCTTTTCAATTATATATATCATTTGTAGTTTATAGGATAACATTTTTATTTCTTTTTGTCAAGGCTTTTTTCTATTTTATTTTGTCTTTTAACAAATTTCCTGTCAAAATTGACATTGAAATTTCCAATTCTTTCTTTGCATATTCCACATTTCTATCTAAGCGTTTTTTCAAATCGTCCCCAATATTCGCCATATCTAATATCTCTCCTGTTTCCAAAACAAACCACTTTTCGGCATCATAATAATATTCCCCTGCAATGATTTTCCCATTATTGATACATACATATGGCTTTTCTTCAAAAATGCTTGTTCCTAAAGAAAACGTGTCCTCGATTCCACAAATTTGTGCCAATGTTGGTTTAATATCCACTCGACTAACCGGATAGTCAATATGCAAATTCTCAATTCCTGGTACCCTCATGCCACAAGCTACATTTGAAAATTCAAATTGCATTTTAGCATCATTATAATTCTCAAAATCCTCGCCCAAAAATTCCATCAAATTTTCGTCATACATTGTCATACCATAATGGTCTCCATAAATAAAAATCACGCTATCTTCATACAAACCTCTTAACTTCAATTCTTCCAAAAAAATTCCAAAAGCATAATCTGCATAACTCATCGCTTCCAAATAATTCCCTAAAACCGTTCCTGCATATTTCCCTACATCAATCGAAATTTTTTCCTCTTTGTTTTGAATTCCTTCCAAATCAAATGGTTTATGCGAAGAAGCGGCCACAATATCCACAAAAAGCGGCTCCTCCGTTTCTGGAAGCATCTCAAAAATTTGGCGATACAACAATTCGTCAGACAAATAGGTTCTGATTTGTTCTGAAGTATCCGCAAAATCCCCCAAAAAGTAGACTTTATCCAAAGCATACTTTGAAAACACATTTTTTCGGTTCCAAAATGTGTCATAATTTCCATGCGCATACACATTCGTATAGCCAGCTCTTTTAAAAATCCCAAACACGTCATCATAGGTATTCGAATAATATTTACTAAACGCTTCCCCGTTTTCCCCCGGGTAAATAGAAGTAATAAAACTATGCTCCGCGTCCGCCGTAGTTGTATAACTAGAAGTATGCATATTACTAATATGTATATTTTCATTCAAAAACTGGTTCAAATTCGGCGTAATCTCTTTTCCTTCAATTTCTCTTCCAATCACAAATTCCTGCACTGATTCCAATTGCACCACAAAAACATTTTTATTTTGTGCTATTCCCTCATATTGCTCATCCAATCTAGCAAGTCGCTTTTCTTCTTTCAAATCGCGATAATCTTCCATCATAACATCATAATCTGTATAAGCTATATTTTTATTATTCGTCATCGCATTTTTGACATCCATATAATGGTAACCATAAATCGTACCATAACGAACCGAATTATATTTACTATAAATATAACCCGTAACAAGCTCCAAAGACTCTGGTATCAAATGATACGAATTGCAAAAAAATAAAATACAAACAAACGTAATCAGCGCAGGCGCCACTTTAAAAACGTCATTTTGCTTGATTTTGACAAACTTTCCAAGCAGCAAAATCGCAATTATCACAAAATCAATAAAATACAAAATTTGACTTTTATCTAGCAAAGACGGAATAGCAGCCAAAATCTCATCCTTGTATTGCATATTTCCCACTTGCATAACCGACAAAATATTAGACGCATACGTATAATACAATTCGTCCATAAAAAGCAACAAACTAACCAAAAAATTGATTATCATTCCCACTTCAAAACGCCTAACCGATTTTTTAAACAGCAATAACGGAAACACAATCACGACAATAAATAACGCTGTTTGCCTCAGCGACCAAAGCCATATTGTGTCATTTTTAAAAACCGTATTTCCGTAGAAAAATGTGGTTTTCAATAGCAAAACAATTCCAATCAAAACGACGTACCATCTTGAACTTAAAATATATTCCACTGCCTGCAGCAATTTATTCTCTTTTACTATTTTCGGCAACTTGCAATTCTCGAATTTTCCCACACTTACACTCCCTCTGTTCACATTGTTGTTACATTTTAACATAATTTGACAGAATTTGCAAGAAAAATCGTATGGATTCTTGCAAAATGCTAGGCTGAAAATTTCAAAAGGAACCAGTCGATGGTTCCTTTTGCGGGGAGAGGATTTTAAGGAGAGGGCTGCTCGCCCTCTCCTTAGATTTCCATATTTGTCAAAATTTCTGTTTTGGTTTGCAGGTCGGTCAAGACCGACCCCTACGTTTTTCGCTCTTTCTGGGTCGATGTGGGCATCGCCCTCTACACCTTAATTACTCAAATCCCAGCTGCTTCCATTCCATTTTGCTTTTGCACTAGCAGGTAGCCTAACAAGGGGGCGCACGCCAATGAAATTATTAGAGTACCTTTCCGAAGTAATCCAGCCCCAATCCATAGCTATTTCCACTTCATCAGCATCAACCGGATTACCCGTAGATAACCAATATCCATCCATTATGGCGTCCATATTAGGGAAGTAAAGAGTATTTGTCCTACCTTCCTCCCCTTCTAACATGTTATAACTCGAGTCATGGTTCGTGCCATAGACGGCATTATAACTAGCCCAAAACTGCGATAGTGTTGGTCCCCCAGATGCGGTACCTCCGTCTATTCCCACCGCATAGTCTTGCCAATACCCCGTATGAAGTAAAGCACTTAATAATGCATCACGAGTACTTCCATGAACCGCATACATTTTGTCCCTAATTAAAGAACTCGACACACCACTATTGGGCACCAAAGACGTGGATATGATATATACATAGCTTCCGTCATTTAAGAAGATACGCCAGTCAGTAATTCCATTAGCAGAATATGTTACTGCATCCCCATAATTTGAAGCTGAAATTGCATGTGTTGCATATTCATCCCACAAGCCGTTTACTGTTACATTCTTTGCAGGCATTGTTGTATAAGTTGTGTCCCATCCTGTAAAAATATATCCCTCTCGCGAAGGTGTTGGCATTGATACGCTTGCTCCACAGTAAGATGTTGTTGCGGTGCAATCGCTTCCGCCGTTTGAGTTATACGTGATTGTATACTTGTTTCTTGTATAACTATATGTGACTGTTGTGCTTCCGTTTGCTGCGATTGTTGTTGTTTGTGTCGCTGGGCTCGTAAATCCGGTGTACGTTTTCACTCCAGGCGTTACGCTTGCATCTGTTGTCCTGTCAAATTTTCTGTTTCCACTGTTGTATAACCATTTCCGTCTACATTCATTTGTTGGTGGATAACTTTATAAGCTGTATTTGTGTTTGCTGTCCATTTTGCATATAGCGTCACGGTTGCTCCGTTTGAGCTAGCTAAATTAATCACATTTTGCTCATTATCATACACTTTTGCTCCGTTTTCACTAGTTGCCCAACCTGCAAATGTGTAGCCTGTTTTACTAAATCCATTAGCTTTTAAGTTTTTCGCTGTTCCATATTCGTGTTGACTGCTTGCCATTGTGCCACTACCGCCATTGGCATGATAACTTACTGTATAAGTTAAAACCACTTTCACACTCTCAAATTCAATATTATTATAACCATCTGTGACCCTAAAATGCACAACAGTTCCTGCTTCTACTGTAAGTGGTCCTGTGTATGGTACCCAATTTCCTGTTTCATCCAAATATTCTACCCCTGTAGTTGGTAATTTAACTGTTATAGTTGCCTTTGTGCCTTCCCAAATCACTTCATAATCCAATTCGCCAAAATCTTTTGTCTTGATTTCCTTCGGCTCACTCACATTCCCATTCACATCTTTTACCCAAACATAATAAGTCGTGTTATTGGTCAAATTTTCAATCGTATGTGTAAAATTCTTTTGCGCTGGCGCAACCTCGTTCCAGCTACTTGGCTCTGTGCTATCTGTTGAAATAGCCCAACCTGCTACTCCTGACAAAGTATCTTTTGCCACAATCGTAACTGAATTTGTTGTTGACGTTACTGAAACACTCGGCGCTTTGTCATCATTCATACTTCCATCTGGCAATACAATACCTCCGATTGTCACATCTCCATTCTCATCAATGTCAACTATTACTGTTGTCCCTTCTTTATCTGTATAATAAATATCTCCATCATTAGTTGAAAATGTTCCATCTCCTACATTTAAAAGCCCATCTTCGTTTTCTTTACATTGGTCAATAATATATTGCTTTAAACCTTGTCCATTCCCATCTACATAGTAATCCATCATCACTTCTGCCAATTTTAGTTGAATTTCTTCCTCTAATTTTGCCAGTTTATTTTTGCTAACTGCATTGGTCGCTTTTCCCAAAATTCCGTTACTTCCTGCCACTAAATTCAAGCTAATACCGAGCTAAAATTAATAATACAATAATAGTCCTAATATTCCGTTATGACTATTTTTTTAATTTAGCCAACATTTTGTAATTTATTATTTTCATTTCCCATATTTAAAATATTGAATTTATAATATATAGTTATTTCTTTATTTTCTGATATTTCTATCTTATCTATTAAAGATACAAGCATTGTTCTTGTTATTTCTTTCATATCAACGAAATCATTAACAAATTTATTAATGTCTATTGAACTATCTTCCTTTTCTTCTAATTCTTGTAACTGCTTTATTCTTTCTTCTGCTTGTTTTCTACTTTCTATCTGTTTTGAATATAGTCTTGTAAAATCTTCATCTTCAAATAATCCATTGTATTTATCTTCATACAACTTGTCTATTCGCTTGTTTATATCTTTAACTTTCTTTT
>CANOWW010000015.1 GCA_947571115.1 uncultured Clostridium sp.
CACTCCATAGCTTTTTTTGTGGTTATTTTTTTAGGCAAAAGTCAAGGGCAAAAAATAAAATTTCGGGATATGGGGTGTCCCCATACCGTGAGGGCGGTAGTAGAAAGACCCGTAAAAAAGCTAGACCCGTTAAGCGTATAGCAATAATCATTTTGTCTTTTTCTTGCTTTTTGTGCGGTTGTTCTGTTTATGGTTAGTGTTTTAGCTATTCGCCATTTAGTTGAAAAAAGAAAAAATGGATTTTTAAATCCATTTTTTATATTCTTTAACTATCTTGTCTCTAGCTTTAAGGAGACTTTCTAAATATTTTTGATTAATTTTTAAAATCACATTTTCTCTTTTGTTTAAAGTTTTATTCGTGTTTTCTAGTCTTTTAATATTTGTTTCTAACATTTGTTCTCGTCTGTCTAGAGCATAAAGTATTTGTAAGTATTCTTCTTTTTCTAATTTCATATTATTATTCCTTTCTTATTTTTATTTAATTTTCAATGTGCTTTTAAGCTTTCTGGGTAATAACATATTAAGTCTTTTTTACTTGGTCTATATCAAATAAGTAGCTTTTTACTAAGATAAATTTCTCTGTGGTATTTTCTTCTGACATTTCCTTGCTTTTATCTATTTTACCTTTTTTTAAATACCATAATTTTGTTATTATTCTGGCTTTTTCTCCTTTTTGTATTTGGTAACCTATTTTATTCCATTCTTTGAAAGTTCTGTATGGTGGTATATCTCCATTTTCTTTAATATATTTTTCTAGTTCTGGTTTTGTCATTAGTTTATTTTTTAATATTTCGTTATAAATTATTGTTATATTATTCATTTTTTCTCCCTTCTTAAAATGCCAGCCATTTGGTCTGGTCTTATTTTTTTTAGTGTTTATAAGGAGTTGACAAGCACACAGTGCGTCGTCAACTCCTTGCTTGATGAAGTACATATTTTGAAATGAAGTCAAGAGTTTTAGACGTATAAAATGACTTTTCCTGCGTAGCTTTTCTTCTTTATGCCGTCCTCTTGACTTTATGAAAAAATATGTTATCTCCAACGAAATGCAAAAAAAATAGCTACATTGCGTAACTATTTTCAAAATTTTCCTGTGTCCTATTTAGTTGATATTGACTTTTTTTCTGACTAATGTTAAAATGCAAATATACTATTTCTTAGATAAGTTTTATCTAACTTATATTTTCATAAAAGTAAAAAAAATTAAAAGTTTTTTCCTACATCATTGACAAACTTACATAAATTTTTGAAACTTATTTTAAAAAATTTTTAAGCGATTACCATAAAAAGAGTTGCTTTTTTGTGAATAATTTGTTAAAATAAAAATGTCGCAAAATGTTTTGTTTTTTGAAAAAGGAGGGATTTATGTGAATAAGTCATCTGATATTTTGTTTTTTAAAAACGGCGGGTTTTGTAAGAGTACACCATCTAGAACTATAATTTGTTATGGTTATAGTGAAAAAGAAGAAGAAATCTTGGAGGCTGGTTACAAAGAGAAGCTGGAGCATCCTGCTTTTTTTAATCCGCGTAAACCAGAAATATCCTTCAAGAGTTCGGCTCGTTTTAGACCGAGAAAATCGCATCTTCGCGATTTTTAACAATGATAGAGAAGCTTTCCAATTGGGAGGCTTCTCTATTATTATTAAATTTGATAATATTTTTCAAAAAAATTTCACTTTTCTAAAAAAGTATGTTATAATGTAAAAAACAATTTATGAGGAGATTTTATGAGCGAGGAAAAAAAGCAAAAAAATAGAAATCTGATATTTGATGCAATGGTTGCGATTGTGATTATTTTGTTTGCTGTAGCAATTTCTCCCAAAAGTTTGCAAAACGACACGTTTTATACCATAAAAATTGGGGAATATATTGCACAAAATGGAATTTCAGATTTAACGCAAGACCATTTTTCGTGGCATGAATTGCCTTATACTTATCCGCATTGGCTGTATGATTTTGGGATGTATTGGATTTATCACTTTTTTGGACAAGCAGGCATTTATGTTTCGACCATGATTTTCACAGCCATTTTAGGATGGATGCTATATTTACTTTGTAGCAAATTCTCGAAAAACAAGGTGATTTCAAGTGTTGTAACCATTTTGGCAATGTACATTTTCAAGCCATATTTGGCGGCAAGAGCGCAGCTGGTGACATTTATTTTGTTTGCTTGGGAAGTGTATAGTATAGAGAGCTTTTTGCAAATGCGTAAAAAGCGATATGTAACGTATTTGTTGCTTATTCCGCTATTGATTGCAAACTTGCATTGTGCCGTTTTTCCGTTTTATTTTGTGTTATTTTTGCCGTATGTTGCAGAATATTTGTGGGTTACCTTTTTAGATTGGAATTTGGATTATAAAATTATTGGTGTTTTGCTAAAAATAGTGATGAAACTTCCTATCAAGCAAAGGGTCAAAGAAAATTGCGAAAGAAGGCTGGGGAATATTCCGAAAGTAATTGCACAGAAAACCGAAAAACGAGAAAAAAGGCGTAAAAGTCCATATAAAATTAAAGTTTCTAAAAATTCAGCAGCAAAATGGTTAATAGTGATTGCTTTAATTGCTGCTCTGACTGGATTTTTGAACCCGACTGGACTAGGTGCGTATACCTACACATACCAAACTTATCAAGGCAATACAACAGAATCAATAAATGAGCATTTGCCTGTGACGTTGATTGAAAGCAAAGAGTTTTTGTGCGCGTTATGCATATTTTTAGCAATTTTGGTTTTCACAGATACGAAAATAAAATTGGCTGATTTGTTTATGCTGGGCGGTTTGGTGACTTTGAGCTTGATGTCGCGCAGGCAAATATCAATGTTTATTCTATTCTGTAGCCCGATTTTGGTCAGATTAATTTCGGACATGATTGAAAAATATGATGAAAAAACATTTCAGAAAATTTTTAAATTAATGTCTTCTGCTTTAGTTTCTATCATAATTATTTTGCTATTTTCCATTGGTATGCTTGGCGAGCTTAGGAAAATGAAGAAAAATAATGTGGAATATGTGGATGTGGCGACCTATCCAGTAGAGGCAGCGACTTGGATGTTGGAGAATTTGGACGTGGAAAATATGAAAATATACAATGAATACAATTATGGCAGTTATTTGTTGTTCCGAGGAATTCCCGTTTTTATCGATTCAAGATGCGATTTATATTCGCCAGAATTTAACGGAGGGCGAGATATTTTTTCAGATGCCTTGAATATTGCAGGAATTGCTATGGAGTATCATAATGCATTTGAAAATTATGGTGTCACACATGTGATTTCCTATTCTAATTCAAAATTGGTTATGCTTTTGAAAGAGGACGAGCTTTACGAAAAATTGTATGAAGACGATTATTTTGCGATATTTAAGAGGTTGAATGCAAATGAAAAATAAAGTGATAAAATTAATTTTTTGTGTTACAATATTGCTAATTTTGATTGACCAAATGACGAAATTTGTAGTACAATATCAATACGAAAATCCAATTGGAGATGGTTTGATTACGATCACATTGGTACAAAATACAGGAATGGCGTTTGGCTTTAATAGCGGAAACACGAAAAATATGATTTTGACTTTTGTGATTTTATTGCTGATTGTGAATTTTATTCGTACCCAGAAAGAGATGATTGATACCAAAACGTCAGTGGCACTCAGCTTTATTTTAGCAGGTGGCATGAGTAATTTGATTGACCGAATGGCACGTGGTGGTGTGATGGATTTTATCCAAGTCAAGAATTTTGCAGTATTCAATTTGGCGGATTGTTATGTGGTAATTGGATGGATTTTGATTGTGATTTTTCTGGTAAAATTTAATCAAGGAATAGTAGGGGGAAAACGTTGCGAGAAACAGTAAAAATACTAGGTGTTGAAATTGATAATATAACGTTGGATGAAGCAGCAGATAGAACCAAAAAATTAGTTCAAAATAGTAACAAGTCTTGTGAGCTTGTTGTGGCGCCAAATGTTGAGTTTATTATGGCGGCACAAAAAGATAAAATGTTTTTCGATATTTTAAGAACAGCCAAACTTGCTACGCCAGATAGTTTTGGTGTTGAAATTGCGGCAAAATTGCAGAAAAATCCATTAAAACAGCGAATTCCGGGACAAGCCTATTTTCGTAAAATTTTAGAAGTTGGCGAAAAAGAAGGCTGGACGTTTTACTTTTTAGGTGGAAAGGGAGATACGGTCAAGAAAGCAGCAGAGCATGTTGAAACACTGTATCCCAACATAAAAATTGTGGGAAGTCAGGAAGGTTTTTTTGAGGAAGATTCGGAGGAAAATGTGATAGAAGAAATCAATCAATTGAAGCCGAATGTGCTGTTTGTGGCGATGGGAGCCCCTGCTCAAGAAAAGTGGATTTATACACATCAAAAAGAATTAAAAGTAGATGTAGCGGCGGGACAAGGTGGTACATTTGATTATGAAGCGGGCAATGTTAAAAGAGCCCCAAAATGGATGCAGAAAATCGGTTTGGAATGGTTGTGGCGTTTGATTTTGCAACCAAAGCGCATTACGAGAATGATTGTTTTGCCCATTTATTTGTTGAAAATAATTTTTAAAAGGGACATCACGAAAGGAAAATGGAGTTAAAGTTGAAGAAGGAAAAGAAAATGACGATTATGGGAAATTTAACAGGAACCAGAATTGACAAAGTGTTGTCGCAAGAAACGGAGCTTTCGAGGGCAACGATACAGCGACTTATGGAAGAAGAAAAAATTTTGGTCAATGGCAAAAAAGTGAAATGTTCGTACAAAGTTTTGGCTGGAGATGAAATCACAATTGCCAAGGATGAGCCGAAAGAAGTGAAACTAGAGGCTGAGGATATTCCGCTTTCGATTGTGTATGAAGATGACGATATTTTGGTGGTCAATAAACAAAAAGGTTTGGTGGTGCATCCGGGAAATGGCAACCCAAACGGCACTTTGGTAAATGCTGTGATGGCGCATTGCAAAGATAGTTTGTCAGGTATTGGCGGAGAAATTCGCCCACGGAATTGTGCATCGAATTGACAAGGATACGTCGGGGCTGCTGATTGTTGCCAAAAATGACAAGGCACATATTCATTTGAGTGAGCAGATTAAAAATCATGAGGTAAAAAAGACGTATTTGGCGCTTGTGCGTGGACACATGAAGGAAAATAAAGCAACCATTGATATGCCAATTGCCAGAAGTGAAAAGGATAGGACGAAAATGGCGGTTTCGCGAAGAGGGAAAAATGCGGTTACGCATATTACGGCGCTGGAGAAGTTTGAGCAATATACGCTGGTGGAGGCGATTATTGAAACAGGAAGAACGCATCAAATTAGGATACATTTGGCCGAAATTGGTTATCCAATTGTGGGGGATTTTGTGTATTCTAACGGAAAAAATCCATTTGGTGTGCAAGGGCAAATGCTGCATAGTTACCAGCTAGAATTTGTCCATCCAACAACAGGAGAAAAAATGAATTTGACAGCTGATTTGCCAGAATATTTTCAGGAAGTTTTGAGAGAATTGAAAAACACTATTAATTTTTAGGAGAAATAGAATAATGGAGATAGATTTTAATTTAGTAGAAAAATTAAAAAAAGTTGTTTTGGAAAGTTATGAAGAGGCATTAAAACTGGATAAAAATATTAAAAATAAAGAGCTTAATGATATTGTAACGGATATTGATATTTTTATGGAAAATGAAATTATTCATAAAATTAAAGAATGGTTTCCAGAGCATTCAATTTATTCAGAAGAGAAAGGAGAAATTCAAGGAAATAGTGAATATACGTGGTTTATTGATCCAATTGATGGAACGATCAATTTTGCTGCTGGAATTCCTTTATATTCAACATCGATAGCATTAAAGAAAAATAATGAAACGATATTTGGGTTTGTTATTGATTATAATCGAAATGATGTATATTATGCTTTTAAGGGGAAAGGAGCATATTGTAATGGAGAAAAGTTGAAAGTTTCTAATAATGATAAATTAAATAATAGTATTTTATCATTTTGTTTAACATCGCATTATAATAATGAACATATTAAAGAGGTATTGAACGTGGAGGAAAAAATGGCTTCAAAAGTAAGGGGATTAAGATTGGTTGTTTCTGGTGCAATTGAATTGTGTTGGTGTGCATCGGGAAAGATAGATGGAGTAATAAATGTGAAACCTAGTATGGGGTTAAGCTCAGCAGCAGGAAAATTATTTGTAAAAGAGGCAGGAGGCAAAGTTACGAATTTACAGGGAAATGAAAGAGAAAAAGTTGATACTTTACTTGTAACAAATGGAAAAGTTCATGATGAAATAGTGGAGATTTTAAAATAAGAAAGAAGTAATCACAAAAATATTTCCAACCTTTTATTATATCACATTTTCAGCAAAATGTCAACTTGACAAAAATGTAAAAATATGCTATAATAAAAGGTTAAGGGAAAATATTCTAGCGTTTTATCTTGACGAAATATTTGAGAAATAATATAATAAAAGGAAAAGATAGATGGATTTGATTTTAGAAATTTTAAGAGAGCAAAAGCAAATGCAATTAAAAGGCAATTTATATCATGCGACACAGATTTGCTTTGCGTATAATACCAATCACATAGAAGGAAGTAAATTAACAGAGGAGCAAACAAGATACATTTATGAGACGAATACTTTTGTTGCGCAAGAGCAAAATGAAACAGCAAATGTAGACGATATTATCGAAACCTCGAATCATTTTAAGTTGGTAGATTATATGTTGGATGTGGCGGATCAGGCTTTGACAGAAGATATGATAAAGGAATTTCATAAAATTTTGAAAACAGGAACATCAGATGAAAGGAAGTCTTGGTTTGAGGTTGGAGAATATAAAAAATTAGCGAATGAAGTAGGAGGAAATAAAACGTCAAAGCCAGAAGAGGTAACAAAAGATTTGCAAAGTTTGCTAAATTGGTATCACAAAATAGAGAAAGTTATTTTTGAAGATATCGTGAAGTTTCATAGTGATTTTGAAAAAATCCATCCTTTTCAAGATGGCAATGGCAGAGTTGGGCGTATCATTTCTTTTAAGGAATGCTTGAGAAATAATATTGTGCCATGGATTATTTTGGACCGAGATAAGGCGTTTTATTACAGAGGCTTGAAGGAATATCAAAACGGAGGCGAAAAAGGCTATTTGTTGGATACTTGCTTGAATGCGCAAGACCAATATCAAAAATTGGTGCAGCAATACGTAGGGAGCGGTCTTGTCTAACCTAAAAATAAATTAGAAATTTTAAGAGAGGAATTGTGAAATCATGGAACCAATTCGTTTGCAAAAATTTTTGGCATCGAGTGGAATTGCTTCAAGGCGAAAATGCGAAGAATTAATTGCCGCACGGCAGAGTCAAAGTGAATGGAAAAGTTGTTACAGAATTGGGAACAAAAATCAACTCAGAAACGGACGAGGTTTTGTACAATGACCAAAAAGTGGAAAATGCAAAACAGGATTTTGTGTATGTGTTGCTGAATAAACCAATTGGAGTTGTGACGACTGCTAAGGACCAATTTGAAAGACCAACAGTTTTAGATCTTGTGAAGCTTCCACAAAGGTTGGTACCTGTGGGGCGTCTTGACATGTACACATCGGGTGCACTTATTTTGACAAATGATGGCGATTTGGTTTATCAATTAACACATCCTAAACACGAAATTCCGAAAACTTACAATGCGACCGTGAAAGGAATTGTCACAAAACAGGAAATAGAAATGCTTGAAAAAGGCTTAAAAATAGAAGATTATGTGACAAGTCCAGCGAAAGTGAAAATCCTGAAAATTGATAAAGAAAAAGATATTTCTCGTATTGAAATTACCATTCATGAGGGAAAAAATAGGCAAGTGCGTAAAATGTGTGAGGCAATTGGCAAAAAAGTGTTGGCACTGCATCGTAGCAAAATTGGCAATATCACGGTAAAAGATTTGAAATTGGGGACATGGCGTTATTTAAAAAAATCAGAAATAATATAAAAAATGATAAAACACAAAGGAGAAAAAAATGGAAATACAAGCACAAAAATTTCTTCCAGAAGGTTGGGAGAGTACAAAAGAAAATTTTAATTTGGAACAATTATATCAGGCAAAGCAGAATGGAACCGTGATGCAGGGATTTGTGAACAAATGTGACGAAAATTACAATTTGCAAATTCATTTGGATAGAGATATAATAGGGATTATTCCAAGAAATGAAATGGATGCGATGAACCAAGACGATTTTGGAATGACGAAGCAAAGCATTTGCAAGAATAAAGTAAATCAATTTGTGCAATTTAAAGTCAAGGAAATTTATGACAAAAATCGTTTGTTGCTTTCACGAAAAGAAGCAGAGCAAGAGGCTTTGGATTGGGTCAAAAACGATTTAGAAGAAGGAACAATCGTCAATGGCATTGTGAAAAACATTCGCAAATTTGGGGCTTTTGTGGATATTGGAGGTGGCGTAACAGGGCTGCTTCATATTGAAGATATTTCCATTTCCAGAATCAAATCTCCAGAGGAACGTTTTTTCATTGGACAAAAAATTAAAGTTATGATAAAATCAATTGATAAGGAAAATAACAGAATTGTATTGTCCCATAAAGAACTTTTGGGAAATTGGGAGGATAATGTTCAGGATTTTCAAGAAAAAATGGTGGTGGAAGGAACTGTCAAAGAAGCCGACCAATACAAAAATGGTCTTTTTATCGAGCTGAAACCAAATCTGGTGGGGCTTGCTGAATATAAAGATGGTTTTTCATATGGACAAAAAGTGAATGTGTTCATCAAAAAAATCATCAAGGATAAAAAGAAAATAAAATTAGTAATAGTCTAAAAAGGAGGATTTAGAAGATGGTAGATGATGAAAATATTAAAACTACCGTTTCTCCGTTCGCAATTAGAGAAGGAGAAATCAAAAAATTTGACGGGAAAGATGCTTATGTTTCAATAAGTCAAATTATTCACAAAATTAATTTAGGTCATATTAATGACATTCATTTTGCAATTCTTGACTTGGTCAATGAATTTGAGTTTATGACGTCAAGACAAATTTATTTTATGTTGCTTGCAAAAGGGGTTGAGATTAAGTCACAAGATAAGCTCAATGTCAAATTAGAGCAAATGATTAAATCTAAAATTTTGACGAGATATTTCTTTACTTCAGAAGAGGGAAAGGGAATTTATCGTGTGTATTGTTTGGAAAAAATGGGAAAATATTTGCTAACTTCCAAAGAAGCAGAATGCAAATGGCAACCAACGGACAACACAAAACCAGTTCCGATGATTAAAAAAAGACTGGCGCGGAAACCAAGTGATTATTGCGTATATGAGAAAAGCGAAAAATTTTGCAGCGTATAAAGTAAAACCACAAATTACGGCAAAAATGGCTGGCAAGGAAATCAAGACACATGCAGAAGTGAAAATTGCAAAAGCAAGTAAGTCCATTAGTTTGCTTTTTGAAGTAGTCAGAAGAGAGCTTGGCTGGGAAGAAAAGTTTGTAGACAGAATGCGTTTATTTAAAGACTTTTATGACAATTTTGTGCAATTTGATTCAGGTTTTGAAATTATGCCACAATTAATTTTAGTTTGTGAAGATGAAAAACATATGGTAGAAACTTTTAAACAAGTTGTTGCCAATAATTTATTGCCACAAAAAGCGAAGATTTATTTTACAACAGACTTAAAGCAAAATGACACAACACTTGATAAATCGTTTATTGAGTTTGCGAAAGACGAAGCCACAGGCAAGTTTAAAGCAAATAATATCGAAATTAAGTTGTTGGGGTAAAAAATGAAGAAGAGACGTGACTAGGAGTTATGTCTCTTTTCTTAAAAATTTTTTGTTTTTGTAAGAACTCTCTATTAATACACTTCCTTCTAAAATGCTTTGCGTTTCAGTTTCGAGAGGAATGGAAAGCGATAAATCGTAGTAAAAATCTTCGTTATTGTGATTGATAATATGAATGGTCAATTGCAGTTTGGCAGACAAATTTTCTAACGAAATGCCAGCCGTTTGAAGTAGTTTGCCATTAAAAGATAGGGGCTCATTTGACGTGATTTCAAACCCATTTTTCACAGAATGGTTCACATATTTTAAAGTAATGGGGTTTGAACAATCAGTGAAAAAAATCGGTGTATTATATTGTAAATTATCCTCTAAATTTTCATCATTTAAAACTGTAAATTCAAGACTTTCTTCCATTTTATCTTGGGCATTAAAATTGGCTGTTCCGAAATTTAACGAATTCAAATAATACAAACAAGGCGAGCCTAGGCTTGGATTAGAAATTTTGATATTTTCAATCCATAATTTTTTGATTGTATTTTCAGAATTTAATTCGGCATTCCCATTGTCAATATAAAGTGCGATATCGCTATATTGAAAAATATCTAAAATCCATTTGTTTTGTTCAAAAGTGGTGTCTTGATTTTCGCCGTAAGCGCTTGAATATACAACTATTTTTGCTAGTGAAAAGGGGCTGTTTTCTGGATTTTTGGTGCTATTTTGGGGCGCCTTAAAAGGGACTAAAATAAAGTAGTAAAAAAGATAAAGGCATAAAATAAAAAAAATTATGATTAATAAAATTTTCAAAAATTTTTTCATACGTACACTCCTTTTTTATATTGTAATATATTTTTGGGAATTAGTAAAGAGGAAAATAAAAAAGAAAAACGCGTGTTGCAAATGAGCATCACACGTTTTCTTAGGGCTTGAAAGGGGAGAAAAAGGCTTTATTTGGAACCTGTTACCCAGCCAGTGCCGTCTTTTGCATATATCAGCTCTTTAACGTTTGTCTTTACTAATGTGATATTTCTCATATTAGTAATAGGTGCAGAGAACTGATTTCCAGCTGAAATCCAAGTAGCAGTTTTTTCGTCTAAGAATCCTAACTGCCGTTTCTTAGCTTTGATAGCATCTGCTACCCAGCTATCAGCCATAAAAACACTGTTGCCTTTTCGCTGAAATTTCCGATGTTGACCGTCACTCTTGTAAAGAATAGAGTAGTTGGTCTTGTTTACAGCATAAGCTGTGGTTGCAGTTGTGGTATCATCTTCATCGGCTTTTTCAGTCAGGCTTGCAAATGAGAAACTGCCAGCGGTTGTTACAAGCTTAGAACCATAACCCTTGCTGTCGAAAGAGGCAGACTTTATTTCGCCACGGAATTCAACTTCGACAGGGTTACAAATATCTGCTGTGTCAAAACGATAAATCTGATTATCGTCATCTTCGTAAACGAAGATATAGTAACCAGAGCCGTTTTTCGTTACCGCGAGGTAGCGGATACCACTCTTGCAGTACTCTGACAGCTTATATTTGCCATTATAGGTTACTTCACTTCTGTAACTTACAAGGCTATGATTGCCGAAAGTAACCGTAACTTTCCTGCTAGCGCTGTCAGTTTTTGTGACAACTTCTTTGCCAGAAGAACTGCTGCTGTCAGATGAAGCATCACTACCTGTGCCGTAGCCGCTGCCTGCTTCTTTTATTAATGCTGAAATAGACACAGTTTTACCATTCTTCGGTTTTACTTGATTGGCAAACTGGTCATAGTTCAGCAGAATTTTTTCTGCGGCTGTGGCTATTCTGGTATTTTTCTTTGTTTGACTGTCCCAAACATAAATGTTTGAGTTTTTATTGGTCCAAACTACTTTGTTGGCATTGTACCAACTCACAACTGAACCAGACAAGAAGTTCGTGGAAATGATGTCTCCACGCCCAGTTCGCAGCGTGCTTCCGTCCAGAATTAACCGTTTGTCACGGTCTATGATAGCAACTCCTGATGCGTCATAGTAATAATAATCTACGACGTAACAGCCAAGTTCATCACTAAAGGAGACGAAACAATACGGCTCCCTAGCAGCCTGCGCAATGACTGCTGGCGTGAAAGTAAATGCCGGTATAGCCGCTAAAAATGCCAATGCAAGTGTAAATAATAACATAACAATTTTTTTTGTACGTTTCATAAGACGTTTCTTCCTTTCTTTATGTGAGCCCCCAAGTAGGGCGGTTGTCAATGTGCTGTAGTTTCAAGCCCTTTCCGCAAATGAGCAGAAAAATCAAAAAAATAAAATTCCCCTACCTATAGTATAACATAATTATGTCAATATTGCAACAACCTCTCATATTTTTTGTAAATTTTTGGAAAAAATCAATAAAAAGACTTGAAAACTTGATATTAATTGTGATATACTCCTTAAAGAGTAAAAATCAGGAAAGGAAAATTAAAAAATGAAGGTTTTAAGAAAAACAAAAATTGTAGGTACCATTGGTCCAGCTAGTGAAAAACATTTACCAGAATTGTTTGATGCAGGATTAGGCATTTGTAGAATTAATTATTCACATGGAAGTTATGATGAACAAAAAGAGAAAACAGAAGAAATTATTCGTTTGAGAAAAGAATTAGATTTACCAGTTCCAATGATTTTGGATATGCAAGGTCCAGAAATTAGAACAGGAATGTTGGTAACAGGTAAAAATGAAAAAATTAAATTAGAAGATGGACAAAAATTCACACTTGTATGCGGAGAAGATATTGTAGGAGACAAGGAAAGAGTTTCTGTTTCTTACAAAGAATTATATAAAGATTTAAAAGTGGGTGCCAAAGTTTTAATTGACGATGGGGCAATTGAACTAAAAGTAGACGCAATTAACGGTACAGATATTGAATGTACAGTGGTTCATGGAAATGGTTTAGGAAGCAGAAAAACTATGAATTTGCCGGGAACTGCTATTCGTCTTCCAGCTTTAAAACAAAAAGATATTGATGATTTAAAAACGGCTTGTGAGCATGATTATGACTTTGTTGCCGTATCTTTTACAAGAAATTTAGATGATATTAACCAAGTTCGCAGAGTGTTAGATGAAAATGGTGGAACAGATGTTAAAATTGTAACCAAAGTAGAAAACGTAGAAGGTTTGAGCAACATGGAAGAAATCGTAGAACATGCAGATGTTCAAATGATTGCTCGTGGCGACATGGCAACAGAAACTGACTTTACAGAGCCACCAATTATGCAAAAGAAATTTATCAAATTGTGTAATCGTGGAAATAAACCAGCCATTACAGCAACACAAATGTTAGAAAGTATGACACATAATCCATTACCAACAAGAGCAGAGGCTTCTGATGTGGCAAATGCTGTTTATGATAGAACAAGTGCTTTAATGCTTTCTGGTGAATGTGCAATGGGTGATTTCCCTGTTGAATGTGTGGCAACGATGGATAAAATTGCAAAAAGAGTAGAGTCAACCATTGATTATTGGAAAAAATTTGAAGAAAACACCAATATTAATTTAGAGACATTAGAAGATAATATTGCTTATTCTACTTGCGTGATTGCTAAAAATATGAAAGCAGATGCCATCATTTGCTATACAAATTCAGGCGATACAGCAAGAAGATTAGCAGGAATGGGAGCAGGTTGCCCAATTTTGGCTGTAACAGATAATCGCAGAACATTCAATCAATTAGGAATTGCTTGGAATGTACAACCAGTCCTTGTAGAAACAGATAGCGATAAAATCAAAGTTATCCAAAAAGGAATGGATAAATTGAAAGCAAAAGGAATTTTAGAAGCTGGAGATAAAGTTATTGTTGCTGGCGGAAAAGGTTTCATGGACGGTGTTCAAGAAAGCAAACAAATTGGTGGATATGTAAAAATATAGAAAAAATAAAAAACAATAGCCTACTATTAATAGTAGGCTATTAAAATAATAAAATTAATAGGGCACTATTAAAATTCAAGACTCGTATAATCTTCTTCAAAATAGGATTTCCCAAAATCACTGAATACATCGTCAAGCTCGGTTTGGTTATAATCAAAGGCTTCTAGCGTATTTTCAAGAGAGTTATTTTGTGATGTTGTGTTTGTGTCATTTGTAGTTGTTGTGTTCGTATCAGAGGGAGGCGTTAAATAATAGCTTACTTGAAAAAGGTTCATGAAGAATAAAGATAAAGTAATCAAAAAAATAAGGACAAAAATTTGGATTTGTCGTTTAACAGTAAGATGATTTAATTTTTCTACCATGAAATTTGTGAATGCAGACTCAGCTGTTCGAGCAGTCGAAGTTTGGGGGTCGGGAGCTTTGTAAGTGGTTTCAAAGGCAGGTTTTAAGGTTTCGTCGTAAGCTAATTTTTTTTCTGAGTTGGATAAAATAGTATAGGCTTCGTTAATTTGCTTTATTTTTTGTTCAGCAAAAGTTTTATCACCTGGATATAAATCTGGGTGATATTTTTTGACTAATTTTTTATAAGAACGTTTGATTTCAGTTTGAGTTGCATTTTTCGATAAGCCCAGTATCTCATAATAATTCATAATTTTCTCCCTTATCTTTATTATACCTGAAAATTTGGAAAATGACAAGATTTTTGGGGCGAAATTATGCAAAATCACTTGAAAAATGTTGGAAAATGTTATAAAATAAAGAACAGGTTTAGGAGGCAAAACAAGTGTTAGAAAAAGAAGTTTTGGAAAAAGTAAAACAAAAAGTGCGACAGGATAGTTTGCGATATTATATTACGACGTTTGGCTGTCAGTTAAATGAGAATGATTCTGAAAAAATTGCTGGTATGTTGGAAGAAATGGGATTTTGCAGAGCCGAACAGGAAAAAGAAGCAAATTTGATTGTTTTTAATACTTGTTGTGTCCGTGAAAATGCGGAAGAAAGATTGTTTGGGAAGATTGGCGAATTGAAAAATTTGAAAAAGTCCAAAAATTTGATGATTGCAATTGGTGGTTGCATGATGCAAGAAAAAGCAATGGTTGAGAAAATCAAAAAAAGTTATCCGTTTGTGGATGTTATTTTTGGGACGCATACGCTTCAAAATTTACCAGAAGATATTTGCAAAGCGATGGAGAAAAATGAGAAAGTGCGTGATGTAATTGACATAGAGGGCGAAATTCAGGAAGATTTGCCGATTAAGAGAAACAGTAAATTTAGTGCGAGCGTGACGATTATGTATGGTTGCAATAATTTTTGTACGTATTGCATTGTGCCATATGTGCGCGGAAGGGAAAGAAGTAGGAAGTCGCAGAAGATTTTGGAGGAAATCCAGAATTTGGCGGAGCAGGGTTATAAAGAAGTGACGCTTTTGGGGCAAAATGTAAATTCTTATATGGTGGTAGAGCGTGAAAAAGGCATAGCGGATAGCGAAATTAATTCATTTGCGAAATTGCTGCGTGCTGTTGCGCAAATTGATAAAATCGAAAAAATTAATTTTATTTCGCCACATCCAAAAGATTTTACAGATGACGTGATTGAGGCAATTCGTGATATTGACAAAATTTCAAGAATTGTGCATTTGCCTTTGCAATCCGGAAATAGTAAAGTGCTAAAGGAAATGAACCGTAAATATACGAAGGAGCAATATTTGGCTTTGGTGGATAAAATGAAACAGCAAATTCCGAATTTGATGCTGTCTACGGATATTATTGTGGGATTTCCAGGAGAAACGGATGAGGAATTTGAGGACACATTGGATGTTGTAAGACGAGTTAATTTTGAGCAAATTTTTATGTTTATTTATTCGCCAAGAGAGGGGACTGTGGCGGCAAGTAGAGAAGGCCAAGTGCCAGAAGAAATCAAGCATGAAAGATTTGACAGGTTAAAAGCGTTGTATGAGGCAAAAGTGGACGAAAATAATGAAAAATATATGGGAACGACGCACCAAATATTGATTGAGGGAAAAAGCAAAAATGATGAAACTCAGTTCGCAGGCAGAACGGATACGAATAAGGTTGTTATTTTTGCGCCAGATGGCGTGCACGAAATAGGCGATATGGTAGATGTGAAAATTACGGAAAATCATAAATGGTATTTAAAAGGAGAAATTGTGAGATGAAGGATGACAAAAAAGTAAAAGAGCCAGAACTATCCCCAATGATGCAAAATTATTTGGATACTAAGAAAGAATATCAAGATTGTATTTTGTTTTATCGTTTAGGCGATTTTTATGAAATGTTTTATGAGGATGCCATTTTGGCGTCTCGCGAATTGGAAATAACGCTTACAGGTAGGGCATGTGGTGCAGAGGAGAAGGCGCCGATGTGTGGCGTTCCATATCATGCAGTGGATACGTATCTTTCAAGATTGATTGCAAAAGGCTATAAAGTTGCAATTTGTGAGCAATTAGAGGATCCGAAAACGACGAAAGGAATTGTAAAAAGAGATGTCATTCGTGTGGTAACGCCGGGAACTGTGACAGAAAATAATATGCTAGAGGAAAAGAAAAATAATTATATGATGTCGATTTTTAAAAGTGGCATTCATTATGGAATTTCGATTTGCGATATTACGACAGGCGATTTTTATGCCACTCAAATCAAGTTTCCAGAAAATAATTTTGAGAAGTTATTAGATGAATATGCGCGTTTTACGCCAACAGAACTTGTGATTAATCCAGCGATGGCGGCGTCTAAAAAAGAAGTTGAACTGATGAAAGATAGAAGTTTGGCATTTGTGACAGTCAGGGAAGATAGTATTTTTGAGGAAAATGCGGAAAAAATCAATGGTTCCTATAAAGTCATCGATAATAGCGGAAATGAGAAGGTTTTGGAACATGAAGATTTGCTGATTCATGCTGCCAATGGGATTTTGAATTATATTGAGGAAACGCAAAAAATGAAATTGGAACATATGAATACATTGAAAGTGTATGATGTTCAAAAGTATATGTCGCTAGATATTAGTGCGAGAAGAAATTTGGAATTGACAGAAAGAATGCGAGACAAGTCCAAAAAAGGAACATTGATGTGGGTTTTGGATAGGACTTCGACTTCTATGGGAGGACGACTTTTGAAACGTTGGATTCATGACCCATTGCTTGCGTTGGATGAAATAAAAGCGAGAAATACAGCTGTTGGAGAGCTGAAAGATAATTTGATGCTACGTGGAGATATTGCAGAAAATTTGAATAAAGTGTATGATATCGAGCGATTGGCGGGAAAAATTTCTTATGGAAATGCGAATGCGAGAGACTTGATTTCACTCAAAAATTCGATTTCGCATATGCCAGATTTGAAGCAAATTTTGAAAAATGCGAATTGTGAGCTTTTGCAAAAAGCGTATGACGATTTGGATGAGCTTGTGGATATTGCTAAATTGATTGAGGATGCGATTGTAGAGGAGCCGCCGATTAGCCTGAAAGAGGGCGGGCTGATTAAAATGGGGTACGACAAGGAAATTGATGAGTACAAAAGTGCTTCTGTGGAAGGAAAGCAATGGATTTTAAATTTGGAAGCCAAGGAAAGAGAAGCAACGAAAATTAAAAATTTGAAAATTGGTTATACAAAAGTGTTTGGTTATTATATTGAGGTGACGAAATCTTTTTTGAACCAAGTGCCAGAAAATTATATCAGAAAGCAGACTTTGACGAATGCGGAACGTTTTATTACGCAGGAATTGAAGGATATGGAAGATAAAATTTTGGGGGCAGAAGAAAAGGCAATTCAGCAGGAATACAATGCATTTGTTGAGATTAGGAATCAGATTGCGAGCAATATTGAGAGAATTCAGCAAACGGCGAGTGTGATTGCAAATGTGGATGTGCTTACCAGTTTGGCGATTGTGGCTGAAGATTACGGTTATGTGTGCCCAGAAATGGACGAGAGTGGCGTTTTGGAGATTGAAAATGGGCGTCATCCGGTGGTGGAAAAAATGCTAGATAGTGGTGGCTTTGTGCAAAATGATACGAAATTGAATTTGCAAGAAAACCGAATTGCGATGATTACAGGTCCGAATATGGCAGGAAAGTCAACGTATATGAGGCAAGTGGCGCTGATTTGTTTGATGGCGCAAATTGGCAGTTTTGTGCCTGCTGAAAAAGCGCATTTGGGCGTGATTGACAAGATTTTTACAAGAGTGGGAGCGTCTGACGATTTGAGTATGGGGCAAAGTACGTTTATGGTGGAGATGGCTGAAGTGGCGAATATTTTGAAAGATGCAACAAAGAATAGTTTGATTATTTTGGACGAAATCGGGCGTGGAACTTCAACATATGACGGGCTTTCGATTGCGTGGGCCGTGACCGAATATATTGCGACCAAGATTGGCTGTAAAACGTTATTTGCGACACATTATCATGAGTTGGTTGATTTGGAAAATAAAATAGAAGGCATTAAGAATTATTCAGTGGCTGTGAAAGAAAAGGGAGAAGATATTATTTTCTTAAGAAAAATAATGGAAGGTGGAACCGATGAGAGCTACGGAATTCATGTTGCCAAACTGGCAGGGGTTCCGAATGATGTTGTCAAAAGGGCGAATAAAATTTTAGGAAATTTGGAAAAAGGTGGCGTGAAAGTTAAGGAGAGCAAAGAAGATAAAAAACAGGTGGAAGGGCAAATGGATTTGTGTAATTTGCAATTTGCAGATATTGCGCATGAGCTTGACAAAGTTAATGTGAATGAACTTACGCCAATTGAGGCGCTGAATGTTTTGGTAAAAATAAAACGGAAAAATTGCAGGGTAGAAATGTCGAAAAGAGGAAGGCAAAAATGAAAAAAATATAAAAAAGCACTTGAAAATAAAAGACAAACGTGGTATGATAGGAAAAATATAAGATAGGAGGTGAGAAAATGGAGGAAGTTTTAGGAAAATTAAATCAATTAGAAAATATCATTTTGAATGTGAAAGATGAGCTTGAGCAGAAAATTGAAGAATTGCGTCAAGAAAATCAAATGCAACATCAAGAGTTTGATAAGAGAATTGAAACAATTCGTCAAGAGAATCAAGTGCAGCATGAGGGAATTCACGCAAAAATTGGGGATTTGCGCGAGGAAAATCAAATGCAACATCAAGAATTTGATAAGAGAATTGAAACAATTCGTCAAGAAAATCAAGTACAACATGAGGGAATTCACGCAAAAATTGGGGATTTGCGCGAGGAAAATCAAATGCAACATCAAGAGTTTGATGAGAGAATTGAGACAATTCGTCAAGAGAACCAAGTGCAGCATGAGGGAATTTACGAGAAAATTAAGAATTTTCGAGAAGAAAATCAAAGTCAACATGAAGAGATGTGTCTTCAAATTTATGGAAAAATGATTTTGGAACATACTAAATTAGAAGGAAAAATAAAACAAGAATTGCAGAATCAGTTTGCCATAGAGAGAGCAAAAAATGTTGAGCGAATAAAAAGATTAAATGATTTAGATAGCAGAATCGAGAAGACAGAAGTTGATGTTATGTTGTGTCAAGATGAGATTTCTGAATTAAAGGGAAGTATGGTTTAATTTGTGTCGATACTTTTGATTATCAATAAAAGAGGGCATATATATTATTTTTTAGAAGAAGTAATATATATGCTCTCTTTCAAAATTTTTAATTTCTCTTGTCAAAAATTAAAATTATAGATATAATTATAAAAAGGATACAAAAAGGAGAAATGAATGAAGTTACTAAAGAAGTTATTATTTCTAGTATTGGTTATCATAATTGTAGTTGCAGGTTATTTTATCAAACAGGGTTATGATATATATGATAAAGCAATTCACGAAATGAGTATTGAGGAAAAAGTGCAAGAAATAAAGTCGATTAAGAATTATGCAAAGTTTGATGAATTGCCGCAAGACTACATAAATGCTGTGATTAGTGTGGAAGATAAACGTTTTTTTAAACATAGCGGCATTGATTTGATTAGTATTTCGAGGGCTTTGTGGATTGATATTAAGGAAATGAAATTTGAAGAGGGCGGAAGCACGATTACCCAACAACTTGCCAAAAATGTTTATTTTACGCAAGAAAAAAAGGTAACTAGAAAAATTGCAGAAGTGTTTATGGCTCGAGAGTTTGAGGCAAATTGCTCAAAAGAAGAAATTTTTGAAATGTATGTGAATACTTCTTATTTTGGAGATGGCTATTATTGTGTCAAAGATGCGGCAGAAGGATATTTTGACAAATTACCAAAAGACATGAACTTGTACGAATGTACTTTATTGGCAGGAATTCCCAATGCGCCGTCTGTTTATGCGCCAACGAAAAATCCAGAATTAGCAAGGCAAAGGCAAGCACAAGTTATTAGAAAAATGTTAAAACAAGGATATTTGACGAAGGAACAAGCGAATGAAATTATTTTAGTTGATGAAAAATAAAGAAGTAGAATAAGAAAAGGGGCTGTAAAAATTAAATTTTACAGCCTCTTTTGATTGGATTAACGATTAAAGAAATCGAAAATAGAACCACTGTTTTGCTTATTATTTTTGTTTAGTAAAGAATCTTCAATTTCTTGATTGGTAGCATTTGTTTTTTCTTCGTCTTGCGAAGGCGTTTCGCCCAGAGTGACTGGAAATTCTGTGGTGTTGCCGTCTCTGTAAACAGTAAGGGAAACAGTATCTCCAATTTTGTAAGTATTTCTAGCTTTGTTTAATTCGTTCACAGAAGTTACTTCTGTATCGCCAATTTTTGTGATAACGTCGCCTTTTTTGATACCAGCAGTTTCGGCTGGAGAATTTTTTTCAACTGTGTAAACATAAACTCCGTTTGGCAAACTGTAACGTTTAGCGGTATCTTCATCGACTGGAACCCCAGAAATGCCAATGTATGGACGTTTTACAGTTTTAAATTCGATTAATTGTTCAATGACGTCAACCGTAGAACTAATTGGAATGGCAAATCCCATGCCTTCAACGCCAGTTCCAGAGAGCTTCAAAGTATTAATACCGATAACTTCTCCGTTGCTATTGACTAAAGCACCACCGCTGTTTCCAGAATTAATTGCGGCATCTGTTTGAATGCAATTATATTCTGCGCCATCATCGGATGCAACGGTTCTATTAACCGCACTGATAATGCCAGATGTAACAGTAATTTCAAGTCCCAGAGGACAACCAATTGCCATAGCAAATTCGCCCACTTTTACATTTTCGGAATTACCCAAAGTAGCTGGAGTAAGTTCCAAATTAGAACTGTCAATTTTAATGACTGCTAAATCCGTATAAGCATCTGTTCCAATAATGGTTGCTTCGTATTCTTTGGTGTCATTGTAAAGAGTAACAGTCATTTTGGATGCTTCTTTTATGGTGTAGTAAGAAGAGGAACTTTCCGTAGAAACAACATGGTTGTTGGTAATAATATAACCATCTTTGCTGATAATAATTCCAGATCCAGTTGCCTCCGCTTCACTTGTGCCAAAAATGGAATTGACAGAATATTTAATTTTGATACCTACAATGGAAGGTAATACTTTTTGGGCAACCGCCACAGAAGTATTGGAATATTCTACTAAATCGACTAAGTCTGCTGATATATTAGAACTAGATGTACTGGTATTAAGTTCAATAGGAGCAGTGTTTTCATTTGTTTGTAGGAATTTGTTTTTGACGTTGGGAACTCCAAAGCAGACACCTAACACGAGAGATGCCCCCACGATACCAGATAAAAAAGGGGTCAAAATTTGTTTGGAAAAACCATTATCATTTTTTGGAAAATTTGATTGTTTAAAACCATCATTAAAATTATCCATGCTTTCGCCTCCATATTAATTTTTTAATATCTTAATCATAATGCAAAATTTTATAAATTACAAGAGAAATATTCACAAATTTTGAATATTCTATTGAAAAATTTTGATTATATATATATAATACATTTGATAAATTAAAATAATCTTAAAAAAAGAGAAGTTTTTTGGGAGGCAATATGTTGAAAAATAATAAAGGAATAACGATATTTTCACTTGTTGTTGTGATTGCTATTTTGTTGATTTTAGCTGGCGTTTCGTTGAATTCTGGATTTTCTGTTGTAGATGATATGCGAGTAGGGCGTATCATAACCAATATGAATTTGGTACAAGCCAAAATTCAAGTGATTCATGAAAGTTATTCTTTTGATAAAAATCAGGATACTTTGATAGGAGCAGGACCATACAAAATCAGTTCGACGAATCAATTGGAGAATATCACACTTTCTCAGCAGGAAATGCAAATGATGGCAGATAACGCAGAAGTAAGTGTTGCTGATGTATTAAATTGGGATTGGTACAAGTGGAGCCGTGATGATTTAGAGAGGCAAAATTTGGCAAAAGATATGTTGGGCAATAACGAATTTTTTTACGTAAATTATGAACATGCTGAAATTTTATATTCCAATAAAACTTCAAAAAATAATGTTAATTATTATTCTATAACTGGTTTAAAAAATAGTAATAAGTAAATGGAGAAGGTAAAAAATTGAAAGAAAAAGAAATGGATAGATTAAATGCATTAAAAGCAGAAGAAAATAAGTTGTATGAGAAGGAACAAATTCATTTTATTTGTGGAATTGATGAAGCCGGTAGAGGTCCGCTTGCTGGACCAGTTGTGGTTGGGGCAGTGATTATGCCGCAAAATTCATTCATAGAAGGTGTGAATGATTCTAAGAAAATTGCTGAAAAAAAACGTGAAAAAATTTATGAGCAAATTGTGGAAGAGGCGATTGCCTATAGTGTCGGCATTGTTGACCAAAGAAAAATTGATGAAATCAATATTTTGAATGCGACAAAACTAGGTTTGAAAATTGCAATAGAAGGTTTGAAAACGAGACCAGATGTGATTTTAGTAGATGCACTCAATCATATTGATACATGTGGAATTCCGTATATTTCTGTTGTCAAAGGCGACGCCAAAAATTATTCGATTGCAGCAGCTTCGATTATTGCAAAAGTGACTAGAGACCGAATGATGCGTGAACTAGACGAAGCCTATCCCATTTATGGATTTACCAAACATAAAGGCTATGGAACTGCTGAGCATATTCGAATTTTGAAAGAAAAGGGACCATGTGTGTTGCATAGAAAATCGTTTATAAAAAACTTTGTTTAGAAATACAAAAGAAGGGAATTTTTATGGATATTAAATCGATTATTTGTAATAAGCGAAATAGAAAGGAACTTTCGGAGGAAGAGATAAAGTTGTTTGTGAATAAATACCAGAAAAGTGAGGTAACGGAAGCACAAGCAGGAAGTCTTTTAAGTTATATTTACAAAGACGGGATGACCATAAATGAAATTGTACATTTTGCTGTTGCTATGGCTGATTCTGGAGAGAAAATCAACCTAGAAGATTTAGGAATGGATGTTGTGAATGAGCATAGCACAGGTGGTGTTGGAGACAAAGTTTCGCTAATTTTGTTGCCAGTTATGGCAAGTTTGGGAGTGCCAATTGCCAACATTTCGAGTAGAGGTATGGGAGTTTCCATTGGAATTAGTGACAAGTTGGAAAGTATTCCAGGATTTCTTACAGATATTTTATTAGCTGATTTTAAAACAATTTTAAAAGAACATAAGGTAGGAATTTTAAGCCAGTTGGCAAATTTGAACCCAGTCGAAAGTAAAATATATCGATTGCGAAACGAGATTGCTTGCCAAGATTGTGTGCCAATCATTGCAGCTAGTCTGATGAGTGTTAATTTGTCGATTGGAAGTAAAAAAGTAGTTTTTGAAATTATTTATGGAAATGGGACTTATCTGAAAACAAAAGAGCAAGCCAGAAGATTAGCCAAGATTTTGAAAACTGTTGGCAAGCAGTTAGAAAAAGAGGTCAAATGCATGATTATTCATGCGCAAGAACCTGTTGGCTATTCAGTGGGACATAATTTAGAAATGGCAGAAGTGATTCAGGCTTTAAAAGGAAAAATGTCAGAAGATTTAGGAGAATCCGTTGTGACAACAGGCGCTGCTATTCTTGGGTTAAATCGTGATGCGAAATCCAATGCTGAAACCATTAAGGAGGCTTTGCAATCTGGAAAAGCCTATGAAAAATTTCTGGAAATGGTGGCAGCGCAGCGGTGGCGATACAAGTTATCTTGAAAATCCAGAGAAATTTCAAAGAGCAACATTTAGAATGCCTGTATATGCACAAGACTCAGGTTATATTCAAACCATTGATGCTGATATGGTTGGTTCGATTGCTCGCTATTTGGGAGCGGGTAGAATGAATGATGAGAAAGAATTGGATAAAGCGGCAGGAATTGTATTGAACAAAAAAATAGGAGAGAAAGTGGAAACAGGTGAAATTGTGGCTTATATTCATACGAACGAAGAAAGCAAGGTAATTGGTTCTACGAAAAATTTGGAAGATGCCTTTAAAATCAGCAAACGAAAAATAACAACATTACCACGAATTATCGAAGTGATGTAAAGAAAAATAAATTTACAAATGAAGGAGAAAATTATGAATATCATTGAAATAATTGATAAAAAACGAATGGGCAAAGAATTAACAGAAGCAGAAATCGGCTATTTTGTAGAACAATATACAAAAGACCAAATTCCAGATTATCAAGCGGCAGCGCTGATTATGGCGATTTGTATTAACGGAATGAATGAAAAAGAAATTTTAGCACTTACTATGGCGATGGCAAATTCTGGCGAAAAATTGGATTTGACAGGCATTGCAGAAAATATTGTAGATAAACATAGTACAGGTGGCATTGGAGATAAAGTGACATTAATTGTTTCTCCGATTATTGCAAGTTTAGGTGTGCCAGTTGCTAAAATGAGCGGAAGGGGCTTAGGGATTACGGGTGGAACAGTGGATAAATTGCAAGCCATTCCCGCCTATAGAACCGATATTTCAATTGAAGAATTCAAAGAAAATGTGAAGAAAATTGGAATTAGTTTGATTTCGCAGACGATGGATTTGGCGCCAGCGGATAAGAAAATCTATGCTTTGCGTGATAGCATTGCAGCAGTAGAAAGTATTCCGCTGATTGCGTCAAGTATTATGAGCAAAAAAATGGCAGCAGGAGCCAAAAAAATTGTGATAGATGTGACATATGGTTCTGGGGCGTTTATGAAAGATAAAACACAGGCGAAGAGGTTGGCAAATTTGATGAAGAATATTTGGCAAGGTGAAAACCGAGAAATGTCTTGTGTGATTTCAAAAATGGAGCAACCGCTAGGTTATAGTGTAGGAAATACATTGGAACTCATCGAAGCAGTGGAAGCATTGCATGGAAAAATGGCGGACGATGTCAAAGAAATTGTTTTTGCAATTTGTGTGCAAAGTTTGAAATTGGCGGGACGAAAAGAGTCTGCACAAGAATTAGAAAATCAGATTTGGGAGACAATCCATCAAGGAAGAGCTTTTGAAAAATTCGCAGAATTAGCGAGAAATCAAGGCGCAGACAGCTCGTATTTATATGACTTAAATAAATTAGAAAAAGCACCGATTATCATTCCTGTTATTTCGGGAGAAAATGGTTATGTAAAGGAATTAAATGCGGAAAAAGTGGGTAAAATTAGTATGGATTTAGGAGCTGGAAGAAAAAATAAGGAAGACGAAATTGATAGACGAGTTGGTTTGATTTTAACGAAAAAAGAAGGAGACAAAGTAGAAGAAGGCGAGACACTTGCTTTCATTCATGCGAATAGTTCTGAAATGATACATGAGCATGTGGAAAATTTGCAAAAAGCATACACAATTGTGAATGAAATTGTGGAAAAAGAATCCGTGATTGATGAAATTTTATGATTTTGTACACAAAAATTATGTTTTGTCAAGAAGGTGCAAGCGTTTTACAACGCTTGTGGATAATCGAAAGTAGAGAAGGGAGAAAGATATTATGGAAAGAACAGAAGGTCAAAAATTAAAAGAGGAATTATTTAATTCACATAAAACAGGTTGGGAGGGAATGACAGAAGAAGTAAAAAATGCTGTTTTTAAATTTGCAGAAGAATATATGGATTATTTGAATACTTCTAAAACAGAAAAGGAGATTGTGAAAAATTCAAAAGATATTTTGGTCAAAAATGGTTTTGTGGATTTGCTTGAAAAAGAAGAATTAAAGGCAGGTGACAAAGTATTTTTTGTCAATCGTGCGAGAACCATTTATGCAGCAGTGATTGGCGAAAAAGCTTTGGAAGACGGAATTCGCATGGTAGCAGCGCATGGCGATTCGCCAAGAATTGATTTGAAGCCAAAGCCATTGTATGAAGATAGTGGATTGGGATTATTCAAAACACATTATTATGGAGGTATCAAAAAATATCAATGGACCAATATTCCGCTTAGCATGCATGCGACTTTTGTCAAGTCAAATGGCGAAAAGATGGAGGTAACAATTGGGGAAGACGAAAATGATCCAATTTTTACGATTTCAGATTTATTGCCACATTTAGCCGCACAGCAAATGGACAGAAAGCTAAAAGATGGTGTGCAAGGCGAAGAATTGAATGTTGTTGCAGGAAGTATGCCTTATGATGATGAAAAAGTTTCAGAAAAAATTAAGCTTAATTTGTTAAATTTATTGCATGAGAAATATGGTATCAAAGAAGTAGATTTTGCAAGTTCAGAGATTGAATTTGTGCCTGCTTTCAAAGCGAAAAGTTTGGGGCTAGATAAAAGCATGGTGGCAGCCTATGGGCAAGATGATAAAGTTTGTTGTTATACAGCGTTAAGAGGAATTTTAGATATTGGAACTCCTAAAAATACAGCAGTTTGCGTTTTAACAGATAAAGAAGAAATCGGTTTTTGTGGCGTAACAGGAATGGAATCAAGAACTTTTGAATATTTTTTAACAGAAGTTTTGAACAAAGCAGGTCAAAATAAGCCAAATGCGTTGGAAAAATTATTGCATCATTCTAAAGTGATTTCAGCAGATGTAGATGGAGCTTATGATCCAACATTTCCTTCTTCATTTGATAAAATGAATAGTTGTTTTATTGGGAAAGGACCAACGATGGTAAAATATACAGGTTCAAGAGGAAAATCAGGTGCTTCAGAGGCGCCAGCAGAATTTGTGGCAGAAGTAAGAGGCATTTTTGAGAGAAATGGTGTGACTTATCAATCTTCAGAATTGGGAAAAGTAGACATTGGAGGCGGCGGAACAATTGCAGTCGTTTTGGCAAATCGCGGAATGAGTGTGATTGATTGTGGTGTTCCAGTTTTATCCATGCATTCGCCTTATGAAATTACAAGCAAATTTGATGTTTATCAAGCATACAAAGCATATGAAGCATTTTATCGCGGATAACATTGAGAGAGGAAAAAATATGGGGAATATTAGAAATTTGCTCAGTCAAATTAATTTAAGTGATCTCATAAAATTATTTAATATTCAAATAGCAATTGCGATATTTTTAATTTTTCTAATTTTTAGAAAATTATTTTCGCAAATTGTTTTGAAAATTGTGTTTAAAATCACGAAAAATAAAGTGAAAGTAAAAGAGAGTGGAGCCTATAAAATTTTGAACAACTTTTTTATCTTTTTGGGTTTATATTGCTCCATTCGAATGCTAGATTTGAAGTATGAGGTCATGGCTTATATCAATCAAATTTTTGAGGTTATTTGCATTATTTTTATAACTAATATTATCAATTCTAATATTACAAAAGATGCCAAGTGGCTAAGGCATTCCAACAATGACATCGTGAATAATTTTATTTGTAAAATTATTCGTGGTGTGATTTGGATTATTTCAAGTTATATTATCTTAAAAGTAAGTGGTTTTGATTTGACAGGATTGGTAGCCGGTTTTGGAGTGGGAAGTGTGATTATTTCTTTGGCAGCGCAAGACACGGTAAAAAGTTTGCTGAGTCGGTGCGATTATTATGACAGACAAACCATTTGATATTGGAGATTTCATTGAGGTAGGCGAACACAAAGGAAATGTGATTGATATTACGTTCCGAAGCACACGTATTAAAGCTGCCAACAATACCATTATAACGATACCAAATTCAACGATTACGTCTACTTATATTGTTAATTGGAACAAATTAGAAAGTCGAAGATTAGAATTTGTGCTAAATTTGAGTATGGAAACTTCGTCTGACAAAATTATGGATGTCATTGCTAAATTAAAATTTATTTTGACGAATAATCCCAATGTTTTGCCAGAAACGGTGCAAGTTAGTTTAGATGCGATTTCAAGTTATAGTTCTGATATTAAAATATTTTTGTACATAAATGAAACAAATTTTATTAAATTTTTAACTGTTAAAGAAAAAATTTATTATGACATATTAAAATTGGTGGAAATGGAAAACATTGATTTGGCGTACCCAACCCAAACGCTTTATGTGAAAAATACGCCGGAAAATGAAACAAAGGAGTCGGAAGAATGAGAGCTTTAATCACAGGCGCTTCCTCTGGAATTGGACGCGATATGGCAAGGTATTTGTCAAAGTTAGGCTATGATTTGGTAATTGTTGCTAGAAGGCGCGATTTATTGGAAGAATTAAAGCAAGACCTGAAAACCGATGTAAAAATTGAGTGCATGGATTTGTCAAGTCAGGAAAATTGCGAAAAATTATTTGCGGAAAATCAAGAAATTAATTTGTTGATTAATAATGCGGGATTTGGCGATTTTGGGAAATTTGAGGAAACAAATTTAGAAAAAGAGTTAGACATGATTGACACCAATATTAAATCACTTCATATTTTAACGAAGTTATATGTGACGCAAATGAAACAGAAAAACCACGGAAAAATTTTGAATGTGGCTTCCATTGCAGGTTTTATGTCAGGTCCCATGATGGCAACTTATTATGCAACGAAAAATTATGTGGTATCGCTTTCAAAAGCAATTAACAAGGAATTGCAAAAAGATAAGTCCGAAGTGAGTGTGAGCGTGCTGTGTCCGGGACCAGTCAATACGAATTTTGACAAAGTGGCGAATGTGAAATTTTCGCTCAAAGGGCTATCCAGTGAATATGTGGCAAAATATGCGATTGACCAAACTTTGCGAGGAACGAAAGTGATTATACCGGGAACGATGATGAAATTGATTTATTTGGGAAATAAATTGGCACCTGCGAGTGTTTCATTAGAAATTGCGTATCATTCACAAAAGAGAAAAAAGGAAAAATCGAATTATTAAAGAAATTTTAATAGTTCAAAAGCGAGAAAAATGAAGGGTTGTAAAAAAATTCAATGGAAAAAATCGAACTATTAAAGATTCTTTAATAGTTCAAATACGAAAGGAATGGAAATGAAAACGCAGAATAATACAATGATGCAATATTTTGAATGGTATATGCCAAATGATGCTAAACATTGGGAGCGTTTGGCGGAAGATAGCGACCATTTGAAAAATTTAGGAATTAATTATGTATGGCTTCCACCAGCTTATAAGGGCGCTGGCGGGAAAAATGATGTTGGATATGGAGTTTATGATTTGTATGATTTGGGCGAGTTTGACCAAAAAGGTTCTGTTCCGACGAAATATGGCAAGAAAGAAGAATACATAAATGCGATTGAAGTATTGAAAGCGAAAAAGATAAAAGTAATTGCAGATATTGTTTTAAATCATAAAATGGGGGCTGACGAGACAGAAGAAGTTTTGGCAATTCAGGAAAATGCGGATAATCGAAATGAAAGTATGTCAGAGGCAAGACCCATTAAGGCGTGGACGAAATATAATTTTCCGGGCAGGGGAAATACCTATTCAGATTTTAAGTGGAATTGGACACATTTTCATGGCGTGGATTGGGACGATAGCACTGGAACTGCATCGATTTATAAATTTTATGGCAAACATTGGGATGAAAATGTGGATAAAGAAAAAGGCAATTTCGATTATTTAATGGGTGCTGATATTGATTTGAATAATTATGATGTTGTGGCAGAGTTGACGAATTGGGGAAAGTGGTATTTGGCTGTAACTCAAGTGGATGGCTTGAGATTGGATGCTGTTAAGCACATCAGGAGTGAGTTTTTCCCGGAGTGGCTGAAGGACGTCGAAGATAGTGTGGATAAGGATTTGTTTGTGGTTGGCGAATATTGGAGCACCAATATTGATACGATAAATCATTATCTGGAACAATCAAAAGGGTGCATGAATTTGTTTGACGTTCCATTGCATTATAATTTTTTGAAAGCGGCAACAAGCAATGGCGAATTTGATATGCGAACGATTTTTGACGGAACATTGGTGCAAAGCAATCCACAAAAAGCGGTAACATTTGTGGATAACCATGATACGCAAATAGGGCAAGCATTGGAGTCGTGGATTCCAGATTGGTTTAAACCGATTGCATATAGTCTGATTTTGCTCCGAAAGGATGGTTTGCCTTGTGTATTTTATGGGGATTATTATGGAATTCCTGAAAAAGGGGTTACAGGAAAAAGTGAGTTTTTAGATGAGCTTTTGAAAGTGAGAAAATTATATTGCTATGGGGAGCAAAACGATTATTTTGTAAATGAGGACTTAATTGGTTTTGTGAGAAAAGGCGATTTTGAGCATGAGAATTCTGGTATGGCAGCTGTTATGACAAATGGGAAAGCGGGAAGTATTTGCATGAACATAGGGACAGATTTTGTGGGCAAAGAATTTTGCGATTGCTTAGGAAATATACAAGAAATTGTTACAATAGACGAGAATGGAAATGGCGAATTTAGGTGCCAAGATGGAAGCGTGTCTGTATGGATTTTGAAAAAAACATAAAAAACTATTGACAAAAAAGAAAAAAAGAGTATAATATAAATAAAGCTTAGGAAATAAGTTTTAATAAAATAAATTTCTTAAGATAAAAAAATGTGTTTTATATAAAATAAAAGAAGCTGTAGTGAGGGTGGAAGATTCACTACAGCATTTCTTTATTCAGAAAAAATCACTTTAATGTGCACAATAATATGTATTCTTTTTTTGAATAATTTCTTTAGTACATTAAAAATGTGTTTCATATAGTATCACCTCCTTTCAAGTAAAACTTAGAAAATAAGGTTGTTATATGAGTTAAATTTAATTTGGAAGACATGTTTTTGAATAAAAACATACTTGAAAACAAATTTTATTTATTTTATAACAAATGTAGTTTATTGTCAATGCTTTTTTATAAAAATAAAAAAGGGGCTGTAAAAAATATTTTTTTGCAAGATATTGAGCTTTTACAGTCCCTCTGTTTAATAATTATTGAAGTTATTATGCCTTTTCTATTTCGTTCGTAGTTGTGATAGGATAAATTTCATTTGCCCTTTCGATTGCTTTTTCCATTTCTTTTTGAGCAAGTTTTGACTCTATATGAATGAGAGAATTGATATTTTCAAGAGTAGTTGTTTCATTTGGATTGTGACTTCCACCAGTACTTGCACAAAATAGCAAAATGGTTCGAACAAGTTCATTTGAAGTAAGTGTTGCTAAGTCGTGCCCCGCCCATGATTTAAGAACTTCATAATCAATCTTATTGTCAGTGCAAATTTGCTCTGCTAAATTTACTAAATCTGCATTTGTGGCATAAGGAGTTCCTTTTGACGTAATGCTCATATGGCAATTTTTACCAGTTGTATGGATAATGTCTTTGATGCAATCCCAAATCATGTCACTTGTTAAACTAGGCTCCATTCCAATTTGCTGACGAACATCGATAAATAACCCGGTTTTCTGATTAAGAAGTTCTCCCTTTTCGTCTACTTTTTGAATAGCAGGAATGCGTTCAATATTGACATTTGCAATATTTTGAGCACGATTTAGTAATTGCATGATTTGGCTATAAGGCAAGTTTTTACTTACGGCAAACTGCAAATCGCAACAATCGGTAATACCATTGTTGTTATAACTTGGTGTGTAAGTTTCGAGAAATTGGACATCTGGTACATTAGATAATAGCTGGATTAGTCGTGCAGTGCCATAAACAGCATCTTCTCTTTGATCCATAGGGGTTGAGCCAGAATGGTTTGCTTTGCCTTTTGTGCGAAATGTAAGGATTTGTTTGTCTTGCAAATCTTCTAGGTTAACGTCATTTTTGATTGAAAAATTTGGCACAGTGGCACGATATTTTTGTAGATTTTCAGGCTGTTTGGCACTGTGTGTTAAATCACAAATAAAGTCTGCTGCGGTTTTAATGTCAGAAATATCAGCATTTAAACGATAAGGTGCAGTGATAGAAGTACAAATACCAATATTGTTATGGTGGTCGTGAAGCGTATCTGCCTGTTCGATATGACCTTCCATGGCTGTGATAATTTCGTTATTGCTGTCAAGTACTTTGTCAACTTCTTTGAGAGGTTTTAAGCCAGCTTTTTCAACGGCTTCAAATAAATCAGCTTTGTATTTGGTAACAATTTCTTGCAGAGAAAGCCCATCACGAGAAATGGTTTTGTCAAAATCTAGATTATCGCCACGTAAATATTTGCTTCCAATACAAGCTTTTCCGTCAAAACGATAAGATTCTTCGCAAGCACAAATAACGACTTTTAAATTAACAGGATTTTGGATATCGTTGTTTATCATAGTTTCAGCCGTTTTTAGACCAGAAAATACGCCTAATGGACCATCAAATTGACCGCCGTTGTCAACCGAATCGGTATGGGAAAGCAAAACAATACTTTTATCGGTACAAATTTTTCCGGGAATTGTTCCACAAATATTTCCAGCTTTATCAATTGTGACTTCCATACCTAGCTCTTGCATTGCCTTGATATATTTTAATTTGTAGGCAATATCTTCTTGTGTATAAGCAATTCGATTAATTGGCTTTTGAGCTGCAATGCCATTTTCATCAAATTCAAAAAAATTATAAATAGTTATCATTGTTCTTTCTCCTTTATTTTATTTTTCTTTGATTTCTTTGGCTTTTGTGGATTGTTCATATAGAAAATCTTGTTTGAAATATTAATGCAGTTTGTGGCGACAAGGGCTGTAAAAAGTGAAGTGCTTTCAATTTCAGACAAATTTTGAGTGTCGGATTTTAAGTGATTTGAGCAAGTTTCCAAAATGAAGTGAAAAGTTGCGTCATATAAATTGCTATAAAAATCTAGTATTTCGGCAATGGTATTGGAAGAAAGCTCTTCGTCAATCATGGCTTTGATATTAGAAATGGGCATAACTTGCTTTAAACTGCATATAATAATCAAGTAAGCTAAATGTTCACGGGAATATTTTTTCTTCTGGGGAGGAGGCAAAATTCCTAATTTTACATAATTATTAATCATGGAAGGAGTAATCAATTTGGAATCTGGAGTGGAAATATCAGCAAGATATTTTTCCATTAAAGCAATGACTTGGTCCATGTATAAATCTAGTTCTGGTAGGTCATTCCATTTAGGAAGGGAATGATTGGCTATTTTTGAAAACATATTTTTGTCCATAAAGTAACTCCTTTTATTTAACAATAAAAATATTTTATCATAAAATATAGGAAATTTCAATAAAATAATTGACTTTATTTTTTAAATGACATATAATCGTTTTGAAAACTAGATAACGAGAAAGGGAGATGTATGAAAAATACAGAGTATTTTTATGATTATCCGAGATATTCAAATTTAAAAGAATTAATTCAGGCATCCATTGAAAAATATGCGGAAAATCCAGCGTTTTTATTTAAAGAAAAACGAAAAATTACGTATCGAGAATTTGGCGAGCAAGTAAAATTTTTCGGAAATGGATTGTTCCAGCTTGGGATGAAAGGCAAAAGAATTGCAATTATTGGGAAAAATCGTTATGAGTGGATTTTGAGTTATGTGGCAGCTTTGCTAGGAGATATAACGGTTGTGCCGTTGGATAAAGGCTTGACGGACACGGAAATTGAGAATTCTTTGAAGCAAAGTAAGGCAGATGCTATTATTTTTGAGGAAAAATATTTAGAAATCATGCAAGATTTAAAAGGGAAAACAAACTTGCATGAATTAATTTGTATGGACAAAATCGAGGGCATAAAAAATATGCAAGATGTAATCGAACTTGGAAAAAAAGCGGACACAAAAGAATATGAAAATCAGGAAGTTGCGTCAAATGAAATGCGCATTATTTTGTTTACTTCAGGAACCACTTCGAGTTCAAAAGCAGTCATGTTAACACAAAGAAATATTACGGAAAATATTTATTCGATGAAATGTGTGGAGCGATTTTTGGAAACAGATGTTAATTTGGCATTTTTGCCGTATCACCATACGTTTGGCTCAACGGGACAAATTATCATGTTAGCGAGTGGCGTGGTAACAGCGTTTCCAGATGGCTTGAGACATATTTCAGAAAACTTTCGAGAATATAAAGTTTCAGTTTTTGTGGGAGTGCCATTGCTAATTGAAGCAATTTATGGTAGAATTCAAAAAGAGCTTGTCAAACAAGGGAAAATGAAAACAGTCAATCAAGCGAAAAAAGTGAGCAATTTCTTGCTAAAATTGAGAATTGATGTAAGGAGAAAATTGTTCAAGCAAATCATTGATAACTTAGGTGGCAACATGAGAATGATTATTAGTGGCGCAGCAGGGCTTGACAAAGAAGTGGCTCGAGGTTTTAATGAATTGGGGATTAAAGTGATTCAAGGATATGGGCTGACAGAAACGTCTCCTGTAATTGCGGCTGAAAATGAGAAATATAGTAAATATGGTTCAGTTGGCTTTCCAATGCGAAATGTGGAAGTTCAAATTGTGAATAAAGATGAAAAGGGTATTGGCGAAATTATTGCCAAAGGACCAAATGTCATGCTTGGTTATTATCAAAATGAAGAGGCAACCAAGGAGGTTTTAAAAGATGGCTGGTTTTATACAGGAGATTTAGGATATTTTGATGAAGAAGGATATTTGTTTATAACAGGGCGCAAGAAAAATGTCATTGTTTTGAAAAATGGAAAAAAAGTTTTTCCAGAAGAGTTGGAAGAGTTAGTCAATAAAATAGATATTGTAAAAGAAAATATGGTTTTTGGTTTTCCAAAAGACGATGATGTAGATGTTTCAGTAAAAATTCAGTATTACGAAACAGTTCGTAAGGAAGAATATCCGGATTTATCGGATGAAGACTTTGAAAAAATGGTGTGGAGCCAAATCAAAGAAATCAATAAAGAATTACCAAAATATAAATACATGAAACATTTGATTTTGACAACAGAGGATTTTATCAAAACGACAACTGCTAAAATAAAACGATTTGAAGAAATAAAAAAAATATTAGAAAATAAAAAAATTTAGGAGGTATTTATGATAAAATTTAATTTTGAAAATTCAAGTATTACAGAAAAAATGTTGCAAGAATACAGTAGTGAAATTGCTAAAATTCATGGGGAGCTTGGCGCAAAAGCCAATGATGAAAAAGAATTTTTGGGATGGCTAGAATTGCCAACCAATTTTGACAAGGCTGAGTTTGAGAGAATTAAAAAAGCAGCTACAAAAATTCAAAGCGATTCAGATGCGCTCATTGTGATTGGAATTGGTGGTTCTTATTTGGGAGCAAGAGCAGTGATTGACGCGCTAACGAATTCCTTTTACAATTTGCAAGACAAAGCCAAACGAAAAACGCCACAAATTTTTTATGTGGGAAACAACATCAGCCCAGTTTATATGAATGATTTGCTAGACTTAATTGCCAATAAAGATGTTTCCATTAATGTGATTTCCAAATCTGGAACCACGACTGAACCTGCGATTGCGTTTCGTATTTTCCGTGAGGCATTGGAAAATAAATATAGCGTGAAAGAGGCAAAATCAAGAATTTATGTGACGACTGACAAAGCTAAAGGGGCTCTAAAAACGTTGGCAGACAAAGAAAAATATGAAACATTTGTCATTCCAGATAATGTAGGAGGAAGGTTTTCTGTGCTGACAGCAGTTGGTTTATTGCCAATTGCGACAGCTGGAATTGATATTGAAAAATTGATGATGGGGGCTAAATTGGCACAAGATAAATACAATGACCCAGAAGTCAAATATAATGATTGCTACAAATATGCGTTAATCCGAAATTTACTATATAAATCAGGAAAAACAATCGAAATTTTGGCAAATTATGAGCCAAAACTTCACTATTTTACAGAATGGTGGAAACAACTTTATGGCGAAAGTGAAGGAAAAGATAAAAAAGGAATTTTTCCAGCAGGCGTGGATTTGACAACAGATTTGCATTCGATGGGGCAATATATCCAAGATGGTCAACGCAATCTTATGGAAACGGTTTTGAAAATTAATCAAAATTCTTCTGAAATTGTTATTCAAGAAGATGACCAAAATTTGGATGGTTTGAATTATTTAGCTGGAAAGGAAATGGGATATGTGAACCAAAAAGCCATGGAAGGCACCATCCAAGCCCATGTAAGCGGAAATGTTCCAAACTTGCTGATTGAAATTGAAAAATTAGATGAGGAAAATATTGGAGAACTGATTTACTTTTTTGAAAAAGCGGTTGCGATTTCTGGAAATTTTTTGGGCGTTAATCCATTTAATCAACCAGGCGTGGAAGAATATAAGAGAAATATGTTTCGACTTTTAGAAAAACCGGGATATTAAAATATTAAGGAGTGTGATTAATAATGATGTATCCATACGTACAATATCCAGATGGTACGGAAGTTGTATTTTCAAATATATATACTGATGAAAATGGGAAAGAATGTATTGATGTACATTTTGAACGCCCTACAAAAGATGGATTTGATTCGGTTAGAATTAAATTGCCGAGTTATGAAATTATTATATGGGAAGGAAATTATTCCGATGAGGAAATTGAATTTTTTAAGACAATAACAGAGAATAGTGCAGATTTATTCTATAAATATTCAAAAGAAGGAGGATTAAAATTTGCCTAGTATTTTTGAAAGTTATCGGATATAAAATCTATTTTTGGGCAAATGAAGCTGGAGAACCAGTTCATGTTCATGTGTCAAAAGGAAATCCAACTATGAATTCAACAAAAATTTGGCTTACTAAAGCTGGAAGTAGTATTTTAGCTAATAACAAGAGTAAAATTCCTCAAAATGATTTAAATAAATTATTGGATATAATTGCTAAACACTATTTCTTAATTATTTCAAAATGGAAAGAATACTATAAAATTAATGATATAGATGATATAAAATTTTATTGTTAATAAAAAATCATTATAGAAGTATCTAAAATGGATACACTAGCAAAAATAAACGCACTCTTTATAGGGTGCGCTAGATTTTGCCATTAATAGAAAGTATAAAATTCTATATTTTTACAATTTTATAGCACAAAATGTATGAAAAGTCAATGATATACAGCTGTTGAATAACGGACACACACGGCTTTAAATAGCAAATTCTTCTGTTAAATCGTGTGCAGAAGTGTTTTCTTGAGGTGTTTTTTCTATTTCACAGTCACTTTTTCCTGAAATAATAATTCTATTGTCTCGTATATTAATGATGAGAGGAACCATATCTTTTAAATTTCTATAACATTTTGTAAAAGTATCCATTTGTTTTTTGATGCTGGTTTGGTCTAATAAACTGGTGTCAATGGCAGAATATTTATCTGCTTCTAAATAAGAATAACACAAATTTTGGTAAGGTTTTGCAAGTTCTAATGAAGCAGGAGCTGTTTCTCTAAAAGCACGGCTAGACTTCATTCCAGTACTATCTAAAAGTGTTAAAGTCGTTTGATACGTTTTTTTCGAATGATTCGTTGTATCGTAAGAGATTTGCATACCTGTAACCGTTTGACCAAAGGGGTCAAAATATTGTTGAAACTTATCTTTTCCAAAAGCGCTGACAAGATGTTTAAACTGTGCCGAAAAATCCCTAAATTGTGATGGCGACATATTATAGGGTTTGTGATTTTCAAAAAGTTTTTGAAAATCGTTCATGGTAGAAGTTAAGTTTCCGTCTGTATTTGGGTTAGGTTGTTGTTGCTCCTTTGTGTTTTCTTTAAAATCAGCGTAAAAAGCATTTTTGAATCGATTAAATTTTTTTTCATCATAGGTATTCGTATCTAACATGGATTGCTTGACAATATTTGTATATTTTTCCAAAATCTCTTTTGGTGGCGTAGAAAGCATATAAGTGCCTAATTGTGCCAAATCTCCAATTTGACTTTGCAAAACATTTTCAGCGTCGGCTCTAATTAAAAGGTGAAAAAGGTTGGTATAATTATTAATTTTATTTTGCATTTCCAAACTTTCACTATTATCACTATCTTGAATTTTTTGAATTTCTATTGCAATACAGTTACGCAATAGTCGAATATTTTCTAAAGAGTTTAAATCCATAATTGTCACAATCCTTTCAAATTGTAAATTTTTATATGATTAGTCCGTTTTTTTCAAAATTTATAACCTTTATGGTAAACGATACATAATATCCCTACCATAACAAATTATACCATAAAAAAAGTCGTTTGTGTTAAATGTTACAAAAATGTAATATAAAATTTTAAATATTCTAAAAAACAATTGACAAAATAACCCAATTAAAATATAATGATAAAAACAAAAGAGTGTTGAAAATTATAATTTACAAAGGAGGAATATATCATGTATATATTCAATAAAATCACAGTTGTTCCACAACTTCCAGATTCAATTAAAAGACTAAATGAAATTGCCAATAATTTGTGGTGGTCATGGAACACGGAGTTTTTAAGATTATTTCAAATGATGGATATTGATTTGTGGGAACAAACCAGAAATCCTGTCAAATTTCTAAAATTAGTTGCTCAAGAAAAAATTGAGGCGATGTCACAAAATAGCAAATTTTTGGAAGAATATAATCAAAATGTTAAGAATTTTGATAATTATATGAAAAGCAACGATACGTGGTTCAATAAAAACTATCCCAACAATAAAAATGATTTAATTGCTTATTTTTCAGCAGAGTATGGCTTGGATGAGACAATTCCAATTTATTCAGGTGGACTTGGTATTTTGTCTGGTGACCATTTGAAATCTGCGAGTGATTTGGGAGTGCCATTTGTGGCTTGTGGCTTGCTTTATAAAAATGGTTATTTTCATCAAAAAATCAATGAATATGGGGAACAATGTTCAGAATATCACAACATTGATTTGTATAATTTGCCGATTAATCCTGTTAAAAATGATGCAGACGAAGATGTAGTGATTGACATGGATTTAGGAGACAGAAAAATTTACTTGAAATTATGGCAAGTGAATGTTGGCAGAATAAAACTTTATTTGATGGATTCTGATATTGAGCAAAATGACGAAGATTTGAGAAATGTGACCATGACTTTGTATGGTGGCGATAAGGAAATGAGAATTCGTCAAGAGATTGTGCTAGGAATGGCAGGTGTTAAGGCGCTTAAAGTGTTAGGCTATAACTCAACTTTGTATCACATGAATGAGGGACATTCTTCTTTCTTGATTTTGGAATTAATTAAAAATATTATGAAAGAGAAGCAAGTTTCTTTTGCGATTGCAAGAGAAATGACAACAGTGCAAACTGTGTTTACGACGCATACACCGGTTCCTGCTGGAAATGATATTTTTGACATTAATTTAGTGGATCGTTATTTTAAAAATTTGTGCGAAAAACTTGGAATTTCTAGAGATGAATTTTTGCGTTTGGGAATGAAGGAATGTAGTTCTTTAGAGCCAGGCTTTAATATGGGAATTTTGGCGTTAAAAGTAGCAGGCAAGAAAAATGGTGTAAGTAAGCTTCATGGCGAAGTTTCAAGAGAATTGTTTAGTGAAGTTTGGCCAGAAATTGCAGAAGACGAATCGCCAATTACGTATGTCACGAACGGAATTCATACATGCAGTTGGTTAGCTCCTAAATTGAAAGAGTTATATAATGAATATTTGCCAGCTTATTGGCAAGACAACATTCATTTGGATGCGACTTGGAAAGCGATTGACAATATTCCAAATGAGAAATTATGGGAAGTGCATGTTGAAAGAAAAAGAAAATTGATTCAAGTGATTAAACGAAATCTTGTAAAACGTTTTGAAAATACAGAGGTTGGTTATGACAAAGTAATGGAAATGGTCAATAGTTTAAATCCAGAAGCTTTGACGATTGGTTTTGCAAGAAGATTTGCAACTTACAAAAGGGCAACTTTGATTTTTAAAGATATTGGAAGATTGACACAAATTTTGAACAATGAGAAAAAGCCAGTTCAAATTATTTTTGCAGGAAAAGCACATCCGCAGGATAAAGAGGGGCAGGATTTAATTAAATACATTCATGAAATGTCACTGATGCCACAATTTAAAGGGAAAATTTTCATTTTGGAAAATTATGATATTGCGATGTCACGTTATTTGATTAGTGGGGTTGATGTGTGGCTAAATAATCCAAGAAGACCAATGGAGGCGTCTGGTACGAGTGGAGAGAAGGCATCTGTCAATGGCGTGCTAAATTGCAGTATTTTGGACGGCTGGTGGGCTGAAGGTTACACTGGAAGCAACGGTTGGGCGATTGGTACAAATGCAACTTACAATTCTTATGAAGAACAAGATAAGGCTGATAGCAATAGTTTTTATCACATTTTGGAAGATAAAATTGTACCGATTTATTATAAGAAAAACCAAGAAGGGATTTCAGACCAATGGGTACAACTGATGAAAAATTCAATTAAAACCACAGGAGGAAAATATAGCACTTCAAGAATGGTGGTGGACTATATTAACCAGCTGTACATGCCGCTATGTGATTTAAATAGGAAATATTTCCAAGATTTAGAAAAAGTGGCTTCTTATGAAGAATGGAAGCGAAATTTGAACATGAATTGGAATCGAATTTCAGTTTCGCAAGATAAAAATATTGATAATGAAAAATTGATTGCTGGTAGTAGTATTACAGTGAAATGTCAAGTAAAATTGCCCAATATTTCGGAAGAAAATATAGAAACACAAGTGTATTTTGGGCAAATTCAAGATAATGGAACTGTCAAAAATGTGTTTACACAAAGTATGAAAAAAGTTGGCGAAGATTTGGAGGAACACGTATATTGGTATGAAGCAACAATTAAACTAACAACAGGTGGTAATTTTGGGTACACGTTTAGAGTGGTGCCAAAACATGAAATGTTGCTAGACCAAGAAAATCTAAATCTTGTAAAATGGATAGAAAAATAGATATTTTTAGGATAAAAAAGAACCTATGCAGATAGGTTCTTTTTGTATGGCGGAGTAGATGGTTTTGTGTCATCTGTCAACTCTAAAATATAATCTGTTGAGGTATGGTAATATTTTGCTAAAGTTCCTAAATAGCGAGCTGGAATTTCACGTTTTCCAGTTTCGTAAAGGCTATATTGTTGTCTTGTTATTTTCAATAATTCCGCAAGTACTGTTTGATTTAAATCATTATCTTCTCTTAAATCCCTTAATCTTCTCAAAAAAAACATAATTAACCATCCATTATTATATATTAAAATTTACTTCTTATATCATACTATAATTTTGTGTTTAAGTAGAAAAATGCATTCAAAGAAGCGAAAAGACATTCAAATAAATGAAATATTATTACAATTATGTAACAAAAATGTTAAAAAATTACAAAATACAACAAAAGTGTTGACTATCATTCGAACGAGTGCTAAAATTAAATTAGATGTTTGAGAAAGCAAATTATAGAAAAATAAAAGGAGGAAGCAAATGAAAAAGGAAGAAAAAAGGCGAATAGCAGTGT
>CANOWW010000016.1 GCA_947571115.1 uncultured Clostridium sp.
GCGTTGTATTTCCGTTTATTGTGAAACTTCCTGAAGTTGTATATTCTGGCGTCGTCGCTGTGCTACTTCTTGCCCAACCTAAAAATGTGCATCCCGTTTGTGTTGGCGTTTTTGAAAAATCAACATTTACTGTTTCGCCATTTTCATGCCTACTGCTCGCAGGTCCGCCTTGTCCGCCGTTTGGATTGTACGAAACAGTATATTTTGTTACGATTTGGCTTCCATTAAATTCGCCATCAATGCTTACGCTTGCGTCTGGATTTAAAGTTCCAATTTGCATTCCGTCATAGCTCAAATTGCCGCTGCTATCTGTTGTAATCACGGCTCCACTTGGAAGCTCCACTCCTTTTTCTAGCTCTGCTTTCACATAATCATTCACATTTGCAAAATTATTATCTGTCATGTAATAATCCATTTGCAATTCCGCTATTTTAAGTTCAATTTCTTCTTTGATTTTCGCCATATTGTTCACATCTACTGCCTTTTGGGCCTTCCCTAAAATGCCATTGCTTCCGCGCCACAAGATTGATTGACACGCTGGCTAGAATTAATAAAACGATAATGGTTACCACAAGCGCAACCAAAGTAATTCCTGAGGGTTGTTCAAGACCACCCCCTACATTTTTGATTGATTTTTTCATTTGATTTCCTTCCTATTTTTTATTAGATAATTATCTTATAAATTATTTTAGCCCATTTTAGTCTAAATGTCAATAGTCTAAATTAGTCTATGATAAAATATTTTCAGAAAGGATTTTAAAATGAAAGAAAATAAAAAATATTTGAGATTAAGGGATCTTCGAGAAGATTCAGATTTAACACAAAAACAAGTAGGCGAATTGATTGGAATTTCTCAAAGAGGTTATGCCCACTATGAAAATGGAGACTACGATATAACAGGCGAAATTTTAATTAAATTAGCAAGTTTATATCATACATCAACAGATTATCTTTTGGGGCTTACCAATGTCTCAAAACCTTATACAACTACCTAAAATAAAAAATTTTATTTATTTTTCATTTTACACTTGACATTCAATAACAAACCTGCTATAATAATTTTACTTTTCATGTGTAGTTCACACAAAATTTCACATTCATTAAAAATTATGATAAGGAGTTTTTATGAGAAAACAAATTTTTTTAGGTTTCCTATTTTTTATTTTCCTTTTTTTAATTACTTGTATCACTACTTTTATAGTAAATTCCAATGCTTATTTTACAACCTCCCCAGCTGATTACTATTTCTCAAGCGACGATTTCACTTGGCCTCTGCCAGACTATTACACCATTTCCTCCTCATTTGGAACGCGCATATCGCCTACAACAGGCGCTTCCACTTATCATTCTGGCATAGATATTCCCGCCCCTGAAGGCACCAACATCTATTCTGCTTGCTCTGGCACCGTTACCTTCTTAGACTTCGAGCGGCGCCAATGGCTACACTTTAAAAATCACAACCGAAAATTCTATTTTTTCCTATTCCCACATTTCACCAAATTTTATTGTAGAAATTGGCGATTTCATTAATAAAGGTCAAGTGATTGCTCACGTTGGTCCAAAATATTTAGATGACGATCCCCAAAATCCCTATCTTGACTTTTCTCAAGGCCGCCCTACAAATGGTGCAACAACTGGTGCACATTTGCATTTTAGCACAAAAATCGATGGCACTGCCATCGATCCTGTTACTCTATTTCGTTCACATCAAGTTTAAGCTACATATCATCTTCAAAATTGCCCCAATCCAGTTCAATTATATTTTTGCAATCTGGACACTTAATTTCCTTTTTAGTATGGTCAAACTCGATAAAAAAATTCGTATTGCAATACGGACACTTAATTGGTTCCAAATCTGCATCCTCGCTAAGTTCATTCGTTTCCACTTCTTGAAAAATTTCATTGTCCAAACGCTGGACTTGCACTTCCAAGCCATCCAGTCTATGTTCACACATCGCCACTTTTTGCTTATACAAATTTTCAATTTCTCCAATTTCCTCTAAATAGCCCATTGTTAATTCCGTAATCTGCGATTTAGCATATGTTAAATCTTTTTCATCACTCATATTTTCCTCTAAATTTTTAATTACTTCCTTAAACTTATTTTTTAGCATCAGCCTACCATTCCTCTCTTAATCCACCATAAGATGATTAAATTCTTTCCATATATTCACCTGTTCTTGTGTCAATTCTAATTTTGTCTCCAATATTAACAAATAGTGGAACTGAAATTTCTAAGCCATTTTCTAATGTAGCTGGTTTTCCTGAAGTCGTTGTTGTGTTTCCACTAAATCCAGGTTCTGTATATGTAACTTCCAATTCGACAAACATTGGTGGCTCAACTGCAAACACTTTTCCTTTAAAGGCAAGCATCGTCACATTCATATTTTCCTTAATATATTTTAAAGCATCGCCAATTTGTTCTTGATTTAAAGGCATTTGATCATAAGTATTATTATCCATAAAATAATACAACTCGCCATCATTATACAAGTATTGCATATCCCTTTTTTCAATCTCTGCACCTTGCAATTTTTCAGATGGATTAAACGTTCTTTCCAACACTGAACCAGTAATGACATTTTTCATTTTTACACGAACAAAAGCCGCTCCTTTTCCCGGTTTTACGTGTTGAAATTCAACAACTCTAAACACATTATTATCTAATTCAAAGGTGGTTCCATTTCTCAAATCTCCTGCCATATAAACATCAGCCATAATTATTTACCTCATTTCCTCATTTTATTTAACTGTTTCATTATACCATAAAACTTTTTATAAATCAATACCCTTTTTTAATTTGATGATAGTATAATCTTTTCCAGATTTAGTCAAATTTATACAAGAATTTTTCGTAATTTGATAAGTATCTTCGATTCTAATACCAAAACGCCCTGTCTTATACACACCAGGCTCAATAGCAATTACCGCATTTTCCTTCAAATACAGTTCCATTTTTGAACTCAAAATCGGTTCTTCATGCACAGACAAGCCAACTCCATGTCCAAAAGCATGCAAAATTTCGCAATTTTTCAAATGATAATCCACTTCTCTATCTTTAATCACTTGCTTGATATTCGCCCCATCTTTAAAACAGCTCTCCATTTTCCCCTGCTGCTCCAAAACAAAATCATACAAATTGGCATATTCTTCTTTCATCTCATCCACAAAAATTACTCTCGAAAAATCGGCACAATAACCTTTATACTTCGCCCCAATATCAAATTGGACAATATCACCTGATTTTAGCTTGCGCTCTGTTGGCACCGCATGTGGCATTGAAGTATTTTCGCCAAAAGCAACAATCGAGTCAAACGCCAATCCATCCGCTCCATTTTCAATCATAAATCTCTCGATCTCAAAAGCCAACTCTTTTTCCGTCATATCATAACGCAAAATTTTTTTCGCATGCTCAAAAGCACAATCCGTTATTTCACACGCCTTTTTAATTCGCTCAACTTCCTCTTCATCTTTCACAACTCTGTGATTTTCAATTATGCCGTCCGTTTCCACAAGGCTCACTTGATACATTTGCAAATACTTTTTGTAAATCTCATAAGTCACATATTTTTCCTCAAAACCAACTTCCCTGCAATCCATAAAAAAGCCTTCATAATCAAACTTACTCAAAGACCTGATATCATAAGCTACAATTTCGTCATCAATCGTAAGCATGCTATTAACCGCCTCAATATACCTCGAATCCGTAATAAACACATTCTCCTTTGGCGCCACAATCAAAATCCCCTCCGCATCCAAACCAGTCAAATACTTAATATTGATTGGATTAGAAACAATCATTCCGTCAAGTTCCATCGGTTTGAGCTGGTCTCTTAGCCACTTAATTCGTATATTCATACAAAACCTCCTTAAAATATGCTCAATATTTTATTACTAATCGCGGCGCACAGCGACATAAATGCAACAAAAACCGCATTGGCTGGCAAAAAGATACACGCAATTGCACCAATTACCAAAAATGGCCCAAATGGCATATACTGGTCATCGCTTTTCAAAATAAACGCCCTCACAAACAGCACAACAACGGATATAATTGCTCCCACAAAAAACGCCAAAAGCGAAATTTGAGCAATGGCGCTTACGCCAAAATACAAACCAATCGCCCCCATAAATTTGACATCGCCCAGTCCCATTGCCTCTTTTCCGGCAATCAATCCTCCGAAGCACTGTAATCGCACCAAAAATCCCAGCACCAGCAAGCATTCCAAGCAACATGTCTTTCGCCATATTGATATTTTGAATTCCATAAACAAAGGCAAAAATCAGTCCCAATTCAAAAATCGTTAAATTCAAGCGATTTGGCAAAATTCTGTGTTTCAAATCAATCATAAAAGAACTCAGCAGCATTGGCATCAAAACTACAAATTTAATCAAATCTAAGTTTTGCAAAAAAGTATCTCCCAGCCCAAATCGGCGTAGCAATAGTACATACAAAACTGCCATCAAAATCATGCAAATGTAACTTCCCGGAATGCCTTTTTTATTCTCTGCAAAAAAATCTTTGGCGAAAATTTTCTGCTCTTCTGGCAACCTCAAATTCATCCACGCTACTAATTTTCCTACCAATATTCCTACCATGCCAAATATAACATAAACTAAAATATGCACATTGTTGATATCATACATTTTTTTCGTCCTCTTTCTTCTTTTGTTTTTTTACATAAGATTTTACAATCATTTCTTCCAATGGTCGTTTGATTTTCGTCATAAAAAGGTCCTTTTTTGCCACTGGATTGACCAAAATCGAAAACATTTTCGAGCGATTAGCGCCAATAATATCGGTAAAAATTTGGTCTCCAATCACGGCAATTTCGTTTTTTTCCAGTTGTAGCTCCTTTTGCGCCTTTTTAAAACCTCGTTTTAGTGGCTTTGTAGCAAAATAAAAATACGGAATTCCCAAAACATTTGCCACATTTTTCACTTTTTCTTCTTGGTTACTATTGGATAAAATCATGAATTTCAAGCCTTTTTCTTTCAAACGTTTTACCCATTCATCTGCCCCTTTTAGCAAATTTTTATCATAATCAATCAGCGTATTATCCACATCTAAAATCAAACCTTTGATGTTGTTTCTTTCTAATAATTCAACCGTAATATCTGTGACTTTGTCACAATAATAGTCTGGATAAAAAATCATATATTTTTCCTTTCTGTTTCTATCTTACCAATATGTAGAAAATTTGTCAATATCAAATCTCTGACAAATTCCCATCGATTTTTTAAAAACTGTCCCTTTTCAAAAATTTCGTCAATTTCCTCATACGTTGCCCATTTCACTTTTGAGACTTCCATCTCTTGCATTACAACATCGCATAAGTTAATTTCCTGCCTTACGACATATTCATCTAGCCACACATCCCCTGTTTGATAAGTTGCGATTAACTGCAAATCTTGAACATTCAAATGAATCCCCAATTCCTCCAAAACTTCTCTTTCAATCGTTTGCAAACTTGTCTCACCTTTGATGACAGAACCACCCGTCATGGCCCAAACATTGGGAGAAAGTCTTTTATTCGGCGAACGTTTTTGAATTAGAATTTCATTTTTAGCATTCACAATCCAAACATCAGCCCCTTTATGATAGCGTCCTTCTGGAATTGGTTCTCCTGCTTGCATTGTCTCACCTGTTTTATTTCCATTTTCGTCTAATAATTCCCAAATCTCTGTCATTTTTTGCCTTCTTTCTACTAAAAATTTTGTGCAACTAAACTTAACATCTAAAAAAATACATTTTTTACTCCGCCCGTTTTCTTAACATGCCACTTTTTATCACGCCCGTAAAGTTAACATCGTCATTTTTACAATGTAAGCTAAACCTTACATCTCTTTATAATTCAATTTCATCCAAATCATTTGGCACAAAAATATTGCCTTGAAAATATTCCTTTGCTTCCTGCGTATACAAGCTTTTTCTCTCTTCCATACAGTTATCTAAAGTATGCCAAAGAATTAAAATTCTTTTTACTACAAGGCACATCCCCTAAAAAGGTAAAATCTTTTCCATTGTTTAATTTTGTCTGAAAGCCAAATTGCACAATATCTTCTTTGGGAAATAAATCCAACACTTTCACTTGATAACCTATGATAGAATATTCTTGTTCATTTTCAATTTCATGAAAAATTACGTTCTTATGATATATATCAATATGCATCCCATGAAACGTATCCAAAATAAATCTTTCGATAATTTCATGCACTTCTTTGGAACAATATAGATTGACATTTCCCTGATACTTGTTTTGCCTCATCTCTTGACAGATTACTCGCAGTAATGGAAACACGCCAAGCAAATGGTCTACATGTTTATGCGAAATAAAAATATCATGAATTTGGTTCAAAGTTACATTTGCCTTCTGTATTTGATTTAAAATCTGCGCACCCGCTCCAGTATCTACCAAGAAATATTGGTCCTGATTTTGCAATAAAAAACATGTATTATAACACTCTGTCGTCAAACCTCCTCCAGTCCCTAACACCAATAATTTTTCCATATAAACCTCCTATCTAAAAGTCTTCATCATTTCTAATGGATAGTTTCTGCAATTTTTGACATCTTCCACATTATCCAAAAATAACTCTTGTTCTCTTAAAGTAGCTTTATCCATTTTTTCCGCTTCTTCTGGTGTTACCCATTTAATCGCCAAAATTTCATCCTTGTCAAACGCAATTTCTCCACCAACTTTTTTGGCATTAAATATAACTCTCACATGATTTAAACCACGTATCATATTCCTTTGTATAGACATAATTCCAGTGATTTCTATATCCAAACCAGTTTCTTCCTTTGCCTCTCGCATGGCACCTTCTAGCAAATCTTCCTCATCATCCAAATGACCACCCGGTAAATTCCACAAACCATACGCTTTTGGAATTCCTTCCTGTACAATCAAAAATTTCCCTTCCTCTTGAATACAAACTGTTACAATTACGTGCATCTTTTAACCTCCTCACTTTATTTTCTATCCATAACTCGGATAATATCTAAATCATAAATTTCATTTGCTTCAAGCTGTCTAATGTCTTCTAAAATATGCTCATATGCCCTTAATTTTTCTTTTGGCATCTTCTTGATTTCTTCTATTTCCATCCATTTGGCATCTAAAATTTCACTTTTATCAAACTGAATATTTTCTTCTACCAATTCTGTCAGAAAAATAATTCTTACAAGGCTCGGTTTTCTCGAAGATAAAATTGGTAAAACTTTCGTCAATTTTACTTTGCAACCTGTCTCCTCAAAAATCTCGCGAATGGCCCCTTCAAAAATGCTTTCTCCATCATCTAATTTCCCTGTTGGTAAATTCCATTGCCCATAGCAATTCTCTTGTGCTTCTTGTATCATTAATATTTTGCTTCCTTTTTGAATGATTCCTCCTACCAACACTTTCATAATTTTAACCTCCTCAAAAATTCTATTTTTAGCCCCGCCCGTTTTCTTAACATGCCATTTTTATCGCGCCCGTAAAGTTAACATCGTCATTTTTGGCTATGTAAGCTAAACTTTACATCTTGCGAACAGCACAATTCCAAACAATTTTAGCAAGTTCATAACGAAGCATTTTTTCTTCTTTCACTTTTTCAATTTTCCAATCTGCAAAAAAATCTCGAATGCTCTTTTCCTGAAAAACTCTTTTACTTTTTTTCTGTCCTTCTTCCCAAAAAAAATCTTTATCCACTGTATTTTGTTTTAACATATAATTATCATCATGAATGGAATTTACACGAAATAGCAGCACTCCATTCGGCTTTAAAATTCTTTTGATTTCTGCAATAATTTCCTTCGTCACTTCTTCTGTAAAATAATGCAAACACAAATCCGCAATAACAATATCTGTATAATTATCTTCAATTGGAAATTTTTGCGCCATATCAAATAGCTTTGTTTTCGCTTGTGGAAGCTCTTTTTGCAATGTCTCAATCGCCACTTCCGAATAATCGCAAGCTAAAACCTCTTTTCCCTTTCCAATTAAATAATAGGTATTATTTCCTAATCCACACCCCAAGTCAACAATCGCGGTTTCACATTTTTCAATTTCTGCTTCATAATCAGCCAGCCAATTATCATATGCAGTTTCTCTATGCTTTACCTCTTTGTTCTCATTCATTTCCACAAATCTTTGATTAAACACTTCTTTATCTGTATATTTTTGCATATCTTTCCTCCTTTGTATATTTATATCACAAATAACATAAAAAAGAAAGCCCTTTTTTACAAGGACTTAAAAATTAATTTTTTGAAACCATATATTCTATATCTTGCCTATCATATTCTTCTGGAACTAAACCAATTCTTTTTTTCATATAATTTAAAACAAGCAAAATCGTCAAAAGCCCTATGGTTCCTATAATAAAATATGCCTCACTTGTACTATAATATTCTAATAACAAACCAGCTAAAAAAGAAATTGCCATTCTTGCCACTCTTTGCACAAATTTACTAGCCGATAAAATTTTCACGCGAATAGCTGGATTTGTAAAATTGGTCATATATTTATTTTCCAGCGTCCAATAAGGAGCCCTCAAAAAATGCTGCACGCAAAACATACTAAACACAACTATTATTGTAACCATTCTATTTTTTTCAAAGCCAGCAACCATGCCAATCACAATAAAGGATACAAAAACTGGAATAGACAAAAAAGCTAATGTTTTATTTCTAAATTTTCTATGTATTTTATCTTGAAATTGTACCGCAAAGCATTGTACCAATGTCAAAATAGCAAAAATTCATATCACTTACACTTTCTGCAATCGTGGTATTTTCCTTTTCCTCCCCTTCAATTTCTTCAAAGCGATAAGCAATAACAACAGCCAATAAAGACGTGAGAGTAGATAATATAATTGGAATATAAGGATTGATTACAAACAAATAGCCTGCCAAAACAGACGAAATTGCCATTAACGCATAACTCACTGAAGAACCTTTTGCATCAATCTTTCCTAGTGAATTCTTGCCTTTGCAAACTTTAGTGGCATCATATAACACGCTACATTCCGAAATATCTTTCAGCGAAGTCCCGAGCGCTAATATCATATACGCAATCAATAAAATTGCAAAATGATTGGTAAAAATCATCATAGCAACTTGGATTGTCACTAATAAATTACCGAATATTAATGATTTTCTACCGCCCAATTTTTCAATTAAAATAGTGGATGGAATTTGCAAAATTAACCCAAATAGCGAATAAGCAGATTCTGCATACAACACTTTTGCCGCCTCAATTCCTTTTACTTGTGTTAAAAACAAAAATATAATGGCTGAATAAAATAATGGATCCCAACCAATTCCTTTATAAACTGGATAAATTCTTCGATTATATTTCATTGCTATGTCTTGTCTCATATTTTCTCCTTCATATTTTCGTTCTTATCTCAATTTCAACAATTCTTCTCTTAGGCATTCGTACTTGTCCCAAATCTCTTCTGGCACGTATTTTTGCCATTCCTGCTTTTTATCTTGCACCAAAAATTCCCTTAATTTTGTAGCAGAAATATTGATTTTATCACGTGCCACAATCAGTTCCGAAAACTGCTTACTATCCTCTTCTGAAAACCAACCTTTGCGCGATTCGTCCTTGCCGTACACCATTAAATCTGGCAACCTGCCAATCATTTTTTCCACATGCTCCAATATGTAACTTCCCCATTCAAAACAAATATCGTCCTCATTTGTCATATCATCTAATGCACAAATGATTACATCTTTTTGCGAATAAATTTGAGAAACCATTTCCCTTCTTATTTCTAGCTTAAAAGGATTTCTGGGGGTTCCGCTTTCCTGTGCAGAACCAATCAAAATAAGTGTTTTTTGGCATAAATTTCTAGTCATATCAATCAATTGTTTATGCCCTTTATGAAATGTTTGAAATCTCCCCAAAACTAATCCTAGTTCAAAAATTTTTTCCATTTTTTCTCCTTATAAATAAGTTCCTGTTTCTACTCTTTTTGCTTGTTTAATTAAATAATCATATTGCGCTTGGTCTGACTTGATTTTATACGTATAATAATCCACCAAACTTTGGTCATCAATATACTGCAAATTAGCATAGTCAGCCTCCAAATTTCTTTTTGTTTTCTCAAGATTACTCATGAGTTCTTCATACGAACTTGCTTGTGCTTGATTCGTCACTTTGATTTCTTTAATAAATTCTTCTTCCATAAAATCACCGCTACTATTTTATGAAATTTTCCAATTTTTTATGTATTAAATAACAGATTTTTCCGCGCCCGTTTTCTTAACATCGCATTTTTCGTCCCCCCCCGTAAACTTAACATGCTATTTTTCGTCATGTAAACTAAACTTTACATCTCTATTTTGAGCATTTTTTCAATTTCTTCCCAAACTTTTTCTGTATAAATTTTTCGCTCTGCCGAAAAAGGTAAAATTGTACTATAAGAAATGCCTAATGTTTGTTTCACTCTTTCCGCTTCCGCATCCACTTTCGTAACAGCAATTTTATCTGCCTTATTCGTTACTACCATAAATGGCAAATTAGAACGTAAAATATAATCATACATATGCAAGTCGTCTTCTGTTGGCTGATGACGAATATCCAACAAATGTACAATCAGCACAATGTTTTCGCGCTTTTGCAAATATTCTTCAATGTATTTTCCCGAAAAAACCTTCTCCTGCTTCGACATTTTGCTATAACCATAACCCGGCAAATCTACAAAATAAAATAAATTGTCAATATTATAAAAATTAATCTGACGCGTTTTACCCGGCGTATTACTCGTTCTTGCCAAACTTTTTCGATTTAACATCGTATTGATAAACGAGGATTTCCCTACATTTGATTTTCCAACTAACACAATTTCCGGCAAATCCCCTTTCGGATATTGCTTCGGTCCCACCGCCGACACTTCAAATTTTGGATTTTTAACAATCATAATTTTCTCCTTTTATCATAAATCACTAAAAAACGATAGATTTTTCTGCGCCCGTTTTCTTAACATCGACTTTTTTACCTCGCCCGCAAATTTAACATGCCATTTTTGTTATGTTAAATAAACTACATTCTTTTGATAAAAACTATTGTTTGTATTTTACATTATATTGACTAACTTGTCAACGTTTTTCACATGAAATATCAGAATTAAATTACATAATACTTCATTTTTGCTTTACTTTTTCCAAATTTTGTGATATAATATTTTTTGACATTATGAGATAAAATTTATTAAAAATGAGGAGGAAATAAAATGAAAGCCTTAATTAGTGTCTCTGACAAAACTGGTATTGTCGAATTTGCCAAAGAATTAGAAAACCTTGGCATCGAAATTATCTCAACTGGCGGAACTTTCAAAAAACTAAAAGAAGCCAATGTAAACGCCATCGAAATCTCGGATTTAACAGAATTTCCAGAATGTTTGGACGGGCGTGTGAAAACCCTTCATCCAAAAGTTCATGCGGGAATTTTGGCAATGCGAAACAACCCAAATCACATGAAACAATTGGCAGACTTAAATGTTGACACCATTGATTTTGTTGTTGTTAATTTGTATCCTTTTAAGCAAACTATTTTAAAAGAAAACGTTACACGTGAGGAATGTGTTGAAAATATTGATATTGGTGGTCCAACTATGCTTCGTTCTGCTGCCAAAAATTATCAAGATGTGACTGTTATTACAGACCCTGCAGATTACGAAAAAGTTTTAAACGAATTAAGGGAAAATAAAAAAGTTTCTCTTGACACAAAATTTTACTTGATGCAAAAGGTGTTTGAGCATACTGCAAATTACGATGCAATGATTTGCAATTACATAAAAAACGAGCGTGAAGATAATTCATACCCTGCTACACTTTCTTTGACATTTGAAAAAGTACAGGAAATGCGCTATGGCGAAAATCCGCATCAAACTGGCTGTTTATATAAAGAAGTGGGAAAATGTGAAGGTTCGTTAGTAACTGCCAAACAATTGAATGGTAAGGAGCTATCCTTCAACAATATCAACGATACAAACGGTGCTTTAGAGCTTCTAAAAGAATTTGACGAACCAACTATTGTTGCTTGCAAACATGGCAACCCTTGTGGTGTCGGCAGTGATAGCGATATTTACAAAGCTTGGCAAAAAGCATATTCTGCTGATAACATGTCTATTTTTGGAGGCATTGTTGTTGCAAATCGTGAAATCACAGCTGAAATCGCAAAAGAAATGTCAGAAATGTTTTTAGAGGTCATTGTTGCACCTTCTTTCGTAGAGGAAGCTCTAAGCATTCTCCAAAAAAAGAAAAATGTTCGTGTTTTAGAATTACCAGAAATTACTGTAAAACAAGCTGAAAATTCATATGATATCAAAAAAATCAATGGTGGTATTATTGTACAAACAATTGATTCCAAATTGCTAGATGAATACGAAGTTGTAACAGACCGTGCCCCAACGGACAAAGAATTGGAGGATTTGATGTTTGCTTGGAAAGTTGTCAAGTTTGTGAAATCAAACGGAATTGCCCTTGCTAAGGATAAGCAAACCGTTGGTATTGGTCCCGGACAAGTCAACCGAATTTGGTCAACCAAACAATGTGTGGAACATGCGAAAGAATTAATTAGTGAAACTGCGACACAAAATGCTGTTTTGGCATCAGATGCCTTTTTCCCATTTGACGACTGCGTAGAAGCCGCACATGCTGCAGGAATTACTGCGATTATCCAACCAGGTGGCGCAAAAAAAGACCAACTTTCCATTGATAAATGCAATGAATATGGCATAGCCATGATTTTCACTCACATGAGACATTTTAAACATTAATTTTAAGGAACTGTAAAAAATTCTTGCAAATTATCTTTAAAACTGATATAATAAATTTATTATTTATTTTTGCATCATGAAAGGAGAAGAACGCATGTCAATTATTATTGCGGCACTTGCAACAATAAGCACTGGTGGCACGATTTTTTATTATCTTCACAAACGGAGAAAAAATGCCGAAAAAATTTACGGCATCGTGCTCAAAAAAGCTGATAATAACGTAGTTCACATTGGCTACAATAAAAAGCAATACTTAGTGCACACTTCTGACCGGCGCTATGCTCGCCTGGAAGAAAAATCTCAGGTCGCGATAAAACTGTTTTATTTGCCAGACGGCAATATTGCAGTCACACTCGACTAAGTCACAACAAGGAGTTGTAAAAAAACTTAATATCTTGTAAAAGATTGGAGTTTTTTACAGCCCCTTGTTTTTATTGCCAAACGCTCAAGTTTATGTTAAAATATGTTTATGAAACTAGAATATAAAAATACGAATCATCAATATAAAACTGTAAAAGATGTTTTAAAAAAGCACTTTTTAGTTTCGGAACGACTGCTTCTGAAACTAAAACGAAACAACAAGATTTTTATCAACAACGAAATCGCTTTTCCCTTTACATCTTTAAAACTGAATGATAACATAATTGTTGATATTTCTTTTGAGGAAACAAGTGAAAATATTGTCCCCATCAAAATAAATTTGGAAATTGTTTTTGAAGACGAAACCATGCTCATTCTTAACAAACCTTATGGGGTCCCTGTGCATCCATCTATGTTGCATTTCTCAGATAGTTTATCAAATGGTGTGCAATATTATTTTATGCAAAACCATATTAAGACTAAAATTCGCCCCGTAAATCGCTTAGACAAAGATACTTCTGGGCTTGTAATTTTTGCGAAAAATGAATATGTGCAAGAAAATTTAAGTCGCCAAATGAAAAATCATACTTTTGAAAAAAATTATCAAGCCATATTAACTGGGAACTTATTACAAAAAACTGGTACTATTGATGCGCCGATTTGTCGCAAAGAAAGCAGTATTATTGAGCGTGAAGTAAATCCAAATGGGCAAAAAGCAATCACTTACTTTCAACTCATTCAAAACTTTGAAAATTATTGCTTCGTAGAATTCAAATTAGAAACTGGCAGAACACATCAAATTCGCGTCCATTCAAAGCATATTGGACATCCTCTTTTAGGAGATACTTTATACGGAAATCCTTCAGAATTCATTTCACGTCAAGCACTTCACGCCTATAAAATTGCATTTCTTCATCCTTTGACAAACCAAAAAATGCAATTTGAAATTTCACTACCACATGATATGTTCTGTCTTTTATAAAAAATTGAAAAAATCATTGACAATTTACAATTTTATGATTTTAAAATTCATTCCAAAAAACTGTTTCTTTCAACTCTTTTCTTTCCTCATGCTTTGCACTTGGCAATGCATCTTCTGCAGGATAACCAAATGGTAATAAATTAACAATTTCAAAATTTTCCGGAACGTTTAAAATTTCTCTTGCCTTATTCGTGTCAAATGAACCAACCCACGTAGAACCTAAACCCAATTCAGAAATTTGCAGCATCATATGTGTAGAAACAATGCTGCTATCCACAATTCCTTCATCATGCCCATCATACTTTCGTTTCCAAGATTCGCCTTTATCATAGCATACAAGCAAAATAACTGGTGCATCAAATGTAAATTTGGTACATTCTTTTAATGCTTCTATTTTTTCGCTATCTGTTATTACTAAAATCCTCTGTGGTTGGAAATTGCAAGCAGTTGGTGCCAACCTTCCCGCCTCTAAAATTTTCTCAATTTTTTCTTTTTCCACTTGCCTTTTCAAAAATTTTCTACACGAATATCTCGCTTTCGTTAACTCTAAAAATTCCATTTTCCTTATCCCTTTCTTACAATTCAGGCAGTTTCTGCTTTATTGGCACTCTTTATTTTTCTCTTTAATTTAATAGGTTCACGTTTTTTATTTTCATCAATTACCAATTTCGGCTCATGGTTCAATTCCACTGTATCTTTTGTAATCATGCATTTCGTAATATTCAAATTAGATGGAATATCATACATGACATCTCTCATAATTTCCTCAATAATAGAACGCAACCCTCTTGCACCAGTGTTTCTCTCCAGTGCTTTGTCAACAATTACTTCTAATGCCTCTGGTTCAAATTCAAGTTCAACACCATCTAATTCTACCAATTTTTTATATTGTTTTACAAGTGCATTTTTTGGCTTTGTTACAATATCGATTAATGCTTCACGTGTCAAACCTTCTAAAGTAGCCGTAATCGGAAGACGTCCCACAAATTCTGGAATCAAACCAAATTTCAATAAATCTTGTGGCAATAAACTTTTGAATATTTCTGTCTTGTTAATATCTTTCTTGCTTTCAATATTGGCACCAAATCCCATTGACTTTTTGCCAATTCTATCTTTTATGATATTTTCCAAACCTTCAAAAGCGCCACCACAAATAAACAATATATTGGTCGTGTCAATTTGCAAAAATTCTTGATGCGGATGCTTTCGCCCCCCTTGTGGCGGAACTGCAGCAACCGTTCCTTCAATAATCTTAAGTAATGCCTGCTGCACGCCTTCGCCACTTACATCCCTTGTAATCGAAGGATTTTCAGACTTTCTTGTGATTTTATCAATCTCATCAATGTAAATAATTCCTTTTTGTGCTTTTTCTGTGTCAAAATTGGCGGCTTGCAGTAGTTTTAATAAAATGTTTTCCACATCTTCTCCCACATAACCTGCTTCTGTAAGAGTTGTCGCATCTGCAATAGCAAATGGCACATTTAAAATTTTTGCTAACGTTTGTGCCAACAATGTTTTTCCACAACCCGTTGGTCCAAGAAGCAAAATATTACTTTTCTGCACTTCAACGTCATCCATAAATTCCAAATTATTAATTCTTTTGTAATGATTGTAAACAGCCACAGACAACGTTTTTTTCGCCTCTTCTTGCCCAATGACATATTCATCTAAAATTTTTTTTATTTCAACTGGAGTTGGCATGTCAATTGGTTCAATTACCTCTTCGTCATCATAAATTTCTTCTTCAATAATATCTTGACATAGATTAACACACTCATCACAAATAAACACACCGCTTGGTCCAGCAATGATTTTTTTCACAACTTCTTGTGGTTTTCCACAAAAAGAACATTTTATATTTCTATCCTGACTTTTTGGCATTTTTCAGTCCTTTCTAAAAATTAATTTCTTTTATCTAAAATACCATCAATTAATCCATAATCTAGTGCTTGCTGAGCTGTCATATAGTTATCTCTTTCCGTATCATTTTGAATGGTTTCCAAACTTTGACCTGTTCGTTCACTTAGCAATTTATTCAATTTTTCTCTGGTTCTTACCATATGATCAGCATGAATTTTAATTTCTGTTGTTTGACCAGAAAGTCCTCCACCACCAATCAATGGTTGATGAATTAAAATTTCAGCATTTGGCGTAGCAAATCTTTTTCCTTTTGCCCCTGATGCTAATAAAACTGCCCCCATACTTGCTGCCATTCCTACGCAAATCGTAGAAACCGGACATTTAATATAATTAATGGTATCTACAATTGCCATTCCATCTGTAATAGAGCCTCCTGGGCTATTGATATATAACGAAATTTCTTTATCTGGATCTTCTGACTCCAAAAATAACAACTGTGCCACAACTAAGCTAGCTGATGCAGAATTCACGTCTTCTGCCAAAAATATAATTCTATCTTTTAACAATCTTGAGAAAATATCGTAAGATCTTTCTCCTCTGCTTGTTTGCTCTATTACATAAGGTACTAAACTATTTTCTATCATTTTAAAAGTTCCTCCTAGTATTATTCAAAATATATTTATTACTATATAACATATTCATTAATTTTTCAAGTTCTTTTTTGAATAAATTTCAAGTTTTTATATCTAAAAAATGATAAAAAATTACATTATTTGACATTTTTCTTTATCTTTTCTTGAACTTCAAAACTTCTTACAGAATTGTAAAATTGCACCTCAAAAATCGATTTTAAGCCACTGTTTCTTAAAAATTGACTTCAAGCTCAAATTTTATCTAAAACCGCCTAAAAAGTATTTTTATGGATTTTTTAGAGACATTCTAGATTTAGTACGAGACTTTTCACTTTTTTGACGACGCATTTTAAGCCTCAAGAAGGCCCTTAAAATTAAAAAGCAGACATAAATATCGTCTAAGATATAAAATGCCTTAAATCGAATTTTAGGCATTTTTCCAGCGATTTAGATTTTTGTAATATTTTTCCACCAGCGAGGCTCTCGTGGGGACCGCAAAGTAATACTTGAGTGATATTGAAAAGATAAAACATAGTTTTAGCTTTGAAATTCACGATTAGTATTACTTGTGGGAAGAGCCGAGTGGAGCCAATTGTCCCCTGCAAACCTCTAGACTGGAGGTTTCAAAAGGAACCAGTCGATGGTTCCTTTTGCTGGGAGAGGATTTTAAGGAGAGGGCAAGCCGCCCTCTCCTTAGATAATCTTTATTCACTCAAATCCCAAGCCGTGCTATTCCAGTTCATTTTTGCATTTGTAGGCAACTTCACAAGAGGACGAACGCCATAATCGGCATAGTCATAGAAATGGAAACTCACATGACCTTGATAACCCACATGCCACATGTAGGCAGCGTTGTCAGAACATGCTGATGTCAACCAATAAGCTGGAGCAATAGTTATACTTGTAATAACGTAAGGAGCAACTGTGTTCGTTACTGTAATATCAGAAGAAGTACTTAATCCATTTGAATGTGATGTTCCATATTTTGTATTATAACTAGCACAAAATTGTTCTTTGCTTGCTCCTCCTGTTGCCGTTGCTCCACTAAAACCAGTTGCATAATTAGTCCAATTTGATGTGTTTGTTAACCAATTAGCTAATCCATCTCTACTATTTCCTATTACTTTGTAATCATTTCCTTCTACTTTTGCAACATCACTTGTAATTGTCATTCCACTGCTTGGCACATAATCACTTGAAATCAAATAAATACTACTTCCGTCATTTAAGAACACTTGCCAATCGTCTACTCCATTTGCTGAATAATTTACCTTGTCTCCATAATATTCTGGCTTAATTGCTGCTGTTCCAGCTAACGTTTCCCACACAGCATACAATGTCACACTTTGGCTTCCCATTGTGAAACTTCCTGAAGTTGTATATTCTGGCGTCGTTGCTGTGCTACTTGTTGCCCAACCTAGGAAATTTGTACCTTTTTTCGTTGGTTTTGTCGTAAAATCAATGCTCACGCTTTCTCCTGCTGCATATTTTTTGCTAGCTGGCGCGCCTGTTCCGCCATTGGCATTGTATGAAACTGTGTATTTCGTCACAATCTGGTTTCCACTTAACTCGCCATCAATTGTTACAGTTCCGTCTGAATTTAAGGTTCCAATTTCTAAGCCTTCATAATTTAATTTTCCACTGCTGTCACATGAAACTTCTGCCCCGTTTGAAAGTTCTACACCTTTTTCCAATTCTGCTTTGACGTATTCATTCGCACTTGCAAAATTGTTGTCTTTCATATAGTAATCCATTTGCAATTCTGCAATTTTTAATTCAATTTCTTCCTTAATTTGTGCCATGTTGTTCACATCTACTGCTTTTTGGGCTCGTCCTAAAATCCCGTTACTGCCCGCTACCAAATTGATTGATACACCTGCTAAAATCAACAGCACAATAATGGTTATAACCAATGCAACTAGAGTAATACCGTTGTTTCTTTTTAAAAAATTATAGGATTCTTTTCCTACTTTTTTTGTGTTCAAAAAATTCTCTATCTTTTGTTTCCCCTCTTTCTTTTTTTAATATAAGCTTAGTTTACATCAAAAAAGAAAAAAATATAAGGTGTCAAATAAAATGACGTCATAATATTTTTCATGATTTTAGTTGTAAGAAATTTTTTCATCCAAAATAAGAGAAATTTAATTTTCTCAAATTCCTCCCATTTTTACTCTTATTCAATTAAAATAAGTAAATCTATAAGCCGGGTTCTGTCGTGAATAGTCATTTATCTAGGATAGATATTGCTATCTACCTCAAGCCACTCATGCAAAATAAATCAGAGACTTTAAAGAGCTAAGTTTCTCTTTTTGCAAGGTGTTGCTCCGGATGGGGTTTACACTGACGCACTATATCACTATAGCACCGGTAAGCTCTTACCTTACCTTTTCACCTTAACCAGTTTACCGTAAAAATTTTTTCACTTTTCTAAAATTTCCTCTCTTTGAGAAATCGAGTAAAATTTTTTATCAAAAATTTTTCCACGATAAATTAAAATAATTTTTACGATAAACTGGCTGTTATTTTCTGTTGCACTTTCCCTAAGGTTACCCTCGCTTGACGTTATCAAGCATCCTGCTCTTTATGGAGCCCGGACTTTCCTCTCATGGTTCCTTTCGGAATTCATCAGCGACTATTCAATTTACTCAAAATTATTATACTACTTTTTTGTAAAAACGTCAAATGTTTATTTTAAAGTCCCTGCAATATTTTCACAAATCCTAATATATAAGTCTTTGCGCTCAGTAGATAAAGTGTCCAATATTTCAGAAAAAGCATTGTCAGCATTTTTATCATTAATACCTTTTACCAAAGTATCTAAATTCAAATCCAATACAGTGGCTAGATTTACCAAAACTTCCACACTACAAACACTTGTCCCTCGTTCAATTTCTCCCACATGAGATGGACTAATATCGATCATTTCAGCCACTTTTTCTTGTGTTAATTTTAGTTCATTTCTTTTGTCACGAATGCGTTTTCCCATTGCTTTAAAATCAATCTCATACATACGTTAATCCTCCTTATGTACATTCTACAATGTTCCTACGCATTAATTAAGAAGCCACAACAGTTTAATCTAGTGTGTAGCCGTTGTATGTATGATAATTTCTCTATTCTTCTAATCTCTTTCGGATTTCTTCATTTTCTTTTAAATCCTCACTCAAAAATTGATAAGAACTTTTATCTTGCGAAATTGCCGCAAGTCCAACTTCTAAATCATTTTTCAGCTCTTGGCTCGCATATTTGACAATAATTCCCTTATTTTTGACAGCTTCTAGTACAATTTCTTTATCTGCTCGCATTTTTTTTGTCGCAAAATACAGAATTTGACCTGTTTGCTTTAAACCAGCCAGCAAAAGTTCCCTGTCCGTCAACAAGTTTTCTTTGGCATAGCAATACGTCCATCCCACTTTGCTAACAGAAGCATATACCACCTCTCGATTCGCCTTTAGCTCATCACTTGCAAACTCTAAAGCCTCTGGATTATTTTGGATTGCCTCTAGTACCACTTCCTTATCATTTTTCAATTCGTTTGAGACAAATTCCAACAAAGCCCCTTTTTGCGCCACGCATTTTAGCACATATTCCTTATCATTCGCACGTTTTTCAATCTCCACAACATCTTGCTCTTTTGGCACGTATTTTCACCTCTATTTTTTCAAATATTCTCCAATCTCCTCTGCAATATCACTTGATACTTTATTGGATTCATTGTTGAGTTTAACGGTATATAAGATATCTTTATTTTTATAAAACTCAATTAAGCTTTCTGAAATATTATGATAATTTTCTAATCTTTTTCGGACTGTTTGCTCGTTGTCGTCCTCACGAATGATTAACTTTGTCCCGCAATTGTCACAAATATTTTCTACTTTCGGTTTGCGAAAATCTAAATTATAAATTTCTCTGCAATCTGGATTGGGGCAAGTTCTTCTTTTGCTAATTCTATCTACAATTTCATCATCTGACAAACTTAAATTAACCGCCACTTTGACTTTTCTTCCTTGTGATTGGAGCAAATTATCCAAACTTTCAGCCTGCACAACCGTACGTGGATAGCCATCCAAAATACAACCGTTTCGCGTATCTGGCTCTGATAATCTTTTTTCCAATAATTGAATGGTAAGTTCGTCTGGAACAAGTTTTCCTTCTTGAACATAAGCTTTTACCTGCTCCCCAATTTCATCTGCATCATGAATATAGCTTCTAAAAATTTCTCCGCTTGAAATATGCGGAATTTGCAATTTTTGTGCCAACAAATTCCCGACAGTTCCTTTTCCTGTGCCTGGCGCACCTAACATAATAACAATCATAAAAAATACTCCTTCTTTTATTATTGATTATTTTAGTTATATCATACATTTTTTATTTTGCCAATATTATTTTCAATGATTATTCTATTGATTTTTCGATCAATTTATATTATAATGAAAGAAAAAGACAAGGATTGAAAAATGGATTTAATACAAGAAACCAAATTTATAATGAAAAAATATCACATTACTGCTAACAAAAACTTCGGGCAAAATTTTTTGATTGACGAAAATGTTGTCAATTCCATTGTGCAAACAGCAGAAATTTCAAAAGACGATGTCATCCTCGAGATTGGTCCTGGGCTTGGCACGCTAACTTCCAAACTTCTGGAAAAAGCAGGCAAAGTAATATGCATTGAACTAGATAAAAAAATGCTAGATATCCTGCAAGACAGATTTTCACTCTACAACAATTTTGAACTAATTAACAACGATGTTTTAAAAATTGATTTAGCAAATTTAATTGCAATAAATTCGCAATATTTTACACGTGTAAAAGTAGTTGCCAACTTGCCCTACTATATTACCACTCCTATTATTATGAAATTATTAGAAAGTAAACTAAACTTAACATCGATTACCGTGATGGTCCAAAAAGAAGTCGCAGAGCGACTTACAGAAATTCCCGGTGGTAAAAACTCGGGCGCCATTACTTATAGCATTCATTATTATACCAATCCTAAATTAATAATCAATGTCCCAAGCACTTCTTTTTTGCCAAGTCCCAAAGTCGACTCTAGTGTCATTCATTTAGAATTACTAAAACAACCAAAAGTAACGCCTCTCAACGAAGATTTGTTTTTTAAAATCATCAAATCAGCCTTTTTACAAAAACGAAAAACGTTGATTAACGCACTTCTAAATAATCATTTTGGTACGCGCGAATACTTAGAAAACATGCTAACTTCACTCAATATTGACTTAAAAATTCGTGGCGAAAAACTGACATTAGAACAATTTCAAGAAATTTCCGATTACATGACCAAAAATTAATCATCCTTTCCTAGTCTCATGTACTAACCCCAAACTCCTTGCTATTACTGGGTTACTTCTTTTTGTGTCGCAAATATCTCTCCTCTTCCGAAAAAACACATCCACAGTATTTTTGCATATACAAACCAAGCTCCCTTGCTTTTGCCTGCCCTTCCCTGAAACCTACTCGAAAATCACGATACAAAAACTCTACCCCATACTTTTTCGCCATTTGCTCACATACTTTTTTCAATTCCTCATGTTTTTGATAAGGGCTCACAAAAAGCGTGCTCGTAAAAGCATCATATCCATTTTCCTTAGCATATTTCGCTGTTTCTTCCAAACGTACTGGATAGCAATAATTGACACAGCGATTTTCCAAATCTCCAATTACTTCTCTGCAAAAATTTCGCAAACCATAATCCTCGTTCACAATCAATTCCAAGTTTACCATTTTTGCATATTCCATTAACGTGTCTCTTCTCGTTTTATATTCTATGTAGGGATGAATATTCGGATTAAACCAATACAAAGTCGGTTCTATTTTCTCAGCTCTCAAGCTATCAATACAGTACACGCTACATGGCGCACAACAAGTATGCATTAACAATTTCATCTTTTAACCTCTTATATAAACAATTTTTTCTTTCTTATTTTGGAGCATACAAACCAAAGTTCCAACTAAGAATACTACAAAAAATGGCACCCCATAAATGTAATATTCCGAATACGCCAAAAATACCATATCTGCAACCAAAGTCAAAATCTGCATTTGCACAATTAACTTGATATTTTTGCCATTTTGCCAAAACATAAATGGCGTAAGCCACATAAAATACCATGGCTGAAAATTGGAAATGAGCAACCATAAAAAAGCAAACATAAACCAATATAAGTCTTTCATTTCTTTGCTAAATTTAATTTCTGCTTGAAAAAGTAATTTTACTGATTTATAAAAATACGCCACCACAAAAATAAATAACACTATATCTGCTAATAATTTATGCAAATTTTCGGGGCTAGTAAAATATTGCATCATAAAAAAATAAATGCCTTTTGTCACTTTCCCTCGTTGCGTATTCATTCCCATAAACACTTGTAAATCTCGTATATACAATAAATATGGAAGTGCCACAAAAACAGCATATAGCAAACCATATTGCACGCATTTTAGAAATCTTTTCGATACTTTTTCCTCTCGATAAAAATAAATCACAAATAATGGCAACAGCAATATGGCAAAATATTTAATGTCCGTTGCCAGCGCCAAGCAAAATGTGCTAAGCACTAAATTTTTCTTTTTCAAAAGTACAAAAAGCGCAAGCAAAATAAAACATACCACAAACATATCATTATGTACATTTCCGATTCCTTCTAACAATACAAACGGATTTAAGCCATAGAGCAAAACAAATAATTTCTTCTTATTTGTAATTTTATAAATCAAATAGCAATTTAGCAAATGAACAGCCAAATTTGCCATTTTAAACAGCCATAATCCAACATCAATATTACCAAAAGAAAGCCCTGCTATGGCGCTACAAATCATCGTCCAGATTGGTCCATATACCACTGTTGTGCCTGACCAATAATTTTGGTATCCTTTTTGCAAAACAGTGTCTTGCTCTAAATTAGGGACCTCATTTTCCACATAATCTTTCATTGTCACATAATACGGATTTTGCCTATATTTTGCATTCAATCGCCCCACCCCTAAATAGTAAAACACATCCGAACTCATAAACGGAATGACTAAAATAAAAATCGCTGAAACAATAAAAATTAGCACAAAAATTGGTCTGATGTCTTTAAAAATCTTGTTTCTATCTTTTATTAAAACGCCATAAGAAAACACAAAACCACCTAAAATAATACCATAAATAACCGTTTGATACAAACGGCTGCTCTCATCCATTAGGAACCTAAATTCGTCCTTGAAATTTAGGACCGTCTTATTTTGAAACCAATATGTGATGGAAGGAACCGCAAAGCACATCGCAAATAGCACTATCACAAGCACATAAATTTTATTATCTTGCTTTGCAACATTTCTATTAAAAATCTTTTTCATGATATTCTACCCCCAAATGTTCATAAGCAAGCGGAGTGGCAATTCTACCACGTGGCGTTCTTGCCAAAAAACCAATTTGCATCAAATATGGCTCGTACACATCCTCCACTGTGTCGATTTCTTCGTTAATCGTTGCTGCCAAAGTTTCCAGCCCAACTGGCTTTCCCGCATAGTTAGTAATCAGTGTTTGCAAAATTTTAAGGTCAATGTGATCTAGCCCCAAATCATCAATTTCCAATTTATGCAAAGCAATTTTCGCAATTTCAAGTGTAATATTTCCGTCTCCTAAAATGGTCGCATAGTCCCTCACACGCTTCAAAAGTCGATTGGCAATACGCGGCGTTCCCCTTGAGCGTTTCGCAATTTCAAGGGCTGCTTCTTTTTCAATTTCGATTTGCAAAATATGGCTTGAACGAAGCACAATCGTCCTCAAATCCTCCACACAGTACAATTCCAACCTGCTCACAATGCCAAATCTGTCGCGCAGTGGGGTCGTAAGAGAACCTGCTCTTGTGGTCGCCCCTACTAACGTAAACTTTGGCAAATCGAGACGAATGGAACGCGCACTTGGCCCTTTTCCAATCATAATATCCAAACTAAAATCCTCCAATGCTGGATACAAAATCTCTTCTACGTTTCGATTTAAACGATGAATTTCGTCAATAAATAAAACATCATTTTCCGCCAAACTGGTCAAAATAGCTGCCAAATCGCCTGATTTTTCAATTGCTGGACCTGACGTAATATGAATTTTTGAGTTCATTTCATTGGCGATAATATTGGAAAGCGTCGTTTTTCCCAAACCCGGAGGACCATATAACAAAACATGGTCAAGCGTTTCTCCTCTTTTTTTAGCGGCTTCAATATAAACCTTCATATTTTCTTTGACTTTATTTTGCCCAATATATTCGCTTAAACTTTTGGGACGTAGCGAAAATTCATTAACGCTCTCTTCTTCGTCATGCAAATCTGGCAAAAGCAAATTATTTTCCTTCATCTTCTCTCCCTGGCTCTTCTTTTTCTAGTACCACAAAACCGCCATCTGCATCTCCTTTGACAGTTGGTAATTCTTTTCCTAGTTTTATATTTTCTACATCTTCTTGCCATTGCTCTTTAAAAGCATCTAATCTAAAACCAATATCAAATTTATTCATTAAGTCACAATATAAATTAATATCTTCTTCATTTTCATTCTGATATTCATTTGACATTAGTTTGCCTGTATTAAACAATGATCGTATTTTTAAAACGTAATCTTTATCTCCTTCTTTCACTTTCTCTAAATAATTTGCTAAACCTTGATACTTTTCATTTTTAGAAGTTGCCATATACTCTAAAATAGAGCTTACATCAAAATTGGGAACTTGATTTAAATACATTTCAACTGCTTTTGCTTTTTCCACATCAGTTATATCATTTGCCTTTATTTCCATTCCCAATGTTTCAAACTTTGTAATTGCATCTAGTAAATTTCTTCCATGATTAATTTTATCATACTGCTCTGGATCGCTTTTTTCAATTCTCTTAAATATTTCCAATATTCCGTAAATCCTTTTTTCGTCTCCATGCTTACTACTCTCTTCGCAGCTTGCTCACTCATCACATGATAGACATGATGATCTTTATACACATCCGTTTTTGGAAGTTCTAATTTTTCCCCATTTTTAAACACATCAAAATCACCAGACCTTAGTTTATCTAGCAAAATTTGACATTGTTTCGTCACTTCCAAATCTCCATCACACATTTGAGCAATCTCTTCCAACGAAATATTATCTATATTCACAGACTTTTCTTTGGAAGCTGATTTCTCATTAATCTGGTCAAGCGTCGGATTGATAATCATTTTTTGAAAAGCTTTTGTTACTTCTCTTATTCCTACATTTTTAAAATTCCCTTTCGCCAAAGCCAAAACTCTCGTATTACTTTTATCTTTCCCATATCTAAGACCAACCAGCATTTTTTCTTCACCTTCTAAAACAAAGCAATCTATTTTCGCATTTCTGAAGTCTTCTTCTGATATCTCCCAATGAATTGAATTTTTATCATCATTTTCTATCGCCATACTTTTTCCTCCGTACATCTACATTTTTTTATATTTTATACTATAATTTTCAAGTTTACAATATTTTTCACTAAATTTCCATATAATATTCCAAATTACTATTTTTTATATCATATTATATTTTTTTCACATTTGCAATACTTTTTTTAATTTTCAAAAAGGAGTTGTAAAAAACTGTATCTTCTAAAAAGCAAGAGAAATTTTGAGCACATCCAAAATTTCTCTCGCAATATATTGAGTTTTTTACAACTCCAAAATACGTCAATAGGAATTTTGGCAGGCATGCCATAAACCTGCATCTCTCGGGTTTTCCCTGTTATTACCGAATCGGCGCGTGGTCGGCACTATATCTTACCACCACAAAATTCCTATTCTCTATTGTACTTTAATTATACCATATTTATTCATTTTTGTCTAGTTTTTTCAAAGATTTTTTCATTTTTCTTAACAATTTGCTCATAACTTCTTTTTCTCATATGCCAAAAAGTAATCACTGAATTCGCTTTATTAACATTGCTTTCTGTTTGTAATTTTACCACGATTTGCAAATTCAACTCTTTTATTGTTTTCAGATATAAAACTGTATTCTTATTCATAATATCTTTCAGTATATAATGAGGATTTTCTATAATTTCTGGTATAAGCCTCCCATACAAATTATAGTCATTATTATGTCTTTCATTAATATGTTCTATTCTCTCTTTTATTATAATCAATCTGTCTGTTCTTATAGAAAAAAATCTTTTTAATATACCTACATTTATTTTTCCTATTTCTTCATATTCTTTCTCCAAATTTCATTCCTTCAATTTTTCGCTAAATTTCCATATAATATTCCAAATTTTCCATAAAGGGAAATAATTCTTTCACTCTTTTTAAAGTATACACCGCACTTTTTTGATGCGGACATTTCTCTGGTGCCTCTACCAACTCATTTTTATAGCAATTTTTATCCATTTTATAAATCAAATAACGACACCCCATATATTCATAATAAAGCTGAAAACCATTATCCAAATCTTCCCAAAACATCTCAAATGTATAATCTTTTTCCATAATCCTTTATCGTCCTCCTACTTTATCATTTCCTCAAAATCACTCTCACTAAGCACTGCAACGCCCAATTCTTGCGCTTTTGTCAATTTACTACCAGCCTCTTCGCCTGCCAAAACATAATTTGTCTTTTTTGACACAGAACCTGTCACTTTTCCGCCATAATCCTCAATGATTTTCTTCGCCTCATCACGCGTATAATTCTCCAAACTTCCTGTTAGCACAAAAATTTGCCCCGCTAATCGTTCATCCAACACCTCACTTTGCGCCGAATTCTCCATAGTAACACCCGCATTTTTCAACTTTTGTATCAAATCCTGCGTTTGCTCTTGATGAAAAAATTCATACACATTTTTGGCCCTAATTTCTCCCATATCCTCTGTCAAAGTCAGGCTCTCCACACTCGCATTCGCCAAATTTTCCATATTCTGATACTTTCGAGCCAGCTGTTTAGCAGCATTTGCCCCGATATTACGAATACCAAAGCCATTAATCAAACGATAAAATTCATTGTTTTTGCTACTTTCAATGCTATCCACCAGATTTTGCGCAAACTTTTTCCCGTCTTTTTTTAGGCTCGCAAAATCTTCCCATTTCAAATAGTACAAATCCGCAATATTGGAAATCAATTTTCGCTCGAGCAAATCTTCAATAATTTCCTCACCAAGCCCTCCAATATTCATACATTCACGTGACGCAAAATGAATGATATTGCGATGTAATTTGGCAGGACATTCGCTCCCAATGCAGCGCATGACGGCTTCGCCTTCTTCACGAACCGTTGGTGCCCCACAAACTGGGCATGTTGTCGGCATAAAAAACTCTCTTTCCTGCCCCGTCCTTTTTTCCACCACAACTTTGACAACTTCTGGTATCACGTCTCCAGCCTTTTGAATGAGAACTTTATCTCCAATTTTTAAATCTTTTTCCTTGATAAAATCCTCATTATGAAGCGTCGTTTTTGAAATGGTTGAACCAGCTACTTTTACCGGTTCCAACAACGCCATAGGGGTAACTGCACCAGTCCTACCTACTTGACAAATAATGTCTTTTATGGTAGTCTCCTTCATTTCTGGTGGATACTTGTACGCAATCGCCCACCTCGGCGTTTTGCTATTCACGCCTAATTTCTCGCGATATGCCAAATCATCCACCTTAATAACCGCCCCGTCAATCCCAAATGTCAAATTTTCTCGATTTTCTCCAATTTTCTCGATTTCCTTGACAACCTCTTCTATATCGTTACACAAAACTGCAATTGGATTTGTCTGAAAACCTAAGTTTTTCAACTTCTGAAGTGATTCATAATGCGAAGAAAACTGCAAAGTGTCTGATTTTTGCACATTAAAAATATAAATATCCAAAGGACGCGAAGCCGTAATCTTGCTATCCAGCTGGCGAAGCGAACCTGCTGCCGCATTTCTGCTATTGGCAAAAAGCGCCTCTTCCATTTCTTCGCGCTCTTCATTCATCTTCTCAAATTCCTTTTTGCCAATAAAAACCTCGCCCCTAACTGTAATATCCACTTTTTCGTTCAAGGTTTGAGGAATGTTTTTAATTGTTTTCAAATTCTGCGTAATATCTTCGCCCACTAGCCCATTTCCACGTGTTGCACCTCGCACAAATTGCCCATTTTTATATTCAAGGCTGACAGACAAACCGTCTATCTTAGTTTCCACAACATACTGCAACTCGTTTACTTCTAACAATTTTTTCACACGTTCGTCAAAAGCATACAATTCGTCAAAATCAAAAATATCTTGCAAACTTTGCAGCGGAATCTCGTGCTCTACTTTCTCGAACCCTTCTTTTACGGTTCCTCCCACATGCTGGGTAAGCGAATTTTGGCTCACAAATTCGGGATATTTTTTCTCCAAATCCTTTAGCTCCACCATTAACATATCATACTCAAAATCACTAATTTCAGGGCTATCTTCGTCATAATATTTTTGAGCATGATAGGCTGTCAGCTGATTTAATTCTTCAATTCTCTTTCGTGCTTGTTCCTTCGTCATTTCCATTCCTTCCATCTTTTCTATTTTCGCTTTCATAAACAAATGTCTTCGTAATTGGGTTTATGGCATTTCTTGGATAGCTTATCATATTTTCTACATCTGCATCAATTGAATCTGCATAACTCACAATATAAGCTTCTGCCATATGCTTTGGGTGCGTATCCATATGAGTTGCAATAATATGAAGAACCTGATATTTTAATTTTTCTGAAATATCTTCCTGTTCTAAATATTTTTCTACAATTGTTTCTCCTAAATAAACATGGTCAACCAATAAATAAACATAATTTAAATTAGCTCTTACTTCATTTTCTTCCTTCCATTCTTCAAATATCTTGGTTTTTCCAATGTCATGCAAAATCGCTCCTATCAAAACTAAATCCATATCAATCTTATTTTCATAAGTAAGCCCAATTTTATATGCATTTTGGGTAACATTTAACATGTGGTCTAATAATCCACCGTTAAAACATTGATGTGTTCTATTATTTTTTATATTCTCAATCCCATCATGACCTGCTGGTCGCCTCCACAATTTATCTTTGTAATCCTCTAAAATATTAATGCAAACTCGCTTCAAAGCTATATTCTTTATTTTCCCAGCAAAGGCAATTAGTTCTTGAAATTTATTCTCTTTTTCTTTTTCTGTCAAATTATTAAACATTTTTTTCTCCTTAATTAATAACTGTCATGCATCTTTAAACAATTCCTTTCCATTTTTCAAATAATCGTAGCCTGAAAAAATCGTTGCCACGACTGATATTAACATTAACAAAGAAGTAATCACATTAAAAACAAATCCAAAACTTGTATATGAAAATCCTTGCCATAAAAACTCTCCAAAACCATGCACATCAACAAAGGCAAAAATAATCGCCACCATTTGTGTTACTGTTTTTAATTTTCCCAAAAAAGATGCACTAATTACTTGCCCACCTTTTTCTACTGCCACCAGTCGATAGCCTGATACCAAAAATTCTCTTGCCAAAATAATGGCAGGCACCCAAGCTGGCAATTTCCCAAACTCTACTAAAATAATCAGTGCCACTAAAACTAAAATTTTGTCAGCTAGCGGGTCCAAAAACTTGCCAAATGTTGTTACCATATTTCTTGAACGCGCCAAATAGCCATCTAACTTATCTGTAATCGATGCAATGATAAATATAACATCCATCCAAAGCATCACCATTGGAATTCCTTCTTCTACCTCAAATGTCCCCACCAAAACTTGCTTTTCAATTGGTAAATAGGCGATTATCAATAGAATTGGTACTAATATCATTCTGAATATTGTTAGTTTGTTCGCTAGGTTCATTTTCATTTTCTGGTTCCTCCTCTTTTTTCTCCGCTTTTCGCAATTCTTCTAATCGTTTGATTAAACTTTCTAACTCGCTCAAATCTTTGCCAATCATTTCAAAATTATTGGAATTGAGCGATTCTTCTAAATTCGTATTGGAGCGAATAATCGCATCAATCACGCTTTCCAAATCTTGCATATCTACAATTTCCAAGTCGACCGCATAGTCAGTAAATAAATTTGAAATTGCCTCTTCTAAATTATCTCCAATCGCCAATTTATTTCCGGATGCCACAATAATTTTCTTTAAGACCGGAATTTCGCTTTCGTTCAAACGCACTTGATACACTGGCTGAACGTACAAAAGCGTATGATTAATTGGCACAATCACAATATTTTTAATCAGCTTTGTTCCTGCCACATTCAAAGCCGTCAATTCTTGAGCAATTGTCTCATCTTGCTCAATTTGCGAACTCAATTGCAAAATACTTGCCACATTGCTCTCAGAGCTAAACTTGTAAAGCGACAATTTGGGGCTTCCCGCCTCATAATTCCCTACCAAGTACGACGTAATATTCTGCTTTGCTTGCCTGTTAAAAGTAACGACTAACCCTAAGCCAGCTTGCTTCATATCCTTCGTTTTAAGCATCGTGTAGTAAGGCTCCATCTTCTCGCCAGCCGCTGCCGTTTTGGTTGCTGACTCAGTTGGCGTAATTTCCCAAATATCATCTGCTCGATACAAAACATCTTCACTAATGTCATGATAAATGCTAAGCATTTCAGCTTGCACTTGATATAACATTTTCGGATAAACAAATTGGCGGCTAATATCTTCTGGAATTTGTTCATCTAAATCTTGAAATAATGTGGGATACAAATTTCTGTAAGCCATGATAATGGGGTCATTTCTGTCTGTAATGTAAAACTTCGTCGTTCCGTCATAAGCGTCAATCAAAACTTTGACTGAATTCCTAATGTAGTTAATTTCCTGCATATTTCCATTAATTTTCACAGTGGCTCTTTGAGAATAAGGATATTCATTGGAAGTCGTATAACCATCCAAAACCCATACTAAACGTCCTTCATCCGTAATAACCAAATAAGGATTTTCGTCATAACTAATGTAAGGAAGCAAAATTTTTGCTCTCTCTATAATATTTCGGTTGGCAATAATCTTTGAATTTTTGTTGACATTGCCAGAAAAAGCTAATTTCGGATTTTTGTCCCAAATTCCCAAAATAACTCGATCCAAAAATCCCAAATTCAAACCAGCTTTTCCATCATACTGATTTTCTCTGTAATTAGTTGCTGTAATGGGATAATCGTATTCTGGTCCAAAATTGGAATTGGTAACAATGGTGCTGTTTGTCTCCAAGCCAAAATAAATTCTAGGTTCTTTTATCTTAGCTACATTGGGGTCTGCAAAATCTGATAAAATATATTTGGCATAACCATTTTCGTCTACACTAGATGCAGAATTGATAACCATCGAATAACCATGTGTATAATGAAAGGTTCGGTTGTTATAGCTCATGCTACTATTGCTCAAAATTTCACGTGGCGTTAGGTAGCACAATCGAGAGTCGAGCAATCCCAAAAAGTTTCTCTGATACGAATAATATACCCCATCTTCTTGATGTTCGGATACCGTCGTACGTGTTATATCGCTTGACACAATCGGGATATTTTGAATCACATCCGAATTTCCCAAAATCTCATTGTAAGTGATTGTGTCATAATTATCAATGGATTGTTGTTCTAGGTGAATGCCATATGCTTCTTTCGTATTAGAAATATGATAACCAATATATTTTTTTTGATGATCCAAAACTTCATTTTTTACAATAAATTGGTCATAATAAACCATACAAACAAATAGCCCAATTAAATAGATTGGCACAATGGCAATGGATAGCATAGCTTGTTTGAAATTCGCCTTTTTGGCATATCTTAACAAGCGCACTGCTGCCAAAAATAAAATTACGGCAAAAATTCGATAGCCCCATAATTTTATCGTAACATCTGTCTTACCAGCCCCCACCAGTTCAAACGATTTTTGGCTTTCTACTTTTAACATATCTTGTGTTAAAATATTTTGGGAAGTCATAAAAATATAGATGGATATCAATAGTGCAATTATCGTTAAAATTGCTATGATTTGCTTAATAAACGTATTTTTTTTCAGCACTTCAATATCAACGCCATCTAGATACGTATTCATGGCAATGACATAATAAAATGCGGTATAAATAATCAAACAAATGAAGCTGCCAATGGCAAAAATAATGAGTGATTGGATAAATGGCAATGTAAAAATGTAGTAGCCAATATCGGTATTAAAAATAGGGTCCGATTTGCCAAACCACGCCATGTTCACAAACATGGTGTACTTTTGATGCAACATCATCATGCCAACCATGGCTGCAATCAGTCCCCCAATCATAGCAAACGTTTTGTTTGGCAGTTTTGGTAATTCTTTATTTTCTTCTGCAAAAAACTTTTTTAAGCCATGCTTGATAAACTTATTGGAAATATAAATAACCAAATAAGTTACCACAAATATTCCACCTGCCAAATATACTCTATTATTAACATTTTTAAAAAAGATATCTGTGTACTGCTCCCCTATTTCTTTAATGCTTAGGAATTCTGCTCGAAAAGCAATGAGCAATATCACTGCAACGACAAGCAATGTTAAACTCACAACAATATAACGAACTGCAATATTACGTTTTTTCTCCACTTTTTCTTTTGTTTTATTTTCTTCCACTTGATCCGCCATTTTTTCACCTCTTCTAAAACAAAATCTTTATAGCATTGCATCCAAAAACTCCGTGCTGTCAAACACTTGCATATCTTCTATTTGCTCACCAACCCCAATAAATTTGATCGGAATTTGATTTTCTGCCACAATTCCTATCACAACACCACCTTTGGAAGTTCCATCTAGTTTGGTTAGCACAATTCCTGTAATGTCCGTCGTTTCTTTAAATGCTTTTACTTGGGCAATCGCATTTTGCCCAGTTTCCGCATCTAAAACAATCAAAATTTCCTTCCTTGCCTCTGGCATTTCTTTATCAATCACTTTTTTGATTTTGGCCAATTCGTCCATTAAATATTTTTTATTATGCAACCTTCCCGCTGTGTCACAAATCAAAACATCTGCGCCAATTTCCTTGGTTTTCGCCATGGCTTCATACACAACAGAAGCTGGGTCTGACCCCTCTTCCTTTTTGACAAGAATACTTCCTGAACGGTTTGCCCATTCTTCTAGTTGCTCAACTGCAGCAGCACGAAATGTATCACTTGCCGCTACAACTACCTTTTTTCCTTCTCTGACTAACTTGCTGGCAATTTTCCCAATGGAAGTCGTTTTGCCGAACGCCATTCACACCAACAATTAAAATAATCGAAGGCGTTGTATCCAAGCAAAGTTCTGGAGTTCCAACTTCTAAAATTTCTTTCATAATTTCTTTTAAAGCAACTTTCACGTCTTCTTCATTCTCGATTTTTTGCCTTTTAATTTTGGTGCGCAATTCATCAATAATTTTTTCTGATGTCTCAAATCCTATATCAGACATAATTAGCACTTCTTCTAACTCTTCTAATAGTGCCTCGTCAACTTTTCTGAAATTGCTAAATACGTTATTGATTTTATCATTAAAAGACTCTTTGGTCTTATTTAATCCCGATTTTAATTTATCAAAAAATCCCATACATCCTCCTTTTTCTTGGTTATGTTATATCATTATATTCCCAAAAATGCAATAGATTTTTAGAATTTCTACTTAATATAATAATTGATAAAACCATTTAAGTATGAGAAAAACGCTACGGCTAATACATTCAAATTGAAAAACAACATAAATAGCGAAATATATCGTGTGCTCAGCGGCTGCTGATACGCAATTTTGTGATTGTCCACCACAATTGCCATGAGTAACATAATCGGCAAAAAGTAACGTGGCTGAATGCCATATATCATCGGATTTTTAAGACTTGTCCATTGCACATATAAACTCGCATAAATCAGCATTACAATTGCCACGAAAATCAACAAAAAAACAATTCTTGTTAACAAATTGATTTTCACTTTTTCGTCTTTTTCTTTAACTAAAAACAACATCGCAAACAGTAATAAGCAAGGCATAATAAACAGCACTGAAGCTTGCACGTCAAATAGTCCTAGGCTTTCTCCACACAAACCAACAATGACCATCTCAAAGAAAATATTGATACTTCGAAACAAAATTAATAAATAACTAATCGGATGTGTCAACACATATTTGATTTGCGCTGGCGTATCCACTCCATAATTAAACGTTACCAAAAAGCGAGTGCAATAAATCAGCCAAATCAAGTTTATCAGAACCGAAAAAGCGACTATACTAATCGTTGCTATTTTTTTGTTTTTAGTTGTTTTAAATTTTTCTTTTGGCAACACAAAAAGCAAAAAACATAGCGGCAAATACACAATTTTACAAAGTGAAACAACCATTGAAGAAATTGCCAAAATTGCAATTTCTTTGCCACGAATTTCTTTTTTACTATCATCGTATTTCAAATATAATAGATAAGAAACGTAAAACATAGAAACAGCAATTGTCAAGCCATCTGCTGCCATAGACGCAATTTCTTGAAAAGTGATTGGCAACAGAGCAAGAAACAATAACAAATGCTTTTTAAAAGGCATGAATTGAATGGCTTGATAAATCAAAAATACAGCCACTGCAAAATTCGCCAATCTTGCCGCATAACACTGAACTGGCACCGTTGCCCCCAAAGTTTTCGTAACAAACATACCAAACGCTTGTGGCAAATGACAAATCGGCGCATATAACGCCATTGTCGTATAGCCCAATTCCACCATGTCCTCCGTCTCAGGCGTAAACATTCTATCCATCGCTTCCGCATAACTATCTGCCGAACGCGTTACCACTTCATTTAACTTGGCATTCATAAAATCGGTTGCATCGCCATTTTCATTTGGATGCGAGAAAAAATTGCCTTGCGCAATTGCCATCGCTTTTCTCGCATGAAATTCCTCGTCGGGAACTCTTCCCAAGGGCGTTACTAAACAATACAAAAGTCCAAGCGGAATGCTCAAAATCAAAAACAGTTTCGCCAAATTTACTTTTTTTCTATCCGCCTTCCTAAGAAATGCAATTCCAGCTGTGCCAAAAACAATTGTCACACTCCAAGCCACTGTACCAAATAAAGTTTTAGCAGGAAGTTGCAGTATATAATCTCCTTCGTAAAATGTTGTCGTAATCAGCAACAATGAAACAACAAGCAAAATAGCGCTCACTAACCAATAGGCTCTATCTTTTTGAACAAGCTCTTTTATCCTCTTTTTAAAAACTTCCCCTTTCACAACATAAATCCCCTTTTTGCTTTTAGCATATCATACAAAATTCGTTTTTTCAAGTTTTTTCTGCAACAAAAAACCGCTCTCTCCGAACGGTTGCTTTGGTGTAGACATCTACAACTTTTTTGGATCTCTTTTCTATAAGTATCTTTTAAAATAAGAATAGATAGAGAAAGCTCCCTACCTATCCCACAAAGAAAACAAAATATGAAATTGCTATCCTACAAGGTTAATGCTACAATAGCTTATCATGAACTCAAAAAAGCTTTCAAATTTCTCATAGGCTTTTGCCTTGATTACAGTATTATCATCAAGTGTATTTTCATTGTCAGCTTTAACCTTTGTTTCATATAACTGATAAATTAAGTAAGGACAAGGCTGAATCAAGGAAAACTCTGAGCCGTCATCCAGTCTTACTGAAAACCTACCATAATCATTAAGATAAATGTTGTACTCCTTCAAATCCTCATCAATATGAGGATAAATGTAAAAACAAGTATGCGCCCAAATAAGCTTTTTAATTCCATTTGTAACCATAGATGCCTTTTTCCATAAATCTTTATTAACTTTTTGCATAAAATTAGCCTCCTTATAAAAGATTAAGTCAATGTTAAAAACGCATTTCTTCTTTTAAGCAATCTTCCCTCCTCACCTTAAATTATCAATGTACTTCTTTGTATTTCTTCACTGTAAAACATTTTACAAACAATCTGTATTAAAAGATTGTATAAGTAAATATATGTTAAAAAGCTTTCTGCTTGTAGATATTTATTATACAAGACTTTCTATCAAAAGTCAACCTAACATAATACTTCGATGTAAAATATCAAAACAAAATATTATTATATTAAATATAAATATGAGTTATGACCTACCATCATAACCCGGGGCTCTGCAAGACAATAAAATTTATTTTTGGCAACAAAAAATACCATCCTTTTCAGAATGATATTTGTATATATCTGTCCTATTAGTTCGAACAGATATATCTTTGGTGCCGACGAAGTAGTTATTTACAACTTTTTTCGGCTCTCTTGACGATTGATACAAATATCAATCAATTCATTGCCTTAACTTTAACATAAAATTTATAAACTTTCAAGTGTTTCCTTAAAATTCTTTTTGTTTATTGATAAAAGCATAAATTTATGATAGTATTGGTAAATATAAAGTGAAAAAGATTTGATAACAATACTAAATGTTTAGAAGAAACAGTAAAAAATTGGAAATAATGTTTTTTGTTATGTAATAATTAAGAAAGAAAGGTGGAAAGAAAATGAATGTAGATAAACACTATAATAATTATATAGAGGATGGTAGACTTGAAAAAGATTTGCAACACAAAACAGAATTTATTCTAACAAATTATTGGATTGATAAATATTTAAAAAAGGGAATGAACATATTAGAAATTGGAGCAGGAACAGGAACTTATTCCATAATGTTTGCAAAAAAAGGGTATCAAGTGGATTCCTTAGAATTAGTGCAACATAATTTAGATATTCTAAAATCTAAAATTACTTCTGATATGAATATTAAAGCTATTCAAGGTAATGCTTTAGATATGTCTATGTATAATGATAATACTTTTGATGTTGTTTTGTGTTTAGGACCACTATATCATTTAGAGAACAAAAATAGAAAAAAATGTATAGAAGAAGCAATTAGAGTTTGTAAGCCTAATGGATATTTATTTTTTGCATATATTTCAAATTGTTTGACATTTGTACAAGCTATTGATAAGTATGATAATTACTTGTTAGAAAGTAGAAGTGAATTTAATGATAAATTTGAATTAAGAGATAATAATAATGTTTTTACATACTCTATGCCAGAACAAATAGAAAAAATTATGCAGGATTTTAATATTATCAAATTAAATCATGTATCTTTAGATGGTGTAACTAGATTAATTAAAAATAAAGTAAATAGTTTTTCAAAGGAAGAATTTGAATTATGGATTAATTACTTAAAAGCAACCTCTGAAATACAAAGTATTTTAGGCTATAGCGAACATATTATGTATATCGGTAAAAAACAAGAAAATTAAAGTAAAAATTATAATGAAAGGTGTAGCAATAAAATGAAGTTAAAAGTATTAGAAGATAATAATACATTTATAGATATGTATTATTTAGGAGAACCAGCTGTAAGTTATTATATTGAAGATGGAGAGCATAGAATTTTATTTGATACAGGTTATTCAAATGCATTTATAGAAAATGCTAAAAAGATGGATATTGACTTGAATAAAATTAATAAACTTGTTATATCTCATGGACACAATGATCATACAGGAGGACTTAAATATTTTTTTAAAGAAAAAAGAAATGTCGAATTAATTGCTCATCCAGAATGCTTTAATTATAAAGAAGATGATACTGGATTATATATTGGTAGCTCATTGTCAAAAGAAGAACTTTCTAAGGTATGTAAATTAAATTTATCGAAAAGGCCTATTCAAATTAGTGAACATATTACTTATTTAGGCGAAATACCTGCATCCATTGATTTTGAGCCAAGATGTACTATAGGTAAAAGTATCATTAATGGTGAAAAAGTAGATGATATAATAGAAGATGATTCGGCTATTGTGTATAAAAGTAATAAAGGTTTATTTATTATAACTGGTTGTTCGCATAGTGGAATTTGTAACATTATTGAATATTCCAAAAAGGTTTGTAAGGATGAACGAATATATGGTATTATTGGAGGTTTTCATTTATTTGAAAATGATAACAGATTAGAACATACTATCAAATATTTAAAAGACAATGATATTAAGTTATTATATCCATGTCATTGTATTTCACTTGAATGCAAGATAGAAATTGCAAAACAAATGAAAATCTATGAAGTGGGTATAGGACTAAACCTAGATATTTGAACATTAATATAAATTACAGGAGATTAATTTAGAAGAATAAATTAAATTGCATTACCTATACATTAAAGCAATAATTTATTTTAAAATTAAAAGCGAATGAATTTTTTACTCATTCGCTTTTAACCACTTTTTACACATAAATCAATTCGCTAAAAACAATTTCTTCTGCTTGAGCCTTAATAGAGTTCATAGTACCTACCCAATAAAGCATATCTGTATTTTTCATATCTTCGGTCAAGTCGCTTTTTGCTTTTAACTCACTAATAATCTGTTGCACTCTATTATCTGCCATTTTTTGTATTTCTTTCAAATGTGTATTTAATGTTCCATCCATTAGCATTATAGTATAATCAGCTTTTTTGTGTTCTTTCAAATATTTCAATCTCATTCTTCCATATTTATTTAAAGTAATTTTTTCTTGTTTAGGCATTGATAGGTTTGGTATATAATAATCTCCATCTAAATAATATTCAATACCTGTTCTTTCATCAATTTTTGTTTTTGGTAATTCATTATTCATAACTTTTTTCCTCCTTTTAAAATCTTGTATCATTATTTTTCTTTTTACTTTTAGTTTGCTTGTTTTCATCTGGTATAGTTACTTTTCTAGCAATATTATTTGCAATTTCATTATCATTGTTGTCGAATATGCCATTTTTATATAGGTCATCACTAACAATCTTGTAGTTATTATCTTTATCATAGCAAATTCTTTTGTGGAAATGGCTCATAATACTATACCAAAAACCTTTAAATTTTTGCAATTCTTGTTTTAGTTTATCTTTTTCAGCTCGTAATTTGCTAATAATCTTGTCTTTAGTAGATAGTTCATTTTTCAAACTGCCGATTTCATTATCTTTTAGTTCTATTTGATATTTAAGTGAACGATTTTCTTTTTCTATTTCAAAAGAACTATGTTCAAAATCTTTAATCGCCATATTTAAGTCATTTACACTTCTAACAGTTTTGGTAATATCTTTTACATCATTTGTATAATTTTTGATTCTCAGGACATCCTCGTTTGAAATTACCATATTATTTTTGTTTAGCTTAGTAGGTTTTAACCTTTCTAAAATTTTGTCTATATCTTTGCTTGTATTATCAAGTTCTTTCGTTTGATTATTAGCTTTTTGAAGTTTTTGCTCTTTCTGTTTTAGCTGTTTCTTTATTTCTCTATAATCTCCCATATCTTTAACATTTATATCTTGATTTCTGCCTTTTTGTTTTTCTTTTAGTTTAAAATCCATATCATAGAACTTATTAAAAGACTTTATACAAGCATTTCTCATTTTATCTTGTATTT
>CANOWW010000017.1 GCA_947571115.1 uncultured Clostridium sp.
TCTGTTCTTTTATAAGTTTTAAATCCCATATATTCATAAAATCCTTTTGCTTTAGGATTTTGTTCATTGACTGCTAGTCTATTCACATTATAATTTTCTATACCATAGTTCAACAGCTGCTTTCCTAATCCTTTTCCTCTTTCACTATTTTTAATAAACAACATTTCAAGTTTTCTATCTTCTATTCCCATAAAAGAAATCGGTTGATGATTTTCATTTTCTATCATTACTAAATGTGATACTCCCAAAATAGCTTGTGGTACATATTCTTTTATATTTTCTATTTCTCCACTTGATAAAAATAGATGTGTTGCTTTTACTGAATCTTCCCATACTTCTAATAATTGATTTATTAGTAATTCTGTTTTTTCTTTTATTTCAATTATTCTCATATCTATCCCCTCATATACTGTAAGTTATCGCTCTTTTATCACAACATCAACAATATCACCAAAGCTCTTGTTTATTACTGCACTAAACTTTAATTCCATCCCAAATCTCCAAAACTCAATCTATTTTTATCATTATTCTTTAGTAATAACTGGTTTTCCTGCACTATCCATTAAAACTGTCATTCCACCAGAATATCCTGATTGTCTATAAATATAATTAACTCCTGTTTTATTTTCCATTTTCTATTCCTCCAATCATTTTACTAGCTTGTAATTTACGGAGCTGAAATCAATTACCTCAATGCTGATATTTGACATTCCCAAAAATTATCTTCATTATTAATGTATCCTTCAAATTGATATACAGGTCTATAATACCCTTTACTATCATAAATGTAATTTAAAGCATAATTTTTAATATAAAGTGTATCTCCCTTATTAAAAGGTATATATTGTTCAAAATTACCTTTTAAAATGTCCTTATAAGCTTCCTTTACAGATATTATTTCTTCTTGTCCTACATATTCATTATAAATAATATTATAATCTAAATTAGCTATTTCATTTTTTGCAAAAAATTGTACCATAATTAAACCAGATTCAAAGTTTGATTTTTTATTTGAATAATCTTCATTTTGTAAATCCCATCGAATCATATTATTATTTTGAATACTGCATACTGCATTTTTAGGTAATAAGTTATAATTGTTTAAATATTCTTCGATTTTAGTTTTACTATTTTCTAAATCTTCTTTAGAAAGTTCACCATACTCCTTCCAATTTGTATAAGACCATGTTCCTGTATTCATAAAATAAGTCAGTTGGTATTTTTCATCAGTTACAAATATTTTATTATTTCTTTCTGTACGAATATTTTTGTTAAATTTTATATTTTCGATATTTTCAATTATTTTACTAAATTCTTTCGCACGATTAAAATCATTAGTATATTTATTGTGATAGGTAGACACATTTCTTGTTTCATCATTTAAATCTATACTATTTTCTATTGTAATTACAGACATATTTTGTTTCTCAGCTGGTATAATTCCTAAATTTCCGTATTTTTGATTATGATATACTATCAATATAACCAAAAACAGCAATGCATAAAATGTAGGTATCAATAGCATTTTAATTGTAGATTTCATTTTTACTTTTTTATTTCTTATTATATCTAATAGAAACATAATAACAAAATATCCAAATATACTACCTATAAAATTATGAAGTAAGTCATCCAGTTCAAATATTCCTTTTCCTGTCATTAATTGTATTAGTTCAATAGATACTGTAGTTATAAAAGATATACTACTAATGATTGAAAATCTTTCACATTTTTTAGATAATAGCGGTAATAAAAAACCTAGTGGTGCAAACATTAACATATTCAGAATAATGAATTGTATTCTGTATATGACCATTTGTTCCAAGCATTAAAATAGCCACTAAACAATGAAAGATTTACTTTACCATAATTGGCTGATCTACTAAGTATTGTAATACCTAAAACGAGTAAATACCATACAGACAGTAATATTAATAGAATCCATTGTTTTTTTGATAATGTTTTTGTTCCATGAAAAATCTTTTTATATATAAAAAATATAAAAAAATAAATTAAGAATAATATAATTGTTATACCCAAAGCAATTATTCCATACTTAAATAATGTTTCAACTATTGTAATAATATCCATAAGTGTGCCCCTTTACTAAACAGCCTTATCAATTTTCCTTATATTTTATTATATATACAATAAAAAAACAATTAATATTTTCTTAATTTTTCAAATCTATGTAATCGTTTGATTTCATTTCTCTCCCCAAAATTGTTTTAATTAGCTTTCATATTTATATTTCAAATAGTAAATTATTTTTATTACTCATTCAATTTTCTTATGGCTTCTTCTTCATTCTCTACAAAAAATATATTTTTTCCATTATTGCTTTCATAGATAAAATCTTTTAATGGCTGACTTGTATATTTTGAATAATCCCCATATATAGCAAATTTTATTTGATAAGTTATAAACTTTTGCAAAATTTCTCCTGCTATCCCTGTACTCAATATAAAGAAATCTTCTACTATCGCCTCTTTATTTAACGCTATTTTATTACAATTTGTTTCATATTTTACAACCATCATAAAATCTATGGCTGACTCTACATCTTTTATTACCATTTCACTGCTCTTCACGATTGCTACTTCATTCACAATTTTAGTTTGCATTTCATCACTCCTTACCCTACTTATTTTGTAATTTATAAAAATCTCCAAATGAAGCCATTATATCAAGCATTTTACTTAATTCTAATCCTAAATTCGTCATTCCATATTCAACTTTTGGTGGATTCGTTTTATAATCTTTTCTATATATAATACCATCATTTTCAAGTTGTCTTAAATTATCTGTCAATACTTTTTGCGATATTCCATCTAGCGATTTTAATAATTCATTAAATCTCCAAGACCTACTCATTAAATTTCTTATGATTAGTAATTTCCACTTACTACCAATTAAAGAAACTGTTGTAGCAACAGGACATTCAGGTAATTCATTTTTATTTTTCATTTTCACACCTCACACAAATTTATTCACATTATATCACATATTATAAAATTAGTATATAGTTACTTTAAAGTGCGTACTTGTTTTTTATCATGTGATTTGCTATAAATAAATTATAAAATAATTAAAGGAGGATTTTAGTATGTCAAATTATAAGAAAGTGAATTTAGAAAATGCACCAAGAGTGGAACTACATGATAAATTAGGTTTAACCGGTAGCGAAATTAGTATTAATACGATTTCTGCTGGAGAATGTGTACCTTTTATTCATTCTCATAAACAAAATGAAGAAATTTATTATATTACAGCTGGCTCTGGTAAAGCAATTATTGATAGTCAAGAAATTAATTTAGTTTCTGGTGATTGGATAAGAATAACTCCAATAGCAGAACGCCAATTTTTTGCCTCTAAAGATAATTCGATTTCTTATATCTGTATTCAAACAAAAGAAAATTCACTTGAAGAATTTACTGCCAATGATGCCATTATAAAATAATTTTAAAAATCTCTGAAAGTATAATTTTCAGAGATTTTTTCATCAACTATATTTCCTTTATATTGCTTATAACATTAATAATAGTACCCTATTAATAGTCTACTATCATTCTATATTTTCCCAAATTTTTTGCAATAACTCCTTCAAATTTTTTCTTTCCTCTCTTGTCAAACAAAATAGCATTTTTCTTTCTACATCTGCTATGTATTCGCCAGCTACTTTTCCTTGTCTTTCTCCTAACTTAGTCAATTTAAGCACTCTAATTCTTTTATCTTGCTCACTCCCACAAATTTGTACAAATCCTTTATTTTCTAATCTTACCGCCATTTCTGAAATAACTGGTTGCGACAAATGAAGGGAGTTTTCCAATTGCTTTAGTGTCATTTTATTATACTTGCTTTGTATTAGTTTTGCTAACAACTCTGTTTGTGGCATCGTTAATTCCTTTTTCTTTAAAGCATTATTAATTTTTCTTGACATTTCATTCTGAATTTGCTTTATTAAAACAAGATTTAAATTTTGATACACTTTCTTTCCTCCCAACAATAAAACAATAGAACACTATTGTTTCAACGTCAATAGTGTACTATTGTTTTATATTAGGTAATATTTTCGATATTCTAACTATTTAAAATAAATCGTTGGACTGACTACTTCTCCATCTTTGTACATCTCAAAATGCAAATGTGTTTCATCCGCAATTTCAAAACTTGCCGTCTCGCCTACTGTTGCTATGGTTTGTCCTTTTTCAACTTCTTCGCCTTCTTTGACAAACTCTGCTGTCAACAAATTTGAATACATCGTTTTAAACCCATTTGCATGAGAAATAATCACTGTTAACCCATAACGTGGGTCATTTTTGATACTTTCCACTTTTCCACTTTCAGATGCTGCCACAACTGCTGCTTTATCAGCTTTAATGTCAATCCCGCTATGAGTGCACCATTCGTCTAACGTTTTTGAATACAATAAAGTTTCCATGGCAAAATCTTTCGTAATTTCGCCTGCAACCGGAGCTTGAAAACTTAGCTCTTTTTCTGGTTCTTGTTTTGGCTCTTCCTTCGTTTCTTTCGCAGGCTCCTCTACTGGCTTCTTTTCTTCTTTTTTCTCTTCCTTGACAACTGGGCTAACTGGTTCTTTGCTCTCTGGCGTCACAACTGTTGTATTCTGAACCGTTTGCTCTAATTCCACTTCAATGCTTTCATTTGCCGTATTACTATTTTCTACTGTCTTATCTTGGGAATAGCTCGCCTCCTGCAATTCTTCATTTGGCACAACATTTTCCTCTTCCTGTTTTAAGGCAAGTAGACTCGCTTCTGCCTCATCATTCAAACTTTTACTATACATTACAAAAATGGTTACAAACGTAACTACCGATAACACCACTGCAACCGCAAATATTGTAATCATTTTTCTCTTTTTTTCTTGCTCAAAAAAATCTCTTCTCCCCATATATATCATTTCCTTCCTATCTTTAATTGATTATATATGGTAGTATTTTCAATTTAAGCAAAATTATACATTTAAAGTTGAATTATTTGTTCCCAAGGCAAATCTTTTTTTCCAAAATGGCCATAATTAGTGGTTTTAGTGTAAATTGGTTTGCGCAAATCTAGACTTTCGATAATCCCTCTTGGCGTTAAATCAAATTTTTCCTCAATTTTCTCTACAATTTTGTCTTCTGAAATGGTTCCAGTTCCAAACGTGTCTACCAAAATGGAAACTGGATTTGCGACCCCAATGGCATAAGAAAGCTGGATTTCGCACTTTTGGGCATAACCATTCGCCACAACATTTTTCGCAATCCACCTTGCCATGTAACATGCTGAACGGTCCACTTTTGTGGGGTCTTTTCCAGAAAAAGCGCCCCCACCATGGCGGCTATATCCGCCATAAGTATCCACAATGATTTTTCTTCCTGTCAAACCGCTATCGCCCAATGGTCCACCAATGACAAATCTGCCTGTTGGATTGATGTAATATTTCGTATTTTCATCCAAAAGTTCTTTTGGCACAATTTCGCCAATGACCTTTTCTTTCATATCTTTTTTTAATGTTTCCAAATCCGCATTTTCTGTATGTTGCGTAGAAATAACAATCGTGTCAACGCGAACTGGCGTGTCTTCTTCATATTCGACTGTTACTTGCACTTTTCCATCTGGACGTATGTAATCAAGAATCCCTTGTTTTCTTACTTCTGTCAGCCTTTTGGCTAATTTATGCGCCAAATAAATCGGCATTGGCATGAAATCTTCTGTTTCATTTGTGGCAAAACCAAACATCATGCCTTGGTCTCCTGCGCCTTCTGATGCGACGTTTTCGCCCTCTTTATCTTCATAGGATTTATCAACACCAATGGCAATATCTTGAGATTGTTTTGAAATATTTATCAAAACTTTGCAAGTTTGATAATCGATATCTTTTTTTTCATCATGATAGCCAACTTGTTTGATGGCATTTCTGACAACTGCCTCCAAATCTACTTCTGCGATAGAGGTAATTTCACCTGTTAGCAAAATTTGCCCTTTTCCTGCCACTGTTTCGCAAGCAACTCTCGCTTGCGGGTCTTTCTCCAAAAAACTGTCCAAAACGTTGTCTGAAATAAAGTCACACAATTTATCTGGATGCCCTTCTGTTACACTTTCTGATGTAAATAATTTTCTCATTTTTTGCTCCTTTCCTTGCTTCATGCAAAAACGCCTTCTAAAATCCTGTTTTAGAAGACGCCAAAAAATTAATTCATAAAATATTACATTTTAATCATCATTCAAAGCATCTTCGCTTTGTCGGTATTAGCACCTTAAAAAATTAGGTTGCTGTGGAGTCACAGAGCCGATTCTCTCGTCCACTCTTGATAATAGATTATTTCTATTTTACAATTTTTTATGTGATTTGTCAAGTGTTTTACTCCAAAATTTCCAGTCCCGCAAATTTTGCCATCAATCTCTTATGCCCAGCTTTTTCAAATTGAATATCGACTTTTAAATCATCTGCTTCTGCTTCAACAGAATTAATCCTGCCTTCTCCAAATTTCTTATGAAAAACTCTAACGCCTGCCTGATACGCATTCAAATCGACTTCGCTTTTTTTCGTTTTATTCAAATTTGCCAAAAAGCTTTCTGCACTTTTAAAACCATAACTTGACGCTACCGCCTTTTTTGAAATTTCATGACTTTTATATTCCACGACTTCACTGCTAAATAAGCCATTTCCCCCGGAATTTCCATAGCTCCATTCATATTTACTATCACCAAATCCCTGATTACTGCTTTGTTCTAATTCTTCATATCCATCCAACATTTGCGCCGGAATTTCCTTAATAAATCTTGATACATTGTTAAAACTGGTTGAGCCAAAAATCGTCCTTTGTTTCGCACATGTCATAAACAATTTCTCTCTCGCACGCGTAATCCCCACATAACACAATCTGCGCTCTTCTTCTAGTTCCTTCTCCTCGCCAATCGATTTATAACCCGGAAAAATTCCTTCTTCCATTCCGACCAAAAACACAGCTGGAAATTCCAAACCTTTTGCACTATGTAATGTCATCAAAGTCACCGAATCTTGCGTCTCTTCCATGCCATCCAAATCCGAACTTAACGTAATTCCTTCCAAAAATTCTGTCAAAGAATGATCAGCTGACTGTTCTTCAAACTCCATCGCAACCGTCAAAAATTCGTTTAAGTTTTCAATTCTGTTTTCTGCCTCGGTTGTATTCTCAGCCTCCAAAGCCTTCGTATATCCCGTTTTTTGCAACGTATTTTTAATCAATTCTGAAACAAGAATCGAGTCTTTTTCTGTTCGCAATTCTTCAATAGCTGCCACAAATTCTCTTGTATTTCCAAAAACTCGATTTAAGCCAAATTCGTCTGCCCTTTTGATGATTTCATACATCGAAATTCCTTGGGCAGTCGCCAATTGCTCAACATGTTCCAAACTCGTTTTGCCCACACCACGCTTTGGCTCATTGATAATCCTCGTCAAACTCAAATTATCAGCCGTATTGTGAATTAATCTCAAATAGGCAACAATATCCTTGATTTCTTTTCTCTCGTAAAATTTCAGTCCGCCAATAATTTTATAAGGAATGTTCTCCCTGCGCAAAATATCTTCTATGCTTCGCGACTGCGTGTTCATTCGGTACAACACAGCAAAATCAGAATATTTATAATATTCTGTCCTACGCAAATGATTGATTTCTTCCACAATATAATTGGCTTCATCGTATTCGTTATCGCCACGATACACTTTTGGCAAACTCCCCGCCTCATTGCTTGTCCACAATTTCTTTTCATATTTGGTTTCGTTATTTTTAATCACTTCATTGGCAGCATTCAAAACACTTTGCGTGCAACGATAATTTTGTTCCAATTTGATAATTTTTGTCCCCGGAAAATCTTTTTCAAAGTTCAAAATATTAGAAATATCGGCTCCTCGAAAAGAATAAATTCCTTGGTCGTTATCGCCAACAACTGTGATATTTCCAAATTTGCTAGCCAATAACGTTACAAGTGTAAATTGTGCTTTGTTTGTATCTTGATACTCATCTACCAAAACATATTTGAATTTATCGGAATAATATTCCAAAACATCTGGATTATCCAGCAAAATTTCTATCGTAAAATTAATAATATCGTCAAAATCAATGGCGTTATTTTCTTTTAATCTTTTTTGGTAAAGTCCAAAAATCTCAGCAATTTTCTCTTTTCTAAAATCTCCATTTGCCTTCGTTGCATACTTTTCCGGCGTTAGCATCTCGTTTTTAGCGTTGCTGATTTCATATAAAACAGATTTGTCACTGAAAATTTTATCATCTAAATTTTGCTCTTTCAAAATTTTCTTTATCATAGACTTTTGGTCAGACGTATCAAAAATCACAAACGAACTGTCAAACCCAATGCGGTCAATTGTTTTTCGCAAAATCCTAACACAAATTGAGTGAAAAGTGCCCATCCAAATATCGCTTGCCGTATCTCCCACTAAATTTTTGACTCTTTCTTTCATCTCATTGGCTGCTTTATTGGTAAAAGTAATCGCCAAAATATTCCATGGTTTCACATTTTTCTCGCCAATTAAATAGGCAATTTTATGTGTCAAAACCTTCGTTTTTCCACTTCCCGCCCCTGCGATAACCAAACTTGGACCTTCTGTATTCGTCACTGCTTCGTATTGCTTATCATTTAATTCATCTAATAATCCCATTTTTGCTCCTTTATAAAACTTCTGTTTGCATTATTATATCACTTTTTCAAAAAAAGTCAATGATTTTTTGAAACGAAATTCTACTTTTTTCATCGATGGAGAAAAGGCCGTATTCCAAGTAGAACACGACCTTTTATATAACAATTTAAATATACTTTTGGACAAGCTTATCTGCCAGCCCAGTGTACATCTCTGGCGTAAGAGCAAGCAACCTTTCCTTGTCCTCTGCAGACAAAATATCTAAAGTCTCGATAAAACCATGCATTACCTCTTTGGTAATGTGTTTGCCTCTTGTAAATGCTTTGAGCTGGTCATAAGCATCTGTAACACCATATTTGCGGAGCATTGTCTGAACGGCTTCACCAAGCACACTCCATTCATCCTGCAATTCCTGTTTCATTTTCTCTGCATTTACATTAATTCTTTCTAAGCCAGCAATCGCACTTTCTATCGCCAACAGCGAATAGCCGAAAACCATGCCCAAATTCCGCTTTGACGAAGAATCTGTCAAATCGCGTTGCATACGAGAAACTGGCAGTTTGTTGGACAGCCCAACAGCCAGAGAATTCGAAGTTTCCACATTTGAAATACTATTTTCAAACTTAGTCGGATTTACTTTCTGCGGCATCGTGCTGCTCCCCACTTCCGAAGCTACCACCAGCTGCTTGAGATAATCGCGGCTAATGTAGCTCCACATATCCCAATTAAAATCGAGAAGCACATTATTAAACTGTCGAATGTCGTCCATAATGTTGCTCATATAATCATGTCCTTCAATCTGGGTTGTCAATGGATTAAACTCCAGTTCCAGCTTATCCACAATAAGTCTTTGAGCAATTGCATCCCAATCTTCATCCGGAAACGCAAAAGCTGCAGCCGCATAATTTCCTGTCGCACCATTGCATTTTGCTGTTGGTGCATCCATTCTAATCCGCATATATGCGCAATGCATACGCGCAAAAAATACTGCCATTTCTTTGCCAAATGTTGTTGGTGTTGCTAACTGCCCATGCGTATGTGCCGGCATAGCAGTCGTAGCATGCTCTTTTGCAAGTTGATATAATTTTTCAATTAATCGATCCGCCGTCGGAAACCATACCCTTGCAAGTGCATCCTGAATCATCATCCCATAAGCTGGATTTGTGACATCTTCTGATGTGCACCCAAAGTGTACAAAACTTATTAGTTTGTCCAGCCCCAAATCAGCAATTTTTTCCGCCACCAGCAGTTCAACTGCCTTGACATCATGATGTGTAAGTGATTCAATTTCTTTTGTTCGAAAATAATCATTTTCGCTAAAATCTTCTGCAATGCTGCGAATTTTTCCGATAACGTCAGAAAAATTAAACGATTGCAGCGTCGCTGACTCATGCACATTCTGGATTAAATGAATGACCCATTCAACAGCAACTTTAACACGATATTTTGTCAGAGCCAAATCAGAAAAATACGGTGCCAGTTCTTCCTGGATTTCTATATACCGTCCATCCAGCGGACACAGCGCATATGCCTGCATATAGTCCCGCACCGAAATTTCTCTTGGCTGCTTTGGAAGCACTAAATTGCCATTCGCATCCTCCCGTAACATTGCCTTGTCAATTACAATTAAATTGTTTTGTTCCATAAAAACTTCCTCCTTCTAAAATTTATTTTCTTCTATTGTATTTCCCTGTTGCTTCAATTTTAGAAATCCAATAGTTTGACTGAATTATTATATAATATTTTACATAAAAAGTCAATATTTTTTTATTATTTTAATCCAATCCATGAAACTACCACAAAACTGCTTTTATAAATTTTCTCTTGACTTCTTTCTCACACAATGATAAATTTATCATAATAATAAATAATGATAAATAAGGAGGTCTTTATGTTTGACAAAATAATAGAAAACTCAAAAAATGATATCATCCAAACACTTTGCAAATTAATCCAATTTCAAAGTGTTTCCACAGAAACAAGCAATCCTAGTATGCCTTTTGGCGAAGAATGCAAAAAAGCACTCGATTATACTTTAAATTTAGCTCAAAATTTAGGTTTCCGAACTAAGAATTTAGATGGTTATTGTGGTTATATCGAATTTGGCGAAGGCGAAGAAATGGTTGGAATTATTGGTCATTTGGATGTAGTTCCTGCCAATTTGGAAGACGGTTGGTCTTCGCCACCTTTTGATGCCACCATTCGAGAAAACAAAATTTATGGACGTGGTTCGATTGACGACAAAGGTCCTGTTGTTGCAACTCTTTACGCCATGAAAGCAATTTTGGATTCTGGCAAAAAATTAAATAAGCGTGTGCGTTTGATTTTGGGTTTGAATGAAGAAAAAGACTGGAAATGTATCCATCATTATAAAAAAATAGGCGAAGAAACGCCTACCATTGGTTTTAGCCCAGATGCCGATTTTCCTTGTATTTATGCCGAAAAAGGCATGTTGTCTGTTCGTCTTTCGCATCCTTTTTTCATTGAAAATCATGAAATTTTGGAAATTGACTGCAACCAAAATGCTTTAAATGTTGTGCCCAAATATTGCGCCATTACGTTAAAAGATAAAACATCTGAAACGGCACAAAAACTCGAATTTACTGGAACTGCTGCACACGCGGCTCATCCTGATTTAGGCGATAATGCCATTACAAAATTAGTCGAATACTTAAATGCAAATTTGAGCAGCAATTCTCTTGACAACAAATTTACTTTTTTAAAAAAACTTTATGAATTGGATTTATTTGGCATTCATAGCCCTAAATTTTTCTCTGATGAAAAAATCGAAGACGAATCCGGCATTTTGACTTCTAATGTTGGATTTATTGGCTATAAAAACAATTTATTAGAACTTGGCTTTAATTTGCGAGTGCCAGTCACGACTTCCCTTGAAACAATCAAGACAAAATTTCAAACACTTGCCTCAATTTTTCCAGATTTGCATATCGATATTACACTTGAAAAAGCGCCTTTGTATGTACCAAAAGATAGCTATTTAGTGAAAACTTTGACAAAAATTTTTAACGAAAAAACACATCAAAATCTCGAGCCAATTGCCATTGGCGGCGGAACTTTTGCAAGGGCTTTTCCAAATATGGTTGCTTTTGGCGCGAACATGCCAAACCAGAAAGATATGTGCCACCAAGTAGATGAATTTATCGACATTAACACTTTGATTTTGTCTAGCAAAATTTATGCAAAAGTCATTTATGAGTTAGCAATAGAAAAAGAGAAATAATCGCCATTATTTCTCCTTTTTGCTATTTTATCATCTTAAATCAAACTTGACATTTTCGCAAAAATGTGATTTTAACTTTCTGCTTCGATTTTTACTTCTAACAATTTGTTCTTCAATTCTGATTCAATTTTAGCAAGCTCGATTTCAGCTTCTTGCCTTTTTCTCTTGCCTTCTGTGTGAATTTGAAGAACCGTGTCAAGCGTCTCTATAATATCTGCATTTGTTTTAGAAAGAGTTTCCACATCAACAATCGCTCTTTCTGACTCCTGCGCCACTTCAATCGTGCCTTGTTTCAACAATTCACTATTGGCTTTTAGCATATCATTTGTGATATCTGTCACTTTTCTTTGTGTTTCCAACGCAGTTTTTGCATTAGCCAAACCTAAACTAATCACAATTTGATTTTTCCACAACGGAATCGTATTAATAATAGAACTTTGAATTTTACTGATTAATTCACTATCATTGTTTTGAATTAAACGAATTTGCGGTGCCATTTGAATGGAGATGATTCGCGTTGTTTTCAAATCATAAATTTTTTTCTCAAAACGATTAATAATATCTGCCATATCTTTGACAGCTTGCGCATCCAATTGTTCCCCTGTCTCTCTCGCCCTTGCTTCTAAAGCAGGAAGCGTCTGGGTTCTCAATTCCTCTATCTTCTTTTCGCCAGCAATAATATACAAAGAAAGCTCCTTGAAATATTCTAAATTTTTGTCATACATGGTATCAAATGTCGCAATATCCTTTAGCATGGTAAGTTTCTGAGCTTCCAACGTTTTTTCAATCGTTTCTATATTATTTTCTACTTTATTATATTTGGCCACCACTTTGTTTAATTGCTTTTTGACCGAATTAAACAATCCCGGCTTGCTATTTAAAATGCTCGAAGAATCCGCTTGAAACGATTTTAATTCCGAAACTAAATCTGACAGCAAATCTCCCACTTGTCCAGCATTTTTGGTCTTCACTTCTGCCAAAACTGTATCCGAAAATTGAGAAATATTTTTTTGTGCAGAAGCTCCAAACTGCAAAATCTGTGCCGTATTGGAAACATCGATTTTCGCCAAAAATTGGTCAATCACTTGCTTCTGTTCTTCTGTCAACTCGTCATAGCGAAGCGATTTTTCAATTTTTTCCTCTGTAATCTTTTCTCCTGTCACAAGAGAATTCTCGATTTCCTTCGTTTTCATTTCTTTTACTTCTAATTCCAAATTTTCCATAATCTCTCCTTTGTTATATATTTCAAAATCAATATAAAACTTAAATTTCTATAAACTTGAATTAAATAAATTTTTCAACTCATTAATGACATTTCCCGAGTTAGCATCAATGCTGGCTGCCTCGTTAATCGAAGAAATTTCTTCAAGTGCCGCAATATTGGCATTATAGCCAATCGTATAAATTGGTATGTTTAAATTTTTGATAACATTGCTGGCTTCCTCAATCGAATGTCCAATATTTGTCTCGCCGTCACTTAAAACAAACATCATCAATTTTGAGTTTGGAACTTCAGCTTGTTTTTTGACAAGCATATCTGCAGCCACAATCACAGCGTCAAATGTTGCTGTATTTCCAGCAGCCGACAAACCTTCTACTGCGCCGTTAAAATATGATTTTTGATTTAAGTTAAATTCATTGATCGGCAAATTAATGGTTACATCTGTACTATAACTTACTAAACCAATATAATTATTGTTATTAATATATTGCATACTATTGATTAAAGATTGCTTTAGCTGCGTCAGTGGCGTCCCCGACATACTTCCCGAAACATCCATCACAAAAACCGCAATAATTGGTTTTCCTAAATCTTTTTCCTCTTTCCACAATTTTTGCGCATTGATTAGCAAATCTCCGTCATAATCAGACATTGCTGGAGCATAATCGGGATTGTTATAAAATCCATATTCTGTCGCCAATTTTTGGGACTCATTTGACGTGCAATATTCTGTGAAAAGTTTTAGCAATTCTTGCTTTTCTCCCTCTAAATTTCCAACTGCATACATTGGACTGTCATGTCTTACGCCAAAAGGAATAAAGTTGTAATCACGTTTTAGTGTGCTATCATTCATATAAGATTGATACTCCAAAATAAACGCATCCAACGAACCACTCTCCGCCGCGCTTCTCATTTGCATCGTGATATACGAAACAAATGGCACATTTTCTTGGAATTTCTGGAACCCGCTAATCGCTGTTGCACTCAAAGGATTTGCCTCATCAAAATGGGATAAGGTAGAAACTAGAAAATTCATTCCCGTTGAGCTGGCATATGGATTCGTGTAACCCATAGCAATTTCGTTGTTACAAGTTGCTTCCACAATCACGCCCAAATCCACTTTACCATATTTTTCTTGCAAAGCATCATACGTTGTTTGTGAAAGTAGCATTCCTGCCACATTAGGAGCAATTCCGCTATGAACTTGTTCCAAAACAACATCTTGCGCACGTACCATTTCAATCCACAATTCATTTGACGGCGTAAATGCCTCTGGAACGTATTTGCCTGATGTAATATAATCAACTGCCACACCAGAAGCAATCGAGCGAATCGAAACCGTCGCTTTTTTGCCATTGATTGTCTGATTTGACTGATTGAATTTTTTTGCCACTTCATTCAGCCAGCCATCTGTGTCTTCCCCCGCTTTCTCAGGAGAAGAAAAAATCTCAATATTAAGCTCTCCTTTGCCTTCAACAGTTAGCGGATAATCCGAAATATCTGGCAATTCATCTTCCAAACTCGTTTCGCCAAGTGTCACTGTTGACTTTTTCAAATCTGCCTGTTCTACCCTGATATTTTTTACATATCGATTCAAGTAAGAAATCGCTTTGTCATACGATTTTTCCGAAGTAGATTTTTTCAAATTTTGTGTCGAGTAAATCCCTGCCGCAATGATTGCAATAAAAATAACAACTAAAATAAGCATCATTTTTTTATTGGATTGTTTATTCATTTTTCCCTCCTTAAACTTAAATATCTTCGCCTCTTAACATTTTAAGTGAATTAGTCATATCACTTAAAACATTGCTAAGTGTATCATCTGTGGCTGTGTCATCCAACTGAGAAACTTCTGTTAGCAGTTTATTAAACTCTGTCAAAATATTATCATTCGATACAATCAATTTGTCAATATATGCCTTATGTTCCCCTAGCAGATTTTCTCCCATATCGGCATCATAAATCGCCATTCGGTTTAGCATCTTTCGTACATTATTTACCAAAAAGGACGTAGCTTGCTCGCCTAAATCGGTAAGTGCTGTATAATGTTCCTTATTGTTTTGTGTCAAAATCTCTGTCAACACTCGATTTTTTTTATCAACCGAAACCACTTGGTCAATCGCCTGCTTGATTTCTTTGGCAAACGGAGAATTTTTTGAATAACAAGAATCTAGTGCTTGTTTGTAATCATTAACATCTTTTAATTTATCCAAATCATAACCATATTTCGCTGTATTGGAAAAGCCTAAATATAAAATTTCGCCCGCTAAAACCAAAGCATTCAGTGCAATCATCACACAAAAAAGAATTGGTTGAACAGCAAAAGACAAGCCATAAATTCCCGGCGAAAACAGCATAATATCAACAAATGCCAAAACAATCGTTATGATTAACAATCTCAAAAAAACTTTATTATTCACATATGCCTCCTTAAATTTACTATTATTTTACCATAAAACTAAAGTTTTTTACAATATTTTTTCAAAATTTACGTTAAAATTCAAAATATTTTTTAACAAACAATCAAAACACGAAACGTGTTTTTAAAATAAAATTCTCACGTTTCGTGTTTTGATAAATATTTTACCCTGTTACATATTTTTCTTGAATCGCCAAAACTTCGTCATAATGCTCCTTTAAAATTCTCAAAAATACATCTGCAATTTGTGGGTCAAACTGCGAACCCGAACATTTTTCAATCTCCTGTGTCACTACTTCTAATGGCAAAGCATTTCTATAAGAACGTTTTGACGTCATGGCATCAAATGTATCAGCAACTGCTGCAATTCTCGCAAAAAGTGGAATATCTTCCCCCGCCAAAGCTCCCGGATAACCTCGTCCGTCAAAACGTTCATGATGATGAAACACAATTGGCACAATATCTTGAAAAATCGTTGCATTCGCCAAAATATGTTTTCCAATAGCTGGATGATTTTTTATCTGCGAATATTCATCATCTGACAATTTGGCCTCCTTTAGCAAAATGCTATCTGGAATTCCTATTTTTCCAATATCGTGGAAAAGTCCGCCAATTTTCAGTGTATGTAAATCCTGCTCCGACAATCCTAAGTATTTTCCAATCAAAACAGAATATTCCGAAACACGGTCTGAATGTCCTCTCGTGTATGAATCCCTCGCTTCAACTGTTTGCCTAATAATCTCAATGCTTTCCAAATATGCCTTCTCAATCTTATCTTGCGATTCTTTCAATTCTAGGTTAATCTTTTTAATCATGTTCATTTGGTCAATTGACTTCATCGCAGACTCAATCAGCAACAAAACCTGATCAAATTTATCGCTTTTTTCGCAATATCCCTGAATGGCAAGACGTTTAATTGTCTCTAACGGTGGTGCCAAATCTTTATGCCCTGTCAACAAAATAATATATAATTCTTTATTAAATTTTCTAATTTCCTCAACCACTTGGTCTCCATGAATTGGGGACATAATAAAATCCAATAACATCAAGTCAAAATGTTCATTTTTCACACATTCAATTGCCTCTAATGGGTTTGTACAACCTTTTATGGTATAACCAGAACGCTTCAAAAAAACGGACAAAGCGTCCAAAATTCCACCTTCATCATCTACTGCAATTATTTTATAATTATGATTTGCATTTTCTACTTCATTTTTTTGTTCTGAAAGTCGCATAAACTCCCCCCTATTTTGTTTATTCTGTTTGTATTGTATCTTATTTTTTGCTCCTAGTCAATACGATTTTTAATTAATTTTCATTTTACATAATAATGGCTACAGCTTCTTGACATTTTTGCATAAATGTGGTATAATGTTATAGATTAAATTTTAGAGCTATTAAGGAGGATTTCAACATGGCAAATAACAGCATACGGAATTATGAAGATTCTACTTGGCACAATCAAATAATTGATGGAATATCTGTATTCTCTGTGAGGGTGCGAATATTTCAGCCTCGTGACCCCATCAAATTTTACCAGCACTTAATTGATACTGACGGAGACATTTTTAAAAAAAGTCGCAAAGGCTTCACAAAATTCATCTCAAACTTCTCTTATGCAATATTTTCTACAGGAATTCGCGAAAAAGGCAAAGGGAATAATATGTGTTTAGATTTAACAATATATTTAGGCAATAACTTTCATTTATCTAAATTAGATAATTTAACTTTTCTAGGTAAATCTTACGTTATCAAAGCTCTTCAAGGTAAAGCAGAACAAAAACTCGCTTTACCGCCACTGCAAAATTACTTTTTCAAAAAAATCGGCTCTGACTCCGAAGAAATCTATGCACTTTTAAAAACTTCTGCTCAAAACTATGATTTTGATAAAGTGGAACAGATTTTTGAGCAATACCAGATTTCTGCCAAGTATCAGGCACTTTTCTGGAAGGAAATGTATCAGGCAACCAAAAAATAGCGTTAAACAAGAAATAATTTTCTGGAAATTCTATAAAAGGGCACATCCTGCGGGATGTCCCCTTTTTTCTAACTCTTCATTGACAAACTAACTTTATGTTTTTCTTGGTCAATTCCAATAACTTTCACTTTCACAATATCGCCCACAGAAACCACTTCTGACGGACTTTTAATATATTTTTCTGACATTTCCGAAATATGCACCAACCCATCATACTTCACGCCAATATCCACAAAAGCCCCAAAATCAATCACATTTCGAACCGTTCCTGTCAGTTCCATGCCTTGTGCTAAATCTTCAAATTTCAAAACGTCACTACGCAAAACCGGCTTTGGCAAATCCTCTCTTGGGTCCCTTCCCGGTTTTGCCAATTCGTCCATAATGTCTTTGAGCGTCAAAGTTCCAATTTCCAATTCTTGCGCCATTTTTTCCACATTGACCTTCTTAAATTCCTGCTTTAATTCTTCTAATTTTGATTTATCCTTTAAGTTATCCACAGAATATCCCAATTTTGCTAACAACTTTTCTGCCGCCTCATAACTCTCTGGGTGAACACTTGTTACTTCCAACGGATTTTTTCCATCAAAAATTCGGATAAATCCTGCACATTGCTTAAATGCAGCAGGACCCAATTTTGGCACTTTTAGCAAATCTTTTCTTTGTTTTAACTCTCCATTTTCGTCACGATACTTGACAATATTTTTTGCAATTGTCCCATTTATTCCAGAAACATATGATAAAAGCGAAGGTGTTGCTGTATTCACATCCACACCAACCGAGTTAACCGCATCTTCCACAACACCTGTCAAACTCTCGTTTAATTTTTTTTGGTTGACATCATGCTGATACTGTCCCACACCAATTGACTTGGGGTCAATTTTCACAAGTTCCGAAAGCGGATCCTGCAAACGACGTGCAATCGAAATCGCACCTCTAAGTGACACATTAATATCTGGATATTCCTCAGTCGCTAGTTTAGAAGCCGAGTACACAGACGCACCAGCCTCACTCACAATTGCATAATAAATTTCGCTATCGATTTCTTTCATCATGTCAGAAACAAACATCTCTGACTCACGCGAAGCAGTCCCATTTCCAATCGCAATCATGTTAATCTGATGTTTTTGAATTAATCCCTTTAAAATTTTCTTGGCACCTTCCACATCATTTTGCGGTTCAGTTGGATACACTGTCGTAGTATCGAGCACTTTTCCTGTTTTATCAATCACTGCAATTTTGCAACCCGTTCGATACGCTGGGTCAAATCCCATCACTGTCATATTTTTAATGGGCGGCTGCAACAAAAGCTGTTTTGCATTTTTGCCAAAAACCTTAATCGCCTGCTCTTCCGATTTTTCTGACAAATCGCTACGTATTTCTCGTTCAACCGAAGGTTCAATCAAACGTTTATAACTATCTATAATCGTTTTTTCCAAAATTTCTGAAAACTGACTTTTGTAATCCTGAATGATTTGTTTTTTCAAATAATCAACAATTTTCTCTTCTGGCTTATCCAACTTTACCTTCAAAAATTCCTCTTTTTCGCCTCGGTTAATCGCCAAAATGCGATGACTTGGAATTTTCAATATCGGCTCACTAAAATCATAATACATCTCATAAGGCGATTTTTCCTCTTTTGCAGCTTTTGTGCTAATAACTGCTTCGCGGAAGCAAAAACTCTTTATCTTTTTTCGGTAATCGCTATCATCTGCAATGTTTTCAGCAATAATATCTAGTGCGCCATTTATCGCATCTTCTGCTGTTTCAACACCTTTTTCACTATCTATATATTCTGTTGCCATTTCATACAAATCGCGTTTTTCTTTTTGCAAATAAATCACAAGGCTAAGTGGCTCCAAGCCTTTCTCTTTGGCAATCGTCGCACGCGTTCTTTTTTTTGGTTTATAGGGACGATAAATATCTTCCAATTCTGACAAAACCATTGTACTCGCAATTTTTACAGTTAGTTCGTCTGTCAGTTTGCCTTGTTCGTCAATCAAGCGAATAATTTCCTCTTTTCTCGCTTCCAAATTTCGCAAATATTTCAATCTTTCATCTAATTCACGAAGTACTTCGTCACTCAAATTTCCAGTAACTTCTTTTCGATAACGCGCAATAAAAGGAATGGTATTTCCATCATCAATTAGCTTGACTGTTGCTTCCACTTGCGCCTCACGGATTTGCAATTCTTCTGCAATTTTCTGATAAATCTTATTCATTTTTCTTCTCCTTACGTTTTGTTTTTTTATTTTATCACGACTTTTTATAATTTTCTATACTTTTTTCAATTTTTTTCCAAAACTTGACATTTTATGTAAATTATGATATAATGATTATATAGTAATAAATATTTTAAAAACTTTACGGAGGAAAAACAAATGGAAAACAATAACATTACAGAAATCACAGACTGCGAACGGTTGGTAATGCTGGTTATTTGGGACGCCAGTGAAGATTTGTCTATGCAGGAAATCTGCACAGAGTGCAACCAGCGTTTTGACAAGAACTGGACAACTCAAACTGCATCAACATTTCTTGCTCGGCTTCGCCAAAGAAATTACCTTTCCATGAAGCGCAATGGGCGGACTTTTTATTATACTCCGCTTGTAACAAAGCAGGCATACATTGAAAACTATATGCCACAGCTGCTGAAACTTCTTGGCATCAGCCGTGAAAACATTTTATCCTCTAATTGGCTGGACTGACTTTTAACCTGCCAAAAAGTAGCCAAAAAGCATCCTAACAAGGATGCTTTTTTGGATTATTTATACTTTTTTAGCAGCAGCAGCTTGACTTTTTATGTAAATTGTGATAAAATATTTATATTCTTAACATGTAACCTTGCACACAAAATACTGTGCAAGTAATCTGCAACCATAGAAAGGAGCAAAATTTATGGAAGCAAAAGACATTTTAAAATTACGGTGGGAACCTGTAGACTGGTCTACACTGCCATATTATCGCGAAGACAGTTTTTTTTATTATGTCAATAATCACTGTGTGGATATTTTTGTCGATAGCAAATATCGAGATATTTGCAGAGCTCTTGGATATTCTTTCGAAGAATTAATTGAAATCTTCAAAAAAGAAAATACCGCATTTTATAAGTACAAAAAATCCATATTTCGCAGTCCTTACAAATCTTATACATCACACAACTTTAAAATTACCCATCTTCAAGAGCTGTTTAAGCTGCCAGTACTTCCAACTGAATCCCCACTTGAAATATGTTTAAAAAATTTTAACATGCTCTCCGATTTAGAAAAAGCTGAATTTTTAAAAAAAATCGATATCAGTTCAGCAAATTTTTCTTACAGTTACTCTGTTTGCATCGAGCACAACAATTAAACAGCACCAAAAAAATCCCATAAGGGATTTTTTTGTTCTTATTTCTCTTCCAAATATTCATCATAACTGCATTCTCTCACAACTACCTGATTATTGGTAATATCGACAATTTTATTTGCTACTGTTTGTGTTAATTGATGGTCATGTGATGTAAACATCATAACACCCTTGTACTTCTGCATTCCTTCATTCAAAGCTGTAATGGATTCCATATCCAAATGATTAGTTGGTTCATCAAAAATCAAAAAATTTGCTCCTGAAAGCATCAATTTTGACAACACACAGCGAACCTTTTCCCCACCAGACATCACATTCACTTTTTTTAAAGCCTCTTCTCCAGAAAATAGCATACGCCCCAAAAATCCACGTACATATGTCTCATCTGGATCTTTTGAATATTGACGAAGCCAATCCACAATATTCAAATCATCCTCAAACAAATAATGATTATCTTTTGGAAAATAATCTTTGGTAATCGTTGTGCCCCAGATAATTTCGCCCTCATCTAGCTCGAATTCGCCCGCCAAAATTTGAAACAACACGGTTTTGGCAATTTCATTTTCGCAAAGTAGCGCAATTTTGTCATCCCTTTTTACCGTAAAACTAATGTTGTCCAAAATTTTCTCGCCATTTAGCGTCTTTGATAAATTCTTGATTTCCAAAATTTCTTTTCCCTGCTCTCTATCTGGCTTAAAATCAATATATGGATATTTTCGGTTGGATGGCTTAATTTCATCCAATTCAATTTTCTCTAATGACTTCTTTCTCGAAGTCGCTTGCTTTGATTTCGAAGCATTCGCACTAAAACGCGCAATAAATTCCTGCAATTCCTTGATGCGCTCCTCTTTTTTCTTATTCGCCTCTTTCATTTGCTTTAACGCCAATTGACTTGACTCATACCAAAAATCATAATTTCCCGGATACACCTTAATTTTACCAAAATCCACATCTGCAATGTGGGTACAAACTTTATTTAAGAAATATCTATCGTGTGAGACAACAATAACCGTATTTTCAAAATCAATCAAGAAATCCTGCAACCAATTAATCGTCTTCAAATCCAAATCGTTTGTAGGCTCGTCTAGCAAAAGCACATCTGGATTTCCAAAAAGCGCCTGTGCCAACAAAACTTTAACCTTATCTCTAGCCTCAATTTCGCTCATAAATTTGTAGTGCAATTCGCTCTCAATGCCCAAATCATTCAATAATTTCGCCGCGTCTGCCTCCGCATTCCAACCGTCTAGCTCCGCAAAACGTTCTTCTAATTTGGCAGCTTTCATGCCATCCGCCTCCGAAAAATCTGGCTTGGCATAAATCTCATCTTTCTCTTTCATAATGCGATATAGTTCACTATTTCCAAGCATAACTGTATCCAAAACCGTGTAACCTTCAAAAGCATAGTGGTCCTGTTTTAACATAGACAATCTTTCGCCTTTCTCTAAGCTAACCTCGCCTTTGTTTGGCTCAATCTCGCCTGACAAAATCTTCAAAAAAGTTGATTTTCCAGCACCATTTGCCCCAATCAAACCATAACAATTTCCTTTTGTAAATTTAATATTGACATCTTCAAATAAAACTCTTTTTCCAAATCTCAATGTAACACCATTTGAAATAAGCATTTTTCGACCTCCTCTATTCTGATTTTTCTATTATAACCTATTTCTTCTGATATTGCAAATGTTTTTTAAATATGACATCAAAATGTCATATTATAGGATTCGTTTTTTAATTACAACTTTCTATATAATTTTTATATGCCTCTAAAAATCTTATCATGTCTTCTACAGTTACCGTTCCTAATTTATAATTAATTGTCTCTTTCGGAATACTATACAATTTATCGCATTTTACTATACTATCATATTTCAGTTTATTATCTTTATCTTTTTGCAATGGCTCATTATACTTAAACTTTGAGTTTTCTTTGCTTTTGTTTGTATTAGAAGATACAACAAATCCAAAATAATCTGCTGGTATCAATTGTCCATCATCATCAATCACTACAAAAAAGTGATGATCCACAATACTTTTATCACTATCTTCAAATTCTGCAACCCATACTATATCTCCGATTTTATACTTCATTTATTTCTCCTTTTCTTATCTATTGTCATATTACTTCTTTTTATTTCTATATTTCTCCTCATTAACAGGAAAATCTTTGAAAGCTTCTATATGTGGTTTTATCAATCCTTTTCTTTTACTAATTGAAACCAATTGCTTAGCTTGTTTTTTTAAATCTACCATACGCATTTTCATATCCATCCCTCCTTTTTTATTATATGTGACTTATAAGTATTATATCATATTTTTATGTAAAATTCAAGTTTTTACCAAAACAATCTTCCATTGTAAAGAAAAAACCTTCCCAGAACAACAAATAAAATTAACAGCATCCCTTCTCTTTTTGAAATTTCATCTTGCATGCTGATATCTTTTGGGTAGATTTTATTCCAAATTTTCCAGCAAAAAAATCCTAAAACACCACCTAAAGTATTCATCATCAAATCGTCAATATCTGTGGCTCTAAGATTAAATAATTGGCAAAATTCAATCAAAAAGGAAAACCATAAACTTGTCCTCAACACGTTTGAAATTCGTCTTCCATTTTTCCAAATCAGTGGCAACAAAAATCCCAAAGGCATGAACATCAGAATATTCAAAAGATACGTCAAAACGCCGTCTGACGAAAATGGAATAACATTAATTTCGTCCATTCTGATAATTGTTTTATGTGTACCAATCTGCCAAACACTCCCAATTCCTGCTATATCCACACACAAATATAAATAAAACACAAAAATAAAAATCCATAGTAAATTTACTTTGGAAATACTTCTGCCTTTTTTGAGCAAAATTATTTCATAAATTAAACTAGGCAAAAACACACATAACATCGGATAAATCAAACTACTCAAAACCTCCATTTTGGTTCCTCCTCGTTTTCATTATACCATTTTTTAATCCCAAAAAATATTAAATATTTCTTAATTTACAATTTTAAATATGACATTAAAATGTCATATTATGATTTTTCTTATTTTTACTTGCTCTATAACATAAAATATGCTATAATCAAGAAGAAATTTATTTGCAATCATGGTAATGCCTAAAGAGAGGAAAGGTGATTTTATGCAACAAGTCTATCATGCAAACCAAACTTACGATTTAAATGCTCCTTTAATCAGTACTCAAATCAGTTTCTTTTTAAACAACTATGGGCGGCTTTGCCAAATTATTTGGTATCATAGAACCGCTGGCAAAATTGCCGAATCTGTTTGGGGAAATATTGAGCACGAACAATGGGATTTAGAAGATGCCAATGAAAATGATTTAATTCGTGTATTTACAAAGCTGGCTTTGGGAAATCCGAAGGATTTCAAGGAACTTTATCTGACACTGAAAAAACATGACGAAGTTACGTTTCCTTATATTGAAGAAACGTTAAAGCAAGTCAAAGAACTTTTCAATTTTGACTAAACATTCTTAGCATTACCACCTATATACTAGAAATATCTAAGGTATTTCCTAGTTACAAAAAAGAACTCCTGCTTGGCTAACACAGGAGTTCTTTTTAAATATGACATTAAAATGTCATATTTTAAATTTTGATATTTTGCTTCTTATCTCAACAAAAAAATAGACCTTGCAATCTTGCAAAGCCATACTATTTACCATTTACTTAAAATATCTTCTTGATATTTCTTATATTTTTGTTTAAATTCTTCCTTTTTATCAAATGGTAATTCCCCTATTTTACTTCCTAATTTCATTTTTGAACCAGTATATATTTTCGTTGTTTTAATAACAGATTTTCTATCTAGTCCAATCTCTTTCGCCACTATTTCTTCAAGTTCCACATCATATTTTCCACAAGAAGCTGATGATGAAATAATAACATAATGAATATCTACAAATTGAAGCCCATTTTCTGCATCATTACCAACAATCAAAACTGGTCTAACCTTTTCTAAATTGTCACTTGGTTTTGTTGCCTTAAAAGTCCATATCTCTCCTATCACTAATCCCATTCCTCCAACTCTGGTTGAAAAATTTCATTCATAAAATAATTTGCAATACTTTCTTTGGATATTGTCTTATCACTTCTTTCGTCTGGATCTAAACCACTTCTAGATAAAATCCAAGGTTCCTGTTCATGACTCAATTCTTCTAAATACTTAGCGTCATATTGAGAAAAATGATTAATTACATAATTAAGTACATCTTTTGCATCGTCGTCTAATTCTTTTATTTCAAACTTAATATCGATACAATTATATTGATAACTACTAAATTTATGATATACCTCTCTAACAACTGGTCCATGTACCCAACCTTCTAACTCATCATAAAATAACGGTCTATCATAAAAAGCATATGAATAACCTTGTGCTAAATATAATAACTTTTGCAACTTTAATGGCTCTGGATGTATTTGATTAATAATCCATTTTGCTATTGTTAAAGCATCATATATCTTTCCCATTTTATCCTCCTTACCTTATTTTACGAAAGTTATTATAATTATACTACAATTTTATATTAATTTCAAGTGTTTTTGGATTTCTTAAATATGACATCAAAATGTCATATTATGATTTTTGATACAATTTATCTAGCATATTTTTATTGAGCAATGTATTTGACAAGAATTTCTTTTCTCCTAAAAACGGCTTTTTCTTTTTAGAAACAATCGTACAAATCCCATTTTTTCCTTGCTTTTTGCTAAATTCATATAATCATTCATTTTATTTCTCCTCTCATACAAACCTTAATTGTTCTATCTTTCCATCTTTTTTATAGTCTTTTATGATATCTTCCATTTTATAAAGCAAATCATATTTCTGACATTCTTCTTCAAAAATTTTTTCCAAATTTCGATTTGGAGAATAACAAAAATAGCGATTTCCAAAATTTGCAATATACCTTTCTTTTAACCCCGGAAACAAATGCTCCAATTCTTGAAAAAAATAATCTCGTTGATTTTCTCGAAGTGTCACGCCACCCATTGTAAACACAAATTTTGCCCCATTTTGCGCCGACAATCGAATCACTTCTCGCATATTTTCTTCGGAATCTGTTATGAATGGAAGAATTGGTGTTAGCAGTGTTCCAACGTACAATCCCGCATTTGCCAAGTGTTTCATTGCCTTCAACCTTTCTGACGAACGACTTGCCCTTGGTTCTATTTTTTTAGATAACTCGTCGTCTGCTGTTGTAATAGTAAATTTCAATATCACATCTGTGTTTGAATTTATTTTCTGAAACAAATCAATGTCACGTGTTATTAAATCACTTTTAGTTTCAATGGACACGCCAAAATGATAATCAGAAATCAGTTTAAGTGCTTGTCTTGTCATTTGATATTGCTCTTCAAAGACAGAATATGTATCTGACATTGCCCCAATTCCTATTACACCTTTTTTTCGTTTCGATTTCAATTCTCGGTTTAAAATTTCGATTGCATTTTGTTTGCCTCGCACTTTATCAAAATTTTTGATGTGATAACAGTCACTCCTACTGTCACAATAAATGCAACCATGCGGGCAACCTTGATACAAATTCATATTATAATCGATACCAAACCATTCTTCTGAATGTTTAGCTCTCTGCAAAATGGTCTTGGCTGGTATAAACTCCATTTTATTTCTCCTTTTTCACAGGTATTCGAATCACTGTTTTCAAATTTTCTGGTTTCGTTCTTCTCGGGTCTGACAAATAAATCTCATGATGTCTTCTTACAACCCCATTTTGGACATTGCCAATATCATTTTTCAAATAATTGATTGCGATATATTCTTCTATTTTTTCAAGCGTTTTGGGTTCATCATCATAGGGACCAATGTGCATCATTTGCACACACAATCCTTCTTTCAACTCCCCAAACTCCGCTTTTTCAACATTTATCCCTTTTTTATTTTTCACCTCTTCACATGCCCACTCAAAAACCTCTTTTGTCACAAACTCTGGCTGTCTTATCAGCGAAATCCACATAAATTTATCCTTCTTCTCATAATCTACATTCTTTTCGCCGTCATTCCACCAAAACCCTTCTAATGGCGGCACAACATAATCAAAATAATTTTCTATTTTACGGGTACCCATTTTACTCATTTTTATGGTAAATGACAGAGCATACAACAACTGCAATGCTTCCTGATATTCTCCCTTTTCACTATTCGGATTTCCTTTGCCTGCTACCCAAATAAATTTCATCTTGGGTACATCAATTAATACTGGCTCCGCCTTTGGCAAATATAAATCTTTATCTTGTTTTTTATAATCTAATTTTTCCATTTTATCTCCTTTTTTATAATATGACATTAAAATGTCATATTATAAATTAATCTTCAATTGCGATATAAATATGAATTTCTTGATTTTGCATATCTTCTGAATTGTTCTGATATTCTTCAAAATCGCAGGTATATTTTCGCTCTAAATCCATTTGCCAAATCTCTGCCCAAGCCTCGCCAACTGACTTTTGCACATCCCCGAAAATGACAAATTTAGCATATTTCCCTTTTGGAATGATTCTCTTCACCATATTTTCTAGATTAGGGCGCGGTGCACCGTGCCCCTACTTGGCTACCTACCATAAAAGAATATGGTTTCGTATAATCGCCCTCATAATCCGTATATAAACCAATTGTTTTACCATTGACTTTATTCGGAATTTTTTCATACATTCCATCTGAAAAAAATTGTTGCCACAATCTCCCAATTTCTTGCACGGATTTTCCACCTTCATTTGTGGTTCTCATCTCAATTCCTTCTACAATTTTTTCTTCTAATTCTACGATTTCATATTTCATTTTTCCTACCTCCTGCTGTCATTCTACCAAACTAAATATGACATCAGAATGTCATATTATCAAATAATTTCTTAAATTTCTTTTTAGTTTTCTTCTGATTTCAGTTCTCACATATTCTGGCGAAATCACTTTTACATATTCTCCAAATGACAAAATATAGCCATAAACCCATTCATTTTCTGGAAATTCTACTTTGACTAAAAAATCCCCATTTGCCTTTTGAGTAATAGCTTCTTGCTCAAATTCGTCATACACACGATATGCCATTTTCCTAGAAATTTCTAAAACCAATTTGACCGTTTTAAATGCGGGTTCCCTTTGGATAGTTTGTGGCAATTCTCGCTCAAAGTTTTCCTCCAAAACTTCAATTTTTCGCATTCTCGCTATTTTGAAAAAACGGTAATCTTGTCTGTCTCTAGCAAATGCTTTCAAGTACCATGCCTTGTCTTTAAAGTAAATTTGAAGCGGTTCCGCGGTTCTCATTTTTTCTTCGCCATTGGAGTTGAAATACACAAACTGCAATACTTTTCGCGCCAATACTGCCTCTTTTACAAGAGCAAAACTTTGATTTTTTCTGTCCATATTACCCCAGCTTGACAAATCGACTTCAATCCAATTGGTTTTGCTTTTTTGGAAAAATCCACTCATTTTATCCAAAAAGGCTTGTCCATTTTGAAGTCCTATTTTTTCCATGCCTTGCAGTGCAACTAAAATCTGATTTTGTTCTTCTTCGGAAAGAAGTGTTTTATCTAGCACGAAATCCTCTAATAGGCTAATTCCGCCACCTTTTCCTTTGCTGGCATAAATAGGAATGTGAGCACTGCTCAAAATTTCCACATCGCGATAAATGGTCCTGACTGATACCTCAAATTTTTCGGCTAATTCCTTTGCTGTGACATTTTTTCTTTCTAATAATAGATATACTATTTCAAATAATCGATTAATTTTCATTTTTTCCTCCGTCGTTATAATATGACATTTAAATGTCATATTATAAAAATAAACAAAAAACGCATACAAAATATTGCTATTCAATACTCGTATGCGTTTTTATGTTTGGTAGCGAAGGGGAGATTCGAACTCTCGACACCTTGGGTATGAACCAAGTGCTCTAGCCAACTGAGCTACTTCGCCATATGAATTAACAAATAATATTATAACTGTATTATTCCCATTTGTCAAGGGTTTTATGAAAATTTTGTAAGTTTGTATGAAAATATTGAGTAACCCCATTGCTTTTCCCTAAATATTATGTTATTATTAGATTATCAAATTGTTCGAATTTAAAGGAGGAAATGCTATGGAAAATTTCAAGAAACAAGTCGCAGAAGCAAAGAAAATTTTCACTCCAAACAGAGAGCTTTATGTGCGGATAAAAGAGGACGCGCACAGTCCATTTGGGCAACTGATGTTCGACCATTATTTGGTCATGAAAAAGAAATATCAGCGTACTGTATACAAGCTTTATATCCATTTAAAATACGGATACATCAGCTTTTCTTGTCCAAATGAACCTCGCATGGATACTTCTCGGCTGCCTATCGACAGCAAGCTGTGGGTAGAGCTCCTGTGCATGTTTGAACCTGTTTAAGCAAAAAAAGGCGCATTTGCAATACAATGCGCCTTTTTGCTTATTCTTCCAGTCCAAAACTTATGCCAATTGCATTATTCACTTTATTCATTACTTTGTTATCATGAATATGCCCGATTTTTTCCTTCAATCTACTCTTATCAATGGTACGAATTTGCTCTGCTAACACCACTGAATCTGCCTTTAAGCCATTGTCCTCTGAAGCAATTTTTATATGAGTAGGTAGCTTCGTTTTTCCAGTTTGAGACGTAATTGCAGCCGCAATCACAGTAGGGCTATATTTGTTTCCAGTATCATTTTGTATGATTAGAACTGGTCGAATTCCCCCTTGCTCTGAGCCCACAACTGGACTTAAATCAGCATAAAACATATCTCCTCTCTTTACTACCATAATCTTCACTCCTATTAATTTACGTATAGAATAGAATTTATCAGTTCCGTTAATTTTTCTATTTAAGTTCTATATTATTATATATTATGCAGATTGTCTCTTTTTTGGCATTGTCTTTTACTTCTAATTTTGTTGGCAACATTGTTTTAGTATCCATGTATAACTTTTTATACTTAATATATGTATTTTGATTAGTATTTAATTTTATTTCAATCATTTTTTGTCCATTTTCATTACAGCTATTTACTTCATTTTGCTCATTTTTGTAGTCCTCAGCAAATGCATTTAAAAATAAGCTGTTATTCACTAAATTGCTATAATTTTCATATACTTTTTCCAAACCGAGCTTACTATTGGAAATCTTCAAATTGTCCCCCTTTAGCTCAATTTTCACTCCTGCGATATGTTCTCCTTCTTTTACTTCTTGCATACTCCAATCATTGCTTACTTCTTGATACATTTCATACGAATTTTCTGTTTTATTGCTCGTCACTTTTACGGTAACGTCTGCACAATAATTTTGCATATTACTTAAAATGTCTTCTATGTTGTCACTTCTATTCTTACTTATATTATTGCCAAATAGAAAAAATTTATAATATAAAATTCCAAAAATCGTACCAAATAAAACTACAAAAAATACTATTTTTTTCAATTTGATTGCCTTAATCATACAAATCCCCCCTATTATTTTAATTTATAATCCATTTTATGCACCCTTGCTCTTGTTTATTATAAGTTATCAGCATTTTATAATTGACATTTTATGTAAAATTTAGTATAATTAAGTCAAGCTATATATCTGTAGTTTTTATTCGAACTACTAAATAATTTTAGGAGGTGAAACTTAGTAAAATTTTGTTGTAAACTATTTATTGTCTTTTAAGCAGGAGGAAAATATCATGAATATTAACAAAGACGTCACATTTGAGAAGAAAAGTGCCACAAAAATTAGCAAAAAACCTATATTGAGCATTATGGTATTTGTTTTAATGTTACTCTTGGGTTTTGCTATCAGCAAAAAAATACGGCAAAATCAGCTTGAAAAATATCAAACCTATGATGCTGCAGCAAAAATCGAGAGCCCAGAGTTGTTTAAGCAGGGAATTGCGGATAATGTTGGTTTGACATTTGCCTATGGCGAATTAAAAGCAATCGATACAGTCTCATACCCTGAAATATCTGGAGATTATTCCTACATCAAAAAAGAAATGCAGCACTATAGAAGACATTCCCGAACTGTTAAAAAAAAGCATAAGGATTCCAAAGGAAAGACTTATACTACAACAGAAACGGAATATTATTGGAGATGGGATACAACAGGAACCGTAAGTAAAACTGCAACCAAGATCTCGTTTTTAGGAGTCGAATTTGACTATGGCAAAATTCCCTTTCCAGGAAGTCACAAAATTGACATTATCACAACTGGCTTCCATGAAAGAACCATCTATTATGGTACGGAAACCAGCTTTCAGGGAACTATCTTTACTTCTCTGAAGGAAAATACCATTAACAAAACAAAATTTTACAAAAATCAAACAATTCCAGAAACAGTTAAAAATCTAAAAACAGGCTTTGGCCTTATTATTTTCTGGATTATTTGGATATTCATTATGATTTTAGTTACTTTTGGTTTAATTAGTTATTCATAAAACAAGCAACTAAATAGAGCCAAGGAGTATGGTGCACAAAAACTCCTTGGCTCTTTACTTTTCTAATTTTTCAAAATAATCTTTTATGACCTTCTCAAACTCTTCCTTGGTTTCGCATTTATTGATTTTCTCTCGCACAAGGCTTGCCTCTGGCAGCCCTTTAACATACCACGCCACATGTTTTCTCATTTCACGAACAGCTGTGTATTCGTTTTTTTCCTGCATGACTAATGCAAAATGCTCCAAAATTGTTTGTTTTTTTTCTGCTAATGAAATATCGTTTTGCTGCATAGTTTTAGTTAAATTTGCGGCAATTTCACTAAAAATCCACGGATTTCCGAGCGTTGCTCGCCCAATCATAATCCCATCACAGCCAGTTTCGTCAAACATTTTTTTTGCATCATCACTACATTTCACGTCCCCATTGCCAATTACTGGAATATTCACATTTTGCTTGACTTGCCTGATTATATCCCAGTCAGCGCACCCTGCATAAAATTCGTCCCTTGTTCTGCCATGTACAACAATAGCGCTTACGCCATTTTCTTCGGCAATCTGCGCAAGTTCCACTGCCACAATGTGGTCTTTGTCCCAGCCTTTACGTATTTTCAAAGTCACAGGTTTGGTTGCATTTTTGACAACTTCACAAATAATCTCTTTTGCCAAATCCAAATTCAGCAAAAGCTTGCTACCATCTCCATTTTTAACGACTTTGGGCGCTGGGCACCCCATATTAATATCCACAATATCAGCTATTTCTGAAATAACTTTGGCTGCTTGCCCCATAATTTCTGGCTCACTGCCAAAAATCTGCATCGAAATGGGTCGTTTTTCATTCTTGCAATTTAGCATTTGAAACGTTTTTTCGTCCTTGTACGTAATCGCTTTGCTGCTGACCATTTCATTGCAAACAAGCCCCGGATTTCCGTATTTTTTGCAAATGATACGAAATGGCAGGTCGGTTACACCTGCCATTGGCGCCAATATCAAATTATTTTCCAACTCTACATTTCCTATTTTCAATTTTTTGATATACATTTTATTTCCTTATTTTAAAATTTCTTGCGCATTTCTTAAAAGACAGAGTCCGTTAAGAACCACATAGCATTCTACAGATACGATTTTTGGCGTCTTGCGCTTATATTCAATAATAATCCGATACAAATAAAATTAGTAACCAAAGAACTTCCTCCATAGCTAACAAAAGGCAACGGAATTCCTGTAATCGGCAATAACCCTATCGTCATGCCGATGTTTTCTAGCATGTGAAAAAAGAAAATGCCACCAATTCCAATCGCAATATAGGAACCAATATTGTCTTTCGCTGTTTTTGCAATATACACAATTTTCGTGATTAAAACCACATACAGCACCAAAATCGCCGCAGTCGCAATAAATCCGAATTCTTCGCCAATCACTGAAAAAATAAAATCCGTTGTTTTGGGATGTAAAAATCCAAGCTGTGTTTGATTTCCCTGAAAAATCCCCATTCCTACTAATTGACCTGCCCCAATCGCCAATTTAGATTGAATGATATTATAACCATCTCCTCTTGGGTCGGATTCTGGGTTGAGAAACACCTCAATTCTCTTCAAAGCATGTTGTGGCAATTTGTTGTACACAACTGGCACCAAAATGGCCATCAAAATAATCGTAAAAATAATGTATTTTTTGTCAATCCCTGAAATAAACAAAATGAACATCATTGCAAAAATGTACGCCATGGCGGTTCCGTAATCTGGTTGTTTAATAATTAATAAAATCGGAATTGCCATAAAAATAAGTGCTGTTAAGAGTTTCCAAAAACGGTTAATTTCCTTTCTACCTCTGACTTGCAATTTACTGATTAAAAATGAAATGAACAAAATAACCACAACTTTGGCAAGTTCAGAAGGCTGAATTCCGACATCGCCAATTTGAAACCAGCTGGTTGCGCCATTTATCGGCTTTGTAAATAATACACCAATCAGGAGCCCAATCATAATGATGTAAATCACTGTTGAAAATCGCGCAATTACGTTATAATCAATTACATAGGCTAAAAATAAAAATGGTATACTAATTAAAAACCATTGTATTTGCTTTTTGAATTCCCCATATTCGGTGCTTTGCGTGGCTGAGAATAATGCAACTGCTCCAATTGCAAATAGCAATAAACTAACAATTAAAACCGTCCATTCTGTATTTTTCAATAATTTTTTCACTTAATTCATTTCCCCTTGCTTACTTTTTTTATATCCTCTTCTTCGGCTGCTTTTAATAAATCGTCAAAAGTAACGTCGTCATCCGTTTCCTCTTCTTCATCATCAAAAACATTTTCCACAACTTTATGCTCAACTTGGGACTTTTTTTCTTTCTTTTTGGTTTTCGGTTTCGTCTTTGTTTTTTTCTCCTTTTTTTCTTCCTCTTCTACTTCTTGCTTATCTTCTGTTTCTTGTTTTTCTTCTATTCCATCAATCATTTCACTGATGGTTTCTTCTACTTTTTCTTTTTTCGCTTCTTCTTCTTTTACTTCTTCTAACTTTTTCTCGAAATCGACCCCTTCAAATTCTTTGACTTTTTCGGCTTTCATGTCATTTTTTATATTCAAAATCGGAATATTGGCATATAAGGCAGGAGCACCATTTGTGCCATCGTCATTTTGTTTGTTGGTAAGTCTTACGTCAATCGAACCTTCATCCACTACAATGTATTTTTTGATCACATCAATAATTTCCTGTTTCATGAGTTCTAGAAAATCCACTGAAACATTGGCTCTGTCTTGCATTAAAACAAGATGTAATCTTTCTTTGGCATCGTCTTTTGACCCCAGTTCTTTATTTTCAGGTTTTACCATTCTCTTAAAAAAGTTTCCTATACTTTCAAACATTTTCTTCCTCCCAAAATTTCTTGTGCCTTTCTTGTGCGCTACTTATGCGCGCCCAAATAAACGTTTTAGCTTCGCAAAAAAACCTCTTTCTTCTCCCGGAATTGTCACTTCTATGTTTTCTCCTAATAAACGTCTTGATATTTCAATATAGGCTTTTCCTGAAGGAGCCCTTTTATTGGAAACAACTGGTTCTCCTTTGTTGGTTTGTGTGATAATATTTTCGTCGTCTGGCACAACGCCAATTAAATCAATTGACAATAAATCCACAATATCGTCCACATCCATCATTTCGCCTTTTCTGACCATAGAGGTACGAAGCCTGTTAACAATTAATTCTGGATTTTTGATATCAGAAGATTCCAACAAACCTATAATTCGGTCCGCATCTCGAATGGCTGAAATTTCTGCTGTTGTCACAACTAATGCTCGATTGGCTCCTGCAATGGCGTTTTTGAAACCTTGCTCAATGCCTGCCGGGCAATCGATTAATATGTAATCAAAATCTTGTTTTAAGTGATTAATTAAATCTATCATTTGCGCTTCGTTAATCGCATTTTTATCTTTTGTTTGTGCCGCTGGAAGTAAGAAAAGCTCTTGAAATCTTTTATCTTTAATTAAAGCTTGTCTTAATTTGCATTTTCCTTCAATAACATCCACTAAATCGTAAACAATTCTATTTTCTAAGCCCATAACAACATCTAAATTTCTCAGTCCAATATCTGTGTCAATTAAAGCTACTTTTTTGCCTGCCATAGCAAGCGCTGAGCCTAGATTTGCTGTTGTTGTTGTTTTACCAACTCCACCTTTACCAGATGTTATAACAATAACTTCTCCCATTATTTTCCTCCTTAAAAATTGAAAACGCTTTTTATTTTTTGCTCTTAATATCTTATCTGTTTTTGAGCAAAAAGTCAATGAATTTTTTACAATTTTGTAATATTTTTGTAACATTTTTGTAATATGCAAAAAAATACAAAAGACACTCTTTTTTCAAAAGCGTGCCTTTTGCTGTGCCTCAAATTAATGTAGGCAATTCGTCAGTTTTTTGAGAAGATTGAGAAGAAAAAATTTCATTTTCTTACCCCTCTTATCCATCTTGCTCTTTTCTCTCTTCTTTCCCGTTTCTTCTGCAACATAAGTTCCTTTTGCCTAGCCTTCAGTTTTTCTTGCTCAATCTCCATCTGCTTAAACTGCTTCTGCAGGCGCACAACATCCATATTTGCTTTGGAAACTTTAATTGTAATTCCATCCACTACAAGATGGATTTCTTTGAGAGGCTGTTGTGTTTTAAAAAAGTGTTGAAAACTTACTCCCACATTTGACCGCGGATAAAAGTACCCAGCTATCATTTTTAGCTGACTTTTTAAATCTTCATCTTTCTCTTTTTCCAGAAAAACCGCTTCCGCAATACCTGCTTCAAATTTTTTTATTTTGAGCATTCTCTCTGTCGGAGGTTGATACAGAACAAATGTCCGGCTTTTGTCTTTACCTTCTAACATTTTTATTGCCATTGTTGTTTTCATGCTTGTCTCCTTTCTTTCGCTGACACACTGACTCTATTTTTGTGATACTTTATTTATATCATAATTAACATAAAATGTCAAGAGATTTGCACTGAATTCTAATTTTTCAACAAAATTTCAAAGCAGGCAAAACCTATTTACTGTTTTACCTGCTTTATTCGCTATAATACTATATCAGCAGCCACATTTTGAGTTCCTCGTCGTACTGCAAACCAATATCCTTCGTCGGAGTAACTAACGGACGACCCCCACGGCTACCGCAGAAGGTATAGAAATTGCTGATGGTGATGTAACCGTCGTCCACATACCACGCGTAGTTGCTGTAAGTAGGCGAAGCCAGCCAATATCCAGGACACAATTCCTTTCTAAGTGGAATGAACGGTTCGCTTGGACTACTACCCAAGTCAATCCAACTCCAATGACGCTTTGGAAATATTGTTGAATGTTGATTCATTGCGTTCCAACAGCCAAAGAACTGCTCTAACGTGGGACCGCCTACTGCTTTTGCCCCAGAAATACCTGAAGCAAACTTTTCCCACATGGTTAGGTCTTCCAACCAATCAATCAAATCTTTCTCGCGTGAGGCAATATAAACTGCATACTCTCCTTGCGCTCCTTTTACAGAATATTCTTCCATGTCAAAAAGGCTACTTCGAACACAGTCCTTCGCTATCAAATGCAGCTTTTCGCCATCAAAAAATAGCTGCCACTGGTCTACTCCATTTGCCTCATACTTTACCTCGAGTTTCTTTCCCTCAAGGTCTTTCGCCCTCAGCTCTGTTACTCCAATTTTCCGTCCTGCCATTTCTTGCTCCTTTCTTTTCTTCACTAAGAAAATATAATTGTCTTGTTTCTAAATTACTTTTACGTCAGCACTATATCATATTTTATATAAAATGTCAAATACCTCAAAAACTGAAAATATTTTGCAAAAACATATTGTTCAAATTTGGATTATATGATATGATAAGTAATATTAATACAAAGGAGAATTTTATTTATGGAAACAAAAGAAACCAGCTATAAAAAACTTTTCAATTTAACGACCGTTAAATTTTTGTCTTACACCATTTTAATTGGATTTATTTTAATGCTTATCACGATTTGGGTCAATTATAGCTTAGATATTGCCAACCTTAACAGCTTGCCATTGTCCATTGCTTTGTCCTTAATGTGTGGTATTTTCATTTTTTATTTATTGCGTTTTATTTGCAAAAGTAGCACCATTGAGGCTTTTAAAAAAGATAAACTAAGTGTCGAAAATGCAAAACTTTTCCTAAAATACATGAATTTGTTTTACGTTATTTGCGTTATTTTTTCGATCGTTGTTTGTCTGGGATATTTACTGGTTGATAATTATATCTTTATCAATGCTAGTAATCATTTTCCAGAACTTGCAAGTGCCATTTTAGATGAGTATAACAATACATTCATCCCAAAACTTTGGAACACGATTATTATCGAAATTTCGCTTGTGGTTTCATTTTTCTCGTTAATTCCTTACCAAAAAAAAGTTTTTGAAAAATGTAACCAATAAATTTTGAGGGCTGTAAAAAACTAAACATTTTTACAGCTTTTTTTAAACAATGACTTTTGCCAAAATGCCAAGCGTAATCCCCAGAATATTGCCAAAAGAAGAAAATCTGCCTTTGTATATTTTATTGGATTCTGGAAGCAATTCGCAAGAAACAATGTACAACATCGCACCTGCAGCAAACGCCAACGAAAAACCAATTAATTCTTTTGAAATATTGCCAATTATTGCCCCGCAAAAAGCTCCCATTCCAGTCGTCACACCAGATAACGCTGTCAGCACAATCGCTTTGAATTTTCCATAACCGCTATTGTTGATGGGAAGTGCAATGGATATTCCTTCTGGTACATTCCAAATTAGACAGTCGCATTTTTTATCCTATTTAATTTTCTAAAATTAAATACAACATCCACTTGTTTATCTTGGTGAATTAAAATTTTATGGACAATCACTCTCATTAATTCTGAACTTGGTTTTTCCAAATTCAAAAAAGTCTGAATAATTTTTTCTAACTCTTTTTCATTGTCCTCTTCTGCATTCAACCTTTCTCGATTTAACTCCTCGTATAACTCATTTTTCTCTTCAATTTCTCTCTTTAATTTGTTTGATAAGCGCTGATACATTTCTTCGCTTATCTTATTATCTAGCTTATCCATATACATTTTGTCAAATTTGTCATGAATTAAACCTACTTCTATTTCCAACTTTTTTAACATTTTTGTATAATCATACGTTGTTTTGTTTGCGTGATAATTTAATTCAATCTTTTTGCTGTCGATATCTTGAAACAGATTTCTGATTGTCTCCAAAACAGATTCTTCCAATTTCAAGTAATTAAAACCATGAGAAGTGCAAAGTCCTAGACTAGAATTTCTGCGATAATTATTACAAATCATGTATGGAGTGTTTTTACTTGTGCCTCTATTTTGGCTACGAAAGCCAATCGTATGATTGCATTCATAGCAAAACAATAAGCCATCTAATAAAAAATCATGTTTTTTTTCATTTCTACCATAACTTTGAACAATGACCATTTTTTGGATATTATCAAATGTCTTCTTATCAATAATTGACTCGTGCGTATTTTCTACAATACGCCATTCTTCTTTGGGATTTGGTCTTAATTTTCGATTTTTATAACTAATTCTGCTATATTTATTTTGAATCGTATTTCCTATGTAAACTTCATTTTTCAAAATATTTTTGATGGATTTATTTTCCCAAAATGTGGCTTGACTACTTCGTAATTGTTTCAAAGTTGGAATTTCATTATCATTCAAATATTTTTTGATGTCACATAGTCTGTTGCCTGCTATCGCCATATCAAAGATTTTTCTGACGATTTTAGCTTCGTCTTCTTGTATGATTAAGTGATTTTTGTCTTCGGGGTCTCTTCTGTATCCCAATGGAACGGTTCCACCCAGCCATTTCCCTTGTGTTTGCATAGTAGCAAAAGCAGATTTAATCTTTTTTGACAAATCTTTGGAATACATATCATTCAAAATCGCCTTAAATGGTGCAATATCATTGTTTCCATTATTGTGTGCAAAAGTGTCAACTCCGTCATTGACTGACACATATCTCACCTTTTTTTCTGGGAACCATTTTTCAACATATTCGCCAGTTTCAATATAATCACGTCCTAGACGAGATAAATCCTTCGTGATAACCATATTGATTTTACCGAATCTCAATGTCTTTTATCATTCGTCTAAAATCTGGACGATTAAAATTGGTGCCTGTGTAACCTGGGTCAATATAAGTGTCGATTAATTCATAATCGGAACCCAATTTTCCTACATAATCCAATAGCAAAGCTTTCTGATTCGTAATACTCTCACTTTCGTCAATCCTGCGGTCTTCGTCTTCTTTTGACAATCGTATATAAATCGCTATCTTGTATTTCGCTTTTCTCATTATTGCTTCAAGCATTATACCTCCCTTCTATGCCTGAAAAAATAATTTGAATTTATA
>CANOWW010000018.1 GCA_947571115.1 uncultured Clostridium sp.
TCCAACCTGCCACACCTGTCAAAATGTCTTTTGCCACAAACGTAATTGAATTTGTAGTTGATGTTGCAGAAACACTTGGCGCTTTGTCATCTTTTATGCTTCCATCTGCTGAAACGCCACCTTCAATACTCACTTCTCCATTGTCTGCAATCGAAATGACTGACGTGTTGCCTTGTGAGTCAGTAAAATACAGGGTTCCGTCTTCGCCGCACGCAAACATAACATTGCCAATTTGCCAAATTCCGTCTTCATTTTCCTCGCACTTTTTCTTAACATAGCTTGACAGCGTTGTCCCGTTTTCCTTCCACATAATAATCCATCATGATTTCTGCTAATTTCAATTGTAATTCTTCCTCTGTCTGTGCCTCTTTTGTAACGCTAACTGCTTTAGTCGCCCTTCCTAAAATGCCATTGCTACCGTGCCACAAGATTAATTGATACACCGGCTAAAATCAATAGAACAATAATGGTAACAACCAACGCAACTAGAGTAATTCCTGCGGGTCCGCCCAAGACAAATCCCTCCGTCTTTTTGATACATCATAAAATTCCTCCCTTTTACTTTTTCTACACAAAATTTGTATAATAAAAGTATATCGAATTCATTTCATTATGTCAATAAATGTTACTAAATTGTAATCATTGTTACAGAAATGTAATCAATTATATAAAACCTAAAATATGACATTTTGATGTCATATTTTAGGCTTGCTATATTTCTTGATTTTTCTATATTTAAAAAAATATTTTTCTATAATATGACATTTTTGTGTCATATTAAAAAGTTAAACTAAAATTTGTTTAACGAATTAAAAATAATCACGTCAAAAATCTCTAGTTTAAAACTAGAGATTTTTTATGGCGCCCTTTTTAGTTTAATCATCTAAACTACCAAATAACTCATCAAATTTGGCTTCTAATTCTTTTTGAATATCTGTCAATTCTTCCTCCTTTTTTTGATCCTCTAAATTCGAGTCCACAGGAAGCTTGCTAGCTGGGTTAACATCCGTTTTTAAACCTGCATCTTCCTCTTTAAACAAGTCATCCAAATTTTCAAGGCTTTGCGGATTTCCACCTTTGTTATCGCTACCTTCCACATACGGATTATATGGATTATATTTCCTCCAAACGCCTCTATCAACTTGAACATCGTTGTGATCAACTTTATATTTCTTAATTAATTTACCTTCTGGATATTTGAAATAATAATACTTTTTCGCCTTAACTGGCTTAATACCTTTTTCATAAATGATGCACAAATCATCGTCCATACGACGAAGCTCGTCTGGCGTCATAAGCGCCCTTCCCATAATTTGGTCAGATTGACTTAAGCCTTGCTTCCAGTTGTCGCGGTCTTTATTAACTGAAATACTGTCTCTTGTGATGGTTTTTTCTCCCAAAGCCTTCGAGAAATATTCCACTGTTTTTTGAGAGTTAGAACCCAAAAACAAGTGCGTATCACAGTTACCTAAAATGGTTTCATGTGCCTCTTTGTAAACTGCCTCTAATTGGTCTAAGTTCTGCAAAATAACACTAAACGAAATTTTTCTACTTCTTGATGTTGATATTTTTTTATCAAAATCTGGTATTTGACCAATGTTTGCAAACTCATCTAGAATAAAGTATGTAGGAATTGGCAATGCGCCACCGCTCAAATCCGCAAAATCATACAACTGCTGTATCATTTGCGAGAAAAATATGGTAAGCAAAAAGTCATACGCTGTATGTGTATCTGAAGAAATTACAAATACCGCTGTTTTCTTTTTTCCGATTGAGGTAAAATCAATCGTGTTGCTTGAAGTTACTTCTGCAATGTCGCGTGAGTCAAATTTACCAAGTTTTGATTGAAGCGTACTCAATATAGAACCATATGTTTTTTCCGGCGCAATCTCGATGGATTTATAATTCATTCTCGCTGGATGGTCATAAGGCAATTGGTTCATCAAGTTCGTTAATAAATTGTCGCCCCCATTTTTGTTTGCCGCTCTTACAAGCTCTGCACAACTGGCCAAATTTTGCTCCTCTGGCGGACGAACTGCTTTCAAATAATAAATTAAGGCTTTTAGCAACATCTCGCCCATGTCTTCCCAATATGGATCTGAGCTTCCGCCGCTATCTTGCCCTTTTACAATGGTGTGGGCAATAACATCAACATCGATTTCCCCATTGATGTGGTGTAGCGGATTGTAGCTATCGCTGTTTTCTGGACGAACCAAATTTAGCACTTTAATATCATAGCCATTTGCTTTAAAATAACCTGCTGTGTCGTCATACAGTTCTCCTTTTGGGTCTGTAAAAACATAGGAACCAAGGAGCTGCAAGGCATTCGGTTTTACGTAAGAAGCTGATTTACCAGCACCTGAACCTCCGTACTACTAGCACATTGACGTTACCACGTTTATCGACAGGCAAACGATTTTTTTCGGCTAAAATAATTCCTTTGTTTTTGCTCAAAACCGCATATTGCTCGCCGTTTTCGCTCCAGTCACTCGAACCATTTTCAATATCCTGAAATTCGTGTTTCGGAAATGATTTAATAATTCCTACTAAGGCAAATAAGCCCAGAATTAAAACGTACCATTTTAGTGCATTCAAAAATGCTGGCAAATACTCACCAAAACAAATTCCTAAGCTGGAAATTGGCTGTTGGATATTTTTGAATAATTGCTCATAAAATGTTGCCCAAAAATCGTCTCCTGCTTGGCTTGCCAAATTTCCTGCCTCAATCGAAACAGTGAGTGGTGCTAATCCTATGACTGCTATGACCAGCATAATGATTGCATATGCAATTAATTTTACTTTTATTTTTCGAATAGCTAATCTTAACTTCTCAAAAAATCCCATAATTTTTCACCTTTTCTTCTGTAACTATCTTTCTGTATCAACAGTTTTATTTCTTGTTCTAGTTCCTGTTTTAATTGGCATAATATCTGCTTGAAATCTTTCTTTGCTAATTCTTATTCTTCTAGCAAGTGCTTTATCAAATTTTATTTCTTCTTTTTCTATTTCTGGCACCGCACAGTTACATTGTATAAGTTCATAACCCTTTTCACCAAAAAATTTCTCTAACAAATCATCTGCACTCTCATCTCTTACAACATTGATTGCTTTTCTCCCATGGATTGATTTGTTTCCATTTTCTCCAATTGGATTATTGGTATTCATAAAAAACTCCTCCTTTAAAGTCTACCCTTATTTAATTTCAAAGGCAAAATATTTTTTGCATGCTTTTAGCGTGCATTTTCCCTTGACCTCATTTGCATTTTCATCAAAATACAAATTTGGCTTTATCTCTTCTGTGGTTTCAGGGTCTATTATCGTAATAGGCCTTTTCATATTTGGTGTATATTGAAATTCTCTATAAACCGTTTCTTTTTCGTTGTAAAGTGTTGAAAGTTTCATTGGCATTGGTTTTTTGGATAATTTTACTTCGTTATAATCCAAAAAACCCGTATTGACAACGACTTTATCCTTTCCAAACGAGAAAAACACCAATGGATTGCCTTCTGGTGAAGGATTGTCAACAAAAAAAGTTTTCCTTTTTCGTTCACCAACAAGTTGTTCTGAATAATCTAGGCGCTCAATCGTAAATTTTGGTGCTCTGTCTAAAAATTCCTTTTCCGTTTTATTGATTTGGTATATCACAGTACTTACTTCTTTTGGGTCTGTAATACTGAAATATTTTCCTTGTAAGTTACCCTCTTCCATTATTTTCTCTCCTTTACTACATATTTAAATGCGATTTTTCTTATGTATAAATATTAACTTACTTTATTATTATACCATAATTTTCGTATTATGTCAATAATTAATGTTTTTTTATATAGCTGACATTCTCGGATTAAATTTTGAAATGTGGTTCAATTCACTAAACAATTTTTTCTCTCGCTCATTTAGGCGTTTTGGCACCATGATTTTGGTTTCCAAAATGAGGTCTCCTCGTCCGCCTTTTCCGTCTTTATAGCCTTTGCCTTCAATTTTTATCGTATCTCCGCTTTGAATGCCTTGCGGTATGTACACACTAACATCTTCGTTAATGCCATTGACAGTCACTTTTGTGCTAAGCGCCGCTTCCCATGGGGTTAAATATAAATTTGTCCTTAAATTGCAACCTTCTAACCTAAATTTCTTATCATTTGCAATTTTAATACGGATTAATAAATCGCCATTTTTTCCGCCATTTTGTCCCGGTTTTCCGTTGTCCCACAAGTCGGATTTTTTCGTTATTTTGAATTCCAGATGGAAGTTGAACTTTGAATGTTTTTAAGTCTCCATCAATGGTTCTGACTGCAATGGATTGTTCTTTTCCGCGAAAAGCATCCTCAATTGAAATATTAACTTCTGTTTGAACATTTTCCCCTTTGCGTGCCTCTGCTTTCAAAGTTTTCGTTTCTGCAACTGCTCCAAAAAATAGATTGAAAAAATCACTAAACACAGAATCTTTCGTTCTTTTGCTTTCTTCATAAGTGACATTTTTGTTTTTGCGTCCTACCTGATGATTCCACATTCTGTCATATTTTCTTTTGCTCGACATACTTGATAATACTTTGTATGCTTCATTTATATCCTTAAAAATTTCTTCATTTTTCTGATTTCCAATATTGACATCTGGGTGATACTTTTTTGCCTGCCTTCGATACGCTTCTTTGATTTTGTCCATTGAAACCTTGTTTGTCTCTAGCCCCAAAATTTTATAATAATCCTTAAAAATCATTTCAACATCCTCCGTACAATTACTACTTGCCATTATATCATTTGAACTTTAATTTGTGAATATCTTTTGACAAAAAATTACAAAAATTTTCTGGCGCTATTCCATAAAATAATTCAATGCATGAACCGAATTGAGATGAATTTTTTTGTTCTGTTTAATCCTCTGCCCAATGCCGACTTTTAAGATATATTTTACGCATTCATCCAAATCTTTATTCCCCAATTCGATTACATACTCTTTGTCTGGAAATTTTCTGTCTGCGCCTGTCATATCGGCTACATACAAGATTTTGTCAAGCAGCGACATATTGGATTTTCCTGTTGTATGATATTGAATAGGCGAACACAAATCCTCACTAAAACCAAATTCCTTTTTGGCGATGTTTGCCCCAATTTTCCCATGCAATAAACCCGGATTTTCTCGCTCAATTTCATCGATCGTCAAATGATTTTCCTCGCAATATTTAATTTTTTCGTCTGCTGGCATTTCTTTAGCAATATCATGCGCAATTCCAACCAACATCGCCGCTTCTTTGTCCACTTTATAAATTTTCGCAAGTTCCACACAACGCGCTGCTACGCATTCTGAATGATGAAAACGATAATCGCTCAGACGCGACTTGACAATTTCGTATACTTCTTTATATGATTTCATTTCTCCTCCTCGTATTTTTCATTTGTTTTTTATCCTATCATAACTTGATGGATATTGCAATAAATTTTATCAATAAAAATTCTTTTTGTTATGATAGAATTACATCAAAAAAACCACAATCGTGGGCTTTTTTAAAATTTTATTACTCAAATTTTTTTTTCACTTTCTCTGGCAGTTCTCCATACTGCACCTCTTTCCATGAATGGACTCCCAAAACTTTTACTTCTAGCATTAAATACGCATCTTCTCGCAATTCTCGGCTCGTTTTAAACTTTATTTCTCGCCTTTTGCCGCTTGGATTATAACAATCCAACGTATACTCATATCCCATATTATCTGAACTTGCTATTTTCTCCAACTTGCTATTATCAATTTGCGTATAATAAATCGCTTCATGAAATTCCATGAAATAAATCGCACCTGCACCAATCATAATAGCAATTAAAATCGTCAATATAATCGGTATTTTTTCGTTTACAGTTTCCATTTTTATTCCTCCTTAATGATATTTTTACTGCCCAAATATGTCGCCATAAAATAGGCTCCATAAATCACTCCCATAACAACCACGGTTCCGATAATGGATGGCAACAGGTCTTTTTTGCTTGCTACTCCCGCCAAGGTCGAAAGCGCAAACTGAATACCAAACACAGAATGAATGATTGCTAAAATAAGTGGCGTTCCAAAAAAGATGCCGATTTGTTTGAATAGCGCACTATTAATCATTTTTTCGTCACAACCAATTTTTCGCAAAATTGTGTACCTTTGCTTATTATCCGAACTATCCGTCAGTTGCTTCAAAGCCAAAATCGCTGAACTTGCAATCAAAAAGATAATGCCTAAATAAATCGCGATAAACGTTATCATCGTTACCAAGCCTACGCTCGCTTCGATAATCGAAATTTTGCTCATACCATCTAATCGTAAACCTTTTTCGGAAAGATTATTTAACAAATTATCTCCCTCTTTGCTTGCAAAATTCTTCTCAATTTCCGCTTTTTCGTCCTCTGTGGTGGCATTATAATTCGCTGCTAAAAAATACTGTTCTGTCATCTCATCTGTTAAATGGCAACTATCTGGCACCAAAATAATGCCTGTATTCGTATGGCTTGTGGACATCATAAGAAATCCACTCTTGCACTCATTGTATTTTGCTCGGTAGGTTTTTCCTGCAATTTCCAAAGGATAATTTCCATCTTTCAAAACTTCATTTCGGATTTCCTTTTGTGACTCAAAATCGCAAAGCATAATGTATTCGTCATCCTTTAGCTCATATTCCTCGTTACCATACAATTTTGCAATTCTGTTATAATCAGACACTTTCATCAGTTCCTCTGGCATTTCATACCTCAGATTTGGGAATTTCGCTTTCAGGTCTCCTATTTTGTCTCCAAAAAACTTTTCCCAAGTCAAATCTTCATCCGTATAAACCCTAACCTCTTCTACATCTTTTAGCAAATTCATATCAAATCCATTACTTTGCAATGTTTCTCGTATTGGCACTCTGGAATCCTGCCTTTGCACTTCTGTGTAAACCTCTTCCTTGCCATTTCGCCCAACTGATTTTTCTGGCAAATACGCTGTTTTATATAAGTTAATATCCACTGGCGTCATTTCCAGCAAATCACTTTGCATCGTATTTCTTAGGGCAAGCGCTGATGACAAAATAGTAATTGTCATAAAAAGCATCAAACAAATCACACTCATGCTCACAACCATGGTGTTAATTTTGTTGTTAATTTGTCTCAAAACAAACATATTCGTATCTTTCAAATACGTTTGTTTCATGACTTGCACAATTTGCAAAATAAATCCTGACAATGACCAAAACACCAAAACAGTTCCCACAATTCCCATTAAAATCACTTTTAACATTTTATCTGCCGTATTTAAAGAACCAACATCAACCGTCACTTTCCAATATGCAAACCCTAATAAAGCCACTGCTGCCACAAAAACTAATATCGACAAAATCGGATTTTTGATTTTCACAGTTTCGTTTCTCTTAGCGCTATTAAGCAAATGAATTAATTTATAACGCGAAATCGTAAGCGTATTAAAAAGCATAACTGCCACATACATAATCGCAAAATATACGCAAGTTTTGATACAAGCCGCTTTTGAGAAAACAAACTCAAATTTGCTCATATCTGCTTCAAACATTTTGGAAACTAAAATCGACATAAATTGTGAGCCAAAAATACCAACTCCTAAACCGACTACAAGGGAAATCATTCCCACAAAAATCGTTTCCATCAAGATAATTTTTGAAATTTGCCTTCTGCCCATTCCTAAACTCATGTAAATTCCAAATTCTTTTTTGCGTCGGTTAATCAAAAAACTATTGGCATACACAATCAACAAGCCCAAAATCACAGCCACAAAAACAGAAACCATACCAAGCATTTCTATCATCAGCTGAATGATTTGCCTTTGCGAAGCGGAAACTTGCAACATCGCCTCTTGGCTATCTAGCGAATTAAAAAGGTAAAAAATCGCGACACCTAAAACCAATGTCAAAAAATAAATGCCATAATCTTTGATACTTTTTTTCATATTTTCAAATGATAACTTAAATAACATCGCTCAAATCACCTCCCAGAAGCGTTTGCACTTCAATGATCTTCTCAAAAAATTGTTTTCTCGTATCATTCCCCTTGATGAGCTCATTAAAAATTTTGCCGTCTTTGATAAACAAAATTCGGTTGGCATACGATGCCGTAAAAGCGTCATGGGTAACAACTAACAAAGTTGTATCTAATTTTTGATTCAAATATTCAAATGTTTCTAATAGTTGTCTAGCAGCTTTAGAATCAAGTGCACCTGTTGGCTCGTCGGCTAACACCAATTGGGGATTTGTAATCATGGCTCGGCATGAGGCAATTCTTTGTTTTTGTCCGCCAGAAACCTGATAGGGATATTTTCTTAAAATTTCCTGAATACCCAATTTTCTTGCAATTTCGTTTACTCTTCTGTCAATTTCCTTGGGGCTTACGCGCTGAATGGTCAGCGCTAAAGCAATATTTTCGTAGGCTGTCAAAGTGTCTAATAGATTAAAGTCTTGAAAAATAAAGCCCAATTCCTCTCTTCTGAATTTGTTCAAATGGTTACCTTTTAGTGTTGTGATGTCTTTGCCATGAATGATAATGTGTCCACAGGTTACTTTATCAATTGTGGAAATGCAATTCAAAAGTGTGGTTTTTCCACTTCCGCTTGCCCCCATAATTCCCACAAATTCGGCTTTGCTAACATCAAAACTAATATTGTCGATGGCTTTCGTCAAGTTTGACTTGTTCCCATAATATTTTTCAATATTTTTTACCTGTAAAATTTTTTCCATATATAAAAGCTCCTTTCATTTAAGTATAGTATAACAGTTTTCTTGCACAATTACCATCGATTTAGGTTACAAAAACCTTACATATTTGTAAGGTTTGGGTTCAAATTTTTTTATCCACTTAAATATGACATTTTTATGTCATATTTAAAATAAAGACAGGCACTCTCTTAGAAATTACAAAAATACTACTATTATAATTAAAATCAATAGTAGTATTTTTGTTAACTTTTAATTGAGATTTAGCGATTTAACGGCTTTATTGTTTCAGGTCTAATCATCGCTGTAAAACATCCTGTCTGATAGAAATCAACAAGGACATTTGGGTCATCCTTCTTTTCACAAAAGATATGATGACCATTTGGATAGACATCATGAGGTCCCATTCCTGTTCCTCCTCCGTCTTCTGCAGTAGCAACCACTCTGTATTCTCCTTCAAAGATACTGGTATCAAATGAAAGATTAATACCAAGCCCAGCAGCAAAATGAGAAATCTGATCATCTGCGATTTCTATATTAAACAGACCTAATGTCCCTTTAACATCCTCGCTGGTTTTAAACAGAGAACTCCGCATCTCTCCAATCCTAATGTCTGTCCTTGCAATGTCTGTAGATGTTCTTTTATTATCATAGCTGAACATTTCAGGAATTGTAGCATACACTTTCATTCCTTTCTCTAACCGAATTACATCGCCTCTTTGTAATAAATTTCCGTCCATAATAGACCTCCTTAAATTATTAGATGTATTACATATCTTAATTTTACCGCCATTTTGTCAAAAACAAAGCGGATTTGAACAATGCACCCAATATTATTATCTGCGTGCATACCAACATGTTTCTTATTTTTATTATAGCACATTTTGCATAATTTGTCAACTTGACTGAAAATATGGTATAATAAAAGGTGAGGGTATTTTCTACAAATACCCTCACTTTTATTTTAGCTTTTTCTCTTTTTCGTCTATATAAGTTATCATTCTTTCTAACTCTTCTACCTTTACATCTCCTACTTCACAAAATTGCCAAATCAATTCACTGACTGAATTATGATATAATTGTTCTAGCAACTTTTTGGTTACTTCTTTTCTATATTTTTCTTTTTTAAAAATAGGCTTATATAAAAATGCTTTTCCCTCTGTTTCAGTCGCTTTAATCGCCCCTTTTGCTTGCAATCTTCTGATAAGCGTTCTTACTGTATTATCTGACCAATGAAACTTTTCTACTTCTTTGATAATCACACTAGAAGTCACTTCTTGTTTATCCCAAATTACTTTTAATATTTCTAGCTCGGCATCTGATACTTTTGTCATCGTCTTCCCTCCTCTACTCAAAATATTTCGCCACAAATGAACAGTCTCACTGTTCATTATAACAAAATATTACTGTAAAATCAACTCTAAATTTACATTTTTATCCAACAATTTGTGAAATTAAAATCGCCAAAAAGTAGCCAATCAAGCCTGAAATTGGAAAATTCAAAAACCATGCTTTACAAATACTAAGCACTCTTGCTCGATCCATTTTAGTTTTATTATTTCTACCAATCGCAATAATGGACATGGTTTTGGCATGTGTTGTACTAACTGGAATGCCTGTCATACTTGCTGTAAACAATGTAAAAACTGTGGTAATATCGCTCAAAAGCGCTTGCTTGTTATCTAGTTTTACCATTTCCCCACCAATATTATCCACAATTTTTTTGCCACCAATGGAAACCCCCATCCACATAATCACAGCAACATATAAAATAATCCACACATAATCCCAAGGCACAATGGTATGTGGGATTGGTACATTTTTTATTAAGCTAAAAAATAAAATTAAAATTCCAATAAATTTTTGTCCATCTTGCGCACCATGCATAAATGACATACCACAACAACCTACAATTTGCCATTTTTGTATTTGGTTTTCATTGCTCTTCCTCATGCATTTTTTAGCAATAGCCGAAACGACAATTCCAATCACTAACGTTCCCAGAATTGACCACACAAGCCCAATGATGACATTAATCCATTCTGCAAGACTAACTGATTTCCAACCATAAATAGCAACTGCACTACCAGTCAAACCTGCAATTAACCCATGTGTTTCGCTGGTTGGTATACCAAATTTCATAGCAACTAATGCGAAAATAATGACTGAAATCATGGCAGAGACTAAAACAATAATGCCACTTTCTCGGTCGCTTAAATCTACCATGAAACTGATGCAGCCTGCCACTGAAATATTAATAAAACTCATTACAATAATGCCGATAAAATTAAAGGCAGCGCTTAGCTTTGCTGCTTTTCGAAATGGCATTACTTTGGTTCCCACAAGTGTCGCAATTGCGTTGGGCGCGTCTGTTATGGCATTTGTGAAAATTAAAATTATAATCGTAATAAATGTTAAAATATAAATTATCAATTTTTTTCATTTCCTCTTTATTTTTATTTTAATTAAGTATATAATGATATAATAATATTATTACCGTAAGAGGAGATTTTTAATGACATTTTACAAAAAAATTTTAATTTTGTTGCTTTTGGTTATCTTAACTATTTCTATTCATTCATCTGTCTTTGCTGAAGAACTTAATTTATACTCGCCTGCCGCTATTTTAATCGATAGCCATTCTGGGGATATTTTATATGAAAAAAATGCAAATGCTATGATGTACCCAGCCAGCACCACCAAAGTTTTGACTGCGATTATTGCCATCGAAAATTGCTCACTTGATGAAAAAGTTGTTGCCAGCGAGCCAGCTGTTACATCTATCAAAAGCGGCTATACAAATGCAAAAATTCAAGTTGGCGAAGAACTTTCTATCGAGGATTTGCTTTACGCACTTTTGTTAAAATCTGCTAATGAAGCTGCGAACATACTGGCAGAGCATATTGGCGGCACCACTGAAAATTTCGCTAATATTATGAATGCAAAGGCAATCGAGCTTGGTTGCACTTCCACACATTTTATCAACGCAAACGGTATTCATGATGAAAATCATTATACAAGCGCTGCTGATTTAGCAAAAATCACACGTTATTGCATGCAAAATGAACTTTTTAGGCATATGGTTGCAACACAAGAATATTCGCTTCCAGCCACAGAACAATATCCGTCTCCTGACCGAATTTTAAAAAACACGAATAGTTTAATGAACCCGGAAAGTCCCTATTATTATCCTTATGTCATTGGGGGAAAAACTGGCTTTACAACACAAGCCAAAAATTGCATGATTGCTATGAGCGAAAAAGATGGATTAGAATTAATTTCTATTGTGTTTCATGCGGAAACCGCAGAAGATGGCAGAAGTGCAAGGTATTTAGATACCATTGCTTTGCTAGAATATGGCAACAACAATTTTATGCAATATGCTGTTCCAAAGGAAAATCAAGAAACTAATTTTACAGAAAACAACTTATCAGAAATATCAAACAGCGCTCCAATTTCAGCTTCAACTCAACAAGAGCCTTCTAGCTTCAATTTAAAAACACTTTTGATTATTTTATTGATTTTAATTGGTATCCGAATTTTAGTCGCATTTGTGCAACACAAAATTATTGTATACCGTGTTTCAAAAAATAAAAAACGTGCCAGAAAATTTTTAAATCCTTAAAACCTGCTTGAATGCAGGTTTTATTGTGGAATTTTATTTCACACAAATAAAGTCTTTCATGCTGTTATACTTGCTATCTCCGATACCAGAGACGTTTTTAATATCCTCAATTGTTTTGAATTTTCCATTTTCATCTCGATAAGTTACGATTTTTTGAGCAGTTGAAGCACCTATACCCGGAACTGCCGTCAATTCCGTTGCCGACGCTTTATTGATATTCACTTTTCCATTTGAATGACTACTTGAACTTGTTTGCGCTTCACTAGATGGCACCTGATTTTCTGCATTGTCAGTTTCTTCCGACAAATTCGGAACGTAAATCTTCTCTCCATCTTCTACTTCATAAGCCAAGTTAATTTCTTTTAAATTAGCCTCTGCCTTGATTCCTCCTGCACCTTGTATGGCGTCTTCGATGCGTGCTCCTTCCTCTAATTCAATCACTCCCGGAGAATTAACTTCCCCTGTCACATAAACCTTAATCTTGCTTGTCTCCTCGACTTCCTCATTGTTAGTTGTATTACTAACAATCACTTCACTTGTTACAATATTTTCATACTCTGAGCTTTTAGAATTGCTCAAAAAATAATATACGATAGCAAAAAATGCTACTATCACTGCTACCACAATTTTTATAGTTTTTTGTTTTTCCATATAGATCAATCCTTTCTATTTTATTTTTAATATTTGTTGAATTTTGTCGACATTTAGTGTATGATATAAATAATAAATTTACTTTTAGGAGTTTGCTATGAAATTAAAGAAAAAAATTTTTATGCTATTTCTGATTTTTTTGATGATTAGTATCCAATTTAACTTTGCAGAAGAACCAGAAATTGCGTCAACTGCTGCCATATTGGTTGAAGAAAGCACGGGAAAAATTTTATACGAAAAAAATGCATACGAAAAAATGTACCCGGCTAGCACTACGAAAATTATGACTGCGATTTTAATTCTTGAAAATTGCAAACTTGACGAGATGGCAACTGTCAGTTATAATGCGGTTTACTCATTGCCAAGTGGCTACGTGAATGCCAGTTTGCAAGAAGGCGAAGAAATGTCAATTAATGATTTAATGTATGCTCTAATGGTAAAATCTGCCAATGATGCTGCCATTGTTTTGGCAGAACATATGAGTGGTTCTGTGCAAAGTTTCGCCAAAATGATGAATGAAAAAGCTGCTTCGCTTGGTTGCCAAAATACGCATTTCGTCAATCCGAACGGGGTCCACAACGATAATCATTATACAACCGCTCATGATTTGTACTTGATTGCGTCTTACTGCATGAAAAATGAGGATTTCAGGAGATATGCCTCAACTGCTTCCTATACCTTGCCAACAACCAATAAATATTTGGCTAAAGACAGAGTTTGCACCACTACAAATGAAATGATTCGCCCCAAAAGCAAATATTACAACCAAAATATTATTGGTATCAAAACAGGACATACGACAGAAGCAAAAAATTGCTTGGTAAGTGGCGCAATGCAAAACAATATCGAGTTAATTTCAGTTGTGTTGCATTCTGGAACAAATCGCGAGGGGCTAAGCGAAAGATATGTTGATACACAGGCATTGTTTGATTATGGCTTTAAAGATTTTGCCTTTACGGATATTGTAAAAGAAAATGATGTTCTTACTAATATAGAAATTGAAAACGCGAGCAAAGATACAAAAAATCTTGATTTAATTGCAAAGGATACCTTGTTTTCTTATTTGAATATACAAGCTGATTTAAGCAATCTAAAACCGGAAATTACGTTAAACGAAAATTTGGAAGCACCAATTCCTGCTAATAGCTCACTTGGCAAAGCGGTTTACACCGTTGATGGAGTTCAATATACGACTGAATTATTGACAAGCCACGCTGTTGAGAAAAAGTTCAATTGGCAAATCATTCTTTTGATTGTGGGAATTTTGTTACTTATTTTGGGGGCTTTCATTCTAATTTTGCAATCTAGGCGTAAAAAGAAAAAGTCGAAAAAGAAACAAGCAAGGAAATAAAATTATTTCCTTGCTACTATTATAAATGCTTGCTACACAAAAAGCAAGCATTTTTTTATATTTTTTATATTTTCTATTTCTTTGTAGATTTTGTTGACTTTTTGGTCGTGTTAGTTGTATTGGTGTGCTTCTTCGTTTCGTTTTTTGTCTGATTTTTTACCTCGATTTTCGCATCGCCATCCTCTTCTTGCGTGTCCTCAGCTTGTTCTATACCTTCTACATAATTCGTCATTTCTTTGACAATCTGTTTTGTTTCTTCTTCATCACTTGCAAAAAAGCTCAATTTATTATAATCTTGCGCCACACCCGCTACTTGATTACTCTTAACATTTGCCATATCAAAGCTAACTGCCCATGGCACATATGGAAAAACATCGTCCAAAGTTACGTTTGTTTCAATGTTTTCAAATAAGGTTGTCATAATACTTTTAATATGGGTTATATTTTTTAGTTTTAGCGTTTGCTTTCCAACTTCAATCATAAAATCACGTTGCGTTTTCATTCTGCCAAAATCATTATCACCATATTCAGACGGATACGAAGTTCCGTCATTATTATGTCTAAATCTTAGCAATTGTTCGGCATGGTCCCCATCGATTTTTTGATAACCAGATTTCAAATGAATATGCAAATTCTGTGTTTTATCATCATAATTCATATCAATCGGAACATCAAAGTAAACGCCTCCTATGTTGTTGACTAAGTCAATCACCACCTGATTATTCACAACCACATAATATTTGATATTCATACCTGTCAGTTCATTGACTAGCTCCATCGTTTTTTCAGGGCCTTTGTTGGAATAAACCGAATTAATTTTGTCATATCCTGTGGCTTTCGACTTATTTTTCCCAATAAACGTATCACGCGGAATCGATAGCATCGAAGCTCTTTGCGTTTTTGGATTATACGAACAAACCATAATCGTGTCCGTTAATCTTGAGTCGAGGTCTTCACTAACGCCGCATTAACAAAACATCGATGGTTCCTACATTTTCCAATTCTTCCATATCTTGCCCCAAAATAGTAGCCAAAATCCCTTGCAGTCCACCTCCATTTTTCGCAATCGAGTATCCTAAATAGGAGCCCACAATTAATAATATCAATAATATGACAACTAAAATAATTTTTCCAACATTTTTTTTCTTTTTTTCTTCTTTTTTTCTTCTTCCCAAAACATCATCTCCACTATAAGAATTTAAATATCACATTTAATATGATATTAGACTGAAACATCTTGCTACCAATCCATGCCTCGTTCACAGCCTGTACAATCACTGTGTCGCCAATCATCGGCATCATAAATGAAATAATAGCAAGTACCACATAAACAAGCAAAAATCCTTTTATGACACCATATATCATTCCACCAGAGCTATTTATAACTCGGATAAACGGCAAATTTGCCAAAAAATCCGCATAATTTTTTAGCAAATACAACGCTATTCGAATCACAGCAAATAGGATTAAAAATACGGCTCCACTGATAATTTTATAAGCAATTTGGTTTGCGGCACTTGTTACGATACTATCGGTTGTGTTTTGCACGATTTCATTCATGTCCTGCCCAATAAAAACTGCTAACATATTATTTGTATTTTCGTTTGTAGTTTCTGCTGTTTCTTCCTCATTTTTCAACAAGCCAGACAAATTCTCTACAATCGCATTTTCTAAATTTTGCGCCATTTTCGTGTTCTCAAAAATATAATTAGAAACTGGTTTATACAAAATAAAAACTAAAATAATCGCAATCAGGCTTGAAAAAATATTAAAAATCACTCTTGTCATTCCCATTTTGTAGCCAGCCACAGCATTTCCAGCTATGATGATAAACAAAATAACATCTACCACAATTCCTAAAACCGTCATCAAACATTCCTCCTATATTATTGGCATTCTTTTAGAATTTTTATAACATCTTCTTTATGCAAATCAATAAAGCCTTCAATCGCACCATTTGCGCAAATTCGATTTGCCATTTCTTCAAATCTAGAAGAATCTATTTTCAAATCTGTTAAATTGTTAGTTAAATTCAATTCCTCAAAAAAGAATTTTTTTAAATGTTCAATTGATTTCCTAGCCACTTCCATTTTAGATAAATTACTATCAATATTCCACACATTTATCCCAAATTGATAATATCTTTCTATTGTATTTTCATTTAAAGCATATTCTAAAAAATGTGGTGTTACAATCGCTAGACCTAAACCGTGTGTAATATTATAAAACGCAGATAATTGATGTTCTAACAAATGGCAAATCCAAATATTAGGCTGTTTATCATTTCTTACAAACCCATTAATCGCCCACGAAGAAGCCCACATTAAATTTGCTCTTGCTTCATAATTTTGTGGCTCATTGTATGCAATTTTAGCATATTTTATAACTGTTTTCATGAGTCCTTCCATCACTTTATCTAACATATATAATCCTGTATTTCTTGCGAAATACGTTTCCATAATATGAGATAAAATATCTACACTTCCACACGCAGTTTGATATTGATCAACTGTATAAGTAATAGATGGATCTAAAAAAGAAACTTTTGGCAAAAGCAATGGTGACTTAATACTTTTTTTCTGATTTGTATTCATATTTGAAATAACAGCTGTTCCATTCATTTCTGACCCCGTTGCTGCCAAAGTTAAGATTGTCACGATTGGCATTACTTTTTCAATTTTTATTTTGCCAATTACAAAGTCCCAAGCGTCTCCATCATAATATTTGCCAGCAGCTATTAATTTACAACTATCAATTACACTTCCGCCACCAACAGCTAAAATACTATCAATGTTATTTTCTTTGCAAATTTTAATTGCATCATTAATCGCTGTATGTCTTGGATTTGGTTCAATTCCTGAAAACTCAAATACTTTTATTTTAACACTTTGAAGCTCTTTTATAATTTTTTCATATAAACCAATTTTCTTGATGGAACCTCCTCCATAAACCATTAATACTTTATCTCCGTATTTTTTTATTTCTTGACCTAAATTTCCTTTTAATTGATTTTCTCCAAAATAAACTTTTGTTGGCACATCATAAATAAAACTATTCACCTTCTTATTCCCTTTCATCATCCTCTCTTGAATGAGCCTGCTCTAAATTAATTCCATATTCTGACAATGCTTCTGCCAAAAACTGATTCGGCTTTATTTGAATTTTTTCATAATCTTTATCTGAAACATTTTCAAACAAATCAATTAATGTTGGAAACTCCCTTCGGCGTCTTTCTATAAATGCATCATTATTACCGCGCTTTTTAAATCTTTCCACATACTCCTCAAAATTGTCTGACTTTGGAAAAACTAAAATAACTCTAGTACCCTCAGCTTTTCTTTGAAAAGTATCACTATTAATTGCTCTAAAAACATGCTCTATAAATGGAGATACGACAACCTTTCCTAGTTCTAACTCAGAAAAAATGGCATTAATAAAATTTTCAGGATAATCTGGATTTTCAGTACGCAATAAAACATTTCCTTTTCGTTTCTCCAAAGGTAAATGTCTAATTGATTCATCATAAATAAACTTATAATCTTGAAAATCCACATCACTTACATTTTGATAACGACGTTCCAGCTCTGTTTTACCTGTTCCCATATATGCCAATACTAATATTTTATCTTTTACCAATTTATTCCTCCTATATTCCAATTACTTCAATTTTGTTGTTATAAATAATACCGATAATGCTGTCCCCAACTACAATATCTTGAATTTCGCTCTTGGTTGTATAACGTTTCAAAAGCCAACCGCCCGAACTTACTACTCTTACTTCGTTCGCCAAATTTAAACAAATCAAATTTGGGGTAACTTTCAATTTTTTCGGCGTATCGCTTCCTAAAATATACAAATTATCACTTTTCCCAGCCGTATTTTTGATGCTCATTTGATACTCATAGGAAAATAAACCTGACGTTTCTTTTTCCACAATGACTATATTGTTTTTTAAATTAATGTCCACAAACATATTATCATTATCAATATCATGCAGTTTTTGGGATGTATTTTTCGTTAATTTTTGAATATACGAATCAAACATGCAAATCGCTTCATCTTTATCATTAAATTTGATATTTGCCAAAATCTTGCCTGACTCAGATTCATATTTATTCACAACAGAATTTTTAGGGTTGTCTTTGGCTGTTCCCATAGAAATCAAATCTATAATTGATTTCACAACGGTTCCCGAATAATCGATTCTTCCAATTGCTAAATACTGATTATTATCCGAAATCTCTGAACAAATCGCATAACTGCTTTTTAAAAAATTACGCAATAACTCATTTCCATTCACATCAAAAACCACAACAATCGATTTATACGTTGCATTTTTTAAAATCACACTCACATAACCGTTTTTATTCACACTAACGCGGTAAATTTCGCCCTCAATATCTTTTTCCCATTTCACGCCCATTTCCGAAATAAAATATAATTTGTTCCCGCCTTTTTCAGCAACAACAAGATATTTATCTTCTGCACTCATATAAGGTGTTGTTATGTTTACATCAATACTTGAAACAAATTTCGCATCTTGTGCATAAAAACTCAAAACATTCTTACTAAGCACCGTTATATATTTGTCAAAAGCATACACATACGGATTGCTATCTGAGTTTATTTCAATTACATTTGATGAATTTTCACTTAAGTTTTTCCTCAAAACCTTGCTATCTACCATACTTCGAAACTCATCATTAATTAAATATCTAGCCAAAACAATGGCAAGGAGCACAATGATTAACATCGAAACACCTAATTTTATGACATTTGCTTTGGCTATCTTTGGTTGTTCTTCCATAAATTCACCTATTTTATTCTGCTGTAATACGTTCCAAATCTAACAATTCCTGCCATCTAGCATCAACTTCTTCTTGGAATTCTTTAATCATCCACTCATTGCCGGGTTTAAACATATGTTTAAATCTCTTTTGTGGACGCAAAAATTCTTCAATTGGAAGTTTCTTTGCTGGTTTATAACTAATTTTGTATTTACCATCAATCACTTCATACAAAGGCCAATAGCAAGTTTCCACCGCCAATTTATTGATTTCCATTAAGTCCTCTGTATTGTAACCCCAACCACGTGGGCATGGAGCCAAAACATTCAAGAAACAAGCACTCTCCGTATAAATGGCTTTTTGTGCTTTTTCATACAAATCTTTGTAATTATTCAGCGCAATTGTCTGCGCCACATAAGGCAAATGATGCCCCACCATAATTTTACTCAAATCTTTTCTTGGCTGCATTTTCCCCGGAACCTTGGTACCAGCAGGCGTTGTAGTCGTATCTGCAAATCTTGGCGTTGCTGAAGAACGTTGAATTCCCGTGTTCATGTAGGCACCATTATCATAGCAAACATAAACCATGTCATGCCCACGTTCCATCGCGCCTGACAAGCTTTGAAGCCCGATGTCATACGTTCCACCGTCTCCACCAAAGGCAATAAATTTCGTATCTTTCTCTTTTGGCAATTTTCCTGTTGCCTTCATTGCTTTATATGCTGCTTCCACGCCTGATAACGTGGCTGCTGCATTTTCAAAAGCAGTGTGAATATACGAATCCGTCCACGCTGTGTATGGATATAAAAAGGTTGAAACTTCCATGCAGCCAGTCGCATTGGAAACAACCACGTGGTCTTCTGGTTTGACTGCGCGAAGTATCATTCTTGCCACAGATGGTGCTCCACAACCTGCGCACATTCTGTGCCCAGAAGTTAATCTTGATTTCGTATCAACCATAATTTGTTTGTGATTATACGCCATTATTCACACCCCCTTACACCTAAATATCTGTATGGATTGCCGATTTCTCCCGTTTTTGCAATCTCCACTAAATCTTCATAAACGCTTTCAATATCTTTTGAAGTCGTATCTCTACCACCAATTCCGTAAACATAATTCACAGTTGGCACTTGAATTTTGCTGACAAACATACCAGAAGTTACATCTTCAAAAAGTGCGCCACCAGCTGCATTTAACGAATCCGCTTTGTCCAAAACAGCAATTGCTTTGGCTTTTCTAAGCGCTTTTGCCACTTCCTCTGCTGGAAATGGACGAAATACTCGGATTTTCAAAACGCCAGCTTTTACGCCTTTTTCACGCAATTTATCCGCTGTGTATTTAGCCGTTCCAGCTGTTGAATTCATGCAAACAATGACCTCTTCTGCATCTTCCATTTTATATTCTTCAAAAAATCCGTATTTTCTGCCAGTCATTTTTTCAAAATCGCTTGCCACGTCTAAAATGACTTTTTTCGCCTTCCTCATCGCTATTGCTTGCTGCGTTTTGTGCTCAAATAAATAGCTTTGTACATCCAATGGACCAATAGCAATTGGTTCTTTGTCATTCAACAAATAATGTTCTGGCTCATATTTCCCGACAAATTCTTTGACTTTTTCGTCTTCGATTAATTCAATGTTTTCAATCGAATGTGACGTAATAAAGCCATCTTGGCACACCATCAATGGAAGCAAAACATCTTTATGCTCCGCAATTCTGTGCGCCATGACTAGATTGTCATATGCCTCCTGATTATTTTCTGAAAAAAGCATCAACCAGCCACTATCGCGCACTCCCATTGCATCTGAATGGTCGTTGTGGATATTCAGCGGTCCTGATACCGCTCTGTTTACCAAAGACATCACAATTGGTAAACGCAAACTTGATGCAATATAAATCATTTCCCACATCAAAGATAAACCATTGGCAGAAGTCGCCGTCATGGCTCTTCCGCCCGCAGCCTGTGCGCCTATGCAAGCGCTCATGGCACTATGTTCACTTTCAACAGCCACAAATTCTGTATCGACAGTTCCATTGCTTACAAATGTTGAAAAATATTGTGGAATTTCTGTTGAAGGTGTGATTGGAAAGGCAGCAACAACATCTGGGTTAATTTGCTTCATGGCAATGGCTGCTGCTTCGTTTCCGCTTAAACGTTCTCTCATATTTTTTCTCCTTTCAAATTTTACTCCATTTCGATGGCGCCGAATGGACATACTTTTGCGCATACGCCGCAACCTTTGCAGGCATCATAGTCAAAATCTTCTCTTTGACAATCTTTGTTCACTGGAATGGCGTCATCTGGACACACCGGAAAACATAACCCGCATTGCTTGCATTTTTCTGATAAAAAGATTGGCTTTATAGAACGCCAGTCACCTGTTTTAAATTCTTTGGCATTACCAGCTGTATAAATATTTCCACCAATTGTTAACTCATCCATTGGTGTATTTGCATTTATTTCTGTCATAAAAAACTCCTTTCTAAAAAACTTTGCTTGGAACGATGTGGGCATCGTCCCCTACTTTGCTGTTAAATCAATTAAATTAGATTGTACCATTTCCCAAAAATTGGGCCAATATTTCACGATAAAATAAATGATAACTCCTATAAAAATAACGGCACATAAGATAATTATGGTATAGATTATTTTATTATATTTATTGACTTCTTCGTTGTCTGTTTTAAAGTTGACACATTTTAATAGATTTCTTAAAAACTCAATCATATTATTTTACCTTTTCTACTGATTTTAAAGCCATTTCCAATGCTTTCATATTGCCTTCAATCACTTCTGGTTTTTTCGCAAATTTATGCTTAAAAGAACCAATCATGTCATTTAAAAAGTCTTCTTCTGTCATAATTTTGCTTACCTTTACAATGGCTGCAAGCATTGGTGTATTAGGAAAATATCTTCCTAATGTTTCCATGGAAACTTTTCTCGCATCGATTTTATAAATATCTCCTGCATAATTTTTTAGCATCTTTTTAATATATTCATCATCTTGTGTTGTATTAATGACAATCGCACCAGTCGTTTTTAAACCTGCAGTTACGTCAACTGATTCTAAAAGTGTGTCATCCACAACTACTACATAATCTGGTTCATAAATATTAGAATGAATGGTAATTGGTGTATTGCTAATTCTGTTATAAGCAGTAATGGGAGCTCCCATTCTTTCAGGACCGTATTCCGGAAAGCCTTGGATGTATTTTCCTGTATTAAAGGCTGCATCTGCAAGAAGTAGTGATGCCGTTTTTGCACCTTGACCACCACGTCCATGCCATCTGATTTCAATTAAATCTTGCATACAAAATCCTCCTTTTATAGAAATTTATTGAAAATCATTTCTTGTAAGTTTAAGTATATATTTTTTAGAGAAAAAAGTCAACTAATTCTAAAAAGTTTAAGAAAAAAACGAAAATAAAATGAATCAGGATACCAAAAAAGCATCCTGATTCTCAAAATTCACACAATTTTTTATATTTTCTTCACAAATAAAACACAAATTTATGTACAAATTTTGCTATAATAAACCACCATCTATATAATTTCTTCCACAATAATACATATGAGATATTAAAATACATTTATCTTCTTCTATAATTGTATATAAAATCACATAATTATTAATTACAATTTTCCTGTATTCCCTATTCAATCTATCTCTTCTATTTATCTTAGGATATATTTGAGGATATTTTTCTAATTCTCCTATTGCCTTAATTATATTTTCTCTCAATCGATTAGCCGAATTTTGAGCTTTTAGTTTTTTCTCAATATATTCACATATCTCTTCTATTTCTTCTAAACAAGTCTCAGAAATTTTTATTTTATATTCCATATTTCTCTTTCCATTCTCTAAAAACTTCTGTTATACTTTTTACTCTCCCCTTTTTATAATCTTCTTCAGATTTCAGTAATTTTTCTTCGATTTTCCTATTTAAAATCTCCCTTTTATTTCTTATTCCCTTAATATTCACTACTTGTTTCATATTAATAACACCTCTTTCTTTTTTATTATAACACAAATTTAACCAAAACTATATTTTTTTATAGATTTTTTCATATTCTTTTTTTATTTCTTTCTTATTAATATTGCGATTTATCATTAAATTATAGCTGTCTAAATATTTCATTTTCCCAATGATTTTCATGTCTGGAAACAATTCCTGCATAATATTTTGCGAAATTTCATACATATTGGTTTTATTAAGTACAAGATTGATTTTTTCATTTGCAATTTTCCAGTCATTTTCAATAACTTCCAGCATATTTTTTGCTTTTTTAATACCAAGAATATTGGGTTCTACCAAAAAAATGATTTTCTGGCTATAATAAAAAATTCGCTTTGTATAATCATTTTCAAGATTAGAGGATGTATCAATCAAAATCAACTGATATTCTTTTTTCAGCTCATTCATCATTTTTTGCAATGTAAAAAAATTCACATTTTCTTGATTGGGAAAAATATTTTTCAGATTATATAAAACATCTAAATTTTTGTTCACATTTACAATCATATTTTTTACATTTCCTTGCGCTTCTGGGTTTTTCTTTAATTTCAAAATCGTCTTAATATGATTTTCATCTAAATCAAAATCTATCAATAATGTTTTTGAATTTTTCTTTTCCACATTTTGGGCAAGAAATGTGGAAAACGTACTTTTTCCAATTCCACTAGCCCCGGAAATTGCCATTATTTTTGAGGTATAATTTTGAATTGGCATTACTTTGACTGGTGGAAGGCTTTTTTCAAAATCAGCCAAGTCCAAGTCTAGGGTATGATAAAATTTCAAATTCTCGTCTTCTTTTACTGCATCTTGTGAATTTTCCCCATTAAATAATACAATAAAAATATTTTCTTGTAATTTGCGAATCATCTCAATCAACTTTTCCACAGAATAATGCTCAATTATATTTGTACACAAAAACAAAATTTCTACTGTTTGCTCGCGTTCTAAAGCCTCCAAAAGCTCGTCATCAGAACCAATATCGTCTAACAACACTTCATAATTTTCCAACTTTTTTATTTTCTGATTTAGCATAGGATTTCCTATGGCAGTTAAAACTTTTCTCATTTTTTCCTCCTAAATAATTAAATTTTTTTCGTAATCCGATGCTTCGACCTTTGCCAAAATGTGGTCATCTCCAATAAACATCAAGCTTTCGCCCCTTTTTAGAGATTTCATTTCTATCCTTTCTTTTTCCGAAATATTGGCGTATTTTTCAAGCACCAAAATGTTTTCCTCTTCCAAAGAAAAAAACGATTTGATACTGCAATTGTTCAAAATGCTCTTTCCATAAGCGCCACCTTCTAGGCTAAACAGGTCCGAAACGTCTTGCGTTATCGCAACCGCGCTACCGCCAAATTTACGAATCGTCTTGAAAATTTTATAAATAAAACTTGCCACAAATCCGCTTGATGTAACACCAATTAAACGCCAGATTTCGTCCAAATAAATGGCTTTATTTTCGCTTCTATCTTTTTTGATTTTATCCCAAAAAATATCGGTAAACATATACATTCCATATTTTAAATTGTCTTCGCCCAAATCGTAAATATCGCCAATTATCAACTTATTATCAAGCTCTACATTGGTATGATGATTGAAAAATTTAAGCGAACCAAATACAAATGGATATAATTTTAGCTTGAAAAATTTGTCTTTCTCATCATCCAGACTGTTGTACAAATCCTCCAAAATCGGCATTTCGTCTGCTGTTTTGAATTGTGGAATAACCACAACTTTCCCATTTTCCGTTTTTTGAAATAAGGTTTCGTCCTCAAAAGTGATGCCTTTTTGTGCGTACATTTGAATAAGTTTTTCTTCCAAAATTGCCATTTTTTCTTCGTCCATTTGTCCAAAAATCAGGCTAAAAAATCCCCTTAATTTTAACAATTTACTACTCAAATAGCCTTCGCCGTCCTCGATACTTTCCTCACGAATATCAAAAATATTGAGATAAGTATGTGAACTTGGTCCCAGCTTAATCAGCGTTCCATCAAGGCTTTCAGCAATTTTGTTATACTCTCTTTCTGGGTCGATGACATATTGCGAAATGCCTAGCAAACGATACCTTAAAATAAGCAACTTAATGTAAAACGATTTTCCTGCGCCGCTTGTCCCAAACACGCACATATTGGCGTTTTTATATTTATTTTTACTAAAACGGTCAACCAAAATCATGGAATTATTGTAAATATTGCTTCCTAAAAAAATGCCATTTTCATCGCATAAAGTTGACGAAATAAATGGATATGTTCCGCTTAATCCCTGTGTTAAAACATTGCGCGCTGACACTTCCTTCAAATCCTTGCTGTTTTCCATAATAGGTAAACATGCCATAAAAGTCTGCTCTTGCCTAAAACTTGCCTTTTTTGTCACAAATCCCGAAGATTGCAAAATGCCATTAATTTTTGCCAGACTTCGCGCAAGCTCCTTCTCATCCTCTGCAATTACCATGCAATACGTGTACAAATAATACAAATCCTCGTTATTAACTTGGATTTCTTTTCGGATGTATTTTGCATCATTATAGGAAAACGCCGCCAAGTCAATGTCCTCTTTATTGGCATTCCCAAATTTCAAGTCCACCCCAGTATTCCCAATATGGTACGTCAAATCCTTGATCGCCTTAAACGCATCTTGCTTTTCATAAAACATCGAAATATTGGCATTTACATTGCTATTTATTAAATTTTTGAAAAGAATCTCACTATGTTCCCTTTCATAGTCCACAATCAACAGTCCCGCATAATATTTTCCATTGACTTCTAGCCACTTGGGGTTTGTCATATCTACATAACTTGGCGCCAATTTGTCCTTTAAATTTACTGTTCCTTTTAAATAATTTTCTATTTTTTCCACCTCTATTCAATTTTATTTTGGATTTATTTCATAAAAGAATTAAAAATATTTAGAATTTCTTGTTTCGACTTAATTTCCTCTATCACATTCCCACATCTGGTTAATGTGTCTTTGATTTTAAAATAACATTCGTTTAAATATTCATAAGCCTGACTTTCTTCATTGGTAAAATCTTCTTTTGCCTTTCCGAGAATATCAACTTTTTTTCGAATAATTAAATAAAAATTCTTAGATGACGAATTTTTCTCTTGATTTAATTTTGTCACAAATTCTATGTAATGTTCTTGAATTTCTTTGATTTTTTGATTATTTTCTTTTTTATTTTTAATTTGGGAAATCATATTAGAAATATCTTCTTTTTTACTTTGAATAAGTATTTGGATATCAAAATCACAAGTTTTCAAAAAATTTTTATACGAATTAATAATCGCTTCTTTTTCTAAATTTGATTTTAAATCATAATTAATGGGAAAAATTTTCAAGATTTTGATAAAAGAATTTTTATGAAAGATTAGCCCGCTGTCATAAATATCCTCAAAAGGCAACCATTCTTGCGTTGTTTGCTTTTGATTTAATTTCAAAATTTAACTCCTTTCTGCAATTTTTTATTATCATACAACATAAAATTACGAATGTCAAGTGTTTTTTTAATTTTTTAACTTTTTTATTTTAGTACAAACGGGAAACAACGAACGTTTTTCAGTTCGTTGCCTCCAACATTATACTTTTTTATGGTAGCAGCCCTTTGGTTTTGTAATATTCCGGCGGAAAATGACCTGTAAGCGGATTTTTTGGATAACAGATTCCATAGCAGAAAGCCACTTTATCAATTCTGTATAATAAATCCAAATTTTCCTCCACTTTTTGTTCAATCAGTTCAAGATTATTATAAAACTTAGAACCTTTTAGCCAATCGTTGACCGTTTCAACTATTGCTTTATCTTTATAAGGTTTCTCCTGCCGAAAAAGGATACCAATAACTAAATTTTGCAAATCTTGCTCATTTTTTACATCTTCATTATGTATTACCTCTGCCATTTTATACCCTCCTTTAGTCGTTTTACTGCAAAAGTATTTTTCACCTCCCATAAACAATTGTTTTTGGCGTCACCTAAATATCTTTATTTCATAAAAAATATATCACATATTTCCATTTTTTTCAAGTGCCAATATTTAAAAAAATTTTTTAATTTTTGCATATTTCAAAAAAATTTGCTCATACTATATTCTATAAGGTTTATATTAACCTAACTTAAGAGTAATACGAGGTCGAAAGGCTTTTTATTATTCGAGCCAAGATGTGATGTGGCTTAAGAAATCCTTAGGTTGCATTATGTCGGACGCGAAGAGTAAATTATTTGTTTGTAAGCTATTTTTATAAAGCGTGAGAAATTTTGTGAAGCAAAATTTCGCTCGCATTTATAAAATAGGAATTATTCCTATTTTATAATGGTTAAATGATAGGTAATTTATTTGAAGTCGTGATGATACTTGTATTTATCGTGGTTAATATTAGTCTCACGCCAGATGAATTTAGTTATAGATAAGTGCATTTATTGTCTAGCAACGGATTAATATATGTGGTATATAGCTTATTCATATAGCGATATATGTTAGGTTAAACTATTATGTATATTAGTTTTAGCTGAAAGCTAATATAAGCTTTATCGATGAACCGTTACTTAAGTGAATTCTTAAGTAGCGGTTTCAATTTGTCTTCCATAAATTCTCCTAATTTCTTCTGTTTCGTCTCCGTTTTCGTCATAAATCACCAGGGGCTTGTCAATTTTCAAAAACGGGTTCGCAAATTTTACCGCCTTTACCAAAATCAAATTCGGCTTTTCATTTGGTTTAGAATGGACAAACCTGACTTTTTTCGGCTCCAAACGATATTTTCGCAACATACACATAATATCCACAAGCCTTTCCGCCCTGTGGACCATGTAAAATTCGCCTTTATCCTTAAGCAATTTACTCGCTTGCTGGATTACATCTTCCAACGTGCATTTGACCTCATGCCTTGCAATCATCTGGATTTCGTCCTCATTTTGAATGCCCGTATTTGCCTTTTTATAGGGCGGGTTGGTCACAACGCAGTCCATCGAATTGGGTTCCAAAACGTCAAAAATTTGGCAAATATCAGCATTCACAATTTCAAATTTGTCCTCTAATTGATTCAGCTGCACGCTTCTTTTTGCCATATCAGCCACATTTTTTTGGATTTCCACACCATAAATTTTTCGCAAATTCGTTTTTTTGCACAACAACAAACCAATAATTCCTGTCCCAGTTCCGATATCCACAATCACGCTATTTCTCTTGATTTCCTTAGCAAAATCCGCCAAAAGCACACTGTCCACACCAAAACAAAAACCATTCTTATTTTGAATTAACTTTAACCCCTCATACTGCAAATCGTCAACTCTCTCATTTTCTAATAAATTCATAACTATATCTTTCTTTCATTTTTTCTATCACTTCAACAAAAAAATCCCCCCGCATTCCAAACATTTCTAGAACACGGGGGAACAAGCCTTATGGTTTATCTCATTGCACCACTTACCATTTCAGTCGCACTTCTAAAAAACTCTTCGCGCAGCTCTTTATTAAAAAACTCCAGCTCAAAAATTATGCTTTTCTTATCATAACACTGCATCCGTGTTAACTCTGCTCCAAACACTTTCCCAGATTTTAACAGAGCCCCTACACGGTCAAATTGACAACTCCATCTCTGAAACATCATTTCTGCTTGTTCCAGACTTGTTCTTTGTTCCATTTTTACCTCGATTGGAATTGTAAATTCAACACCTCTCTCTCCTATCTTTTTAGTAGTACAATTGATTTTAATTTTTTCCATAATATAACCTCCAAATTTTTGATAAAATTGTCAGCGAGTTTCTAAGTAAATATGAGGTTAAATTGCCACCTAATTTTTACTTAATTATATTATATAACATTTACATAAAATTGTCAAGTGTTATAAAAAATCCCCCCGCGTTCCAAACATTTCTAGAACACGGGAGTTTCTCTGCTACATTTCAGTTGTCTGCTTCGTCAGCTGCCCCATATTTTCCTTAAATTTCTCTTTCTCAGCTTCTGAACAAAACGTCAAATACAGCATTAATTTTCCGGGAGCATCTTCCGTTTTTTCCAATGTCGCATTCATTATCGCTGCTGCCTCCAGCAGAGCTCTTATCTCCTCATACTCTGCCGCTTTTTCCGCATCTTTTTCAATGCTGCGCCGATAGCGGTAGAAATTTTCCATCTCAAATATATTTTTCGGGCAAATATGTAGCCTCCCAGTAATGGCATAAAGATGAAAAGTAATCTTAATTCCCCTTTCTCCAAAGTCTTCTAAAATCGAATCAATTTTTATCACTTTATTAACCTCCAAATTTTTGATGCTGTCTACAAGTTTCTAAGTAAACACAAGGTTATGTTGCTCACCTAATTTTTACTTAAGTGATATTATACACTATTTTACAGAAAATGTAAAGAGTTAATTTTGAACCTCTTCCGTGTTTTCAGTTATCCCAATTTCCTGCCCTTCTACTAAAAACTTCACATCCGCTACTTCATTTAGCTCTAGCATAGTTTTTGTGATAGAATCCGTGCAATTTCTCTTTTCTGTTTCATCTTGCGCCGCTTTATCCACAAATTCCTTTGAAAAATTTACCTGCAAAACGCCACCAACCAATTCAGCCCCAAGCAGCCTTGTTCCTTCTGGAATTGTTTTTGCCAAAAAATCGCTCTGTGGCCCATTTATCAGCATGTTTATCAATTCCGCATAGGGCTCTAACAACAATTCCTTTGAATCAATCAAGCGCGTTTCCTTTTGCAATTCCCTGGTTTGCGCATTTTGAAAATACAATGTAATCATCGTTTTTCGCAAATCCACATCTTCAATTTCCACCTCTGGCACATATTCCACCTCAACATTTGTATGAAATAACAGCACTCCTACAATCATGATTACCACAACTACCAAAATAACAATAATCGCTTTTTTCATCGTAATTCCCCCTTTTTAATCTACTTGCATTTTATTCGTTTTTTGTACAATTATGCCAAGCAATTTTCGTGCAAAATTTGTCGAAAATCGTCAAATCTTGTTTTAAAAACTAGATAACCTTATTTTTTATACGATTTGTATTGACTTTTTCTCCAAAAAGTAATATGATAAGGGTAGAATTTGATTTTAGAAAGGAATTTTTATGGCAAAAGTTAGAGATTTTACAAGTGGCTTAACACACTGCATTGGCGCCGTTTTGGCATTGGTTGGAATGGTCGTTTTAATTGTGTTTGCAGCCATTTGGGGCGACAGTTATGATGTCGTTTCTTTTACCATTTTTGGTATTGGATTATTTTTATTATATTTATTTAGCACCTTATATCATTGGCTCAACATCAGCAAAAAAGGCATTACTGTGTTCCGAAAGTTTGACCACATTATGATTTATATTTTGATTGCGTCAAGTTATACGCCAATTTGTCTTGGTCCTTTGCGCGGACCTTGGGGCTGGAGCATTTTCGGAATTTTATGGACGTTAGCGATTTTAGGAACCATTTTTTCAGCAATTTGGATTAAGGCGCCACGCGCTTTGACAACCACAATTTACTTGATTATGGGGTGGATGGGAATTATCGCCATTTATCCACTTTACCAGACATTCGCGCAAGCTGGCATGTTGCATGGACTTTTGTGGCTTGTTTTATGTGGCGTGTTTTACACGATTGGGGGCATTATTTATTGGTTAAAATTGCCAAAAACAAAATGGAAAGATTTTGGATTTCACGAAATTTTTCATATTTTCGTCATGCTCGGAAGTGCCAGCCATTACTGGTTTATATTAAGATATGTGCTTAAAATATAAATTTGACATTTTTATGTAAATGTGATATAATATATTGAAAGAAACCAAAAAAATTGAATATCATCACCAAGCCATTGTAATGGCTTGAGCAAAGCAGGAGGAATATTATGGAATTAAAATATGTAGGAAACAACATTTATGGACAAAAGCGATACGAATATCCAGTAAATGATAACTGCATCATTTACTGCACTTTGATGAAAAGCTTCAATGAAACAGTTCTGGAATGTATCGTTGGTCTGCCTGGGGGAAAAAATGATATGACTAAACAGGAAGCCGAAAAATATCGGTTGGGAATTGAATGCGACGTAGTAGCCTTAACTAAAAAACATCCCAACGTCATTAGTACCAACTTCTACAAAAAAGATGCTCACTTTGGGGATTTTTATACCGAAGAAGGTCAGCTCATCAAAAAAATGGTCATTCATGAAAAAAAGCATCACCTGTTTGACGGCACTGGCTACTATGAAGTGACCAGTAATACCAAGTGTCCTAGCGCCAATTCTACAGAGACTTTTGTCTCTAAAGATGAAGCACATAAATTCATGCTGTCCCCTGAACTGATTTCCGAAAAAGAGAAATATGAAAAAATTTTTTTGGAAATCTTTGAAAAGTTGCGCTGACAGTACTATAATTCCAGAACCCAAAAAGAAAGCATTTCGGAAACCTTTTCCGTTATGCTTTCTTTTTCCGATAAGCCTTTAAGATAGGCTTGTGAGACAATTTTTCTCAAAAATAACCATACTTTTCTTTTAATTCTTGCAAATTTAGTTCTGGCAAAACCTTCACAATTTTCTCTAACGTCCTCACTCGTGGCCTTGCTTTGCCCTCTTCCAGACTTTTTACTGTTTTCAATTCAACTCCACTTTTTTTCGCCAGCTGTTCTTGTGTAAATGCCGCATTTAATCGCGCTTTCTCGACTTCTGAATTCCCACAAAATTTCAGCAATTCTTCTAAATTCAAATCAAGCTCTTTTGCCAAAACTTCTAACGTACTTTCACGTGGTCTTACTTCATCTCTTTCAATAAAAGCAATCCCTTCTCGGCACATAAAACATTTCTCGGCAAGCTCTTCTCTAGTCAGATTTTTGCTCAACCGTGCATTCCAAATGATTCGCCCAAGCGAAGATTTTTCAGTCTTAATGTAACCACAAATCGTCAAAAGCTCCACAAAATCCAACTCCAAAGTCTTTGATAATTGATAGAGAGTATTTACTCGTGTTTTTTTCCGCTTCCCGCTTTCAATCATCTGTACCACAGGCACCCTAATTGTACTTTTTTCCTCCAACTCTTCATAAGAAAATCCCTTTTTTAGGCGCGCTTCTTCAATTATTGTTGCTAATGTCTGCATAATTTTCCTCCTGTTCTATTTTTAAACATCAATTCCAAGTTGTTTTTTCAAGGCTCTCCTTAATTTGGGTTGCGGTCGTTTTACTTGACCTAACTCAAGCACAGAAATTGTCTTTGTAACAACAGCACATTTTTTCGCTAAATCAGCCCGCGACCAGCCTTTTTCCAATCTCGCATTTTTTACTTTTTGTGCAAGTGTAACCGCTTCTCCTTCTTCCCTATATCCTGCCAATTTAGTTAAGTCTTCCAGTATCAGAACATCGGGAAATGCTTCTGACATTTTTCTTAATGTGGAAACGTGAAATTTAGCCATATCGCCATTCTCAATCCGTAAGACACTTGCTTCACTTAATCCTGTTTTTTGAGCAAATTCTATTTGCGATAATTTCATTTTTCTTCTTGTTTCATATATCTTTTGCCCTAATTTAGTACGATCTTTCCGATTTTTTTCATTGCCTTTCCTCCTAATAACGTAATATCAGGAATTATATCATATTTTACATAAAATGTCAAGAGACTACAACCGTTAGTTAGGACACTTTTATCTTTCTTCGTCTTTTTCTACTTCTTTCAATTGGATTAATTTTTGATACAAATCTGCATAATCTGTCTGCAATATATCGTCAATTGCTTTTAAAAACTTTTCTTGCAGGTTTACACCTTTGATTTCTCGGCATTTTATGCTCATGCGCCCAGTCCCATTGCCTTTTGGCAAATCAGCTTCTGGGTCTAACGTTCGTGTTATATCACATAATCTTTTATCCACAAAATAAATCATAGCATCAGCTGAAACATCCTCCAATTTTCCCGCTTGTTCCATGTCATGCGCTACATACCAGCCCTGCGAATTGTCAAACTCAATCCCTGTTTTTGTGACAAATCCCAAATTTCTCGGATTTTCATAATCATCGTCATAACAATACAATATTTCCACATTTTCGGTTTCGTCATCATAACGCAATCTCGTTCTTTTTTCTTTATTTTCTACATGCATTATATTATCTCCTTTTTATTCAATATATTTATTATACTACAAATCCTATGCAGAATCAATAAAAACATTGATAGAAAAATCTATTTTCTATCAATGTTTTTCTCTAAAATTTTACTTTTTTATATTATCTGCAATATAGTAGCCAACGCCTCTTTTCGTAATCAAAATCTTTGGATCTGCTTTATCTTTCTCAATTTTCTCACGAATTCGATTAATTGTCACATCAATGGTTCTAATCGCGCCAACGTATTCCTCATATTCCCAAATTTCATGCAATAATTGCTCCCTGGAAACCACTTGTCCCGGCTGCAAAGCCAAATATTGCAAAACATCAAACTCTTTTTTCGTTAAGTTGATAATTCTTCCTTTCATCGTAGCTTCTAATTTCTTCAAGTCTAGCTTCAAATCGCCAACTTCTATGATTTCCTCCTCCTCTTTTTCGTCCATCAAGTCCTTTTCGCCACTTACTTTGGCATCCATTTTTCGCAAATTCGCCTTAATTCTTGCCATTAATTCGCGAATTTGAAACGGCTTTGTGATATAATCGTCTGCGCCCATTTCCAAGCCCACAATTTTGTCAGATTCGGAATCTCTTGCAGAAACCATTAATATTGGCATTGTAGAAAGGTTTAAATAATATCTTATTTTTTTGCAAACTGAAATACCATCTAATTTGGGAATCATAACATCCAATAAAACCAAGTCTGGTCGTTCTTTAACTGCCATTTCTACAGCTGTGATTCCGTCATATGCTTTTAATGTGTTGTAGCCTTCTTTTTCCAAATTATATACCAACAAATCCATGATACTTTCTTCATCATCAACTACCAAAATTGTTTTTTTGTCTTGTTCTACTAAGTCAAGATTTTCGATTCCTTCTATTCCCTCTAATCCTTCCACAAAAAATCCCACCTTTCTTTTCTTAAGTTATTTATATCACATTTATTTTATTTCGGCAAGTTTTTTTACATATAAATTTGAATCTGATAAATTTTTCCGTCATCACTTAGCAGAATTTTCTTTTCTTTTACTTCAGCTCCATTGAGCAAAAACTTTTCCACACCACGATTTTTACCATCTTTATTTTTGACAACAATATGATAAATGCTTGTTTTATATTTATATTTGATTTCATATTCTTTCCACGTTTTAGCAATACATGGCTCCACGCTTAGGAACCCATTTTTGATTTTCAAGCCCAAAATATACTCCAAAATGGCTTTATAATACCAACTGCTAGAACCTGTGTACCAATTCCAACCACCGCGCCCTAACAAATCTTTGTTGGCATAAATATCGGCTTCCATAACATACGGCTCCAACTTGAACCTTTTTGCCTCTTCTTTGGTTTTAGAATGTTCAATCGGGTTAATAAGTTCCGCAAATTCCACAGCTTTATCTCCAAAACCAAGCAGCGCTTCTGCAATAATCAGCCAGCAACTCGCATGTGTGTATTGTTATTATAGTCATTTTTACACTGCCTTTTTCTCATATTCTTTTTTAGCTACACAAAAACTATTTAATTTTTCATTCAATTCTTGTAATGGCTTAAAGTTAAAATAAATATCAACTTGTTTATCATTATGAATTTCTATTTTTTCTATAAATTCTCTAATAATTTCTTTAGTGGGCTTTTGCAGACTTAAAAATTCATCTACTAAACCATCTAACTTTTCGTTTTTATTTTGTTTTTCTCCTTTTAATTGCAATTCTATTTCTCGTATTCTTTCTTGATATTCTTTAACTTGCATTTTGACTTTGTTCGCATTTTCAATATACAAATCTACTGTAATCAATTCTGAAAGTCTATCTTCATACAATAATTCAAGTTTTCTTGTCTGTTTTTCAATCTGAGCTTCATATGTTTTTAGCCTGTTTTTTAAATCTAATTCTTTCTCTTCTTTTGACTTAGATTTTTGGGCAATTTCCTCCAGTTTTTTCTTATTAGAATATTCTTTGCAAATTTCTTTTAGCACAAAAAGCATACTTTGCTCAAACACTTGATAATTAAAATTATGTGGAGAACAAATATTAAATTTTCCATATCTTCCATATCTTTGACATCTGCCATAAATATTACCATTTTTATCAGGACTTCTTATTCCAATATAACCTTTGCAATCATAACATCTAAGCAATCCCTTAAATAAATAATCATTTTCGCAGTTTCGTGAACCTTTTGTAGATTCTACTATTTTATTTACCCTTTCAAAATCTTCTTTACTCACTAATGGTTCGTGTTGGTTCGGAACTTTTATCCAATTTTCCTTTGGAATATCAATAAACTTCTTTGATTTAAAACTTACCTTTTTTCTTTTTCCTTGTATTACTGTTCCAGTATAAATTTCATTAGATAAAATAAATCTTACCGTAGATTGTGCCCATAATCCATAAGTAATTGTCTCTCTGCCAGTTCTTTTTTTCTTATAATCTGAAGGAACAGGTATTTTCTGTTTGGATAATTCATCTGCTATTTGCATTGTTCCATAACCTTCAAGGTATTTTTGAAATATAAATTTTACTACTTTTGCGGCTTCTTCATCCACCACCAAATGATATTTATTTTCTGGGTCCTTTTTATAACCATATGGTGCTGTTCCCAGATATTCCCCCTGCTTTCTTTTGGATTGCAAAACACTGTTTATTTTTTTCGATGTATCTTTCGCATACATTTCGTTCAATATCGATTTGAATGGCGCAATATCATTGTTTGCGGAATCCAATGCTGTATCGATATTATCTAAAATAGCAATATACCTTACATTATGTTCTGGAAAATAGGTTTCTGTATAATATCCAGATTGTACATAATTTCTTCCAAGCCTTGATAAATCTTTGGTAATAACCATATTGATTTTGTAATTTTCAATGTCTTCAATCATTTGGTTAAAACCTGGTCTATCAAAACTTGTACCACTTACGCCATCATCAACATATTCCTTTACAAAATTAAGTTTATTCTCCTTAATATATTGCATCAAAATAGCCCTCTGATTTTGCACACTCTCACTTTCTGAATATTTTTCTTTTTCTTCATCTTCTTTTGAAAGTCTAATATATATGCCTACTCTATAATCAATATTATTCATTATATTAAAATTCACATTTCCTCCTTCCTGCTAAAAATAATGAGATAATATTGATACTCTTGATTTAAGTATATCATACTATCTCCTTTAATGCTACTATTTTTATATAATTCTAATTATTTTTTATGCAATAATTTCCAAAAGCCCTCTCCACTATTTTATCCAGTGTTTCTCCGCTATTGTTAAATATCATATTAAATTTAAACTCATTTTTCTTTTTATATTTTTTCTTTACATTTTTCTGTTCTATTTTATCCATATTCTATTACCTCCTTGCCTTACTTTTTCCAACTTTTTCTATTTTATACTTTTTATTTTATAACTTGAGAACTTTCTATAATCCCCCTCCTTCCTTAGTTTTATTTTTTACTTGGATTTTAAACATAGTTATAGTTCTGTTATTTGTTTGTATTTATAAAGAATATCATGGTTCATATTCTTCCTATACAGAAAAAAAGAATTTAATAATGCCATAGAAAACACTTTTAAAGATTACAAATATGTATTATCTGGATTTTGCCGAGCTTTAAAAATCGATATTGAATACATATACAATATGAATCAATTAGAAGAAGTAAAAGATTTGAGCCCTTGTCAGCGCTTTCAAGTTATGAACAATAGTGATAAACAAAGCGAGGCTTTGCAATACTTCGACAATCATAAAATTAAACTTAATTTGTCTGCCTTTGAAATATTTAGAGATTATTCTCATTTTCCTATGCGACAAGATGAAACCAAAAAAATTGCTAATAAAGCTAATATTACTTCTTCTTATTTTATTGAATGTACAGACATTATTCAAACTCTGCTTATTGAATTGATAGAATTAGCAAATCTTAATATTGAGATAAAAAAATGTAGAAATTGTAGCAAATTTTTTGTCCCAGATAACAGATCTGATGAAATTTATTGTAGTAATATTTTTGAAAATGGTAAGACTTGCAAAGAAATTGGGCATTTTAAAGTCCAACAAAAAATGATACAAGAAAATGATGCTTTGAGAATTTACAGAAATGTTTATCAAAAATTACTGTTGAGAACAAGAAGAAATCCTAATAATATACAATATGCTAGAGATTTTGAATTTTTCAAAGATAATAATAATAAATGGAAAGAAGATATCAGCAACGGTTTTGCTACCGAGGAAGAATATATGAGCTGGTTAAAAGAACAATAATTAATTTATAAAAAAGACATAGTAATAAATTACTATCCCCCAGCTATGCTGAGGGATATATTCCTTTAAGTAATTTTTTGCCAAATTTAAAGGCGCAATCTCTCCATTCCATTTAGTACAAATAACTAAACTATATTTCAAATTTGCACAGTTAATCAACCTTATCTATCCAGAACTTCTTTAACAATAACTCTAAGTCACTGTGATGTAGATCATTACTGTCATTCCCAGACCCCCCAAACGCAAAACCAAGTTTGTTTCTCGAATATTCATACATCTCTTGAGTAATTTCCACTTCCAATTCTTCTCGAACATAACTTAATCCATCATACGCATAGTCCTTACATATTTCTTCTCCATACCAACCGTCTTCCTTCCCATTAGATTTTATCGATCCTAGTGTGAGCCTAGCATGTGGTTTATACCCCATAATACTTCGAGCAGAAAATTCCACATGAAGACGGTATTTTCCGAGGTCCTGGAATACTATAGTATAAACCTGCTTTATGAAGTGTAAAACCATCAGCCTTGATACCATACCTTCCGGTCGTACCAAGGGCTAACGTACCAATCGTGATTAGATTGGTAAACGCAGTAGGTTTGAACCGAACCTTCTATAATTCTGTTCGCTCCCTCCGGTAAAGCATATGTTCCTTCTTCCCAGTAGAACACATGGTTCATCGGCATAGCCACATCACCAGACTGATTAATATATCCTCCATTTCCTGCATTATCCCACATGTATAACTGTGCTCTATAATTACAGCCCCAATGTTGGAAATCATTTGGATTAATAT
>CANOWW010000019.1 GCA_947571115.1 uncultured Clostridium sp.
CGAATGGCGTAAGTGATTGGAAAGTGTTTTTGAAAGAAGAAAATGATGTGTATTTAATTTCCAGTGATTATGTGCCAAGTAATGGAATGACACTCACGAGTGATGTAGCAAAAGTAGAGGAAAGTGATTATTGTGTAGCAGGGAATAATCGAGATGGATTAGTAAATTGGTTGAATGATACATCCATTTGGAGCAATTATGCGAGCGGATTGAGTGGAGCGACAGCTTACCGGAGGACCAAGTTTGGAACAGTTTTTGAGAGGATATAATCAACTTAAGGGAACAGAGTATTCCATTGAAAAAGGAAATTTAAGTGAGTTGCATACATGGGGAAGTGCTACTGTTTATAATCCGCATCCTGCTATAAAGCTACATGATTGTTGGGGCTATTGGTTGGCGACTGCTGTGAATGAGGATGGAGTAAGTGTTTGGTTAGGTGATTGTGCAGGATGTGCTGTTACGAAGTTGAATATACACAACGGTGGAATTGGTATTCGTCCTCTTGTGAAGTTGCCTACAAATGCAAAAATGAACTGGAATGGCACGGCTTGGGATTTGAGTGATTAAGATGTAGGGGGCGATGCCCACATCGACACAGAAAGAGCGAAAAACGTAGGGGGTCGGTCAAGACCGACCCGCGAACCAACACAGAAATTTTGACAAGTATTGTAGGGGCACGGGGTACCGTGCCTTTGCTTGTACTCAATTATAAAAATAGAGATTGAAATTTATTCAATCTCTACTATTTTATGGGTATAATCTAAATTGGCGATTGGGTTATTTTGATAACCCAAAGTGTAAATATTGGTTGCCAGAATATCTTTTGCTAGCATATTTTGCAAACGAATATCAGGCGTATTTTCCATAAATTTTTTCACAGAAATAATCACATGCGTTTTCGGATTTTGTTTGGCAATGGCTGACACGATTTTTTTACCATGTTTATTAAAACCAAGAATGCGCACATAAGGGACGATTTTTCGCGAATTATTCATGTCTTTTTGCGAAATATTCAAAAGTGCGTACAGCAAAATACGTTGAATTCTGGAATGCGTAAAACGTTTTGACTTGATATTTTCAATTAATTCGTCTAAATGGTTGTAATTATTAGCAGCCATTTTTATTTTATTTTCGAGCCCCTCCGAAACATCTGGCAAAGCAGCAATTTCCGAAAGTGTCATGCGACGAAGTGCATAAATAATTTCTTTTTCAAAAACAGCCAAACTAGAAATAATTTTGCCCTCTTGAATTTGAGTTTCCAGCAATTCATAAGTTTCAAAAGGAACTAAAGTGTGAATATTTTTATTTTTTTGAATCAAAGTTCGGATAGCTGTACTACTTGCAATTCCTTTTTTTATGGTAGTCGAGTTATGCTCGCTATATTCGCGTTTTATGGTAATCGGCTTAATCGGACTTTTATATTTTTTGAGTGCTTTTAAATATTCAATTCCTAAAATATTATTCGGGCTATTCAAAGCCTGTTTATGTCTCGGACTATTTCCCAAAAACTGCATAAGAGCAGTTTCGCGTGCTTTGGGATAGGAAATTCCAGTTTTGACGTATTGGTTAATCAGCAAAGACAATTCTTTTGGCTCCTTGTACAAAAGATTTGCCAAGTCGTTAAGCGGAGAAATTTCGCCAAGTTCGCTTCCAAAAGAAAGGTAGTCTACAATGCCAAGACTATTCAAAATTTTGATGGCGCCTTCTGCAAAATTTTCGGCACTGGATATAGCATAAATCGTTGGCAATTCAATAACGATATCAAAACCAGCTTTGAGAGCCATTTCAGCTTTGGTCCATTTGTCAACAATGGAAGTATCGCCGCGTTGCACAAAATTGCCAGTAATAATGGCAATGGAAAAATCAGCTTTTGTTAATTGTTTGGAATAAGCAAGGTGTTTCAAGTGTCCATTGTGAAAAGGGTTATATTCAGATATCACTGCTAAAATTCCGCTCATAAAAATTTCACCACCTATTGAAAAATTCAAGTTTTCTTGATATAATATATCACAAATAATAAAAAAAGGGAAGAGTTTTATGAAAAAAGTAACAATCTATACAGATGGCGCGTGTTCAGGCAATCCGGGACCCGGTGGTTGGGGCGCAGTTTTGATTTGCGATGGCGTACAAAAGGAAATTTCAGGTGCGCAAAAGGATACAACCAATAATATTATGGAGATAACAGCAGTTTTAGAGGCACTAAAATTGCTAAAATTTGAGTGCGAAGTCGAAGTTTATAGTGATAGTGCGTATGTGGTCAATGCGTTTAATCAGAAATGGCTGGAGAATTGGCAAAAAAATCATTGGAAAACGAGTTCCAAAGAGCCAGTGAAAAATCGTGAATTATGGGAAGAATTGTATGATTTGACGCAAAAGCACAACACGACTTTTATCAAAGTCAAGGGGCACAGCGACAATGAATTAAATAATCGTTGTGATTACTTAGCAACCAGCGCTATTAAGTCAGTTGTACGAAACGGAGTGAGTTACAAATGACTTAGTTAATATTTTTGAAAAAATATTAACTACTTTATAAAAATTTGAAAGAAGGAGGAAATAAAATGAGTGAAAACAATTTGCTAGAAATACCAGAAAAAATTAATCAAGTAATACAAGAATTTATAAAAAGTGTTCATGAAATTTTAGGAGATAGAGTGAAAAAAATCATTTTATATGGTTCTTATGCAAGGGGCGATTATAGAGAAAATTCCGATATTGATATCATGATTTTGACAGATTTGTCAGATGAAGAAATGGAAGAATATCGTACTAAGATAGTAGATTGTGCTTATGATTTAGAGTATGATAATCATTTTTCTTTTGATTTGTCTCCTGTGATAAAAAATATTGATACCTTTAATTATTGGCTAGATACATTACCATTTTATATGAATGTGCAAAAGGAAGGAGTGATTTTAAGTGAGTCCTAAAATATCGAAAGAGTTAGCCAAACATAGATTAGAGCAAGCCAAAGAAGATTTAGTGGCAGCTAAGATGTTATATAATGGAGAATTATATAAATCAGCAAATAACAGAGCCTACTATGGTATATTTCATAGCATAAAATCAGTTTTGGCATTAGAACCAATTGATTTTAAAAGACATAAAGATGTGTTAGGTTATTTTAATAAAAACTATATCAATACAGAAATTTTTCCTAGAAAAATGGAAGAAAAATCATAGATGCAAGTAATATAAGAGAAGACGCTAGAGCAAATTCAAACGGCAGAAAAATTAATAAGTTTAGTTGAAAAGTATATTTTAAATTTTGATAAAAAATGAACTATTAAAGATTCTTTAATAGTTCAAAAAGGAGAATAAAATGGATTTTTTAAATAACTGGGTTTTGTATGTCATCTTATATATTGTTTTTATAACGATATTTACACAAGCCTACAAAGTGTCAACTAGAACATTAACAAAAGCAGGAGCTTTAACTGTTTTGTTGGAAGGAATTGGAGCTATAACGGGTTTGCTCATTTGTCCCTTTTTTGAAATGAAATTTCCAAGTGATCCCAAAATTTATCTTTTTTTAGGAATATCAATTGTTTTTTATGCGATTTCGGATAGAATTAATACGACTGTCAGAAGTGGGATTGAGGCATCTACATTTAGTATGCTTGACCAGTTATCGACCACTTTTATGATATTTGCAGGACTAATTTTTTTAAAAGAAGAATTTATTTTACATAAATTTATAGGAGCAATGCTGATTATTTTTAGTAATGTTTTTATCTTTTATAAAAAAGGAGAATTCAAGTTCAATCGTTATATTGGGCTAGCTGTGTTAGCTAATATTTCTATTACAGTAGCCATATTTTTAGATGTTAATATTTCAGATAATTTTAATTTGCCATTTTATGCGGCACTTACTCTAGGAGGACCTGCCATTTTAGTGTGGATATTGGAAAGAATAAAAATTTCGGATGTTAAAAACGAATTTAAAAATGTCAATAAAAAAGCAATGCTGATTACTGGAATAACGTGGCCGTTAGCAATTGTAGCAAGTTTGAGAGCATATCAATTGCAAAATGTAAGTATTGTTGCACCAATTTGTAGTTTAAAAGTCATTTCCAATATTATTGTTGGTTATTTGTTTTTGAAGGAAAGAGGTAATTTGGTAAAGAAAATCATCGCAGCAATTTTGATTGTGGTTAGTATTGTATTGATTAAAATATAGAAAACAAATACCCACGGGGGGTATATATAAAGGAGAAAAAATGTTACTTTATAAATTAGATTTTGATTATGGTCGTCTTGAAATTTAACTTTTTTATAATCGATTAAAAATAGGATAAAAGGAGTTAAATTTATGAAAATATCAATTGAAAATGAAATATTGGAAACATATCCTCAATATAAAATGGGGCTTATAAAAATAAGTGTAGAAAATAAAAATTGGGAAAAATTGCAATCGTTAGTTAAATATGAAAAATCGATTGCAGATGAAGAATTGATTGAGAAGGAATGGATGAAGATTTTTTATGATATGCATGCTAGCAAGCGTAGACTTCCCTCAGTTGTTGCATTGTGGAGTATAATTGACCGTTTTGGAGCACTAAAACCAATTAACTATTTTGTGGATGCATATAATTATATTTCTGTGAAACATGGAATTCCTATGGGGGGATATGATTTGCAAAAATTGCCATATCCAGAGTTAACTTTGCAACACGTTGTACAGGGTGGAAAGAAATTTGAGCCAATGGGACTTTCTGGACAGTTAGAGAAATTGAAAGATACAGCTGAAATATGTTATTATTGTGGCGATATACCAGTTTGTCGCTATTGGAACCACAAAGATAGTGAAATTACTAAAATTGATGTGGATACTTCTGAAGTGCTGATTATGTTTGACACAGTTGGAGGTTTGTTAGAGTTGAAAAATGCCATGAAGGAATTGGTAGAAATCATACAATTAACATCTAATGTGATAGAATTAAAGACGGAAATATTGAGTAAAGAAAAGTTAGATTGTGAAATATAGGATAGGAGTGAATATGAAAGTCATTGGGATAACGGGCTCGTCTGGTTCGGGGAAGACAACAATTAGTGAGTTATTGGGGAAAAAGCCAGATGTAAAAGTGATAAATGCGGATAAAATGGCGAAAAGTTTGACAAATGTGGAAACAGAATATTTTTCAGAAATAAAAGAAGCATTTCAAAAAGACAACATTCTTTTGGAAAATGGCGATTTGAACAGAGCCAAGCTAGCGGATTTAATTTATCATGATAAAGCAAATCTAGAAAAATTAAATCAAATTACGTTTAAGCATTTGCTTCCGAAAATTGCGCAGGAAATACAAAATGTGGATGAAACGATAAAGCTAATTGTGATTGATGCGCCATTGCTATTTGAGGCGAAGTTGGACAAATTTTGCGATGTGACGATTGCAGTCCAAGCAATGCAAGATGTGAAAATCCGAAGAATTTGCGAGCGTGATAAAATTCCAGAAAAGGTGGCTAAAGAACGCTTAAAAATTCAAAAAACGAATGAATTTTATAGACAAAATGCAGATTATGTGATTGAAAATGGCGAAAATACAAGCCTCGAAACTTTGCAACAAGAAGTAAACGTGATACTAGAAAAAGTTGCCATTGGAGGAAAAATTTGTTAAAATAGAAAGTAAGAAAGGAACCAAAATGAAAGTATCGGAATTTAGATTTGAGTTGCCGGAAGAGCTTATTGCACAGCATCCATATGATAAGCGTGACGAGGCACGTTTGATGGTGCTTGATAAAAAAGCGCAAAAAATGGAGCACAAAATTTTTAAAAATGTAATTGATTATTTGGAACCGGGAGATTGCTTAGTAATCAATAATACCAAGGTTTTGCCGGCGCGTTTATATGGCAAAAAGGAAACGGGTGCGAATGTAGAATTTTTGCTTTTGAAAAGGATAGAAGGCGATTTTTGGGAAGCTATGGTGCGTCCGGGAAATAAGCTAAAACCGGGCACAAAAGTGACTTTTGGAGAGGGCATTTTGAAGGCGGAAATTTTGGAAGTTTTGGATGGCGGAAATCGAAAAGTAAAGTTTGTATATCAGGGGATTTTTAACGAGATTTTGGACCAAATTGGTTTGATGCCACTGCCACCTTACATCAAGGAAACATTGAAAGAAAAGGATAAATATCAGACAGTTTATGCGAAACATGATGGCTCAAGCGCTGCGCCAACAGCGGGTTTGCATTTTACACAAGAATTGTTGGAGCAAATCAAGCAAAAGGGTGTACAAATCGCCAATGTGACGTTGCATGTTGGGATTGGTACATTTCGCCCAGTAAAAGTGGAAAATATTGAGGAGCATAACATGCATTCGGAGCATTATTACATCAAGCAAGAAGATGCAGAAAAAATCAATACCGCCAAGAAAAATGGGCATAAAGTGGTGGCGGTTGGGACAACTTCGTGTCGTGTGCTAGAGTCTGTTGCGGATGAAAACGGATTTGTGAGAGAAACAGAAGGCGATACTGATATTTTTATTTATCCGGGCTATCAGTTTAAATGCATCGACCGCTTGATAACGAATTTTCATTTGCCAGAGTCAACGCTGATTATGCTTGTTTCGAGTTTGGCTGGAAAAGATTTTGTGATGCAGGCTTACGAGGAAGCGGTGCGAGAAAGATATCAATTTTTTAGTTTCGGTGATGCGATGTTGATTTTATAAATACCCCCGGGGGGGGATCTGGAAATAGGAGGGGAAAATGGAAGCGATTACTTATGAATTATTACATAGGGATAGAAATTCAGGGGCAAGGCGTGGCGTGATTCATACGCCGCATGGCGATATTCAGACACCAATTTTTATGCCAGTTGGAACACAGGCGACCGTCAAATCGATTACGCCCAAAATGTTAGAGGAAGATATCAAAGCCCAAATTATTTTGTCCAATACCTATCATTTATTTTTGCGACCAGGGCATGATTTAATTAAAGATGCGGGTGGTTTGCATCAGTTTATGCATTGGGACAAGCCAATTTTGACAGATAGTGGCGGTTTTCAAGTGTTTAGTTTGGGCGATTTGCGAAAAATTCGTGAAGAAGGTGTTGATTTTCGTTCTCATTTGGATGGTAGTAAAAAGTTTATTAGTCCAGAAATTTCGATGGAAATTCAAGAGGCGCTAGGTTCTGATATTATGATGGCTTTTGACGAATGCTGTTCATATCCGTCAACTTATGAATATACGAAAAATTCGATGGAGCGAACGACAAGGTGGGCAAAAAGGTGTAAGAATGCGCATAAAACCACAGATAAACAAGGTTTGTTTGGCATTGTGCAAGGTGGATTTTTTAAAGATTTGAGGGAAATTAGCGCGCAAGATTTGATTGAATTGGATTTGCCGGGTTATGCCATTGGTGGAATTAGCGTTGGCGAGCCGAAAGAGGAATTTTTGGATATTTTAAATTTTACAACACCATTATTACCAGAAAATAAACCGCGTTATTTGATGGGAGTTGGGACGCCGGATTATTTGATAGAGGCTGCGATTGCGGGAATTGATATGTGTGATTGCGTGTTGCCGACGAGAATTGCAAGACATGGAACAGCGATGACATCACATGGAAAAGTGGTTGTTAGAAATGCGGCTTATGAAAGAGATTTTACAATATTAGATGAGAAGTGTGATTGTTATACTTGCCAGAATTTTACAAAGGCGTATTTGAGACATTTGATGAATACGAAAGAGATTTTAGGAGTGGAACTTCTGTCAATTCATAATTTAAGGTTCTTGACTAAATTGATGGAAAGAGTTAGAATAGAGATAGAGAAGGATAATTTGTTAGCGTTTCGCGATGAATTTTATAAAGATTATGGATATACGAGTTAAGAATAGGAGGAAACTATGAATTTAGAGGAAAGTAATTCTTTTGTGGAACAAATGGAAAAAAATAATAAAAATAAGAAGACAGTTTTGACGGTACTCCTGATTTGTGCGCTTTTAATTGTAATATTGGTTGGTTTGATTGTTTATATGAAATATCAAGATTCGCTAAAACAGAAGGTTTTTGTGGATAATAAGCAGGTGGCGTTTTCACAGAATTTTTTGAAAACGCAGGGCAATATCAATTACATTAATATTAAGGAATTATCGAATATGCTTGGATATTCGTATCAGAAAGGGGAATATAAAAATTATACAGAAGATGCGAATAGCTGTTATTTGAGAACGCCTTATGAAGTGGTTTCGATGATTGCGGATGAAAATACAGTGACTAAATATATTTTAAATGAAAAGCCAGAAGTCACAGAGGATACGAAAAAAGACGAAAATACAGTTAGCACAGATTTGATTGTGACAAATGAAGCTAGCGAGCAAGCGTTAAATATTGTGGTAAATTCGGAACATGAAGCGCAAGAGACGATTTCTATTGAGGAGCCAATTCGATTGATAGATGGCGAATTGTATATGGCATATAGTGAAGTGCCACGAATGTTTAATGTGAGTTTGGATGTGTCGCAAGAAAATCGAGTGCGAATTTATTCCTTGGATAGTTTGGCTGTGTCAGCAGCGCAGTATGCTGAAAAGGCAGGTTATGCGGAAATTAGCAACATTTATGAGAATTTAACAGCTATTGCAGATGGCATGATTGTGGTTGGGGACGGAAGAAATTTTGGTGTTGTGGATGTGGCAACTGGCAAGGAATTGATTAGCTTGAAGTATGAAAAAATTGTGTACATGCAAAATACAAGCGAATTTTTAGTAACGGCTGAGGGCTCTGTTGGAATTGTTTCCAAAGAAGGAAGTACAATTATTAAACCAACTGAATATGAGGATATTGCCATTTTAGATGAGATTAGTAAATTATATAGAGTAAAAAAAGACGAAAAATTTGGTGTTTTAAATGGCGATGGAGATACGGTTGTGTATTGCGAATATGATTCTATTGGCGTGGAAAACGGGGAAGATTTCCGAAAGGAAGGAATACGAAATTTCAATTTGTTGTTTGATGAATTTATTCCAGTGAATGTGAATGGAAAAACAGGTTTGGTAGATAACAAAGGAAATGAGATTTTTAAGCCAGTTTATACATTGGGTTATGTGGCTAATACAAGTAGTGAGAATTCAGAAAATGAGGAAGACAAAAGAAATTCTAGTACAAACACAACCAGTCGAAATACTGTCAGCAATACGACTGCGAATCAAAAAACGGTTGAATTAGATGAGCATGATAATGTGCTAACCATTCCTGAGGAGACAGGAATTAAAGGAATTGTGGTAAAGAATTATAATCATTTGTATGGCATTTATGATGCGAAAACGAAGCGATTAATTCCATGTTCTTTTACGAAAATATATTCTAAAACGAAATCTGGAGTGACAACGTATTATTTGGAATATAATGAGCAGGAATTTGAGCTTGAAAGTTATTTGCAAGAAATTGGTTTTTTTGAGGAAAATAGCGAAGAGGAGGAACCAGCAAATGAAGCTGATTTGGATAATACCAACCAAGAAGAAACAAATCAGAGTAATTTAGATGCAAATCATAATTTTGTGGAGAATGAGCAAGAAAACGAAGAAACAGAAGAATAAAATAGGAATAAAAAAATCCTTTTGGAAATATAATTTTTCTAGGAGGATTTTTATGATGGAAGATTTAAAAGAAAATGTGGGTTCAAATATTTTTTTGTTGATGCTAAAGGGGTTGGCAATTTCGATTGGGTTAACGCTGATCATGATTTTGGTGTTATCAATGATACTTAGTTTTTCAAGTGTGAGTGAGAATGTGATTATGCCAGCCGTGATTTTTATTTCGTCTTTTAGTATTTTAGTTGGTGGTTTTTTGGTGGCAAAGAAAATGGCCAATAAAGGAATTGTGTATGGGAGTATTTTGGGATTGACCTATATGCTTATTCTTTATTTTGTATCAAGTATTATCAATCTTGATTTTTCTCTTACGATGAATAGTTTTATTATGATTGTTCTAGGTGTTGTGGGAGGCGCGATTGGTGGAATTCTTGGAGTGAATTTGAAATAAATTTTTGAAAAATAGTTGATATTTTTGTAAAACTGTTGTAAAATATCAAAGATTGGTGTTTTTTTAGGAGGTCAAATGATAAGTTTTGAGGACGTTGTGGAAAACGTTGAAATAAATGAACTCATGAAAAATGCCCAGAAGCAGTTAGACGTTTTAGGTTATACAGAACATTCCAAAAGGCATTGTATGTTGGTTGCCACGAGGGCAGCCTACATTTTGGAAACGTTAGGATATGAGGAACATCGAATAGAACTTACGAAAATTGCGGGGTATATTCATGATATAGGAAATTCGGTTAATCGAGTTGACCATGCGCATTCTGGTGCGATACTTGCCTACAACATTTTGAAGGAAATGGGAATGAATGTGGCTGACAGAACAGAAATTATGATGGCGATTGGCAATCATGATGAGAATACTGGAACAGCAGTGAGCGATATTTCAGCTGCGCTGATTTTGGCAGATAAATCAGATGTGCACAGAAGCAGAGTTTCCAAAAAAGATAAAAATGTATTTGATAAACACGATGAAGTCAATTTTGCGGTTACTCATTCTGAATTGAAAATTGATGAAGAAAATAAAAAAGTGATATTAAATTTGAAAATTGATACAAAAATTTGTCCCGTGATAGACTATTTTGAAATATTTATGGAGCGTACACAAATGAGCAAAAGGGCCGCAAAATATTTAGGTTTATGGTTTGAATTAATAATCAATGATACAAACTTATTATAATTTAGGAGGAATTATTTTGGAAAAGATGTTGAAAAGATTGAAGATAATAGTTGCAATATTGTTAGTAATACTTTTGTCACTGATTGCGTTTTGGGGAGTTTTTACAAAGGAAAAAGGTGTGTGGAATAATCAAGTGGCGCCTTACAATTTGGGGATGGATGTTAAGGGAAGCAGAGAATTGCGATACACATTAGATAATTCAGAAGAAGAAAAGTATGTGTATGTGGATGAGAACGGAAATATAAAAGGCGAAGTTTGGGAGAATGGTAGTAGCACAACTGCAGAACATGAGGCGGAGCACGAAGCAGGAACGGCGGAAGATGATGGGCATGACCATGAAAGTCATGATAATATACCATATGCAAAAGAAACAAAAACTATAAAAGTCAATAGTGACGAGAAATTGACGAAAGAAAATTTTGAGCAAGCGAAAAAGTTAATTCAAAAAAGGTTGAAGAAACAAGGAATGTCGGAATACAATATTCGCTTAGATAATGTAACAGGAAGTTTAATTGTTGAAACGCCAAATGATGAAAATCAAGTGAATAAAGTGCAGGAAATTGTATCAACCATTGGGAAGTTTCAAATTATTGATTATCAAAATGGACTTGTGCTAATGGATAATTCTGATATTAAAAAAGCGTCAGTGGTAACTTCAAATGCAGCGGGATATACCGCTTATTTGCAAATTGAGTTTAACGAAGAAGGCAGCGAAAAATTAAGACAAATTAGTACAGAATATAAAGAAACACCAGTAGAGAATACACAAAATGAAGAAAATGAGACAGAAGAAAATGCGGAAGAACAAACACAAGAAACAGAGAAAAAATATGTTTCTATTGTTTTTGATGATACAACTATGATGACTACGTATTTTGGCGAAGAAATGACGGCTGGTATGTTGCAAATTGCAGTGGGACAAGCTAAAACAAATTATGATGAATATTTAGAAGATTACAATTCAGCCAAAGTCATTAGTGATATGTTGAATTCAGGAATGTTGCCAATTAGCTATGAGCTAGAGTCGGATAATTTTGTACAAGCAGAAATCGTGAATGAAGCAGATACCATGAAAAAAATTGCGATTGTAGTAATTATATTGATTTCAATCATTTTAGTTGTGAAATTTAAAATGGCAGGAGCACTTGCCAGTCTATTGGGAATTGGTTACATTGCACTACTTTCAATTGTCGTTCGCTATACGAATGCAGTGATTACAGAGAGTTCAATATTGGTGTATGCAATTGTTATTTTGTTAAATTATATTTTTATGAAACAGTTGTTATTGACGGGAGATATTAGCAAAAATTATGACAGAGTGCAGAAGAAATTTTGTTTGAGATTAATTCCGGTTTGTGTAGTTGCTGTTGTTTTTACTTTGAGTCAATATTTTGTGGTAAGCAGTTTAGGAATGGCGATGTTCTGGGGAATTATTTTAAGTATTTTATATAACTTTATTGTTACAAGAACGGTTTTAAAAAATAGAGAGGAAGTTTAGGATGGATACAAAAAAAAATAGTGGAAAAATAGTTATTTTGGGAATCATATTATTAATTGTAGCAGGAATTATTGTGGTTGCTTTGAAGGGATTTCATGTTTCGTTAATGTTTGGAAAACATGAAGCAATCAACATAAAGCTTGATGTGGATGCTGATGTGAACAAAGTAAGAGAAATTTGTAAAGAGACGTTTGGAAAAAAAGATTTTGTAGTAAAAGGGTTAGAAGTTTTTGGCGATTCTGTACAAATTAATGTTTCTTCAATAACAGATGAAGAAAAGAACATCTTGATTGAGAAATTAAACGAGGGATTTGGAACTCAAAAAACAGTAGAAAATCTGAATATCAAGTCAGTTTCTAATAAAAGAATTCGTGATGTTATAAAGCCATACATTGTGCCAATGATCATTGCTTATGTGGTTGTGTTTGTTTATATGTTCATTCGTTTTGCTAAAATAAATGCAGTTAAACAAATTGTAAATTCAATTTGGAAAATGATATTACTAGAAGCAATCCTAGTTAGTGCAATTGCTGTATTGAGAATTGCGGTAAATGATTTGTTAATTAGTATTCTTATTTTAATTGCAGTTGCCCATTTATCATACAGGGTGGCAGCCTGTGAAAAAGAAATGGAGAAAATGGAAGAATAGTTAAAAAAGAAACGTTAGCACGTTTCTTTTTTTGTTACAATTATAATATTTTCCAAAAGGGCTTGACTTTTTTTACCAAATAAGATATAATACTTAAGTAATTTTATACAAAACCGTTATATAAATTCTCCTTCAAGAGGAATTAGGCAAAAAGGAACTATGTTAGAAATCTTATTTTTAAGCAGGGATAAGTTTTATAAGATAACAACTTTTTGCGCTAAGAGGGACTTGGAGCGAAAAATTGATATATTACCTGCTGAATTTTAAGAAAAGGTGGTTTTTTATTTTGGTAAAGGTAAAAGATGTTCAGCACGAAAAGTGCGTACGTAAGACGTTTTCAAAGATTGGAGATTTTATTGAGATACCTAATCTTTTGAAAGTGCAAAAGGATTCGTATGACTGGTTTATTAAGGAAGGATTAGGTGAAGTATTAAGAGATATTTCGCCTATTATTGATTATTCTGGAAATTTAGTCTTAGAATTTTTTGATTACTATATGGAAGAAAAAACAAAATATACGCTAGAAGAATCGAAAGAAAGAGACGCGACTTATTCAACGAGATTACATGTAAAGGTGCGTTTGATTAACCGCGAAACGGGCGAAATCAAAGAGCAGGAAATTTATTTGGGTGACTTTCCACTTATGACAGATAGTGGAACATTTGTGATTAACGGTGCGGAAAGAGTTGTTGTTAGTCAGTTAGTTCGTTCGCCAGGTTGTTATTATGAATCAACGTATGATAAAGTTGGTAAAAAGTTGTACACAGCAACGATTATGCCGATTCGTGGTGCTTGGATTGAATATGAAACCGATAGTAATGATGTGTTTTATGTGAGAATTGACCGAACCAGAAAATTACCAATTACGTGTTTATTGAGAGCTTTGGGACTTGATACGGACGAAAAAATCTTGGATTTTTTCGGAGATGAAGACAAATTATTGGCGACGATTGCCAAAGATCCAATCAAAACAGCAGACGAATCTTTGATTGAAATTTACAAAAAATTAAGACCGGGAGAACTTCCAACAGTTGATGCTGCTCGTAATTTATTCAATGGTTTGTTTTTTGACAATAGACGTTATGATTTAGCAAAAGTTGGTCGTTACAAATACAACAAAAAATTGTGCTTGGCAGATAGAATTGCGAACCACATTGCTTATGAAACAATTGCAAATCCTGAAACAGGAGAAGTTTTTGTGGAAAAGGACGAAGTGATTTCAAGAGAAGTGGCGCGCGAAATCCAGAACTCTGGCATCAATAGCGTGTATGTTAAAATTGAAGACAAAAAAGCGAAAGTCATCGGTAATGGCGTTGTTGATATCAAGGCTCATATCAACCCTGAAATCGCAGACGAGTTAAAAATCAAGGTGGATGTCAACTACGAAGTTTTGAAAAATATTTTGGAGAATGCCAAAGATGACAAAGAATTAAAGAAAATTTTGGAAGAGAGAATGGATGAATTAATTCCAAAACATGTTGTAACAGAGGACATTCTGGCTTCTGTAAACTATTTGTTAAACTTGGAATATAATACAATGATTTCATCACCAGAAAAACCAAGATTGGGAAAAGTGGATGATATTGACCATTTGGGAAATAGACGTATTCGTTGCGTGGGCGAATTGTTGCAAAATCAGTTTAGAATTGGTTTGACAAGATTGGAGAGAGTGGTTCGTGAGAGAATGACCCTTCAAGATTTGGATGTGGTTACCCCACAAAGTTTGATTAACACAAAACCGATTACGTCATCTGTTAGAGAATTCTTCGGAAGCTCACAGTTGTCACAATTTATGGACCAAACAAACCCACTTTCAGAATTGACGCATAAGAGAAGAATTTCTGCATTGGGTCCGGGTGGACTTTCAAGAGAAAGAGCTGGTTTCGAGGTTCGTGATATTCACTATACACACTATGGTAGATTGTGTCCAATTGAGTCTCCAGAAGGACCAAACATTGGATTGATTTCAGCACTTTCTACGTTTGCAATTATTAACGAATATGGTTTTATTGAGACACCATATCGTAAAGTTGACAAAAAAACAGGAAGAGTAACTGACGAAGTAGATTACATGACAGCTGACGAAGAAGATAATTACATCATTGCGCAAGCATCTGAGCCAGTGGACGAGAATGGAATTTTGCAAAATAATAAAATTCGTGTAAGAGACCGCGAAGAAATCAAGGAAATTGAGAAAAATAAAGTCGATTATGTGGATATTTCGCCAAAGCAATTGGTGTCTGTTGGTGCTGCCATGATACCTTTCTTGGAGCATGATGACGCAAACCGTGCTTTGATGGGTGCGAACATGCAACGTCAGGCGGTTCCACTGATGATTACAGATTCACCAATGGTAGGAACAGGAATTGAGTATAAAGCTGCCAAGGACTCTGGCGTTGTCGTTATCGCGGAAGACAATGGCGTTGTCCAAAAAGTAGTTGGCGACGAAATCGTTGTCAAAGAGGAATCAGGAAAATTAAGAACATATTATTTAAGAAAATTTAAGAGGACAAATGGTTCAACTTGTATTAACCAACGTCCGATTGTAAAAGAAGGCGAAATTGTTAAAAGAGGAGACGTGATTGCTGACGGACCTGCGACCGATAAAGGCGAGATGGCCTTAGGTAAAAACTTGCTTATCGCGTTTACAACTTGGGAAGGTTATAACTACGAGGATGCGATTTTGCTATCAGAAAGACTTGTGAAAGAAGACGTTTTGACCTCTATTCATATTGAAGATTACGATTGTGAGTGCCGTGATACTAAATTAGGACCAGAAGAAATCACAAGAGACATTCCAAATGTGGGCGAAGATGCGCTTCGTGATTTGGACGAAAACGGTGTGATCCGCATCGGTGCTGAAGTAAAACCGGGCGATATTTTGGTTGGTAAAGTAACGCCAAAAGGGGAGACGGAACTTACGGCTGAAGAAAGATTGCTTCGTGCGATTTTTGGCGAGAAAGCAAGAGAAGTGAGAGATACTTCCCTTCGTGTGCCTCATGGAGAAGCAGGAACGATTGTGGATGTCAAAGTGTATACCAGAGAAAATTCAGATGAATTAGGTCCCGGTGTGAACCAAATTATTCGTGTGTATATTGCGCAGAAAAGAAAAATTTCTGTTGGAGATAAAATGGCTGGACGTCATGGTAACAAAGGTGTTATTTCAAGGATTTTGCCAGTAGAAGATATGCCATTCTTGCCAGATGGAACGCCAGTTGATGTTGTGCTTAATCCACTTGGTGTGCCTTCTCGTATGAACTTAGGTCAGGTGCTTGAGGTTCATTTGGGTGCAGCTGCCAGATTACTTGGCTGGAAAATGGCGACGCCAGTATTTGACGGCGCAACCGAACAAGATATTGAAGAAATGCTTGAAATGGCTGGTTTAGAGACGAATGGAAAAACGATTTTGTATGACGGAAGAACAGGAGATCCATTTGACCACCCAATTACAGTTGGTGTGATGTATATGTTGAAACTTCACCATTTGGTTGACGATAAAATTCATGCTCGTTCAACTGGTCCATATTCATTAGTTACACAACAACCTCTTGGTGGTAAAGCGCAATTTGGTGGACAGCGTTTTGGAGAGATGGAAGTTTGGGCATTGGAAGCATATGGTGCAGCGTATATTTTGCAGGAAATTTTGACCATGAAGTCAGATGATGTTGTTGGTAGAGTGAAGACGTATGAGGCGATTGTAAAAGGCGAGAATATACCTGCACCGGGAATTCCAGAGTCATTCAAGGTGCTGATTAAGGAATTGCAGTCTTTGGGCTTAGATATTACATTGTACAGTGATAAGGATGAGGAAATTATTGTCAAAGAAAGTGCTGAGGAAGGCAATGTTGAATTAGACGAAGGATTTGCTGAGGACGAAGAGTTAGCAGAGGCAGAATTGGCAGAAATAACAGAAGGCGAGTTGGAAGAGTCAGAAGATGAATTTTATGAGAGTATATTAGATGAAGATATTCCAGATGACAAGATTTTTAAAGAGTTAGAAAGTAAGTCAAGTGAAGAATTATTTGATAGCGATTTGGCAAATGACAATTTAGATAATGACGACGATATTATTGAGTAAAAATTAATTAAATAAATTTCAAAATCTATTTGGCTTAAGACAGAAGAATTTGCACCAGCTGTGGCAAGCAGCCAAATGTTGATTTTGAAATTACCCAAAAATAGACGAGAGGGGTTAGGTTTAAAATTGGAAGAATTAGAAGTTTTTAATAAATTAAAAATTGGTTTAGCTTCAGATGATAAGATAAGAGAATGGTCACATGGCGAAGTAAAAAAGCCAGAAACCATTAATTATAGAACCTTGAAACCAGAAAAAGATGGTTTGTTTTGCGAGAAAATTTTTGGTCCAACTAAAGACTGGGAATGTCATTGTGGAAAATATAAAAGAGTGAGATATAAAGGAATTGTCTGCGACAGATGTGGTGTTGAAGTAACTACTTCAAAAGTAAGAAGAGAGAGAATGGGGCACATTGAATTGGCAGCGCCAATTGCGCATATTTGGTATTTCAAAGGAATTCCAAGTAGAGTGGCTTTGTTGTTAGATATTTCGCCAAGAAGTTTGGAAAGAGTGATTTATTTTGCTTCCTATATTGTAACTGATAAAGGTTCAACAGATTTGCAAAAATGCCAAGTAATCAGCGAAAAAGAATATCATGAAACAGAGGAAAAATTCGGCAGAGGTTCTTTTAAGGCTGAAATGGGAGCAGAAGCAATTCAGAAATTGCTTGCTGAAGTGGATATTGAGAAATTAGCAGAAAAGTTAAAAAAGGAAATTGCGAAAGCAAGTGAGCAAAAAAAGGCGAAACTTGTGAAAAGATTAGACACAGTAGAAAGTTTCAGAATGTCTGGAAACAAGCCAGAATGGATGGTTATGAATGTTGTTCCAGTGATTCCGCCAGAACTTCGACCAATGGTTCAGTTAGATGGTGGTCGTTTTGCGACATCTGATTTGAATGATTTATATAGACGTGTGATTAACAGAAACAATCGTTTGAAAAGATTGTTAGAATTAGGGGCGCCAGAGATTATTGTTAGAAATGAAAAAAGAATGCTGCAAGAGTCAGTAGACGCTTTGATTGATAATGGCAGACGTGGAAGACCAGTAACAGGCGCTGGAAACAGAGCTTTGAAGTCATTGTCTGATATGCTAAAAGGAAAGCAAGGTCGTTTCCGTCAAAACTTGCTTGGTAAGAGAGTTGACTATTCTGGACGTTCTGTTATTGTGGTTGGTCCAGAGCTTAAAATTTATCAATGTGGTTTGCCAAAAGAAATGGCAGTAGAATTGTTCAAACCGTTTGTTATGAGGGAATTGGTAGGCCGTGGTTTGGCACATAATATCAAAAATGCCAAAAGAATGGTAGAAAAACAAAGAGCAGAAATTTGGGATATTTTGGAAGAAGTCATTCAAGACCACCCGGTTATGCTAAATCGTGCGCCAACGCTTCACAGACTTGGTATTCAGGCTTTCCAACCAATTTTGGTAGAAGGTAGAGCCATTAAACTTCATCCACTTGTTTGTACAGCGTTTAATGCGGACTTTGATGGTGACCAGATGGCTGTGCACGTTCCGCTAACGCCAGAAGCAATTGCAGAAGCGAGATTTTTGATGTTGTCTGTCAATAACTTGTTGAAACCACAAGATGGTAAACCAGTGACTGTTCCAACACAAGATATGATTTTGGGTGCGTATTATTTGACAGTTCAAATTGATGGCGAAAAAGGCGAAGGCATGTATTTCAAGGACGAAGACGAAGCCATGATTGCTTACCAAAATGGCGATGTTGGTTTGCATTGCAAAATTAAGGTAAGAAGATTTAAAGAGGACGAAGACGGAAATGTTCGTTCTAAAACGATTGAGACGACGGTTGGTCGTTTGATTTACAACCAAGGAATTCCACAAGATTTGGGATTTGTGGATAGAACTGACCCAGAAAAAGAATTTGATTTGGAAATTGATTTTCCAGTTATCAAAAAGAATTTGGGAACCATTGTTTCAAAATGTATCAATGTGCATGGTTTGTCTGAAACGGCAGATGTGCTAGATTACATCAAAGCAACTGGTTACAAATATTCAACCAAAGGTGCGATTACAGTGTCTGTTGCGGATGTTGCGGTTCCTGAGGCAAAGAAAGATATTTTGGCAAAAGCAGATAGCGACGTTGACCATATCTTTAAGCAATATCAAAGAGGTATGATTACAAACGACGAGCGTTATGATGCGATTATTAAAATTTGGGAAAAGGCAACCAATGACGTTACCAATGCGATGAAAGATAATTTTGACGAATTGAACCCAATTTACATGATGGCGCAATCTGGTGCCCGTGGTAATATGAACCAGTTAAGACAAATCGCGGGTATGCGTGGTCTGATGGCGAATACGTCTGGTAAAGCGGTTGAAATTCCCGTAAAATCTTGTTTCCGTGAGGGACTGGATTCGCTAGAATATTTCATTTCTGCCCATGGTGCGAGAAAAGGTTTAACGGATACAGCGCTAAGAACAGCCGATTCAGGATATTTGACAAGAAGATTGGTAGATGTTTCACAAGATATTATCATTCGTGAGGACGATTGTGGTTCACACGAAGGAATTGAGATTGAGGATATCAAAGACGGAAATCAAATTATTGAAGGCTTGGAAGAAAGATTAGTTGGTCGTTTTGTGATTGACGATTTGAAGCACCCTGAAACAGGTGAATTATTGGTTGACACCAATACAATGATTACCGAGCAATTAGCAAAGAAAATTGTAGATAGCGGCATTACAAAGGTTTATGTGCGTTCTATTTTGGGATGTAAGGCAAAACAAGGAACTTGTTCAAAATGTTATGGTATGGGCTTGGCGACAAGAAGATTGGTTAACAAAGGTGAATCTGTTGGTATTATTGCGGCTCAGTCAATTGGTGAGCCGGGTACACAGCTTACGATGAGAACGTTCCACACGGGTGGTGTTGCAGGTGGCGATATTACGCAAGGTCTTCCAAGGGTGGAAGAGTTGTTTGAAGCAAGAAACCCAAAAGGTGTTGCTGTGATTACCGAAATTAGTGGTACTGTTAAGATTAATGATGAGAAGAAGAGAAAAGAAGTAGTTGTTACTTCAAAAGATAATAGCAAAACATATGCGATTAGTTTTGGTTCAAAATTGAAAGTGAAAAATGGCGACCAAGTGGAAGCTGGTGATGCCTTGACAGAAGGTTCTATTAATCCAAATGAGTTGCTTGTTATCAAAGGTGCTGAAGGGGTTTATAATTACATTATTTCAGAAGTGCAAAAAGTGTACCGAAATCAAGGTGTTGATATTAATGATAAACATATTGAAGTTATTGCAAGACAAATGCTTAAGAAAGTGAGAATTGAAGATCCGGGAGATACTGGCTTATATGGAGCTTCATTGGTGGATTTACTTGAGTTTGAAGAAATTAACAAAAAAATGGAAGCAGAAGGTAAACGTCCTGCAACAGGAAAAAGAGCGTTGTTGGGTATTACGAAAGCTTCTCTTGCGACAGAAAGTTTCTTGTCAGCAGCGTCTTTCCAAGAGACAACTAAAGTATTGACAGAAGCGGCTATCAAAGGAAAAGTTGATTCACTGATTGGTTTAAAAGAGAATGTGATTATTGGTAAATTAATTCCAACAGGAACGGGTCTTAAAACCTACCAAGACATTGAAATTAATACAAAATTAACACCTCCTGCTCCAGTAGAACCAGAAAGAAAATACGAAGATGAAGAGGATGAAGAAGATGATGATTTTGTAAATGACGATGATGAAATGATGGATGACGAAGAGTTTGATATGGAATTGCAAGAAGAGGAACTAGAGGAAGAGACGGAAGAATAATATGTAAGAATAAAGGAGAAAAGATGGCGGAAAGAAAAAGCAAAAGAAAGAAAAAGAAGAATAAAGGCGTAAAAATATTACCAATTTCTATCATATTGTTTATGCTTCTTGCAATTTGTGCTTTGTTTATTATATTGAATAAAGGAAAAGTGGCAGGTTATTCATTGGTAAAAATAGAAACAGCTTTAGAAGCAGGAAATACGGTTGTTGAAGAAGAGCCGAAAAAAGATACTATGGAGATTTTAGTGGAGAAAAAATATCTGTCAACTAAGAAGAAAGAGACGACGCCGATTACTGTTTCAGTAAATGGCGAGCCAGTTGATTTGAGCGAGGTGGAATTGGTATCATCTAATGAAGATGCGATTGAAATTGAAGAAGGAATTGCCAAGGCTGTGACAGCTGGAAAATCAACGATTACAGCTACAAAAGGGGATTTGACAGCAAGTGTTGATTTGCGTGCGATTCTTCCGATTAAATCAATGACTTTTTCGGCTCCAAATGAGACATTTAGAGTAGGAAAAACGGTGCAAATGAAGCTGATTGCAACACCTTCTGATGCAAGTATTGAGTCACTTAAGTATGAGTCAAGTGATGAGGAGATTGCGACTGTTAATTCAAATGGAATTGTAACAGGTGTGTCAGCAGGAAAAGTTACGATAACCGTAACAGATACTTATTCTGGAATTGAAAAAAGTGTGAATGTAACGATCAAAAAATAAGGGCACATATAGTGCCCTTCTAATGAAAAAGGAGAGTGAAGAATGCTAGTAGTACATCCCGAATATGCGTATCTGATTTTAGATTTAAATGATTTAAAAGAAGAAATTGCAGATTTGATTGTAGAAAGAGATTTGTTGTTAAATTTTGTGTGTATTGAAATTCAAATGGATTATATGTTGAAAATAGGGGCTTTAGAGTATAAATTGCTGGTTTGTGGAAATCAGTATAAGAAAAATTTGAGAAGATTAGAGTTAATTGAAGAAAAGTTGTCAAAAAAGCAAAAAGTCAATATGATGACGATTAATCGAAAAATTGATACAGAATTTAAAGAAAAGACGATGTTTGAGGAAAAATTGTCAAAACGTATTGATTTGGCGATAGAGGCTGCTGGACTGGAATTGAATGACTATGACATGCTGGAAGAAATGAATGCCGATTATTTTAAGTTGCAAAAATTATATAATCCAATTTTCGATTTAGAGTATTCTGAGGAGAAGGAAAAATTTTATCAAAAAATTGAAAAATATTATGAAAAATGTAATTATAAAAAGTTACATAAATTGGCAGAAAATTATAATGACGAGGAAATTTTTCAAGATGAAATTTCTAATTTGAAGATTTTGAGAGAAAGATATAATGTCATTTTGGAGAAATGTCAGAAGCAAATCAGAAAAATAAAAAACAGTTTTCCGTATAATCAAAAAGTGATTTTGGAAGATGAAAATTTGTACAGACGTAAAAAAGACAGCTTAAATCGCGAGATTATTCAGATGGATATTGAAAATAAAAAAATTGAAAAGAAAATTAATAATAAGTTGAAAAAATTATAAAATTTGCCTTGATAAACTAAAAAAACTGTGATATAATATTATAAATAGGAGTGAATTTTATGAACCAAATTCTGATTTCTGAAAAATTGTATATAACACCAGAATTGAAAAAAAAGAAGAAAATGTATAAAATTGATTTCTTTATTTCAGTTTTTTTAGTATGTATTTTATTTTCATATTATATTTATGCAGAATATGACAAAAATAAAAATGAAGCAATATCACAAGAAATTTTGTCTAATATAGAATTTGAAAATGGTGTTGCGGATGATACGACGATTAAATTTTCAGATAATTCGATTGTGGTAGTTTTGAACGAAGATGATTCAAATGAAGTACTGTATTCAAATCCAATTCAGGAGGAAGATGAACCCGGAAATGAAGTTTTGCCACGAAATGAGTCAGTGGCTCCAAGTGGTCAAAAATATCATACAGTTGCGATTATTGATATTCCTTCAATTGGTGTTCATTATCCAGTTTTAAATACGACAACAGATGAGTTACTAAAAATATCGCCATGTTATTTTTGGGGACCAAAACCAAATCAAGTAGGAAATTATTGCATTGTGGGTCACAATTATAGAAATAGTAAGTTTTTCAGTAAAGTGCCAAATTTGGAAAATGGGGACATTATTGAAATAACAGATATGACTGGTAAAAAACTTAAGTATTCTGTTTATGATAAATATTTAGTAGATCCAACCGACGTCTCTTGTACATCACAAAGAACAGACGGCAGGAAAGAAATTACAATTATTACTTGTACGAATGATAGTGCCAAAAGAGTAATTGTAAAAGCAACAGAAGTATAGATTAATATAACACCTCTAAGTTGAAAATTTAGAGGTGTTTTTTGTATGTGTATGGAGGAACCAAGATTTTTTGTTCCAAAATAAATATAACGGAAAAAACTTGACAAGTACTAAAAATTATGTTATATTTTATTTAGAACATAAAAAGGAGGCTTTTATGAAGCTAGAAGATGTTGCAGATATACATATTGGAGTGGTTCTAAAAAGAAAAAAGGCGATATATAAAGGAAATAAAATAAATCAATATAAAGTTTTCAATATAAGGTGCTACGAAGAAAATATAGAATATGATGATTTTTATAGTATGGAAGATTTAAGCAGTTATGTTACACAAAAAGGCGATTTGATTGTTAGACTTTCTTTACCGAGTAAAATTGTTTTAGTAGATGAAAAAGCAGAAGGATTGTTAATTAATAATTTATATTGCATCATAAGGTGCAATCATAAAAAGATAAATAAGGAATTTTTAAGGTGGTTTTTAGAGAGCAAGGAAGCAAGTAGACAGTTAGAAACAATTATGATTGGAAGTGTTGTCAAAATAATTCCAGTTGCAAAACTGAGGTTAATCGAAATTCCAAATGTGACGTTTAAGGAACAGGAAAAAATAGCAAAATTGATTTCTAGTTGGAATAAACAAAAAAGTTTATATAATCAAATGATAAGAGAGAAAGATAATTATTATCATTCAGTTATAAATAAAGTAATAAATGGAGGTAAAAAATAAGATGAATGAAAAACAATTACAAGATAAAATAAATGGAACAATTTGGTCAGCTTGTGACACTTTAAGAAGTAGTATACCAGGAGGAAACTATAAAGATTATGCATTAGTAATGCTTTTTGTGAAATATTTGAGTGATACCTATAAGGAAGAAAAAGAAAAAGCGAATGAATTGTATGAGGGAAATGAGCAAATGATACAAAGATATCTTTCAAGAAGCAAATTTATATTAAAGGAAGAATGTACATTTGATTATCTCTATAATAAAAGAAATGAAGATAATATAGGTGAAATTATAAATAAAGCGTTAGAAACGATAACAACTTTAAATGGGGTTAAGCTGTTAAACTTATTTGCAGGTGTTGATTTTAACAGTGAAGTTATATTTGGAAAGAAGAAAGAAAAAAATGCAATATTAAAAACTTTATTATCTGATTTTAATAATGAAGATATTGATTTAAGACCATCTAAAATAGGAAATTTGGATGTAATCGGAAATGCTTATGAATATTTAATAGCAAGGTTTGCAGGAGATTCAGGTAAAAAAGGGGGAGAGTTTTATACACCAGCAGAAGTATCGACATTGCTTGCTAAGTTAGTTGAACCCAAAGAAGATGATAGAATTTACGATCCTGCCTGTGGCTCTGGTTCATTATTATTAAAAGCATCGAAGGAGGTTAAAGATAAAAAAGTTAGCGTATATGGGCAAGAGAGTAACAGTTCAACTTATAATTTGTGCAGAATGAATATGTTTTTACATGGTGTGAACGATGCTCATATTGAATGGGGAGATACACTAGCTAATCCATTGCACTTAGAACATGATGATTTAATGAAATTTGATGTAATTGTATCGAATCCACCATTTTCATTAGATAAATGGGCAAAAGGATTTGAGTCTGCAAATTCTACCATTATGGATGATGGTAAAAAGAAAAATACATTTAAAATGGAAGCTGCCATGGATCCATATAATCGATTTGAGTATGGTGTTCCACCAAAAAGTATAGGGGATTATGCATTTATTCAGCATATGCTAAAAAGTTTAGCGGATGCAGGAAGAATGGCAGTTGTATTACCGCATGGAGCTTTATTTAGAGGAGCTTCAGAAGGATTCATTAGACAAAGAATTTTAGAACACAATTTAATTGATGCTGTTATAGGATTGCCGGCTAATTTATTTTATGGAGTAGGAATACCAGCAGCCATAGTTGTCTTTAAAAAGAATAGGACTAGAGAAGATGTATTGTTTATTGAAGCAAGTCGTGAATATGAAAAGGGGAAAAATCAAAATACATTAACACAAGGAAATATCCAAAAAATATTAGAAACTTATCAAAATTATAAAGAAGTTGAAAAATATTCTCACATTGCGACTATGGATGAGATTAGAGAAAACGAATACAACTTAAATATAAAAAGGTATGTGGATACTTTTGAAGAGGAAGAAGAAATTGATATAGAGGAAACAAAGAAAAACATTGAAAAAATTAACGAAGAACTTCAGGTGTTAGAAAAAGAATTGCAAGAGTCGTTGAGAGAATTGGGGTTGTAGAAGGAGATATAATGAAAGCATATAAGTTAAAAGATATTTTATTGGATAGAAAAATATATGCAACAAAGGATGACATATATCCACATGTGACATTATCAAAAGAAGGAATATATGATAAAAATGAAAGATATGATAGAGATTTTTTAGTTAAAGATAAGGATAAAAAGTATAAAATTACAAAAATAAATGATATTTGTTATAATCCTGCGAATTTAAAATTTGGAGTTATATGTTTAAATGAATATGGAACAGCTATTTTTTCACCTATCTATATAACATTTGAACTAAGAGAGGAAATGAAAGAAAAAATTAATATAAAATATTTATCATATATACTTACCAGTAAAAATTTTATTGAAAAAGTTAGAAAATATGAACAAGGAACTGTTTATGAAAGAATGGCTGTTGGACCTAAAGATTTTTTAAATATGAAAGTTAAATTGCCAAACAAAGAAGAACAAGATAAAATAGTTAAAATATTAAAAAATGTAGATTGTATTATTAATCAATATGAAAAATTATTAAAAGAAAAAGATGAATTTATTAGATCTCAGTTTGTAGAGATGTTTGGAGATTTAAAAATCAATGACAAACATTGGGAAAAATTTGATAAATTAGGAAATGTATGTATTTTAAATCCTAAGAAAAGCGAATTAATTAGCATAGATAATATGGAGATTTCTTTTATACCAATGCAAGCTGTATCTGAAAATGGTAATATAGATTTAAGTGAAACTAAACTAATAAATGATGTAAAGACAGGATTTACATATTTTGCAGAAAATGATGTGCTATTTGCAAAAATAACTCCATGTATGGAAAATGGAAAGGGAGCTGTAGCAAAAAATTTAAAGAATGGAATTGGGTTTGGATCAACAGAATTTCATGTCATTCGTCCCAAAAAAGTAATTAATAGCATATGGTTATATACATTAACATCTTTAAGTTCATTTAGAATTGAAGCACAAATGCATATGACAGGCAGCGCAGGGCAAAAAAGAGTTCCAATAAAATTTATAGATGGTTATAAAATAGGAATACCACCAATTGAGTTACAAAATCAATTTGCAGAAATAGTAAAACAAATTGATAAACAAAAACTTTTATTAGAGCAACAAAAACAAAACTATATAAATCTAAAAAAAGGTTTAATGCAACAACTATTAACTGGAAAAGTTAGAGTAAAAATATAAATTTAATTTGTGGGGGAAAATTAAATGGAAGAAAAAATACCAATAGCGAATGAAATATCTACAAGTCAAAGACCTGCGATAGAAGTATTGCAAAAATTAGGGTATAAATATATTTCTTCAGAAGAAAATAAAAATTTAAGAAATCATATTCTAACAGATGTAATATTTAAAGATGTATTAGCTAAAAAACTAAATGAAATAAATAGTTATGAGTATAAAGGAGAAAAGTATAAATTTTCGGCAAGTACCATAGGACAGGCTATGAAAGACTTAAATGAAGATTTAGTAACTGGGCTTATTAGTACAAATGAAAAAATATATGATTTATTAACATTGGGGAAATCTTATCAGGAAAATACGGTAGATGGAACCAAAAGGTCATTTGATATAAAATATATAGATTTTGAACATCCTGAAAATAACGACTTTTATGTTACAGAGGAATTCTCAGTGCTGAGAATGAATGGTAAAGATTACGCAAGACCAGACATTGTTTTATTTGTAAATGGTATACCATTAGCCGTAATAGAGTGTAAAGATACTTCAGTACCAATCATTCAAGCGATTTCTCAAAATATAAGAAACCAGAAGCCAGATTATATTCCAGGGTTATTTAAGTTTATACAAATCGTTATGGCAGCTAATAAAAATGAAACAAAATATGCAACATGTGGTACACCAGATAAATTTTGGTCAACCTGGAATGAAGAAGATGTGGAAAAACAAAATGAATTACTCAAAAAAATTGTAATTGGAAGACAAGTAACAAAGCAAGATAGAGATATTATTTCACTATTTGAAAAAGAAAGATTTTTAGAAATGATAAAAGACTTTATTATTTTTGAAGCGGGAAAAAAGAAGATAGCTAGATACCAACAATATTTTGCTGTAAAAGCTATGTTGGAAAGAATAAAACAAGACAAAAAAGGTGGAGTTGTTTGGCATACACAAGGTTCTGGTAAGTCTATAACAATGGTATATATAACTAAAAAATTGATGGAAGATAAAGAAATACGAAATCCACAAGTAGTGATTGCTACAGATAGAGTGGATTTGGACAAGCAAATTCATAAAACATTTAATAGAATCGGAGTGGAAGCGGCAAGAGCAACAACAGGAAACAATTTAACAGAGCTAATTAAAAATGAGAAAATAAGAGTGATAACAACTGTTGTAAATAAATTTGAAACAGTAGTAAAATCGGGAATATCAGTAGATGCACCCAATACATTTATATTGGTTGATGAGGGGCATAGAACTCAGTATGGGGAGATAAATAGAAGAATGCAGGAAGTATTCAAAGGTGCAATCTATATTTCATTTACAGGAACTCCTATTATGAAAAAAGATAAAAATATCTTTGATAAATTTGGTGGATTAATACATAAATATTCTTTAGATGATGCCTTAAAGGATAAAGCTATTGTACCATTAATTTATGAAGGAAAAATGGTTGATCAAGAAGTTTCAAAAGAAGCTATTGATATGAGATTAGAGATGTTAACAAGAAACTTAACTTCTGAACAAAAAACGGAAGTTATGAAGAAATGGAGTAGATTTGAAAAACTTGCTTCATCTGAGCAAAGATTGGAATTGATTGCATGGGATATAGCAAGTAATTATAATCAGACATTAAAAGGGACAGGTTTCAATAGCATGCTGGCATGTAACAAAAAAGTAGAAGCAGTAAAATATTATAACATTTTTAAAGACGAATTTCCTGAATTAGAAGTTGCGGTTATCATATCATCTCCAGATATGAGAGAAGGAGAAGGAAGCATTGATGAAGATACAAATGATGTGGTAAAGAAGTTTTATATAAATGCTGTTTCAAATTATAAAAATGAAGAAGAGTACGAAGAGACGATAAAGTCTAAATTTATAAATGGGGATATAGACATATTGATTGTTGTAGATAAATTGCTTACAGGATTTGATGCACCGAAAGCTTCAACATTATATTTGGATAAGCAAATAAAAGAACATAATTTATTACAGGCGATAGCAAGAATCAATAGACTTTATGATGGAAAAGATTATGGATATATAGTTGATTATAGAGGTCTTTTGGGAGAATTAGATAAAGCATTAACGATGTATCAAGAAGCAGGATTAGAAGAATTTAATGAAGAAGATATTAGAGCATCTGTTTATTACATTGATACAGAAATAAATAATATGTTTGAAGCATATGAAAAACTGAAAGCGTTATTTAAAAATATAAAAAATAAGAGTGACTTAGAAGAATATGAGATATTGCTAGAAAATGAAAAAATAAGAAAAGATTTTTATAATAAACTGTGCAAATTCGGAAGCATGTTAGGTGTCATTTTACCAAGCGACCAGGCTTATTACAAAGTTGGAAAAGAGAAAATGACTGAATTAAGAAAAATGTTAGCTTTTTACCAAAAGTTAAGGGTAACAGTAAAATTAAGATATTCTGAAACGATAGACCATAAAGAATATGAAACTAAGATGCAAAAATTGTTGGACAATTATGTAGTTGCAAAAGAAATGATGAGAATAACAGAACCAGTCGATATAACGGATATAGAAAATTTTGATAAAGAATTAGAGAAAATGGCTACAGATAGAGGAAAAGCAGATACGATTAGAACGAGATTAACAAGAACGATTAGTGAAAAATCTAAAGAAGACCCAGCGTATTATAAAAAGTTTTCTGCAAGGATTGAAGAAATCATAGAAGAATATCGAAACAGAAGAATTACAGATAGTGAATATCTAAAAAAAATGCAAGAGATTAAAGAAGATTTTAGAAAAGGAAATTCTGGAATTACTTATCCAACGAATGTAACAACAGAAAATTCAAGAGCTTTTTATGGCGTTATTTATGATAAATTAATTCCGAGAATGAAAGAAAATGCTAACATAGAAGAAATAGGAGAAATTACTTTAACGATTCAAAGGGCGATCGAAGGCAAAATAAAAAGAGATTGGCATTATAATACAGATATTCATAATGAGATTGCTCAAGCAATCGATAATATCATATTTATGTATGCAACAAGAAAAAATATTGATTTAGACTTTGAAGAATTAGATAACCTAATAGAAGAAATTATAAATATAGCACTAATGAAATACTAATTACTAGGAAGGATAAAACATGGAAAAGGATTTTATTGAATCGAATGGGAAAAAGATATACTTTTATGTTGAGAGAAAAAATGTGAAAAATATTAATTTAAAAGTTAATATAGATAAAAAAGTAACTTTATCCATACCCATGAAAATGTCATTAGATAAAGCAAGGGACTTTGTCGAACAAAGAGTAAGTTGGATAAAAAAACAACAAGACTTTTATGACACATTTGCAGAACAAAAAGAAAATATAACTTTTGAAGATGGAGAAACGGTTTATTTATTAGGAAAGCAATATAAAATGAAAATCATTTCGGATACTCATAACAATGTTATTATCAATCATAAATATATTGAAATTCATATAAAAGAAAAATATATAGTCAACAAAAACTATATTAAAAATGTTTATGAGAAATGGTTAAAACAATATGCCTTGAATGTTCTAGAAAATTTAGTGATAAAATATCAAAATACATTAAAAAAATATGATATAAAAATTCCTAAAATAGAAATAAGACAGATGAAAACAAGATGGGGGAGCTGTATACCAACATGCAATAAAGTGATATTTAATTTAAATTTAATAAAAACGCCAATGTGCTGTATAGAATATGTTGTTTTGCATGAATTATGTCATTTTAAATATGAAAATCATAGTAAAAATTTTTACAATTTTATTACAGTATTTATGCCAGATTGGAAAGAACGTAAGAAGATATTAGATGAGGAATTTATGGGAGTAACATTGTAACTAAGCTGTACTTCTTTTCATATGATATTAGTAAGAATATGATAGGAAAGGAGACAGTATGGCAAAGATATTAGTGTATAATAACAACGCAAACCGAATGGAAACGTATTATAGAGGCTTGTCAGAAGCAATGCCATATGTGACGAATAGAACTTTAACAGTACGAGAATTTCGTTCAAACAGTAATACCAATATATTATGGACAACGCGCAATACGATGAATTCATGGAACAATTTTAGGAGATTGTATGGACGTTCGATCTATGTAGGGTTTGCTTTTAAAAGATGCTGGGAAGGCGGACACGCTAACCAATCACATGACTGACAACATACAGTTGATACATTTCAAAAATTTATTAGAAGATGGGTAATGTTTATGTTTTTAGAACCAAAAATAATTTTTGCTTAAAATATTGTATAAATCGGATTTTTATGTTAAAATAATATAAATAGTGTAGTGAGAACAGATACTGAATGGAGGTGTAAAAAATGAATATACCAGAAAATATAGAAAAGATTTTAGATGAGTTCGTAAAAGGAACAACAGAAATTTTAGGTGAACATCTAAAAAAGATAATTTTATATGGTTCGTATGCGAGACGGAGATTATAATGAGCATTCGGATATAGATATTATGATTTTAACTGACTTAAAGGATAAAGAACTAAGTGAATGCGAATCTAAAATTTGGGATTTTGCTTATGACATAGAATGGAATAATGATTTTTCAATTGACTTATCCCCCAAAATAAGGAATATAGAAACATTTAATTATTGGTTGCAAGCAATGCCATTTTATATGAATGTACAGAAGGAAGGAGTGGTATTAAGTGAGCCCCAAAGTGTCAAATGAATTAGCTAAGCATAGACTAGAACAAGCGAAAGAAAATTTTGAAGAAGCGGAAATATTATATAAAGCAAATAAGTTTAAAGGTGCTAATAATCGAGCCTATTATTGTATTTTTCATAGTATAAAAGCAGTTTTAGCATTAGAGCCGATAGATTTTAAAAGACATAAAGATGTAATTGGATATTTTAATAAAAATTACGTTAATACAGAGATTTTTCCAAAAAATGTTGGAAAAAGAATTGTAAAAGCTAGTAAAGTAAGAGAAGATAGCGATTATGATGATGAATATAGTGTTGATTCAGAGAAAACTATGATACAGATTGAAACAGCAAAAGAGTTAATTGAATTAGTTGAAAAATACTTAAATGATAAAAAGTAAGAGTTTTAAAGAAATTACATGAAAAAGTTATTTAAACAATAAAGTTTAGATAGCTTTTTTTGTTTTGCAAAAATTTTTGAAAGGAATAAGATATTATGAATGATAGCAAAAGATATTATTGGATAAAATTGAAAACAGATTTTTTTGATCAAAGTGAGATTGATTTTTTGTTGGCACAGCCAAATGGGTGTGAATATGTGGTCTTGTATCAGATGTTGTGTTTGCAAACAGTTAATCAAAAAGGGAAATTAGGTTATAATTTTGGTGAAATAATTGTTCCTTATGATATTGCAAAAATTGTAAGAGATACTAAATATTTTGATGAAGATATAGTTAGGGGTGGTTTGGAATTATTTAAAAAGTTGCATCTGATCTATTTAGAAGAAGATGCTTGTTTGAAAATTACTGATATAGAAAATATTGTGGGAAGTGAAAAATGTGAGACGAAAAGAAAAAGGGAGCAGACAGAAAAAAATAATTTGTTAGGACAAAAAGAAGAAAATGAGGAGACAGAAGATGGGACAGTTTTGGGACATTGTCCCACAGAGATAGATATAGAGAAAGATATAGATATAGAGTTAGATAAAGAGAAAAGAGAAGAAGAAGATGATGATGATGAAAATGAAAAAATTGAAATTTTCAAAAATGAAATTGATGAGAAAAAAGCAATAAAAGAAAATGCTAGAAATGTTTTAAGTTTTTGCAATGAGAAAATTGAAAATGAATGTTTGGAATATTTAAATGGTTTGTCACCAGGTGTAATAATTTATACTTTAGAAAAGGCAGGATAAGCACGAACTTCGTTTGCACTGAAACCCACAAATAGCAAGCTGTTTGGAGTGAGTTAAATAAGAAAATTATAACTCATTGATGAGTTATTAAAATTTGGCTTAATAAAGTAATAATGAGAATAGCAGAATTTTATTTGCTTTGAATTTTTGATAGAAAGCAGTTAGAATATTAGTAAAGGAGGTAGTTTTATGGATATTTACAAGGAAAATCCTCATATAAGTAGGATTATTAGAGAGGCAAAGTTGGATGAAGTATTGGAAATTGTAAAACAATGGAAAAGAGAAGGAAAAACAAAAGAAGAAGTATTGGAAATAATGGATAGGCAGGTTTTAATAGATAGCGATATAGATGAGATTTATGCAGAAGATCAAACTACAGAAGAACCTACGAAAGAAAAAGAAAATCAAGAGTATATAATTTTCTTGAAAGACGAGGAATTAATTGACTATGAGAATCAGCCATTTAGAACAGATAATGAAGAAGATAATAAAGAACTAGAGGATTCTATTATGCTGAACGGAATTATTGAGCCTATTATTGTACGACCATATCAAGGGAAATATCAGATATTGTCAGGACATAGAAGAAGGAAATGTGGAAAAAGAGTAGGATTAGTGGAATTCCCTTGTTATGTTAGAGAAAAAACAGATGATGAGGCAAAACTTTATTTAGTAGATACGAATCTCATTTCAAGAGAGAAAATCAAACCAACAGAAAGAGCAAAGGCATATTTATTAAAAAAAGAAGCATTAAAAAATGAAAAGTTAAAAGCAAAAGTTGGTAATGATATTTTAAATGATTTGAATATTGATTCTGATTTTAATGTAAGAGAGGCTTTAGCAAAAGAAAGTGTGGCATCAACTGGAAGCATACAAAAATATTTAAGGCTAAATTATTTAATTAAAGAACTACAGGATGCAGTGGATAATAATAAAATATCTTTGAGAATTGCAGAGCCATTATCATTTTTAAGAAAAAATGAACAAGAAATAGTATGGAAGTTAATAAAAGATAATAAAAAAATAAGCGAAACACAGGCAAAGCAATTAAAAATGAAATCTTCAAATGATTTTTTAAACAATGGTAAGATTAATGAAATATTAGAAAAAAAGAAAGGTGAAAATATACTTATAATTAAGTTTTTTGAAGATGAAATTGAAAAATATTTTAAAGGAGTTACGGATAACAAGAAAAATAAAGATTTTTTGGTAGAGTTATTAGAGCAAAATTGCAAAAAGTCATCAGATGAACTTTAACTAAAAAATAAGTTACTATTTTTAGGATTGAGTTATACCAAACAGCTTGCTGTTTGTGTGTTTCAGCACAAACGTGGGTTGTGCTTATCCTGCCTTTTTAAGATTAAATTTACTATTTAGAAAAAGTATGTTATAATCATAGCGAAAAATAGTAATTTTTTGTTTAGATTGGAGAAAGAAAATATGAAAGAATCAAAA
>CANOWW010000020.1 GCA_947571115.1 uncultured Clostridium sp.
CAATTATTTTCCCCTTAATTGTCTCTAACGGGGAAACATTAGAGACAAAAAAATAATGTAAGAATTGATAAGTTAAATTACTTATCTTTTCCTACATCAATTGTAACACTACATTTTAAAATAAGTTTCAAAAATTTATTGATTGACCAAATCAAAGATGTGTGTTATAATAGACATAAGCATGTATATTTATGCTTATGTAGCAATAGGTAAATTTTTTAAGAAGGAGGTTTTCACATGAAAACAAAAAAAAGTAGTAACCGGTTATTAGCTCTTTTAGTAGTTTTCGCGTTGTTCTTTTGCAACGTGAGAATAACATCAGCTGCTGAAGCAGTCGCAGGCTCGAGCTCCACAGTTGACACTGTTAACGCTGAAATTGCTAACGCCACAACAGGCTCAGCCCTTAATGTTGTTGACAGCACATCCATTGATGAAGATGCATTAGATGCATTTGTTGACGTCAACACGTCCGAAGATGCAGAAGTCATACCGGCCGGAGTTTGGTCTGACGAAGAGCCATATTTTACAGACGAAGTGCCGGCAGTAACCGAAACAGCAGGTCAGCCTTCCCGGAGAATGGCACGATCGGTTGGAATAACTCCAACATACCAAGAGGCTTATGCAAGTATGGTTGCCTTACAGGAGACCTATCCTGAAGGAACCTACTGGACAAATTTCCAGCCATATGGAGAGAATGGGAGCGCCGGAAAGTATTACATTTTCCAAGGTGGAGCAGTCAAAGGCGCTCAATTCGGCGTTGGCTGTGCGGCCTTCGTTTTTAACCTCAGTGATAAAGCGTTCGGCAGTTTGCCTGCTAGAACAATTGACAGCGGAAATTTTGTCTACGAGGATATTAAGGTCGGCGATATACTTAGGATAAACAATAGCCATTTTGTCATTGTTCTCAAAATTAGTGAAGGTGGACTTATTGTTGCAGAAGGCAATTACAATAAGTCCGTACATTGGGGACGGGCTATTAGTAAAAATGATATTATGGCAACAGCAAATTTCCTTGTTACGCGTTATCCTGTCGGCTATACAGAGGACACTAATGCCGATGAAATAGCACACAGCGGCAACGAAGGTTCCATTGCTTGGACCATAACCAACAATGGAGTATTAACCATCTCTGGCACAGGCGATATGCCAAATTATACAAGTGATAATGGTCCAGCATGGAATAAAGCTGAATATAATATCAGCTGCATTATCATTGAAGACGGCATTACAGGCATCGGAGATTATGCATTTTATGGAAATAGCACTCTGGTAGTGCATATTCCTGACAGTGTTACAAAAATAGGCAGCGGAGCCTTTCAAGGTTCCAACATCACATCTGTAACCATCCCTAGTGCAACGATCAATGTAGATGCTGAGGCATTTAGAAGCTGTGAGAATCTCACATCAGTTTCTATTCCTGAAGGATGCCAAACGATTGGCGACAATGCCTTTCGTGGTTGTACGTCTCTAACGCATCTTGACTTTCCAGCGAGCGTTACCTCTATTGGTGCAGGTGCATTCACGAGTTGTAGCAAAGTAACTCAAATCCGGTTTGTTCCAAGCACCCAAGAAGTAACAATAGGCGACGACGCTTTTGCGCAGTGTTGGTATTTGAGCTCTGTCACTTTGCCATATGGGCTGACGAAAATTAGCAATAATTTATTTCAGTCCTGTACAGCATTAGGGCAAATCTATATTTCGTCAAAAGTAACGTCTATAGGAGAAAACCCATTTCTCTCAACAATGATACAGTATGGCGGAACGATCTCGTTTGGAGGCAGTGAAGCTACCTGGAAAAGCATTGGTGGGCAGTTTATACTCAATAGCATGCCGAATGCCAATATTGAGTATAACGTAGAGTTTGAGGACCCGTTTGCTGCGGACCCGAATGACCCGGGAGACCTGATTGTCGATCCAGATGACAACAACGGCGATAACAACGTTGACAATCCAGGAGATAATACTGATAATAACACCGGCGATAGCAATGGCGACAGCTCTGGAGACAATACCGGCGACAGCACTGATACTGGTTCTGGCTCTGATACTGATTCTAGTTCTGGAACAGATACAGACATTGGCTCTAACACAGGTTCTAGCTCTGGAACAGATACAGACACTGGCTCTAACACAGGTTCTAGTTCTGGGACAGATACAGACACTGGCTCTAACACAGGTTCTAGCTCTGGAACAGATACTGACACTGGCTCTAACACAGGTTCTAGTTCTGGAACAGATACTGACACTGGCTCTAACACAGGTTCTAGCTCTGGAACAGATACTGACACTGGCTCTAACACAGGTTCTAGTTCTGGAACAGATACTGACACTGGCTCTAACACAGGTTCTAGTTCTGGAACAGGTTCTGGCTATGGTCCAATTTATAGTCCGGGCACCAGCACAGGTTCTGGTCCAATCTATAATCCGGGCACTAGCACAGGTTCTGGCACAAGCACCAACACAGGGGCAAGCACTGGCACAGATACAGGGGCTGATACAGTTTCCGGCGATAGTTCCAGCACGACTACAGAAACCGGCAGCGACACTGCCACTGATACAGGGGCTAATTCAACGGTCACTGATGATAATACTGCTATTAATTCCGATGATAGCACATCAGAAACAAAAAACGACGATATTACAGCTACTGACAAGGCATATAAACCTGTCCAAAAGGTTAAAGCTGGGGTTTTATATGATTCCAACAATAAAAAAGTTGGAAAGTATAACCTAAAGAAAAATGGAACTTTAACTTACCGCGGCAAAAACGGCAAAAAAGCTAAACCAGTTAAAAATGTCAAGCAGGCAGGATATCGTCAGTCCAATGGTAATTTAATTTACCGTGTAGGTAACAAAGTCAAAGAAATTGACTGTAAAACCCTTAAAATAAGAACTTTATATAAGAAAAATATAAAGAAACTCATTAAAGAGAAAGGGTTTGTCACAGGTGTGAAAACAAAAAACGGAAAAATTAAAACAATTAAAAACGCTAAATAAACCAATTTTGGATTATTAGCACCTATTATAGGGCAGTTTCAACTGAAACTGCCCTATATGATATCTCTTATTCAAAAACTCTACTTTCTCCTGTCGCATAATCAATCACAATTCCCGGCTGATTGTTATACACATACACATGAAAACAAACACCTTCCCCGTTGTCTTCCACTGAATACGCTTCCATTTCCACGCCAGAAGCCACCATATTCTCTCCCTCAAAAATCGGTGTCACACGATATAGCACATGATGCCCACTTTCTTCAACATATTCAGCCACCTCATTTTCAAAAGGCAACATGCCCTTGACATTCAAGTATCTTGTGCCTGTTATGAGATTTTTTTCATTCGCGTTTTCGCCAGCCAATTGATACCCAATCAAATGGCAGCGATTATATAAACATTTACCTTCCACCAAATCGTCATACCTTACTGTATGCCAGCCTGATGGCTTCACAGAGCCAATTTCGCCACGTGGCTCATTTGGCATCAATTCCTTGCAAATATTGGCAAACGCCACACCGCAACGCCCGAATTCATCTAGCTCACTGTAATTTTCAAAAGGCTCCAAAGTTTTATCGTTTTCCTCAAAATTGGGAATATTGTTATTTAGCACCACATAGGGTGCCTCTGAAAACTCTGGGATTTCCGCCAACTGAAAAGAAGTTTCCGCTCTACTTGAAACCGGAACTTCGTTTTTTATCGCAACTCCCTCTTTATATTCTGTCAAAATCACAATAATCAGCGCTATCAGTGCAACTACAATACCTTCTTTTGTATATAATTTTCTCTTTTTACTCATATTTCCCCCACATTTTTACATCTTATTTTTCATTATAACATATTTCAAAAAACTTTAAAATATCCTTTCAAAAATTTTTCTTTACATTTACACAAAACCGTGCTATAATCACTATATTCTCAATTTATCAATCGATTTGCCATATATACTATAAAAGCAAATCACACAAATTACGGAGGTGTTCCTATGGAAAGTTTCTACAAAATAACAAAGTATCGCGAGTGTTTTAAAATTAAGCGGAAGTACTATTACTCCCCAAGATTGGAATTAAGTTGCGTAAAATATAGCAACGTATTCCAATACAGACATGCTATTATCGCAAAGCGCACAACTGGGGATTATGATTTCTATCTGCCTTCCACAAAATATGACATGGCTTCGCATACCTACACAGTCGTCGATTGTCCACTAACTTGGGTCGCTTCTAACATCTCGGAGTACTTGACTTACCAAGACATTTTTGCTTTCAAAAAAGACGCTTATTGGATTTTTCTGTTACTCCATAATTTTGAGATGGAATTAGAACTGAATAATGACATAACCAATTCTCTTGAAAAGCGTCTTGCTGAACTGCCAAGAATTCCATGTGAAGCAGATACGAAAGTTTCTTTCAAAACTGGATTTGAAGCTCTGTACACAAGTGATAAAAATCATCTGGCGGTATTTCATGCAGATCAAGATTATTTAATCGATGCTCAAGAGCATGAAATTCCACTCGATGATTCTGGTATTAAAATTACCTGTTTGGGAACCGCCACCATGTTATCTGGCGGGGACGGACAGTTTTTTAAAGCAACTTATGATGAGGGAGAATCTTGGTATCACAGTCCTTGCTTTGATGGAATTACCTATGGAAGCATTGAACCAATGGATAATAATGAATATCCATCTATCTACCCTAGTAAAGATTTTTCTGGGTATTGGAAAAAGAACCACGACGGTTTTATTTTGGCATTTTCATTTCTGTCAAATACTGATGCAGCATCCTTTTCACTTCGCTTGCCATGCGCTGCAAAAAAAGTACAATTTGTAAAAAAAATGAACCAGATAAACTTATACGATGGAACAGATATGATAATGCCAGCTACTTTATGGAAAATCACTTCAGAAAATAGCGACATCTACTTCTTGTTAGCTTCAGACAATCATTATACCGTAATGTCCATTCAAGATTTTACAAATTAACTCGCAAAAAACGGCTGTGCTTTTCAACTTGCACAGTCGTTTTTATAAATTCCACTTTACACTTTTGACATTTTATATATTTTTATAAAATAGAGTTTACAAAGTCATACAAAATTAATAATTTGTAAAATCTATTTTACATTTTTTCAAGCAACCACTCCCAAACATTTTGCTGCTTAATGCCATTATTTGATACATCCAAACTAACATCTATGCTCAACAAAAATTTCGGATAATGGTCACGAATGCTTTCTAGCGCCTTCCTCTTCTTTGACAAAATTTCTTCGTCATGCCCCGCATCTACCACTTGATAATACGCTGTTTCCCCATTTTTACTAACAACAAAGCTCACTTCCTCCTGACCAATTTTTCCGATTTTTACCTGATAACCTCGACGTCGCAATTCCAAATAAACGACATTTTCCAAAATTTTTCCCTCATCTACCTTCGCATTCCCCAGCAAATAATCTCTTAAGCCAATATCTGCCACATAATATTTACAACCGATTGAAAGAGCCTGCTTCTCCTTGATATCATATCGCCCCACTCTATGCAACAAAAAGGCGTCTAGCAAAACCTTCAAGTAATTTTCAACCGTCGGAACCGAGACCTTCCTGCCGCTGCCCTTCCAACGCATGAGCCATTTGAGTCATCGAGTATAAATTTCCCATATTTTCAAACGTAAATTTAAGCACGTCTTCCAACATTTCAAAATCCGCCAACCTCCTATTCGCCACAACATCCTTAACAAGGATTGTATGATACAACCCTTGCAAATACGTATTGATTTCCTTTTTGCTCTTGAAGCGAAGGGCATACGGAAACGCGCTATTTTCCCTGTAATTCCAATATTTTTGCTCTCCATCGACTTCTCCCATATGTTGCACATACTCTTGAAACGAGAGCGGCAACATTTCGATTTCGACATAGCGCCCCTCTAGAAATGTCATCCATTTTCCAGAAAGCAAATCCGCCCTAGAGCTCGCCAAATACACATCCACATTTTTCCTCATGTACAAAGCCATCACGCATTTTTGAAAACTCTTTAGTCCCTGCACTTCCTCCAAAAACACGTAATTTTGCTGATTTTCTACCATTTTTCCATTCACATAATCATACAAGTCTTTGCCTGACTGAATAAAGCCAAACTCTGGTTGCTCTAGGTCAACTGAAATCAGCTGTTCTTTTTTCACGCCATGCCTTGTCAAATAATATCGATATAATGCCAATAGGCTTGATTTCCCAGCCCCTCGTATACCAGAAAGCACTTTGATTATGTCTTTGTCTTTTCCCTGTATTAATTTCTTCAAATATTCTTCTCTTTTTATCATTCTCCATTCCTCCGCCTTCAGTATATCCTATTTTTCTGATTTTGTCAATTTCGTAAAATCAACTTTACAAATCTATATTTTTCTTTATTTTTATAAAATTCATTTTACATTTTTTAAAGGGCACGATGCCTCGTGTCCCTACTTCATTTTGAAATTCAGGCAAAAACGTTGACAAATTATGTAAAATATGATAAAATGGCTTTGCTTTATTATTCAGAAATCTGATTTGCATTGATAAACTATGTTTGCAAATCGTCAAAAAATTAAGGAGGGATTCATCTATGACAGAAACAAATGACTTATTCAAAATTAAAGAAAAAAAGGATCGTTTTATGGTCTGGCGGAACGATATTCATTTGACATTGCCACGCCCACAGACAGTTTCAGTCGTTCAACATCAGACAGCTATTCTGTCCAAAAAAAAGGATGGAACATATGATTTATACATACTTCCACCAATAAACCGCTCCATTGTTTTCGTGGCAAATATTTCCGAATATCAATTTTTTGGCGATTTATTTGCCATCAAAATGGCTACTGAAAACCGCTGGAAAATGTTCTTTTTAAGAAACTTCGCAGAAAATTTGACCGAGCTCAATGCAGCAAATCGACTTGGCATATTATCAAATGTTCCTTATGAACCTAACGGCACCGCTGGTTTTAAAAAGGAATTTGAAACTCTGTATGACTTTTTCGGAAAAGGTTATGGAATTTACCACGGCATCTTCTCTACAGGTTCTTGCGATTATCTGCTTACTGTGGAGAGAGGTTATATTCCTAACGGTATCAAAATTTCTCATTTGGGAAAGGCAGAACTGCTTACTGGGGGCAAGGAAATTCATTTTAAATCCACCACCGCTGATGGCAAGGTGTATTGGCATGACTTTCTGCGCAAAGTGGGTCCATATGCAGAAATTGCAGAATTAGCCGCAAACGAATATCCAGCTTGTTTTCCAAGTTCAGAATTTGTCGGCTATTCCAGAAAAGATGCAAAAGGCTACATTCGCCATTTGACTTTTCTCTCGAGAAGCTCTGAACAGTACTTTGATGTGCCAATCGATTGCGGAGCAAAGGCGGTACAGTTTGTAGGAGAATATCCTGCCAAGCTTACCTATGATGGAGCTATCTCTGGCACAACTGCGCTCTGGAAAGTAACTACGCCGGAAGACGAAGAAAAAACTTTAATCATTTTCCATGCAAAAGGGCAGCATGAGCGTTATTCTTTAATCGGTTAAAATTTGTTTTTGGTTACCTTAAGCAATTAACAGAACGGCTGCTATATAGTCGTTCTGTTGATTTTTTCTATTTTACATTTTTAAAGGGCACGATGCCTCGTGCCCCTACCAAATTTTATTTTTACATTTCAATTGGATTGCCATAATAGGCGTCAATTAAAATTTTCTTGATTTCTTCTATCAATGGTACGCGTGGATTTACGCCTGTACATTGGTCTGAAAATGCTTTATCCGCCAAAGTGTCTAAATTTGCCATAAAGGCTTGTTCATCGACACCACATTCCTTCAACGATTTCGGCATGTTCAATTTTTCCATTAATTCTTGAACCGCTTTTACCAAAGAGTTCACGCCTTCTTCTTTAGAAGCAGCTGGCAAGCCCAATCGCTTCGCAATTTCTGCATATCTTTCATCTGCAATATAAGTTTCATATTTTGGCCAAGATACAAATTTCGTTGGCATAGTTCCATTGTATTTTATCACATATGGCAAAATCACGGCATTGGCTCTACCATGCGGAATATGGTAATCTCCACCTAGTTTGTGGGCAATGGAATGGTTCAAGCCCAAAAATGCATTGGTAAACGCCATACCTGCCATAGTACTTGCATTATGCATTTTTTCACGTGCTTTTCGGTTGGTTCCATCGCTGTATGCTTGTGGCAAATATTCAAACACAAGCTCAATTGCTTTTTCCGCCAAACCGTCTGTGTAATCAGACGCCATCACAGACACATAGGCTTCAATCGCATGTGTCAAAACGTCCATACCTGTGTCAGCAGTGAGTTTCGCAGGAAGCGTCATGACCAAATCTGGGTCTACAATGGCAACATCAGGCGTTAATTCGTAGTCAGCAAGCGGATATTTGATGTTTTTCTTTTTGTCTGTAATAACCGCAAATGAGGTTACTTCTGAACCAGTTCCTGAAGTGGTTGGAATCGCAACCATTTGGCATTTTTCGCCAAGTTTAGGGAATTTGTACGTACGCTTTCTGATATCCATAAACTTCAATTTCAAACCTTCGACGTCAGCGTCTGGGTGCTCATAAAATAGCCACATTCCTTTGGCGGCATCCATGGCACTTCCGCCACCTAATGCGATTATCACATCTGGCTGGAATGCCTCCATGGCAGCCACACCTTTTTTAATCGTGTCAAAAGATGGGTCTGGCTCTACTTCTGAGAATATTTCTGCATGCACATATTGCTCCCTGTTTCTCAAGTGATACAAAATCTTATCCACATAACCAAATTGCACCATAGACGGATCGGTTACGATAAACGCTTTTGAAATGTTTGGCATTTTTTCTAAATAACCGATAGAACCTGCTTCAAAATAGATTTTTTCTGGAACTTTAAACCACTGCATATTAACCCTCCTTTTGGCAACTCTTTTTAAATTTATCAAATTAGCTGAAGATACGTTTGACGTTGTCGAATTTCCACCAAATGTACCACAACCAAGCGTTAATGACGGCATATTCGTGTTATAAATATCGCCAATCGCGCCATGAGTGGATGGAGAATTGACTATAATTCTTCCTACTTTTACAGTATTGGAGAATTTCGTAATGGTGTCGTTGTCTTCTGAATGGATAACAGCTGAATGCCCCATTCCACCGAATTTTATCAAGCGGTCAGCCATTTCAATTCCTTGGTCGCTATTTTCTACAACATAGTAAGCCAAAACTGGACTTAATTTTTCTTTTGAAAATGGGAATTCGTCTCCTACGCCATTTTCGTGTGCTACTAAAACTTTAGTATTTTCTGGCACATCAAAACCTGACCAATTGGCAATTGTTTTTGGACTTTGCCCTACAACGGCTGGATTTAGCTTGTTGCCTTGATCGCTAATAAACATAGTCGCTTTTAATTTTTCTCTTTCTTCGCCATTTACAAAATAGCAACCTGCTTCTTTCATGAATGCTTCAAATTGGTCTTTGATTTCGCTGTCTATAATGACAGATTGCTCTGAGGCACAAATCATGCCATTGTCAAACGATTTTGACAAAACCAAATCTGTTACAGATGTTTTTAATTTTGCTGTTTTATCGATATAGCAAGGTACATTTCCGAGGGCCTACGCCAAGCGCTGGTTTTCCGCTTGAATAGGCAGCTTTTACCATGCCTGAACCACCAGTTGCCAAAATCAAATCAACATCTGGATGATTCATAAGCAAACTGGTCGCTAAAACAGATGGTTTATCAATCCACAAAATGCAATCTTCTGGCGCCCCTTCTGAAACAGCCGCCTCGCGCATTAATTCTCCTGCTGCTCTACTGCATTCTTGTGCAGATGGATGAAAACCAAACACGATCACATTTCTTGTTTTTGCTGAAATCATGGATTTAAACATTACGGTTGCTGTTGGGTTTGTCACTGGCGTAACACCAGCAATTACGCCGATTGGCTCTGCAATGGTTACATAGCCTTCTTCTTCGTTGTCTTCCACAACGCCAACTGTTTTATCATATTTGATGCTATGATAAATATATTCTGTGGCAAACATATTTTTTGTGATTTTGTCCTCGTAAATTCCTCTTTTCGTTTCCTCTACGGCATGTTTTGCCAATTGCATATGATGGTCCAATCCTGTCATTGACATTTTTTTCACAATTCTGTCCACAGTTTCTTGGTCAAGTTTTTTGTATTCCTCTGCTGCCTTTCTGGCTCTTGCCACTAAGTTATTTACCATTTCTTCGACTTCTCTTCTCTCTTCTTCTGTTACTTCTGCCATAAAAAATGTACCTCCTCTATTTTTATTCTATCAAAAATTATATCGATAATTTTTAATATTTTCAAGTCATTTTATAAAAAACATCAGAAATTTTATTTCTTTAAAACTCTCATAAAAATCATACCCAAGATTTACAAATTTTAAACATTTTTTATTTAGAAAGTTATTCATATTTTTTCTTGTTTTGTATATATTTAAACAGGTGAAAAAAATGGATTTAAAAAAACTATTTACAATTTTTATCATGATTACTCTAATGTTTCCAAGTGCCTGTTTTGCTGACGATTTTTTAGAAGAAAACGAACTTGACAACTTCATCGAAGTCTCCACAGAGACTTCCGAAACAAAAAAAGAGCCAACCACTCATTCTAAGCACATTATCGCCATTGACCGCAAAACTTTATCCGTCCTTTACGAAAAGGATGCCTATACAGAAGTGCCCATGGCTTCCACGACAAAAATTATGACTGCCATTCTTGTCTTAGAAAATTGCAATTTAACCGAAACCATCGAATTCTCCAAAGAAGCAGCCAACGTTCGCGGCTCTTGTTTAGAAGTTTCGACAGGCACAAAACTGTCCTTAAATGACGCACTTTACGGGCTTATGCTGCGTTCACGGAAATGACTGCGCCGTCGCCATCGCAGAACATATTTCTGGCTCTATCGAAAATTTTGCTACTCTTATGAACCAAAAAGCACACGAATTAAACCTCAAACATACTCATTTTGTCACGCCACACGGCTTAGACGACGACAATCATTACACAACCGCGTACGAGCTTGCGATTTTGACAGATTACGCTCTAAAAAACGAAAAATTCAAAGAAATCGTTTCTACTAAAACTACCACGATTTCCATCAATGGCTATCCACGCACGATTTCCAATACAAACGAACTCTTGGGCAATCTAAACGGTGTTTATGGCGTAAAAACCGGCTTTACTTTCAATGCTGGGCGCTGCCTTGTTTCTTGTTGCAATCAAAATGGCATGGACATTATTGTAGTTGTTTTGGGAGCTGATACGAAAAATCAGCGCACGCGTGACAGCATCAATGTCATTCATTATATTTACGACAATTTTGAATATGTCGATATTACGAATTATGTGCAAGAAAGTTTTGCCAAATACAAATCTTATTATGAACCAAATGTACATTTATATAAAACCACTACATTTCCCAAAATTGAGCTTGCCAAATTAAAAGACAATTCCTTTCCTTTAAAAAGCAATACTTCACATCTTTTAAATACGAAATTTTACTGTCTAAGTAGTCTTTCTGGAAAGCTAAAAAGTCATGATAAAATTGGCTCCATGGCACTTTATTATGACGACAAAATTTTGTGTTCTGTGGACATTATTTTGACCAACCAATTAGACCATAACTCTTGGCATTATTATTTTTGGAAAATCTTCAAAGAATATAGGCAAAATTTTTAAAAAATAGCAAAAAGCCGCGGTTACTATACACGCGACTTTTGTTTATTTCTTAGATTATACCTATTCCCTTCAATATAGAAAAAATCGATACACCAGCAACCATAAAGATGATAACATCTTTTATGGTTTCAATCCTTTTGAGTTTTCGTAGATTTTTATCAAGCTCAATTTGATAAATCCCCCAAACTCTATCTAACATTTCTCTCTCCCGTTCTCTTGTTTCAAAATCTTCATTCATATTCTCGTCCTCCTGTTAAATTATAGGTTACCACTTCTTCCTGCTGCTTATTCAGTTCTTGCACTATGCTCTCTCGAACATATTTTCTTTCCGTTACGATACAGCCCGCTATATAACTGATAACACATGCTATTCCAATAAATAGAATTATCATTATCAGCAGAAAAATTCCTAAACGTTTCTCGTTCCGCTTTTCTTTCCGTTCCTCTTCATTCATGTTTTTTCTCCTTTTTCTATATGATTTACTCGAATATACGAGCATTTGACTTATCTATTATACCATAATTTACATAAAAAGTCAAGGGGCCGCTGCCGTTATTTTCGCCCCTCTTTCTACTTTTTTGTTTCTTTTAATGGTTTCTCATTCTCCCAGCATGATGATGACAATTTACCTGCCCTCTTTCAACATCATTATTGCATGGTACACGATAATTGTGATGATGTGGATATGCTTGTGTGCAATTTTCCACTTGACAAAAATCTTGCGAAGCATTTGTCTGTTTTGCATAAATCACATTACAAGCAAAAATTAACATCAGCACTGCACCAATTAGCAAAATTTTCTTCATAAAAATACCCTCCTTTTTTATAAAATAATTATATCATAAATAAAAAAATAATGCAAAGTTTTTACACAAAAACCGCGTGCCATTCAAGCCCGCGGTTTTCGCCTTTTAAAACAGATTAAATAAAATATTGTGAAATAATTGCAACTACAAATGCTATTATAATTCCTACAGGAACTAAAATATCAATCCCTTTATCTATTTTGTCAAGAATTTCTTTCGTTTTCTGTAACTGTTCCTTTTTGTCTTTCTCTTCTCTCATTTTGTCTCCTCTTAAATCAGTTGCCCGGCCACCATAATGTCAGATAGTATGGCTCCTCGCCATTGTGTGGGTTAAACTTCACACAATATCTGTCACTCAAAGTAGAAGTAGACAGTTTCCAGCAATAATATGTCTCACTTCCATTTGTATATGGAAAATAATACACATCGCCGCTTCTCTTACTAATACTTTCTACCGTCCAAGCCTCCGGCATTCCAGAAAAATGGACATACAGCTTCGTATCCTCGTCAATTTTTTCCATTTCTGACATTTTCAAATAAATAGGAACATTATTATTATCGTATATTTCATACTCATTCCTAAGCATCTCATCTTCAGAAATTGGAATGTTGACAAAGAGTACTTTTTCGTTATCCAGTTTCGTGTAACTCACTTCCTGTAGTTTATCATACATCTCCAGAAAATAAGTCGAATTCTTTCCAGCTCTCTCTAAAATGTCTTTTTCTTCTGCAAACTGCCGTTCTTGTTCTTCGATTTTATCCTCCAGCTGTTCTTTCTGGTTCTCCAATTCTTCTCGTTCAACAGCATATTCTTCGGACTTTTGGTCAGCTCCTTTCTGATAAGACGCGATTGAGAGTACCAGCATTATAAGAAATATGCCAATAGTCTTTAACAAAAACTGTGTGAACTCCCCCTTTTTCGGCTCATTTGCTGGCTGTTTCTGTTCCTTCTTTTCTGCTGCCTGCTGCTTTTTTTCCGAATTTGCTGCCTTCGGCTCCTGACATTGCTGCGATTTGTCCTCCTTGTATAAAACTACCTCACTTTTCTGCCGTTCTTTGTCTTTTCCCATCTTGTTTTCCTCCTGTTTTCTTATTTTTCTAAATTTACTCGAATATACGAGCATTTGACCTATTCATTATACCATAATTTACATAAAAAGTCAAGGGGCCACAACCATTATTTTTGCCCCTTGACTTTGATTTTTTACTATATATTTTCATAATGTGACCACAAACTCAATACTCTTACTACTTTTTTATCTTCTATTACTTGATACACAAGTCTATGTTGTATATTAATCCTTCTTGAATATAAACCTTTTAAATCACCTACTAATTTTTCATAGGGTGGTGGATTTTGAAATGGATTTAGTCTCACTATATCAATTAGACTTTTACCTTTCTTTTCTAAATGATTTTGTTTCAATTGTTCAACATCCTTTAGAGCTTTTTTATGATACTCTACTTTATACATTACCATTCCACCTCATCTTCATCCACAAACTCGTCCTCTGACGCATTTTTTCGTTCCATTAATTCATCTTTTAATCCCGGAATAGAAGAAATATATAACGTTTCCATCAAATTATTATAATCCTCTTCCGAAATTACAATAGCATTTCCTTTTTTGGTAGAAATATGAATTGGCTCATTATATTGAATTGTTGCCTCTAGCATTTCATATATTTTTTTGCGAAAATTTGTTATATTTGTATTCGTCATTTTCATTTCCTCCTATTAATATTATAACGTACTTTTTTATGTACGTCAATATATTTATATGCAATTTTCTTCAAAATAATTACAAAGAGCGACTTTTCGTCGCTCTCTTTATGTTCATTTAAAATTTTCTTTTTCTTGCAGCCTCAGATTTCTTCTTTCTCTTTACGCTTGGTTTTTCATAATGCTCTCTTTTTCTAACTTCTTGAAGTACGCCATTTCTTGCACATTGTCTTTTAAATTTTTTTAGTGCCTCTTCTAAGTTACCATTTACTTTAACTTCTGACATTCCTTTTCCCCCTCCTTCCGAAGCTAAAAAACATCTGTGGGATTTATGTATTAATCCTTTTGCCTTCTCGCTTAATCTCTTTTATTATATCCCAGAATTGCCAACTTGTCAATAGTTAATTCGCTTCAAATAATTCTCCTATTGAAGTTGCCTCGTTAATTCTTTTGATTGCCTCTGCAAACAATTCTGACATGGATACCACAACAATTTTATCAATTTGTTTTTCAGGTGGCAAAGGAACGGTATTTGTCATGACCAATTCTTTGATTTCTGAATTACGAATACGCTCTATTGCAGGACCTGAAAGCACGCCATGTGTGCAACCAACATAAACATCTTTCGCACCAAATTTTTTAATGACTTCAGCAGTTTCCATAATCGAACCTGCTGTATCTACTTCATCATCAAAAACCAAAGCATTTTTTCCGTTAATATCACCAATTACACTGGTTGCAATTGCCTTATCATCATTGCCATTTCTTCTTTTATCAACCAAACAAATCGGACACCCAAAATGCTCTGCATATTTATATGCCTTTTTTGAACTTCCTGCATCTGTTGCTACAATTACTTTGTTATCAATTCCTTTTAAATCAAAATATTTTTCCAAAATCGATCTTCCTGTCAGCACATCACAATTGATGTTGAAATAAGCTTGTATCGCTGGATTATGTAAGTCACAAGTTAAAACTCTGTTAGCACCTGCTGCTTCAATTAATTGCGCAAATAATTTGGCCGTTACTGGAATTCGAGGTTGGTCTTTTTTATCCGACCTTGAATAAATAAAATATGGCAATACGACTGTAATCCTTCTTGCCGTTGCTCTTTTGGCAGCATCTACCGCAATTAACAACTCCATTATTCTTTCATTCACTGGTGGTTCAGTTGTTTGTATCAAATATACATCTTTTTCTCTAACAGTTTCTAATATCTGAACAAAATTGTTATCATTTTTAAATTTCTGACGATGCATTTTTCCTGGTTCAATATTCAAATAATTACATATTTCATTTGTGAATTTTTCTGCCGATTTACTACACGCAAAAATTTTCATATCATCCATAATTTCCCCCCTAAAATTCTACATTTTTCAAAAATTAATCGATTCCTTTTGCCGCAATGATTTCTTTTTCTTCTTTTAACTCAATTGATTGTCTCTCAAAAACATTTTCCTCGATTGTGTTAATCGGATTAAAATTCACTGTTATTGTACTATTTTCAGGCGCCTTTGTCAAGTCTTTTTCCGACTTTTTGAAACTTTCAAAATACATAATTTTAGGTTTTTGTTCTTCATAACGTGCTTCATCACCAAATTTTAATGTTACTATTTTTCCTTTTTTCAAACTTTCTTGCACATCTATTTTGCGCTGATTCGTAGAGCCTCTAAACGCTAAATCTTCCATTTTCTTTTCGATTTCAAATTGCCCATCTACTATAATATCAATGTATTTTAGCAATTCTTTGGTTGTTTTATTTTCTAGCGCCATTTGGTTTAGTACATCTTTATCAAAGTCATAACCTGTCCAACACCAAATGTCTTTTTCAGGAAATTCCGCTTTCACTCTTTTGACCAATGGCAAGAGTCCTTCTTGGTTCACTGGTTCTAGAGGTTCCCCGCCAAGCAACGATAGACCATTCACATAATCATTTTTTAGCAAATCAACAATTTCTTCGATTGTTTCATCCGTAAATTCTTTTCCAAATTGAAAATCCCAAGCTTCTTTATTATGACATTCTTTGCAATGAAAATGGCAACCACTCACATATAGCGCTACTCGAATGCCCTCTCCATCTTGAATATCTGGATATTTTATGTCTGCATAGTTCATTTTTTATTTCCCCCAAATTTCTCTTCTCAATTATAAGTGCATTACTCGGTTTTTAATCTCTTTCGTCTTTCCGACGTTCCAGAAATTTTCGCCTAAATAACCGCAAGTTCTTCTTGTTACATTCATTTTTCCGTGGTCTTTGTTGCCACATTGTGGACATTCCCACTCATTTTGCTCATTGATGATAATCTCGCCATCAAACCCGCAACATTGGCAAAAATCTGATTTGGTGTTAAATTCGGCATATTGAATATTATCATAAATAAATCCAACCACTTGCTCTAATGCTGGCAAATTATTTTTCATGTTTGGAATTTCCACATAGGAAATTGCCCCACCACCTGAAATTGGCTGAAATTGGCTCTCAAATTTCAATTTATCAAAGGCATTAATTTTTTCACGTACGTCCACATGATATGAATTGGTGTAATAACCTTTGTCCGTAATATCTTTAATATCGCCAAATCGCTCTTTGTCAACTCTTGCAAAGCGGTAACAAAGTGACTCTGCTGGCGTTCCATAAAGCGCAAAACCAATATTTGTTTCTTTTTTCCATTGCTCTGTTTTTTGCTTCATGTGGTTCATGACTTTTAAGGCAAACTCTGCACCTTCTTGTGTTGTATGAGAAACGCCTTTCATCAATTTGGTCACTTCATATAATCCAATATAACCAAGTGAAATTGAAGAATATCCACCATATAATAATTTATCAATTGTTTCCCCTTTTGCCAAACGCGCAATTGCTCCATATTGCCAATGGATTGGGCTAACATCTGATTTAGTGCCCACTAAAGCGCTGTGTCTGCACATTAAGGCTTCTTTACAAAGTTCCAATCTCTGGTCAAATAATTTCCAGAATTTATTTTCGTTTCCGTTTGCAATAATGCCAATTTGTGGCAAGTTAATGCTAACGACACCTTGATTAAATCTACCTTCAAATTGATAATTTCCATTTTCATCTTTCCACGGAGCCAAGAAACTTCTACATCCCATTGGTCCAAATACATTGCCTTCATAATTGGCACGCATTTGTTTGGCAGAAATATAATCTGGATACATTCTTTTTGCCGAACATTTCACAGCAAGTCTTGTCAAGTAATCATATTTTCCACCTTTTAAGCAATTATTTTCATCTAGCACATAAATTAATTTTGGAAACGCAGGTGTTACATAAACCCCAGCATCATTTTTGATGCCCTGCAATCTTTGGTTCAAAATTTCCTCAATAATCATCGCATTTTCTTCGATAAATTCATCCTTTGGATCCAAGTACATGAAAATGGTTACAAATGGGCTTTGTCCGTTGGTTGTCATCAATGTGTTAATTTGATATTGAATGGTTTGAACCCCTGAAGATAGTTCTTCTTGTCTTCTTTCAATCGCATCTTCTTTGGCCCTCTCATCAGCTTGTTCCTTGGAATAACCTTTTTCTACATATTTCAAAAATCTCTTTTTATAAACTTTGTCATACGTTTTCTTCAAATATTTTCCCAAATGATGAATATCGATAGATTGTCCACCATATTGATTACTTGCTACAGCTGCAATAATTTGGGTAGTAACTGTACAAGCTACTTGGAAACTCTTCGGTGTTTCTATCATTTTGCCATTCATGACAGTTCCATTTTCTAACATATCCCCAATATTAACCAAACAACAATTATGAATTGGTTGGATAAAATAATCTTTATCATGAAAATGCAACACACCATCATTGTGGGCCTTGATAATTCGTTCTGGCAACAATAAACGATCTGTAATATCTTTTGAAACTTCGCCAGCAATTAAGTCTCTTTGGGTGGCTGCCAAAAAAGCATTTTTATTGCTATTTTCCTCCATCGTATCCTTATTTGAATTTCGCACCAAACTCAAAATGCTTTCATCTGTTGAATTCGCTTGTCGAATCATATTATGTTTTTCACGATATAAAATATATTTTTTTGCTAATGTGAATTTGCTAAATTCCATCAATTTGCGTTCCACAATGTCTTGAATATCTTCCACTGACATCGTCGCTTTATCCAAGCTCTCAATATATTTTGTAATAAATTCAATCGACTCTCTTGAAATTTTGTCTTTGCCCCCCACTTCCTTATTGGCTTGGCTAATCGCAATAACAATCTTATCACTATCGTATTCTACTTTTCTTCCATCTCTTTTAATAACTTTCATCAAATGTACCCCCAAAAATATTTTATTTCTTGTTTGTATAAATCTATTTTACCACGAAAAAAAGTAATGTCAAATGGCTACATTTTATGTATTCTCAAAATATAATGCCGTATTTTCGGGACTTATCAAAGACAAATTTTTAAGTCACAAAATTGTTAAAATTTTTCAAAATCTCAAACTCATTCATTTCGTAGGAGTTCGCATTTTTTCAAAAATTTTATATTACATTTTTATTACAATTTTATGTTTTATTCACATTTTATATATTGTTTAATGCTATTTAAAAGATAATTGCAAATAATTCCTATTTTTATCGAGAGTAAAAAAACGTGAAAAGCCTGCATAAAACTTTTCACGTCATTTTTATTAATCTTTAAATGTAATATCTTGACACCAGAAATCTTTGATTGAACCAAAGTCAACATCTTGGCACCAGAATTTTTTCACTTCAGCAAAATCAACATCTTGACACCAAAAATCTTTCACTGCACCAAAATCAACTTCTTGATACATAAAATCTCTTAATTCTGGAAATTGAATTTCTTGAAATAAAAAATCATGTACTTCGCCTAAAACTTTTTCTTGCTTTGGCGTCAATTCAAGTCGAAAGAAATTTTTCAATTTTCCCAATGTGCCATATTGTGTTGGTAAGCTGTTGCCAACGGTATTATCTTTAAAATTATATTCTTTCATTTGTTCCTCCTTGGTAAATTTTAATCTTCATTTACAATTAATATATACTATAAAACGACATAAATCAAGTATTTTCCACAAATTTTATATTAAGTTTTGGTAACAAAACTGTTACAGTTATGTTACATTTCCACAACTAATTCGTTTTCTGTGGATTGATTTGGTTCTATCTTGAGCATTTGATTTTCTAAATTAGAATTGTCCTTTGCCTTTACTTTTACCAGCAAATAATTGGCTGTATGCCCTTTATAATAACCCTCTTCTTTTTCTTCCACCAATATTTCCACTTTTTTTCCCATGTACTGCTCATGATAAAATCTCTGATTTTCCATAGATAATTGTAACAATCTTTTACTCCTGCTTTCTTTCAAATCATTCGGAATTTGGTTTTCCATAGCAGCTGCTTTTGTTCCTGTTCTCACGGAATATTTAAAAATATGCATTTTGTAGAATTTTATTTTTTTCAAAAACTGATAAGTTTCCTCAAACTCCTCGTTTGTCTCCCCCGGAAAACCAACAATGATATCTGTTGTTAAAATAACATCTGGATAAACGTTTCTTAATCTCTGGACAATTTCCTCAAATTGCTGAGTTGTGTAGCGTCTATTCATTCTCTGTAAAGTTTCTGTACAGCCACTTTGCAAAGATAAATGAAAATGATGGCAAATTTTATTTAACATTTTCAGTCTTCTCAAAAATTCATCATTTATCAAAAGTGGCTCAATGGAACCAAGTCTAATTCTTGCAATTCCTTCAATTTGATGAATGTCTTCTAATAAATCAATTAAGCCATAATCTTCCGCAAAATCTTTTCCATAAGATGCCACATGAATGCCTGTTATCACTACTTCTTTTATGCCTTTACTCGCAATTTTTGTAATTTCCTCAATCACACTTTCTGGTTTTCGACTTCTAACGCGCCCCCTTGCATACGGGATTAAACAATAAGAACAAAAGCGGTCACAACCGTCTTGCACCTTTATCACAGCACGCACTTTTTCTGTGTAAGTGATACTTCCAAAATCGCCATACTCCTTATTTTCAAAAACATCATCACAAATATTCGCTTGATTTTTCCTGTTGTTTTTGCAATAATCTTCGACATATCGAATAATATCTTTTTTTTCGTTCGTACCCAAACACAAATCAATTTCAGGCATTTTTTCAAGCTCTTTTTGGGCAACTTGAACATAGCAACCGCACGGCGATAATCATAGCATCTGCATTCATTTCTTTGGCTCGCCTTAGCATTTGCCTTGATTTTCTGTCAGATATATTGGTTACAGTGCAGGTATTCACTACATAAATATCAGCTTTTTCATGAAATTCAACAATTTCATATCCACTATCTATGAATTTTTGTATCATTCCATTGGTTTCATATTGGTTTACTTTACAGCCGAAGCGTATAAAATGCTACTTTTCTCATTGCAATTGTTTCATAACCTCTTCTGCAAAATTTTCTTCTGCTTTTTCGATTCCTTCTCCTCTTTCAAATCTTACAAATCGATTTAATTTTGCCCCTTTGCTTGCTATCAAATCTGCCACTTTTACACTAGAATCTTTTACAAAAACTTGATCTACTAAGCAAATTTCTGAGTAGAATTTTCCAATTCTTCCTTGCACCATTTTTTCAGCTATTTCAGCTGGCTTTCCTTCATTCATAGCTTGTGCTTTCAAAATTTCCATTTCTTTTTTGGTTCTCTCTTCTGGAACTTCGCTTCTTTCCATATATTCAGGATTTGCTGCTGTGATTTGCATACAAATATCTTTTGCTAGGTCACTTTCTCCTTTTTCAAAATCAACTAAAACAGCAATTCTTCCATCTCCATGAACATAACCTTCTACTAAACCGTTTGACTCAAATCTTGCAAATCTTCTAATTGACATATGCTCCCCAATGGTTGCAATTTTTTCAGTTAAAACTTCGCTAACTGTTTTATCTGAACCAGCATATTTTGTATTTAATAATGCCTCTACATCAGCTGGATTACTTTCCACAATTACTTTTGCAGTTGTATTTACGAATTCTTTGAATTCCTCATTTTTAGCCACAAAGTCTGTTTCTGCATTTACTTCAACAATACTTCCTACTTTTTTGTTTTCTGCAATATAAACAGTAACCAAACCTTCTGCAGCCACTCTATCAGATTTTTTCGCTGCTTTAGCAATTCCTCTTTCTCTTAATAATTCAGCTGCTTTCTCCATGTCGCCATCTGTTTCTGTCAAAACTTTTTTACAATCCATCATTCCAGCACCTGTTTTCTCTCTTAATTCCTTCACTAAATTTGCACTTATCATCTTTATCCTCCTATCTTAAATTCAATATTTATAGAAAGGGTTGGTCAAGACCAACCCCTACATTATCATTTTGGGATTTTTATTGTTCTGCGTTTTCCACAACTTGTTCCATATCTGTGGTTTCTTCATCAGCTTCTTCTCCAGAACCGATTGGCATAATCGCATCTTCTCCTTGTCTTCCTTCGATTACTGCATTTGCCATAACATCTGCAATCAATTTTACAGCTCTAATGGCATCATCATTTCCTGGAATTGGATAATCCACATCTTCTGGGCTGCAGTTTGTATCCACCAAACCAACAACTTTAATGCCTAATTTTTTAGCTTCTTTGATAGCATTGTATTCTTTCTTAGGGTCCACAATAAACATAACCCCTGGCATTTCAGTCATTTCTTTAATACCGCCAAGATTTTTCTCCAATTTTTCCATTTCATTTTTCAAGCCAATCACTTCTTTTTTAGGTAACACATCAAATGTACCATCTTCGCTCATTTCTTCTAATTCTTTTAATCTGTCAATTCTTCCACGAATGGTTTTGAAATTGGTAAGCATACCACCCAACCATCTTTGGTCAACATAGTACATACCACATCTTTGTGCTGCTTCTTTAATACACTCTTGAGCTTGTTTTTTGGTTCCTACAAACAAAACTGTTTTTCCATCTTCTGCTTGTTCTCTCAAAAAGCTATATGCCTCATCTAATTTTTTTGATGTCTTTTGTAAATCGATAATGTGAATACCGTTTCTAGCTTGGAATATATATTCCGCCATTTTAGGATTCCATCTTCTTGTTTGATGTCCGAAATGAACACCTGCTTCCAATAATTGTTTCATTGCAACTACTGCCATTATTAAATTCCTCCTTATTTGTTATTCCTCCATAGTATTTAAAACGCCTCAAACACCAACTTTTAGGCACTCGTTTGATAAGCTCATACCATGTGTGTTTTTTAACGTTGATATTATATCAGAGTTTTTTGCAAAATGCAAGCCTTTTTTGACTTTTTCTTTTACAATCTTTTTCCCTCTTTGACGAACCACTCTCCACTTTCAAAATCATCATGTGCCGTTTTAAATCTAACATCCAATCGAATATCGATTGTTTTATCATAATCCAAATAAATCGACTTAAAAATATTTCCTAAATTTCCAAAACAAATTCCTTGATTTTTTGGAAATAATTGTTCCACCTCTGACTTTGATAAATCAGTTTCTATGTCAATTTGAATTGTCATAACATCTGTAAATTTATCAAAAACAAGTTCAAACCTTGGTTCACGCAAAACCTCAAAATTCGTAATTTCATTTTGATGTTCCGCTTCTGTTGCAGGAAGTAAAAACGGCCATGGTTCGCCACTCGGATAGGTATAAAAATTGCCCTCTGAAGCCAAATATTGTAATACATCTTGATATTCCTTTTCTGTATATAAAATACTTGGCAGATTAATCCCTGTATGATCAACTCTTACAGCATGTCCAGCTAATTTATTGGCGACATCTTTTAGTGACAATTTTTGAATTTCGTTTCCTGCCTCTCCATTTTTTGTTTGTCTATTGAGTAACCCCAAATATTTTTGATTTCCTATATTAAATTGCAAATCTTCTATTTGACTATCCAATTTTAATACAGTTTTCGGTTTCAAATGAGCTGATTTAATTTGTATTTCTTTTTCCAAAACACTCACATTTGGCAAATCTTTCAATAAAATCAAAAACAACTCAAATAATTCTTTACTTTTTCCATTTTCTGGAAAACAATATTCTATCTTTTCTAACATTGATTCTCTCCTACTTTGATAGCATATCATACTATTTTTGAAATTACAATTAAAATAAACGATTTCCCTTGGCGAATTTTTTCTGACAAACGATTTGAAGAAGCAGAAGCCAAAGACTGGAAAAAATAAGGGCTGTAACATTGCGTTTTTTACAGCTCCCTATTTCAAATTTTACCCATTACAAATCATACAACGAATTTGCTTTAGTCTCCTAACGCCTTCTGTTTGCTCTGCAATAATCTTTTCACAAACCTCTCTTAATCTTGGGTCAATACAACATTGCAACGCATTTTCGCACATACAAATTGCCCCTTCGTGGTGTGGTATCATTTCATTGATAAAACTCAAATTAACGCAGCAACATTGCGGACTGTTTCTCATTCTGCAAATCATATTTCTTGTAATATTCAAATACTGCGAAATATAAATATTCGTATCACTCAAAGTATTGACAAAACCACAAGTCGAATTTTTGATTTCCTCCATTTTGCAAATGCCCTCTTGTTGCGTTTCTATCATCTGGTTGCAAATTTCCCTTAAATCCTCATTTTGCGTAAATTGCAATAAATTTTTACACATGTATATCGCTGCTTGATGATGTGGTATCATACATTCACAAAAATCAATGGTCACATCTCCCAAAGATGTTCTGCACAGCATCTGATTCGCCATTTGTTCCAAAATCTCATCAAAACGGCGTAAGTACCTTTCCAAATTTGACATGATACAACAATTCATAAATCTCTCCTCCTTATTTATATCATATAGAAAATTGCTTGATAACGTTCTACCTTTTTGCATATTCCTTCAAATTTGGGCAATACTATTTTTATAATTTAGAAAGAGGTGATACGATTGACAAGCAAAGAACTTTTATATGTAGAAGACGCTTTAGGTCATGAAAAATTTATGAAATGTTGTGCCAAAAAAACAGCTGGAAAGTTGACAGATAGCAAATTAATCGCTTGCATGAACGACTTAGAAATCAAGCACACAGAATTATTAAACAAATTTAAAAATCTATTATAGGAGGAAAATCATGGAAGATAGAGACTTAATGGAAAACGAATTATTAGTTATCAAAGGTGTATGTGACTTGTATCTTCACGGAGCCATTGAAAGTACAACCTCCGAAGTTCACTGCGCTTTCAAAGAAGCCCTAAACGAATCTTTGAATATGCAAAATCATATTTATAATCTAATGGCTGAAAAAGGTTGGTACAAAACAGATACTGCTGAACAGCAAAAAATCGACGAAACCAAAAATAAATACACTAATGCGTAAGATAATGAAAAACTAGAATACACACATTCTAGTTTTTCTTATTGATTAATTTAATTCTGCCTCTGAAGCGCTTATTATGAATTTTCATTAATCGATTATCAATTTTATTAATAATTTTTGCATAAGTAACAAGTTCCTTTGATATTCTCTCTGAAATTTTTCCATTTGACTTATACTTAATTTCATGTTCTAACGTTGCCCAAAAGTCCATTGCCATGGTACGGATTTGTATTTCCACTTTTGGATATAACTTTGTGCCGTCTAATTCAATTGGAACTTCCACTATCATATGATAACTTGAATAGCCTGTTTTTTTCGGATTCGTCACATAATCCTTTTCACGAATGATTTTACAATTTTCAAATTCTCTAATCACATCAACCACTTCAAAAACATTTGCTTTAAATGGGCAAATGATTCTCACACCTGCTATATCATTAATATTTTCTATTAGGTTCTTATAAGTTAATTCATAATTTTTGCGTTTCATCTTTTTGACAATGCTCTCAGGAGTTTTAATTCTGCACACAACATGGTTAATCAAATCATGCCCATAAATTTCTGTGTAATCCTGATTAATTGAATTTACTTTTTCCTCAACCTCTCTCATAGCGAGTGAGTACAAATTCATTAGCTGCCCAAATTTATTATCTTTTATATTTAATCCATTTTTTCCATATTTACTTTTTGGTGCTAATAATATGTCTATCTTAACAATCATCTCCTCTCTTGTTATAGTATAATTTTACCAATCAATTATAAAAATAATATTAAAATTTTGTGACTTTTGTGTGAATTTTTTTATAGCGTTATTCCAAAATGAGGAAGCCTTTATTCTTCCCCATTTTACTTTATTTTACATCATCTAATTTTCGATAATTGACATATAACACAAATCCACCTATAATGGCTACTCCTAATGTAACTGCAATTAATATTTTGGAACCTGTTTTTGGCAAAATAGTTGGCGCTGTTGTATTATCTGCTGTATTTTTATTGGTATTCGTGTTCGTATTTGGACTGTTATTTACATTTCTGTTTGTATTCGCATTTGTATTAGTGTTTTGATTTGTGTTCGTATTCGTGTTATTTTCTACTTGCTTTCCAGTCAACTTCACTTGCGGACTAGATGGCTCTGTTTCGTTTTTGTCATTACCTAAGCCATCTATATATGAAACATCTATTTTATCATTAACGGAAATAATTTTATCAAAAATATCTCTATTTTGCATATCTTTAATTTTCAAAGTATAATTCAAAATAGCCATTGAGCCCGGATTTAATTGATTAATATTCCACACAAAATAGCGGTCTTTTGCTAAATTTGAAGTATCTACATCAGCATCTGCATCATCAATCGTAAACGTAAAATTGTCCATAATTTCTTGTGTTAAATATTCGCGAATTTTGATATCAGTCATAACCGAATTCATAGAAGAAATAATATCTTCATAAATATTTTCTGTCACAATTTTAGTAAAGGATTCTACTTCCAAAGAATACATCTTTCCATAAGTTGGATTATCAAAAGTTCCATACAAATCTCTAACATACTCTGTTCCGTCAAAATTCAAAATTAATTCCCCAGTCTCATAATCATTCCATGGTTGGTTAAGGTCTGTATCACTTGGTCTTAATTGAATAAAATTAATTCCATTTTTCTTCAAATTCAAAAATTCTTGTTTGGTATTTTCTACTAATTTTGTTGTCTTTTCAATAATAAGCTGCTCTGCAGTATCCTTTGTATAAACAATTTTATCATGTGTTCCAACTGATACATAAGGAACTCTATCATATAATGAAATCAATATCTTGTTCGCATCTTTTGAAAAAGTTTTTTGCGCTGTAATTAGAGCAGATTGTAAATTAACGTAATATTCTTGTTTCGCTGAATTCATATTAACCAAAGCCGCCATTAATTCTTCATAATTATTGGTCGCTTTTATAACAACCTCACTATCATTTTCAGTTCCGTCAACTGAACCTTGGTCATTTTCTGTTGGTCTTCTTTTATCTCCTTCTTCTACCCAATCATAAATAGGACCTTTCATTCCGATAATTCCAATTTTAGAATTGGGATTTTTGTCAAATACTTTTTTCGCTAATATTTGAATATGAGCACAAAAATTTTTATAATTATCTTCATTAATCGTTAAATTCTCTGAAAGTATAATATAAATTTCTGTTGGGGTCCCTGTTCCTTCTTCCGAATTCTCCGCTGTATTAGTCAGCGTTAATCTTAATTTTATTTCTCCAGCTTTCTTATCATACGAAGTAATCTCATGCGTCAAACGTCCCTGATTATTTTCTAAATTTTTGACATTACTCGCTTTTTTTACAACTTCTAATGTCGTATCCCACACATCCGCAAAACTCACACAATAAAAACTCAGTATTGCCACCAAAACAAATGCCAATCTAAAAATTTTACTTAACTTTTTCATGCTGTACTCCTTTTACCTTTTTTGATATTTCTTCTGTTATTTAATATTATTTTGTCAAATTTTAATAAAATAATATCATTTATTTTAAAAAAAGTAAATATTTTTTCAAAAACTTTTTCACAAGTTTTTTATTCATAGCGCAAAGCATCGATTGGGTTCATTTTGGCAGCCTTGCTTGCCGGATAATAACCAAAAAACACCCCAACTGACATCGAAAATAGCAAAGAAATCACAATCGCCGATACCGACGGAACCGCTGGATAACCTAGCAAATTCGACAAACCAATCCCACTAGCAATCCCCAAAATAACGCCAAATATTCCACCAATTAAACAAATAATCATGGCTTCTACAATAAATTGAACACGTATCGAACTGTTCTTCGCGCCCAGCGCTTTTCTCGTTCCAATTTCTCTCGTCCTTTCGGTAATCGAAACCAGCATAATATTCATCACGCCAATGCCTCCAACTAATAGCGCAATTCCAGCTACAACTGCAATTGCCAATGTAATCGTTGACAACATATCTGTTAACATCGATACCATGGAACTTAACGTCATCACTGTCACTTTAAAATTTCGATTGTTTCGATAATATGGCTGAAAGAAACTTTCTAATTTAGCTGAAAGTTCATCTGAATTCACACCTACTTTTGTTACCACTTGGAAAGAGGTATATTGCTGCTTCATATGCGCATAATTGTTAGCTGTTCTAAGTGGCATATAAACATCTGTCACAGAACCGCCCATGCTCATTCCCATCATGGCATTCGCCTCTTTTTTATAAATGCCCACAATCGTAAAATTTCCAACCGAGTTGCCAGAATTAATCTCAATCTCACTACCAACTGCTTTTTTATAATCCCCGTCATACAACTCATCTGCCAATTTATCAGCAATTAAAATCGCACTTTTTCCCTCTGAAAAATCAGTCGCCGAAAAAATCGAACCTTCGATAATATCCAATTGATTGGTCACAAAATAACCAGCAGAAACGCCATAAAGACCAATTTCTGCACTGTTTTTTCCCACTGTAACCGTTGTTTGTCCAATCTGATTTTGCAAATTAATGGCATATACTTCTTCTGAAAATTTCTCACACATTGCGTCAATCATCTCAGTCGTCAGATAATCTTCATCCAGCAATTCTTCATTTTTTTGCAAAGAACCATACACAATTCCATCCACATTGCCTTTGTCCTCTTCGTCCTGTCTTGGCTCCACCATCACATAAATGTCATTTGCTCCCATAGACTGCATATTTTCGGAAACAGAAAGGGTAAGCGAATTGCCCACCGTAATAATCGCAATCACGGAACCAATTCCTATGATAATTCCAAGCATTGTCAAAAATGCTCTGGTTTTATTGGAAAGCAACCCATTCAAAGCTAAAATAATATTTTCCCAAAGTAACATTATCTTTTCGCACCTCCTTTTGAAACTTTCACGATATTTCCATCTTTAATCGAAATAACGCGGTCTGTTTCAGCTGCCAACTCATTGGAGTGCGTAATCAGCACTATCGTTTTTTTCTTTTCCTTATTCAATTTATGAAACAAATCCATCACCAAACGGCCTGTTTTTGAATCCAAGGCACCAGTCGGCTCATCTGCCAAAATAATCGCAGGGTCGTTTGCCATGGCTCTTGCAATCGCTACTCTTTGTTTTTGCCCACCAGACAACTCCTCTGGCAAATGTTTCGCACGCTCTCCCATTTCCACCAAATCTAGCAATTCTTTTGCTCTTTTCCTTCTCTCGTTTTTACTAACACCAGCATAAAGCATTGGTAATTCTACATTTTTCAAAGCATTGGTTTTAGAAATCAAATTATAAGTTTGAAACACAAACCCAATTTTTTGATTTCTAATTTTCGACAATTCCGCATCTCCTGCATTTCCGACGTCAATTCCATCCAAAATATAGGTTCCGCGAAGTTGGACGATCCAAAATACCAATCATATTCATAAGCGTTGACTTTCCCGAACCAGAAGGTCCCACAATCGCCACAAATTCGCCATCCTTTACTTTCAACGAAATGCCGTGTAAGATTTCTAACTCATTTGGTTCGCCAACATAAAATTTTTTTACAATATTTTCTAGTTTTATAATAGAACTCATTTTTACTCCTTTTTTTACTATACTCCTGCACTTGGTCCATCTACTCCAAGAATGTCCTCAATTGCAGTCCCAGTATCTTGTTTTGGCAAAACCACTTTCATTCCACTTTTTAATTCACTTGAAATAACCTCAACATAATAAGTTCCCTCAATTCCAACTTGAACATTCAATTCCTCTGTTTCATTTTCACTGCCCTCTTTCAAAACTTCAATATAGTTCGTTCCATCTTCTCTTTCTTGCACGGTGTCATATGGAACTGTCCAAATATTTTCTTTACTTTCCAAAATAATGCTAATTTTCGCATTCATGCCCAAACGCAATCTCTCATTTTGCTGGTTTAACGCAATTTTAATCTTATATTTGGCATTCGTACTTGTTGCCACACTTGACGTTGTTGCTGTTAAAGCATTTGCTGTTGGACTAATCGCTACATATGTTACTCTTCCTTCCAACTCCTCGTCTTTTGTCGCATCTGTTTTAATCAATGCTTTCATGCCTTCTGCAATATCTGGAATATCATATTCGTCAATTTCTGCCTCAACGATAAATTCATCCACCCCATCAACTGTAGCAATTGTATTTCCAGTGTACAAATCTCCTACTTTCACATTAACAGATGTTACCGTTCCTGCCACAGTAGAAGTCACAATTCCTTTTTCCAATTGTTCTTCATAAGTCTGAAGCTGACCTTTTTGCGTAATATCGCTTGATTTGGCGCTCAATTCCGCATTTTTCAAACTATCTTGCATGGCAGCCACATTGCCATCCGCAGCATTTGTGGTACTTTCCAAAGCAAAAACTGCTCCATCTAAAGCTGCTTTTAGCTGATTACTTGACCCCTGCAATTCTTGCACTACTTGTTGCAGACCCGCTATTTCAGCATTTAACGTCTCTCTTTTGGTTTCTAATGAAGTTAAAGTCTCTGTTAATGCTTGATAATTCTGGTCTGTTGCTGGCGTAAAAGTCAATACATTTTGCGTTTCTACATAGCTTGTGTTGACTGTTCCTAGCTCTGCTTGTTTGGCACTTAACGTTTGGTTTGTCGTATTCAACTGATTTTGCACTTGATTATACGCATCTTGCGCAGAAGCAACCTCTTTTTGTGCATTCACAATTTGTGAATCTCTGCTTTTCATCGCTTCTTGCAAGGTTCTCCTTGCCGACTCAATCCCCAAATTAGATTGTGCATCTGAAATATTAGCACTTGATTTTGCATTTGACAAATCTTTTTGCACATTGTTCATATCAAATTTACAAATCACATCTCCCACTGCAATTTTCTGCCCTTCTACAACATTCACACTCACGACTTCGCTTCCTGTCAAAGTAGACGTAATCTCTTTTGAATTTGCAGTTGTCACACTTCCTGTTGCACTCACGCTTTTTGCAATCGTCCTTTTTTCAATTTCCTCCGTTTCTATTTGTGGTGCTTCTACAGCATTTTTCGCCGCCTTGTTGTTCATTTGTACAAAAATAATGATCAGAATAATAACTACAATAATAATTACTCTTTTTTTGGTTAATTTCTTTTTCACTTATTTTCCTCCATTTTCATTTTTTGAATATTCTGTAATTATACAACAAAATCCCAGTAAAATCAATCCCCCAAATTCTTAAGATTTCCTTAAAGCTCTCTCAAAACTCTACAAGGATTTCCCGCTGCCACCACATTTGACGGAATATCTTTTGTAACAACGCTTCCAGCTCCAATCACAACATTACTCCCAATTTTTCTCCCCGGCAAAACAACTACATTTCCCCCAAACCAAACATTGTCGCCAACTTCAATTGGCTTAGCATATTCTAACCCTTGATTTCTCGTCTGAAAATCTAGCGGGTGCCCTGCTGTATAAAAACCACAATTGGGTCCAATAAAAACATTATCTCCAAAAATCACTTTGTTTTCATCCAGTATCGTCAAATTATGATTCGCATAAAAATTCTCCCCAATTTCAATGTTGTAGCCATAGTCACACCAAAAACTCTGCTCAATCCAAAAATTTTCTTTTGTCTTCCCCAAAATCTTTTGCAAGCATGCTTTTCTTCCCTCTATATCAGATGGCTTTAAATGATTGTATTCCTGGCACAAATCTTTCGCCTTTATTCTTTCTTCCATTAATTCCTTATTATAATTGGCATCATAAATTTCACCTAACAACATCTTTTCTTTTTCTGTCATTTTCTCATTCCTCCATTTTCCTTATTTTTTCATCATAACAAAAAAATAAACGCGTTTCAATGATTTACTATATAAAAATTTTATGGTATACTTTAATCAATAACTTTAAGGAGGTTATTATGGATTTAGAATTAATAAAAAAATTAGAACATTTCCATCTTTATTCTAATTTAGGCTTTACTTTTAGCGGTGTCGACAAATATGAAAAATATAACATTTTTCACCACAACCAAATCAAAGATATTTACTTCAATTTTATTACAGACATCAATGCTAATGATAAAGAAGAGTTTGATCAAATTATACAAGAAGCCAGTAGCAAAATAAAAGCCAAAAACAGAGAGGTTATAGTGTACACTTCGCCTACAAAAAAAACATTTTTGGACGATACTTATGAATTACTTTCAAGTGAGGTTTGGCAAATTTATAAAAATTTCGACCAACTAAATTTGTTACAAACAAATTGCCCTTTTAACGTAACCCTAGAACAAACAACCAACATGAAATTGTATAGCAAAGAATTAATCAAAGCCTATCAAACAGGCGACTCTCAAGACCCTTATGGCGATTTAGACACTGCTTATCAAGAAGTTTATGCCAATTATACAAAAACACAAAATAATTTTGCTTGCGAATTTTTCTTTGCAAAAGTCAATGGAGAAATTGTAGGCATCACGCAGGGGGTATACGATCATGAAATTTATGGAATTTACGGATTGGCTGTCAAAAAACAATTTCGAAACCACGGAATTGGCAAGGAAATTGTAAAACAGCAATTGCAAATGTGCAAAAACAAAAATTTGCAACTCGCTTTTCTGCAAACAGAAGATGGTTACTACCCAGCAGATATCTATCGAAAACTAGGCTTTGAAGACGTTTGCATGAAATATTATTATAAGAAAAATTGAATTTTAATCAATTCTTAAAATTTACATAATTTCCACAATTCTGTCACATAAAAGACACAAAGTTGTGTCTTTTTTTATTGAATACAATATGTTTAACTTTTTATCCTATATTGATTATACTTCTTCTTTTTTGCTTTGCCAAGCAATTTTCGAAATTTAAAGGCGCAGTCTTCTGCGCCCTTCTAAAAATTCACACAATATTCACAAATCTGTCACAAAAAAGTTATGCTGTTCTGCTTATCCTTCTAGCTAATAAACAACAAAACAAGTAAAGAGAATTTTTTAATTTCTTCCTTACTTGTTTTGAAAAATTAATATATTCTATTTATTTGTATTTTACTGACTAAAAGTCCACCTACCATCTGCTCCCTTAGTAGCATTTATACCTTCTGGTAAATTAACTATCGGTCGACATCCAGACATACCTCCGTTTCCTGTTACACCTGTAGCTCCAGTCCACCACACAAAATAGTTATGAGAGGAAACTGGGCAACCTGATACCCAATATCTACTTGAACATACCCAAGGGTGTCCTGAAAAACTTTTGCTATTATCATTAAATGTTAAATCCTGTCCTGATACTTCTTTCCAAGATTTTCGCAACATTGAATCACTAGGACCACCATACGCTACTGCTCCTGGAAAACCTTCTGCAAACTTACTCCAATATTCAGAATGACTCAACTGATATGCAACCGCATTATAACCACTTGTATCTTCATCTCCTATGTAATTTTTCGAATCAGCACGACTACTCTCCACTATTTGATTATGTTTTTCATAACTTCCAACTGGTACTATTTCTGTAGTTATTAACGTAATTCTACCATTATTGTTATAAAGAATCTCCCAATCATAAATTCCATTAGCAGCATAATTCACTTTATCCCCATAAGTACTTGGTGTTATTGCAGTTTTCGCTGGTTGGGCATATTCAATCCAAATCCTTGTTGAACTTACGCCAGAAACATTTCCTGCATGGTCTACACATCTAATATACACTAATTGATTTCTTTCTGCACTAAATGGCGTTGTTACAAATGAATTTGAAGCTGAATTAGCATACGTATTCCAGTTCACTTGGTCATAACTATATTGATAATAGCTAACTCCACTCGCATTATCTCCAGAAT
>CANOWW010000021.1 GCA_947571115.1 uncultured Clostridium sp.
TAATTACATTTATGAGTAAATCGACAAGCTGGCTAATTTCTAGAGCTTCTTTTGAATTAATACCGTATTCATCAATAGTTTCATTCAACTTTTCTTTTAAATATTTTATATCTAATTTGCTGTAAAATAAATCTTTGATATTTACTTCAAGAGCTTCAGCAATTTTTTCTAATGTATTTATAGTACAATTAGTTACTTTATTATTTTCAAGTTTGGATAAATACGAATTTGATATACTGGTTCTATTACTTAATTCATCTAAAGTTATATTTTTAGATTTTCTTAAGTTTCTTATTGCATAAATAATCATTTTTCATACCTCTAAAATTAGTATAACCAGAATCTTTTTAAATATTTTTTCGACAAAAGTTTCCTGTCAGGAAACTTTTAGAAATGTAAAAAATTGATAAAAGTATTGAAAATAAAGAAATACCGATTTTTGAGTGAGAAAAAATGTAATTTTTTTCAGAGTTTTTGTCGAACTTTTATAGTTGCTTTTTGTAGTTTGAAATATTATAATCGAAAACAGAAGAAGAAAAAGTTGGAGGAAAAGATGAAGAAAAGAAATGTAGAAGAAGATGTACTAAAAGAAAAATATTTTGTCATGGAAGAATATACAGAATTTTTAAGAAGATATTTGGGAAAACGTCGAGATATTACAAAAATAGTATTTAAAATAGTAGGAAAGTTTTACAAAGCAGTCAAAAATGGAAAAGATGATAAACAAATAGAGTTATATATTACTACGTTAAGAAAGGCTAAGCGTGGTTAATATTTGCAATATTTACTTGTCCAAAACTTGTCCAAACTTTTTGAAAAGTATAGAAAACTTTAGTAATTTACAGTATATAGAAGTGTTAAAAAGTATAGTAATATCAAGTATTTCAGGAATATTTAGTAATGAATAGAAAATACTTGATTTTGACTCTGACTCCGACATGCGTTAGTTCGAATCTAACCACCCGAGCCAAATAAAGTTACAATTTAAATTTTATTGAATATATTAATCTAAAGAGGGAAAGTTATGAAAGAAACAATTAATTTTCAATTAAATCATTGGTGGAATGTATGGGTAAAAAATACTCATACAGTTTTGTAGTGCCAAACTTTAAGTAAAATCCAAGCACTTGTATGAGTAAATTTTTTGTATTTATTCATGCAAGTGCTTTTTTATATGTTAAGGAGGTGGTTGAATGGAGGAGGATTGGCGTTGTCGAAAATATAAATTTATAAAAAGAAAGAAGGAATGAGTTATGAATTATGGAAAATTTGGTGGGCAATATGTTCCACAAGAATTAAAAAGGGAATTCAGTAAAATTGAGGAAACATTTAATGAGGCGATAGAAGATATTAATTTCCAAAAAGAGTATGAATATTATCTAAAGCAATATGTTGGAAGACCGAGTCCGTTATACTATGCTGAAAATTTTACCAAATTTTGTGGAGGAGCTAAAATCTATTTGAAAAGAGAGGATTTGAACCATACAGGTGCTCATAAAATTAATAATGCCATCGGGCAAGTTTTATTAGCAAGAAGAATGAATAAAACACATATTATTGCAGAAACTGGAGCAGGACAGCATGGAGTCGCAACAGCAACTGTTTGCAGTTTGTTCAAAATGAAATGTACTATCTTTATGGGAAAAGTGGATATGGAAAAACAAAAAGTAAATGTTGATAAAATGAAATTGCTTGGAGCTGAAGTAAAACCTGTTTCCAGAGGGCAAGGAACATTGGCAGATGCAGTAGACGAGGCTTTTGAGTATTTACTTGAAAATCAAGATGTGTTCTATTTAATTGGTTCTGCGGTTGGACCATCTCCTTATCCTGAAATGGTAAAACAATTTCAAAAGGTTATTGGGAAAGAAGCTAAGGAGCAAATTTTGGAACAAGAAGGAAAATTGCCAAAAGCCATAATGGCATGTATTGGCGGTGGAAGCAATAGTATTGGACTTTTTCATGATTTTATTCATGAAAAAGAGGTCGATATTTATGGAATTGAGGGAGCTGGAAAAGGTTTAGAAACTGGAAAACATGCTGCTAGTATTTATCAGGGAAAAATTGGAATTTTGCATGGCATGAAAACGTATATTATGAAAAATGAAAATAATCAACTGCAAGAAGCTTACTCTATTTCATCTGGTTTAGATTATCCCGGTATTGGTCCCGAACATGCTTATTTACATGAAATTCATCGTGTAAAATATGAAAGTATTACAGATGAAGAAGCGATTGAAACATTCAAAATCCTCACTTCGCAGGAAGGCATTATTCCAGCATTAGAAAGCAGTCATGCACTTGCCTATAGCATTAAAATAGCGAAAAAGTATGATAAAAATGATTGCATGATTGTGAATTTATCAGGAAGGGGTGATAAAGATATGGAAACGATTTTAAAATATAACTAATTATTTAGAGTTAAACCGGACTTACAAGTCCGGTTTGAGTGATAAATGGTTTAGTTAATGGTTGCCTTTGCGTTCATGTAAAGACTCAATTAAGAGACAGGCTTTAGATGAAATATCAGCACTGATGATTTTGTTTACATTCATTTGAGATTGTGCCTTATAGGCTTGAACAAAAGTTTCTTCACTCATACCTATTACCGGTATATGAGGATTGCTATTGGTTTCATTCTTCATATCTTTCCTCCTTCTTAATAGACCATTTTTATTAATTCCTATACCATGATATATTACTATATATTATTTTTATAGTCAAGATTTGTATCATAATAATTACTAGAAATGAAATAAATTTTACTTTTTTTTCAAATGGTCTTGCATTTTATGGAGTTTAATGATATATTTGAAACTATATGAGTATACGAGGAGGCAAATTGAATGGGACTTTTTAAAAGTTATAGTGAAAAAGAAGTAAAAAGAGTAAAACCAATTGTCGATAAAATCAATAGTTTAGAGCCAGAAATGCAAAAATTATCGGACAAGGAATTGGCTCATAAAACAATAGAGTTTAAAGAAAAATTAGCAAATGGTGCATCATTAGATGATATTTTGCCAGAGGCTTTTGCAATTGTGAGAGAAGCGTCTGTCCGAGTTTTGGGCTTGCGACATTTTGATGTGCAATTGATTGGTGGCATTATTTTGCATCAAGGTAGAATTTCAGAAATGAAAACTGGTGAAGGAAAAACTTTAGTAGCAACCCTTCCAGCTTATTTGAATGCATTAACTGGAAAAGGTGTGCATATTGTCACAGTTAACGAATATTTGGCCAAAAGAGATAGTGAATGGATGGGAAAAATCTACCGCTTTTTGGGCTTGTCTGTTGGTTTGATTTATAGTAGAATGCCACAAGATGACAAACATAAAGCCTATAATGCAGATATTACGTATGGTACCAATAACGAATTCGGATTTGATTATTTGCGTGACAACATGGTCATCAACAAAGAACAAATGGTGCAACGTGGCTTAAATTATGCGATTGTGGACGAAATTGATAGCATTTTGATTGACGAAGCACGTACGCCACTGATTATTTCTGGCCGTGCTGATAAATCTTCTGACCTTTATAAAAGGGCAGACAGTTTTGTGCGCAGATTAGATGCCAAAGTTATTATTGAGGAAGACGTTAAGGATTTTGACCAAGCCGAAGATAATGAAAAATATGATTATATCGTTGATTTAAAAGCAAAATCAGCGTCTTTGACCAGCAAAGGTATTAAAAAAGCAGAAGATTATTTCAAATTAGAGAACTTCAATGATATTGAAAATTCCGAGATTGTGCATAATGTCAACCAAGCCTTGCGCGCCCATGGCATTATGAAAAAAGATATTGATTATATTGTTAAAGATAAAGAAGTGTTGATTGTTGATGAATTTACAGGGCGTATTATGTATGGTAGAAGATACAACAATGGTTTGCATCAAGCCATTGAGGCGAAAGAGGGCGTGAAAATTGCGGACGAATCCAAAACATTGGCAACCATTACCTTCCAAAATTATTTTAGAATGTATGACAAATTGTCTGGTATGACTGGTACTGCTATGACAGAAGAAAAGGAATTCCAAGAAATTTATAATTTAGACGTTGTGTCAATTCCGACAAATATGCCATTGATCAGAAATGACCAAGTTGACATTATTTACAAAAATGAGAAGGCGAAATTTGCAGCTGTTGTAGAAGATATCAAGGCAAGCCATGAGAAGGGACAACCGGTTTTGGTTGGTACAGCTTCGATTGAAAATTCGGAAAAATTGAGTAAACTTTTGGATAAGGCAGGACTTCCACACGAGGTTTTAAATGCGAAAAATCATGAAAAAGAAGCTGAAATTATTGCGCAAGCTGGTAAATTTGGAGCAATTACGATTGCAACAAACATGGCTGGTCGTGGTACGGATATTACGCTTGGCGGTAATAGCGAGTTTTTGGCAAAACAAGAAATGCGTAAATTGAAATATTCAGATGAATTGATTGAGCAATCTACGGCATTTAATGAAACACAGACCCAAGAGATTTTGGATGCAAGAAAGAAATATAAAGAATTGGTCGAAAAGTATGATAATGAAATCAAAGAAGAAAAAGATAAAGTCATTGCAAGTGGAGGCTTGAAAATTATTGGTACGGAAAGACATGAGTCTCGTCGTATTGATAATCAGCTTCGTGGACGTAGTGGACGTCAAGGAGACCCAGGAGAGAGCAGATTTTATCTTGGCTTGGACGACAATTTGCTAAAAATATTTGGTGGCGATATTATCACAAAAATCTTTGAAAAAGGCAATATTCCAGAAGATATGCCAATTGAAGTGAAATTGATTTCAAAATCAATAGAAAATGCGCAAAGCAAAGTGGAAGGCAGAAATTTCTCTATGAGAAAACATATTTTGAATTATGATGATGTTATGAATGTGCAAAGAGAAATTATTTATGGCGAAAGAAGACAAGTTTTGGATGGTGCCAATCTTCGCGAAAATATAATTGGCATGATGGAAGATGCATGTGAGGCTGTAGTTGATACGTATCGTTCAGAAATGGAAGATGGTACTTTGCAAAAGGATGCTTTTGTGGCAGAAATTCAAACTTCTTTAAATATTGAGAAATTAGACAGTTTGGAGAAAGAAAAGGTAAAAGCGGATGAAGTTTTAGCAGAATTGAAAGAAAAAGCGCTTAATCTTTACGAACAGAAAGAAAAAGAGATTGGCGAAAAGGAAATGCGCGAACTAGAGCGAATTGTTGTACTAAAAATTGTGGATGCTAAATGGATGGATCATATTGACGCTATGGATGAGTTGAAAAATGGAATTGGACTTCGTGCTTATGGTCAAAAGGACCCTGTTGTTCAATATCGTTTTGAAGGTGGCGAAATGTTTGACGAAATGAACCTTCAAATTAAGTTGGAAATTGTTAAAATTATGCTTCATATTATGCGCAACCAACGTACGATAAAAAGAGAGTCAAATGTTGAAATAACATCAGAAGGATTTGATGAAAAGGCATTAGAGACCATTCATTTAGATAAAGAGACAGGACTTCCACAATCAGCACCTTCTGATTCAAAGCCACAACCAGTTGTAAACCAAGAACCAAAAGTTGGTAGAAATGACCCATGCCCATGCCGGAAGTGGGAAGAAATACAAAAACTGCTGTGGAAAATCCCAATAAATCAATACTTTAAAGGATTATTGAAATTAACATAATGAATAAAAATGGATATTTGTCAACGATTTGTCAACGGTTTTTTCAAAATCTGTTGACATACCTCGAAAGTGATTGAAAATACTGCATTGACAAAGATATGTTGACACAATTAAATAAGAGTTATAAGAGTTAACATGTTAATATGTTAGCTCTATTTTTATCTGCTAGTATTGTTAGGAGGTAATATAACTATGGTTAATGTTAGGAAAAGAGGAAAAGTTTATCAATATCAATTTGAAATTGCACCAATTAACGGTAAAAGAAAACAGATTACAAAATCTGGATTTAAAACAAAAGCAGAGGCAGAAAAAGAAGGAATAAAAGCGTATAATGAATATAATCAAACAGGCCACTCCTTTACACCAGCTACAATATCTTATAGTGATTATTTGGATTATTGGATGAAAGAGCATTGTGAAATTAATTTAAAATATCATACAATAGAGGCATATAGAAGTATTATTAAAAATCACGTTAAACCACAATTAGGATTTTATAGATTATCGCAAATTACAACATCTACATTACAAGAATTTGTTAATAGAATATATGTAGAAAAAGGATTTTCAAAAAATTTTTTAAAAAATATATTAAAAGTATTAAAGACATCATTCACTTATGCGACAGATGTTGTAGGATTTGTTAAGGAAAATCCAGCATTAAAAGTTAGACTTCCTAAATATGATATACCAGATGAGGATCCAGTTCATATTTTCACAAAAGAAGAAATTACTATGATATTAGAAAGATTTAGAAATAATCATGCGTTTTATTATGCAGCTTTGACAGCTTATTATACTGGACTTCGAGTTTCAGAAGTATTTGGTTTGACTTGGGAAGATATTGATTTTAAAAATAAAACATTAAGAGTAGATAGAAATATTTTGAAGAAAAATCAAAAAGGAGGAAGTAAGAATAGACATATTAGTGGCAATGCAACAACAGTTTGGTATTTAGGGACTTGTAAAACACCAAGTAGTTATAGAACTATTGATATTGGAAATACATTAACTAATGCTTTAAAGGAATTTAAAGAAGAACAGGAAAAATATAAAGAAGAATATGGAGATTCATATATGAAGCATTATGCAAAAGAAGTAGTTAATCCATATAATAATAAGCCAGAAACAAAAATTATTAATGCTTTTGCAGAGATAGAAGTTGCATTACCAGAGGTTAATTTAATTTTCCTGAAAAAAAATGGAGTTTTTGAAGGAACTGATACATGTAAATATCCATTTAAGGTAATTCATTATGAACTAGGAATTCCGTGTAGATTTCATGATTTTAGAGATACACATGCTACAAGACTAATTGAAGCAGGGGCAGATATAAAAGCTGTTTCTAAAAGATTAGGTCATAGTACAATAAAAACAACATATGAAATATATGTAAGAGTTACATCTAAAATGAAAAATGATGCTGTAGAAAAATTTGAACAATTTGCAATAAATTTATAAAAGACGTATTTTTGATTGAATATATAAGCTATTTCAAAAGGAATAGCTTTATTTTTCATATGAACAAGAAACAAAATTAGAACTAGAAAAGCAAATAAAGAAAAAATGTTACAATATTAAAATAAATATAAAGTAATTTATGAGGAGGTGTTTTTATATGTGAACGAACCAAGCAAACCAGCATATTATGCAGTTATTCCAAGCTATGTTAGATATTGTGAAGAATTAAAATATCCAGAAAGGTTATTATATGGAGAAATAACAGCATTAACAGGCAAAGAAGGATATTGCTTTGCCCAAAATAAATATTTTGCAGAACTTTATAATGTAATACCAGGAACAATATCAAGATGGATAACGCATTTAGAAAAATTAGGATTTGTAAAAGTAGAGATTATCAAAAACAAAAGAAACCAAATAATGGAAAGGCGAATCTATATCAATGATAGGATTAAGGAGAAATTACCCTATACCTATGAGCAGAATAGCTTATACCCCTATAAGCCAAATAGCCCATACCCCTATGAGCAGGATTGCTTATACCCTATAAGCAGAAAAGCTAAAGATAATAATATAAATATTAAGATAGATAGATTCTTTCATTATATAATAAAAAAGGAAGAACAAAATCCAGAAAAATTTACAGAAGATGAAGAAAGACAATTTTTTAAAGTGCTTGAAAGGCTAGAATTTAATTACACTGAAAAGATGATAGCTTTTTTCAGTGAAGAAAATTTAGAACGTTTAAAGATAATTATATATGCTTTAAAAGAATTATTTAAAAGTAATAGAAAGCAATTGCTAGCAAGAGCCAAAAGAGATGAGTTGATATTTCTTTATGATAATTGTAAAGAAAGACAAGCAAATAATTTCGGAACAGAAAATGAAATTGATAATTTTTTTAATTATTATTATGCAAGTATGTTAAGAGATTTGGAGAAAAATTGAATGAAAACAGGAGGAAAAAATGATACCTACTTATAATGTGGACGATTTGACAGGTGGACTAGGTATAATGTTCCAAAATGTTATGAAAATAGGATTTACAATCACAATTATAATTGTAACATTGGACCTTATATTTAGTTTATTAATTTGGTTATTTCGGAACCAAGAAGAAATCCGAAAGAGCGATAAAATTTGGAATAAGAAATTTTATCGTTTCTTTGACTTTAATAATTATCGTATTAGCAGTGCCAGTTATTGTTAGTACATTTTTAAGGTAGTGAATGATAAATAAAATATTTTAATCAATAAAGGAGGAGTGAGAGAATGAAAAGCGAAAATTTGAAAAAATTAAGTAGCCAACTAAAGAATAAGTTATGTTGGATTAGTACAATTCTGCTATTGTTACCAACACAAGCATTTGCAACAGCAGGAAGCATTAATACAGCAGAAGTAAATCAAGCAACAGAAAATATTAAAAATGCAGTGATTAAGTTAGCAATGCCGATTCGGTGGAATTTTGGTATTTGTAAGTATTGTTGTGATTGCTTTGAAAATGATAGTGAATTCAAATAATGCGAATAAAAGAAGTGAATCAATAGGAGCTTTAGCTTGGGTATGTGCTGGAACAATGCTTTTAGGATTATCTTTAATTGTTTCAGGAATTATTCTAAGTGTAGCAACGAATGGTGGTGGCTCCTTAATTGGTGGTTAGGAGGTAATTTTTGTATGATGTTATATAAAGTACCATTTGATTTTACACATGAAGAAAAGGTATTTGGAGGATATTTGTCATTAAGACAGATGTTGTATATAATTTTAATTGCAATATCGGTTGGAATACTGTTTTTACATATTTCAATGGTTGTAAAAATGATAATTTTTATAGCTGTTTTAAGTCTATTTTTGATATTTGCTTTTTTGAAAATAGGCAATCTATATGCTGATAGGTATTTTCTGAATATTTTGAAATTTGTGTTTAGGAAGAAAATTTATATAAAATAAAATATTTTGAAAGGAAAGTAGATAATGATAATTGCATTTATTTTTATATTAGCAGGAATTATCTTTATGATAGGAACTCTAATATATACCAGAAAGAAAAATAATTTACAAGGTTTAAATCCAATTGATAAATCTACAGAAAACAAGAAAACACTTAACAATTTATGGGGAATAGATGGCGTAAAGGATCAAGTTGTTACAATTAACAAAAGACAACATTCTATCATTGTTGAATTGGAGAGTATAGAATACGGACTTTTGCATGAAGACGAAAAAGCAGGCGTAAGTCGAGAATTAGTAAGTATATCACAGATGCTTAAATTTCCCATTCAGTTTTTAGAAGTAAAAGAACAAATTGAAATGGATGATATGCTAGAAGAAATAAAAATAAATACAATGGGGAGCAGTAAGAATGTAAAGGAGTATGCAAATCAATTAATAGCGCATTTAGAAAGATTGCAAAAAAATGAATATTTATTTGAACGAAAAAATTATATGGTGATATCTTCGTTCAATAGTAGAAAAATAGCAGAAAGAGAACTTAAAGAATTTTATCAGACATTAAGATATCATTTATTAAATGGCAAAATTAGTACAAGATTGTTAAGCAATATAGAGATTTTGGAACTGATTTATAAGCAATTACATAAAGAAAATAAAAATAAAGTATTCGATATTGAAGAGAAAGGAGGATTTGAATTGTATGTTACAGATAAGAATTGAAAGAAGTGAAAGACCAAAAGTTAAAAAAATAAAAGAGAAGAAAATAAAACCATATCAAGAAAGAAAAGAAATAAAAGGTGAAAACTTTTTTGATAATCAGCCACAATTAATGTCAATGCTTGCTCCAGAAATGATAGAAGAAAAGAAAGATTATATTTATATGGGAGATGACAAATATGCCAGGATTTTTACTTTGATGTTTTATCCAAATTATATTGGAATCGGATGGTTAGACGATATTTTAAATACAGTCCCAGATGTTGATATTTCAACACAAGTTCAAGTTGCAGATGAAAGAAATGTGATAAAATATTTAACACATAAAGTTACTAAACTGCGTTCAGATTATTTCTTATTTCAAAAACAAGGAAATATAGAAGAGATACATAGATTAGAGGAAAATATCCAGTCTTTTGAAGAAATGCGAAGAAATATTCAAATCAATAATGATAAATTATTTTTCATGAAAGTGACATTACGAGTGAATGCTACTAATTTAGAGGAATTGAACGAAAAAAGTAAATTGCTAAGGGATGAATTTGCAAATCATTCTTGCGAAATAAGACCATTGTATTTTAAACAGCTAGATGCCTTAAAAGAAACACTTCCACTTAATAATAATATCATAAAAGATAATCAGAGAAATATGACAACCGAAGGATTAGCTGCGATGTTTCCAATAGCAAGAACAAAGTCAAGTGTAAAAGAAGGAATTTATTTAGGAAGAGATTTATTTACTGGACTTCCTATAAATTTAGAAACGTTTACGCAAGGATTAGCCAATGCGAATATAGCAATTTTTGGAATACCAGGAGCAGGAAAGTCTGTTACGGTTAAATTATTAGTTGGAAGAAATGCACTGATGAACAGAAGATCATCCATTTTAGATATTGAAGGAGAGTATGTTGCTTTGAATAAATTATTAGGTGGAAGGACGATAAAAGTAAAGCAGACAGTACCAGTTGGAATCAATTTATTTGATATTGACATTGATGAAGATGAAGGATTTATTGATATAGATAATAAGATAACTGAAATCAGAGCTATTTTAAACGGAATTATCAATAAATATGAAAATAGAACATTAAGACCGAACGAAATAGCAGATATTGAACAAGCTGTAAGAGAAGTTTATCGAGAAAAGGAAATCACAAAAGAAAAAAGTTCGATTTATAAAAAGCAAGGTGGAAAACAGGAAGGCATGATAACATTTTCAAAAATCAAAAAGGAGATGCCTACATTAACCGATTTTTATAGGGTAATGAAAGATAAAATAAAGAATAAAGAGTTATCGAGTACATTAAGTAATTTTCTAAGGGGAAATACTTTAGGAATATTTGATTGTCAAAGCACATTACAAGTAAACGATCAAATTATATGTTTTGATATATCTGAAATAAAAGACGAAATTATGAAATATTATGTAAGTATGGTTTTGACAACCTGGATAACCAATAAATATATGGCAACAAAAGAAAGAAACAAAAGATATGTGGTAGTAGACGAGGCTTGGAATTTATTTAAAGATAAAGTAACATCAGACTTTTTAGAGAATTTAGCAAGAAGGGCAAGAAAGAAAAGAGTGGCAATGATTTTGGCTACTCAAAATTTAGCAGAATTAAGACAAAATAGACAAGCTGAAGCAATCATTAATTGTTGTGACACAATTATTTTGCTAAAACAGTCAATTGGAAGTATTGATGAAGTAATGAAATTTTTTAAATTGCCATCTGGAACAAAGGAAATATTAACAAAAGCAAGAGCAGGAGAATGTATCATTGTAAAAGGTGGGGAAATCAGAGCAATAAAAATTGATATGACAAATTTTGAAAGCAAATTTATGACAACTTAAAAAAGGAGGGAAAAAATTTTGAAAGTGAAAAAGACATTGATAAGTATTATATTAGTAATGCTTATTTTTTTTGAGTTTATAAATCCAGTTCAAGCAAGTATATTTTCAGATGATGACAATCAAACAGATGTCGAAAAAGTTATTGATAAAGATGAAGGTGGTTTATTTGAAAAGATAATTGCAAAAATGATTCGGTGGATTGGCAGAAACAGTATTTGATTTAACAACAAATGAAGCATTTGGTGTAGGATTTAAAAATTACGATGAATTAGTATTTGGAAACAATCAAAGTGCAATTTCTCCTTTTACAGACAGTGATTGGAGTTTAATCAATAGTTGGTATTGGACCATTGCTGGCGTGATAGGAACTCCAATGTTTATAGCGATTGTTATTTTAGCTTGGAAAATGATAGTAGCAGGAATCAGTCCAGATAAACGAAATGAAGTAAAAGATAATTTAATGAGATTATTTTTTGGAGCATCAGCGATTTTATTAGCACCACTATTTGTAAAGTTTATGTTAATGCTTAACAATAATCTAGTTACAATATTAGTTGGAAGATCACATGGCAGTTTAGATGATTTGCTTGGAAATTCTTTGCTGACTAATATCAATACAGGAAATGCAATAGCAACAGCGATTGTAATTGCTTTGTTTGCTTATTTATTTGTGAAGATTAATATTAAATTTATTATAAGGCAGTTTACGTTGATTGTTTTTACGATATTTACGCCAATTGTTGCAGTATTTTGGATTTTAAATAAAAGGACAATTGCATCGAGCATATGGTTTGGGCAGATTATTATAAATTCTTTTATGCAATTTGTGTATGCTTTCTTATTTCTTATTTATTTAACATTTATACCAGCCAATGCAGGATGGGCAACTAGCCTTTTATGGGGAATGATGATATTACCATTAGGAGATGCTCTTCAAAATACAATGCAAAATTTAGTGAGTAGAGTAGCAGGTGTAAACAATGAAGAACTTGCAAGTCGTGGTATAGGAATGAGTGCTGCAATGGGACATACCATTCAATCGATTACTTATCAATTCAAAAGTAATGGCGAAAATAATAACAATATTCTTAATACAGGAACTGGTGAGGGAAAAACTGGAACAACAGGAGTTATTGCAAGAGTTATCAGTAAATCCAATAATAATCCAGAATCAAAACCAGATAATTCAATTAGTTATGAGAATTATTCGAAAAATGCAATGGAGCAAAGCACTAGTAAACCAGCAATCAACATCACAAACTCATTGGAGAATCAAACAACGAATGGCAATATGGAAAACCATGTGAAAAATAACGTTTTTAATAGTGATATGTCAGGAAACAATGTCAGTAACATGTCGAATAACTCTAATATATCAAACAATAAGGCAGAATCCAATAAAGTTAAAGAGGGAATGAAAAAAGCATTTAATGTTGGAAAAGAATTCATGAGCTTAGGAATGTATATGGCAGAAGGTAAGAATTTAAAAACAAATAATAATGATAAAAGAAGATTTGATGATAGCCAAGCAATACAAAGAAGGATGTATAATAGACAGGCTAACAATGATATAAGACAGAAAGATAAAAAAGAAGAAGCCAAAAGAATTATAACTTTGGAAGAAGATGATGTAGATGAGTAGTAGTTTTAGTTTAACAGAAGAGGTAAAGAATAGAGCAAAGAATGAAATCAAGAAAAAAATTATGAAAGTAGCATTTATATTGATAAAACCATTTATCATTCCATTACTAATATTTATTATGTTTTTAACGATTGTTAGCAGTATAACAGATGTTTTATATATTGCTTTTGATAACGATGATAAAATTGATATGACACAAGAACTTGCTTATTATGATACTGTCTATCAAAAAGAAAGTGATAAGGAAGAAGTAAAAGGTTTTTTTAGAAGTGTTTTTGAATTTGTAGATATGTTTTTAGGTGGAGGAGAAATGTCAGAAGAAACCGAGTGGCCCGTAGAACGGATATTACTCAATATCTAGTCCATTTGGACCAAGAAAAGCACCAACAGCAGGAGCTTCAACATTTCATAGTGGTATGGATATTCCAGCACCAGCAGGGACAAAACTTGTATGTATTATGGATGGTGAAGTTGTTTCAACTGGCTGGGGAGGAGCAGGAGGATATACGATAACAATAGCAAGTATTGACAGAGAATATAGATTTTCTTATTGCCATGCTTCACCAGAGTTTATAGTAAGTGTAGGACAACAAGTAAAAAAAGGTGAAATTATTGGAAAAGTTGGACCTAAAAATGTATATGGGGTAACCAATAATCCCTATAAAGATGGAAATGGCAATCCAACCAATGGAGCTACAACAGGTTGTCATTGTCATTTTACAGTAAGAAGAAATGGAGAATTAATCAATCCATTAGAAATTGTAACGAAAGGAGGAACCACATAAATGGTAGTAATTTATACAGGATTAGAAGATGTCGATAAAGAAATTCAAGCAGCTTTAAAGGATTCAGTTATTGCACATTATAGTGATTATCTGATAGAAAATAATAGTTTTGAAAAAGAGACAGCAATTATATCGCCACAAGCAATTGAAGGAGATTTGCATGAGTTTTTATTTTTATTAAAGCAAATGAATATAAGAGTGATTCTACTATTAAAAGATAAAAAACAGGAAGAGATTAAACTTGCTTTGCAACTTGGAATTTATGATATTGTGTATGGAAATTTTTACCCAAGTCAAATAAAACAAATCGTAGAGAATCCAAAAACATTTAAGGATATCTCTGATTTATATAGAAAAACATTTAATGTAAAATTACAAAAGAGAAAAAAATTAAGGACAGAAAAAGAAAATTCTTATTTTAGTAGATAATGAAGAAATAATAGAATTTTTAATAACAGTAAAGGGGGTGATGCCAGCGTTTTAGAATAATAGGAATAAGTAGAAGGAGGTCAAGACTAAATGAAAAAAATAATTGCAATACTAGGGATAATAATATTTACAATTACGCTAATCATATCTTCTTATCATTTAATTAATGTTTTATTAGAGAATAGAGAAACAGATGATTCTTATGTAGAATTAATCAAAGATGTAGTTGTTGAAAAAGATAATAAAATAGATTGGGAAAAGCTCAAAAATATCAATCAAGATGTTATTGGTTGGATAGAAATAGAAAATACCAATATAAATTATCCAATTCTAAAAGATAATGACAGTTTATATTATCTGAAACATACTTTTGAAAAAAAGTATAACCGAAATGGTTCTATATTTACACTAGACAACAATCCATTTCAAAATGAAGAAACGATTATATATGGTCACAATATGAGAAATGGCTTAATGTTTTCAGATTTAAGTAATTATATGAATGAAAAATTTTGGGAAGAACATAAGACCGTTCATATTTATACTGAAAAAGAAAATTATGAGGCAACTATATTTAGCGTATATTCTATCGGTGTAAATGTAGAAGAGAATAATATAAAAGATTTAGACTTTGATGAAAGAATAGAGTATTATAAAAAGACAAGTAAATATGCAATTAAGAATATAACTGAATCAAAAAAAATTGTGAAATTATATACCTGTTCATACATAAATAATCGAGCAATACCAACGGATCAGAGATATTTTATCATAGCTTTTTTAGAAAAAGTAGAGTAAATGTCGAAAAAACATTGATTTTAATATAGTTACAAGGTAAAAATAAAAAAATTTTTTTTGAACTTATACTTACCCTAAAATTTTTGTTATAATTGTATAAATTAAAAGAAAGAGGGGATTCGTATGAGGAAAAAAATTGTTATTATTTTTATGATGATGTTTATTTTTCTAATGATTTTAGGAATTGGTATCATGAGATTTATTGACAGAAGGGATAAGAGTATTTCACTATACGAAGATAGGATTGTTATAGAATATGGAAATACATATCATCCGACAATAAATGATTTAATCAATTTAGCTGAATATGATTTTATTGATTTGGAGAAGGTTAAATTAGAAACCAATTTAGAAAACGAAGAAGATAAAGAATATCCAGCAGTTGGAGAATATGAAGTAAATATTAATTATAAAAACATTAGTTTAAAACAGACAGTTGAAGTCAAGGACACAACAGCTCCTGAAATATCCATAAAGGATAATATTGAAATTCCATTTGAAACAGATTTGGCAATGTATAACTTTCAAGAATTAATGAGTGTATCAGATTTATCTCAAATAAATGATTATAATATTGATACCAATCATATAAATGTAAAATCTAGTGGAGAGTATATTGCCAAAGTATCCGTTACAGATTGCTATTTAAACAAAGCAGAAAGGGAATTTAAAATTAAAGTTCAAGAGAAAATGCAAGAAGAAAAAGAGAAGGAAATTGCTGAAGATAATTCGAACAAGATTCAAAAGAAAGAAGTAATGCCAAAAACAGCCACTGCTAAGCAAGAAAAACCACAAGTGAATAGTAAAATTACAGAAACGAATAAGCCAATTATTACACAAACAGCAGAAAATAATGGAGCAAACAATAATAAAAATGTAGAAAGCACATCTACTAAAAATCATACAACAGAAAATAATATACCAAGCAATACACAAAACAATGCTTCTACTCCATCGGATTTGACTTATTGGTGTGCAGAGGGCGGAAGTCATCACGTATTGGGAGATGGTGCAAATGAACATGGATATTATTCGAGTTGGGCAGAAGCAGAAAGTGCGTGTGATCAATATATGCAAGGTTGGTTATCAGAACAACATAAAATAGATCAATGTGCTTGTGGGTTGTATTACTTTTGGGCAATACAAGAATAATTTAATAAAAAATATAAAAATGCTTTAACATTAGTTTTTAACTATTGTTAAGGTGTTTTTTTATGGAAATTTTTAAAGAAAGGATTTGATAAAATGAAAACAAAAACGAAAAAAATCGTGGCAATGATTATGCTAATATTAACACTATGTACCTCATTACCACTAAATACTTTTGCAGCATTTATAACAGATATAAATAGCAATGCTCAATTTGGAGTGATTGCAGGAAGTAAAGCAAGTTATGGACACGAACTTCATTATGCCGTTTACGATGGAGTTCAATATTTAGTCTTTTGTGCAAATTATGGAGCAACTTCGCCAAATGGTGGAGATTATTCCTATAATGGAGATTTTATTGTGCATTATAAAAATTCTGCTCCACAATATGCTAAAGTAGCAGAAATGATTTTCTTTGGATATACTATGAAACACGGTGTAGGAGTTCCAACCAATGATGAGGCAATGCGAGATGCTTGTTGTACGCAACAATGGGTATGGGAATATATTCACAACAATATTGATGGAAATTCAAAAGTACCAGCACGAGAAAGTTGGAATGGAAACTATATGAGCGTAGGACATCTTGCAGAATGGACAGCAAGAACGGAAAGCTACTATAATCAATATCACGGAAATACATCATTCAATAACACAACCCAAAAAGCAACTTTTGGAGAAACAAAAATGATAACCGATACAAGTGGAAAATTGGCGTCTTATGGATCATTTAATCAAAATATAGATGGTGTTATTTTTAATCATATTCAAGGAAGTAATGATTTAGCAGTAACTGTTACAGAAGATTGCACAGCAGATAATGTGAATTTTAGTTCAAGGAACTATGGAATCTATCAGTTAATGCCAAATGGTACACCATATTCAAGTGATACAATGGGAAATTATATCTACATTCAATTCACTTCAGGAGCAGTACAAAATCTAATATTTTCGAACCATGTCGATCCATCGGCTTTTAATATCAATATTGAAATCGAGTATGGAAATGCGTTAGTTGTAAAAACAAATGCAAATGGAGATAGCTTGGCAGGTTGTACGTTTGAATTATACAAAGACCAAAATTGTACACAAAAAGTAAGAACAGGAACATCAGATAGCAATGGAAATGTTTATTTTCAAAGATTAGCACCAGCCATTTACTATGTAAAAGAAACCAATGTACCAAATGGCTACTTGTTAGATAATACAGTTCAAAGAGTAGATGTAAAAGTAAATGAAACAGCAGAAATTCAATTTAAAAATTATGAGCCGACAGGCGAATTGAAATTGATTAAAACAGATAAAGAAACAGGAAAAGATAATCGAGCAGATGGGACAAGTCATCATGGAGATGCTACATTGAATGGAACAGAATATACTTTATACGCCAAAGAAGATATTTATAATGTGGCAAGAACAGTAAAATATTTTTCAAAAGATGAAGAAATCGCAACATTCAATTTTAATAGTAATGGAGTGGCAACGATCGGATTAAGAACAAAAAGCACAACAGCACAATTAACAACAGAGGGCGAAATTTTGAAAGGTTTGCCAATGGGAAGTTATTATGCAAGAGAAACCAAAGTGCCAGAGGGATATTTACAAGATGCGGAAACTCACGAAATAAATTTTAACTACAAAGACATGAATACAAAAGTAATAAATTTGGAAGATACTTTTACGAATCAAGTGCAAAAAGCAAAATTTGAAGTAATCAAAATGTCATCTATTACAAACGATACAGCCCCAATTGTTGATGGAGCAGAATTTACTGCCATTTTAACCAAATATGTTGATTATTATGGAAGTTTTGATGAAGCATTAAGACATTTAGACGAATTTTCAAAAGATGAGTATTCTATTTTCAAAACAGAAAATAACGGACATGGAATATCAGGACTTTTGGCTTATGGAAAATATACGGTAAACGAAACTTATTGCCCAAGTGATAAAGTAAATCCAGTAAAAGAATTTAATGTAACAATTGATAAAAATAGCGATGGTGTAATCAAAGAATTAGTCGAAAATGATACACCATTTACAAGTTATATCAAAATGATTAAACAAGATAAGAAAACAGGAAAAACAGTTACTTTTTCAAATGCAACATTTGAATTATACAAATTAAATGAAGAAACAAACGAATGGGAAAAAGTAAAATGCAAACTAGGAAAAGAAAGTTTTGATAAATGGACGACAGATGAAAATGGAATCGCTTATACGGAAACAAAATTAGTAGCAGGAACGTATAAAGTAGACGAAATTAAAATACCAGATGGCTTTTTAGAGTTAGAGGAAGAATGTATTTTTGAAGTTAATAGAAGCAACGAAACTACTGAATATGACGAAGATATGGATGCTTATATTACCGTAAATGTTCAAAATGAACAACCTACTGGAACATTAGTAATCGATAAAAGCATAATCAAAAGAGAAGATATTGATACTTCAATTGTTGATATTTCTGATTTAAGTGGAATCAAATTCAAACTAACTGCAAAAGAAGATATTATTGATTATGCAGACGGAAGTGTAATTTATGAAAAGGGTGTAGAAGTAGGAACTTACAACTTGGATAAAGATGGAAATTTAACAGTAGAAAATTTGCCAATGGGAAGTTATGAACTAGAAGAAATCGAAACATTGAAAGGTTTGGCATTAGACAAAACCAAACATGAGATTGTATTTAAGCAAGAAGATACAACAACAAAAGTTTATACGATTACGAAAGAAATTGAGAATAAAACAACAGTCTTTGAATTTTCTAAAACAGATATTACAGGAGAAAAAGAACTAGAAGGAGCAACGCTAACTGTTTTAGATGAAAATAATGAAGTTGTAATAGACAGATGGGTATCAGGCGAAAAAACGCACAAAATTGAAGGACTAGAAGTTGGAAAAGTTTATACATTAGTAGAAGAAATAACACCAGACGGATTTGTAAAAGCAAGTAATATTCGTTTCAAGGTAGAAGATACAGGCGAAATTCAAAAAGTTACAATGATTGATAAAGTAGTAACCATGAAAAAATCGGACATTGGAGGAAATGAAGTAGAAGGTGCTAAACTTCAAGTAATTGATCGAGATACAGAAGAAGTTGTTGATAGTTGGACATCTTCTAAAGAAGAACATGTCATTAAGGGATTAGAAGAAGGCAGAACCTATATTTTGCATGAAGAGGTGGCACCAGAGGGCTATGTAATTGCAACAGATGTTGAATTTACAGTAACAGAGGATAAAGAAACGCAAAGACTAGATTTAATTGACAAAGTAGTAGAAGTTAAGAAAACAGATTATGCAACAGGCGAAGAAATTGAAGGAGCAGAGCTAACCGTTACAGATGAAGATGGAAATGTAATTGATAAATGGATTTCTACAAAAGAACCACATAAGGTTACAGGATTAGAGGAAGGAAAAAAATATACTTTAACAGAAGTAACGTGTCCTTATGGATATGAACAAGCAGAAAGTATTGAATTTACAGTAACAACGGATAAAGAAACGCAAAAAATTGAAATGAAAGATATGCCGATTCTTAAAACGATAAAGGTTATTAAAGCAGATAGTGATACACAACAAGTTATAAAATCAGATTTTGTTTTTGGAATCTATGAGGATGCAGAATGTACTAAGTTAATAAAAAAGGTTTCGTCAGATAAAGAATCTGGTACCGTTTCTTTTGAGGACTTACGTTATGGTGTATATTACTTAAAGGAATTGAAACAACCAAATGGTTATCAATTATCAGATCAAGTTGTAAAAATTGAAATTAATGACAAAGGAACATTTGCAGACGGAGTGTTATTAGAGGATAATGATTCAGTATGTACCTTTACTTTTTACAATAAACAATTACCAAAGATTCAAACTGGTAGTGAAATAAGTTATGTATTATTAGTTAGTAGTATAGCAATTTCATTATTGGGAATTGTCACTGGTATTGTTGTTTTAAAAAAGAAACGTAAATAAAAAGAATGAGCAATATTTTTTATAAAAAATTAAATTTAAAGGAGGAAATCAATATGTTAAATATAACAGAAGTAAGAATTAAAAAAATTAATAAAGGAGATTTATTAGCCGCAGCTAGTATATGTATAGATAATTGTTTTGTAATAAAAGAAATTAAGTTGTTGGATGGAAAGAATGGCAAATATATTAGTATGCCAAAACGAAGAATGAAAAATAGAGATTTTAGACAGGATTTTTCTTATCCAATCAACAATGAAACAAGACTTCAAATATTAGAAGCTATAAAAGAACAGTATGATGATATGATTGAAAATGAAGTTAAGCAATAGAAAGTTGCAAAACGATTAAAAAGATTTACCAGAAGATGTAAGGGATTGAAAGATATCTTTTACATCTTCTTTTTTATTTTAATATTTAACCAGGAGGTATTTATAAATGATACAAAGAGAAATTTTGAATGAACTTGAAAATTTAAAAGACAAGACAGAATTTATCATTAAAAATGCAGAAATAGTTGAAGCTAGTCACTTAGAGAATTATTTAAGAGGACTTGAAAAAATCAGATACAATATCTTTAATAAAATAAAAATAAGAGAAAAGTATGTAGCAGATGAAGAAGAGAAAATTAACTATTTGAATAAAGCCTATAAAGCAAGTGTTGAAAATGATATTTTAAAAATTTATATTCCTGAAGTCATTCCAAAATACAAAAACATTAATAATTTTGCTTATAAAAATATTATGTTCAATGTAATGGAACAGACACAAAAATATAAAAATTTATTTAATAATGAATTAGTATTTGTTTTTATAAAGGTAGTTGAGAATCAAAAGAATATTGATATAGATAATAAATTTGTTAAACCAATTGTAGATGGTCTGGTATTATCTAAAGTAATAGAAGATGATAATATAGCCAATATGTTTTATGGTGTTTTAGGATTAACAGATGAGAGTAAAAAACCTTATACCGAAGTTTATGTTTTTAGAGGCAAAAAAATATTAGAGTGGATAGAAAACACGATTCAAACGGATAGCTTGAAAATGTCCGTTTGAGACATTTTTTTTTGAATTTCAAGCGGATAGTTTGAAAGAATAAAAAATTTGAATTATAAAACTAAAATTAGATTCAGAGTGTGTCGAGGTTAAAGGGTAAGACACAGTTTTGGAGAGAAAGAGTGAACAGTATGTTTATGAGTGAGAACAAAAGAAAGGGGGAATGAATGGAATGGGAAAGTAAGATTAACTCGGAAGAGATATAGAGGTTTTGATGTTTTTAGGAAAGTATAAGATGATGCTTGGGGCAGATTGTAAGTTGATATACGGCTCGAAGGATTACCATAGAAAAAGGTTGAAAGTGTTGGAAAACGAAAAGTATGTAAAAAGAGTAAATAGATTATATATAAAATTGGCTGATAAAGGAACGAAAATAGTTAAAGAATTTGGCTACGATTATAGTTTTGCTTGTAGAAAGAAAATGTATATAGAAAGAGTGAATGAAATTGCGAGAATTGCGGCGTTAGGAATAAATAGCACAATGGAATTTGTTGCAAGTTGGAATTTAAAAGATAGGAATATATATACTGAAACGTCAAGAAGGTACATAGGTGAATTGATATATTTAGGACGAAGACGTGTCGTATATTATATTTCAAAAGACAAAGCGACAGTTTATATCAGCCAGATAATCAATGATATTCATAAAATAATCAGAGATAAAAATGTAATTATTTTTATGGAAAAATTGGATTATTTAAAAAGTAATAAGAACTTTGTATTTGGAAATGAATCAACAATGATAATCAATCCAACACAGCAGAATTTGGATAATATGAGAAAATTAGAAAAAATAGATGTATATCAGGTTATTAAGACAATTTATGGGAATGTAGAAATATTATTATCCAATTGGAAAAAAGCAGATTATATGACAGAAGATAGGAAGTATATTGTGGTTATGCCTTTTTTAGATACAGAAAGACTGCATAGTTTAAATATATTTTATAGAAACAATCAAAATTCAAATAGAAAAATAGATATGATTACTTTAAAAGAAAATAAAGAAACAATTGAAGAAATACTAACGATTAAAACTAATGTTATTGAATTAGACAATTTGTTAGGAGAAATTTATGAAAATGAATAAAGAAACTAGGAAAAAAATTTATACTTACTTATTTGTTTCTTATGTTCTATTAATACCATTAATAAATAGTTATGTAAAAATGTTAGAAAGACATTTAGGAACGAATTTACATACAGTAGATATCAATCCATTTAATTTATTTACGGTTATATTTAGATGTAAAACTGTTTTGGTAATTTGGCTTATTATAAATGCAGTTATATTGTTAATTATTGAAACGATAACGCTAACCATAAAAAATAGAAAAATCGAAGTGGAAGGAATCAACCTAAAGAAAAAAGACGGAACTTTTGGTACAGCTGATTGGGGAAGTAAAGAAGATATTGAAGAATATTTAAGTATTGGAAAAAGAGATGGCATTATATTAGGAGAAACAGATAATCAAGAGGTTATTACACTTCCAATGGATACCTATTTGAATAAAAATATAGCAGTTTTTGGCTCGAGTGGTAGTAAAAAATCTCGTGGTTTTGCAATACCGAATGGAATAGAACTGGCACAAGAAGAGGTACAAGAAGCAATTGGCAGAAATATGAGTTTGGTTTTTACAGATCCAAAAGGAGAACTTTATCGAAAACTTGCCAAATATTTAAGCAGTAAAGATTATGATGTTAAAGTGTTTAATTTAGTAAATCCAACCTATTCAAATGGAGCAAGATTTATAAAGTTTGTGGAAGACGAAACAGATGCACAAATATTTAGTCAAATTGTTATAGAAGGCACACAGCTGAATCGAAAATCTGGAGGCGATGAATTTTGGAACAGAGGGGAGCAAAATTTGCTAAAAGCGTTGTTACTATATGTTATCCATTATGTAGAAAAAGAATCGGACAAAAGTATAGGTTTTATTTATGATGCACTGGCAAGTCGGAGATATAAAACAGATTGATAATTTGTTTTACAATACCTCTGGACCAACAAGACTTAGTTATAATATATATGCACAAGCAACAGACATTGTGAAACAAAGTATTGTAACAGGCTTAGCAACCAGATTGCAGATATTTCAAACCGATAAAATAAGAAATATCACAAACAAAGATGAGATTAGTTTTGAAGATATTGGAAACAAGAAATGTTGTGTTTTTGTAGTAACAAGTGATACAAACAGTGCATTTGATTTTTTATCAACACTGTTTTTTTCATTTCTATTTATTAAACTCATAAAACAAGCAGATGAAAATTTAGATGGAAGATTAAAAGTTGAAACCTCTTTAATATTGGATGAGTTTACGAACATTGGAAGAATTGTGGATTTTGAAAAGAAATTAGCAACAACTAGAAGTAGAGGGATTAATATTTTTATGATTTTTCAAAACATTGCTCAGCTAAAGAATCGATATGATAATGATGTATGGCAAGAAATTCTTGGAAATGCAGATACTAAAATATGTATGGGAGCAGGAGATATTCTTACTGCTGAATACATTACAGAATATTTAGGTGTTGCAACAATTGAAACGAATTCTATTCGCAAAGAAGCAGGATTTGATGGTAACTTTACTTATGGAATGGAAAATATATCGAAAAATAAGCGAAATTTGATGAATCCAGATGAGTTGCTAAAATTAGATAATAATAAAGAAATTGTAATCGTAAGAGGTAGAAAGCCTTTTATATGTAATAAATATGATTATTCAAAGCATAGTGAAGCATCTAAAATGCAAGATATGACACAAGATGAGCAAAAGGAGATTTTTAAAGATAATATAAGTCATGAAAAAAGCAAAAAGCAAGTTACGAAAGTAAAATATAGTTTTAAGGATTTTTAAAAGTTATCGATTAAAAAGGATTAACTAAAATTTATTAGAAAGAAGGTGAAAAAATGAGAGACGAATTACAAGAAAAGATAATATGGCAAAATATTAATTCATCGATAGAAAAAGGTAAAATATTAGCAGGTAAAGTAATAGCAATAGAAGTAGAAAAAATGAAGGATAAGAGCATTACTTGTGCAATTGTAGATTTTAAAGGGATAAGGGTGCTAATACCAGCCACTGAAATGGCAAGTGATTTTAAAAATGATAAAAAGATATTAAGAAATATGATGGGAGCAGAAATTAAATTTATTATAGTTGAAGCAGATAAAATTGCCTCAAAGGCAGTGGCATCGAGAATAAAAGCAATGAACAGATTACAACAAATCAATATCAAAAAGTTGGAAGTTGGAGATAAAATTTATGGCAATGTAATTGGTGTATGGAAGAAATTTATCAGACTAGAAATTTTCGGAATGGATTTTGTAATTCCAGCAAAAGATTTGCAATATGGTTATGTGGAAGATGTATCGAAACTTTATAAGGTAAATGATCAGGTGAAAGTAGTCATTAAAGAAATATCTGGAGATGAAGAAGATAAAAAAATAAAAATATCGGTAAAAGATTTATTAGAAGATCCATTTACAAATATTAGAAAGGATTTTGTGGAAAAAGGTGAGTATTTAGCAACCATAACAGGTTATACAGATAACGGAATATTTGCTAATATTACACAAGGTGTTGATACGGTTTGTACGCTTCCAACTTGGCTTGATAGACCTCCATTTCCTAAGGAAAAAGTAATTATCAAAATTTATAAAATCGTTCCTGAAAAGAGAAAAATATACAGTTCTCTTATTAAAATAATAGGAAGTGATATAAATGAATGATAAACAAAAACAAATCGTCAAGCTATTATGGGATTTTAGTTCGCTAAGGGAAGAACATATTTTTAAAATATGTAATTGCACGGAAAATGACATCAATTTTTTAATTGCTAATAGAGCAATCATAAAAGATAAAAAAACAAAAATATTAAGATATAGTAATAAAGAAATTAATAACAGAAATATTGTTGCATTTGATGTAGTTATGGAGTATCTGAATAGAAATCCTCAGTTTAAAAAAGCAAAATATCCTATCAATGTAACAATGAAAACGCAAGATTATACCTATGATATTATTGCAATAAAAGAGATAGAAATGAATACTTTATTTGAGAAATTAGATGAAATATCAAAATCGGATAGGGTAATTATTATAATTGAAACAAGACAATATATAGCAAAACATATAGGCACGAAAAGACCTTGTTATATATGTACTTATCCACCGTTAGAGATAGTTGATAGAAGGAATTAATGAAAAATAGAAAATATACTTTTTGACAAAAATTTGATTATTCGTATATTTTATGATATGATATTATCAGGAAAAAAATCATGGAAAAAGATATTGATAGAATTGGTTTTTATGAAAAATTAAGTGAATGCAAGACCAGACTTGAAATAGAAAATTTAATGGATGAAATTGATAATGATGACTTGCATTATGCTGCATTGGATAAATATAACCAGATTATGGAATTTAATAAAAATAAAAATGATGGAAATCTAGTAAAAGATATTATAAAAATTTTGGAATATACTTATTTGAATTTTTATAAGTAAGCTACATTTCCAATAATTAGATTTCTTGGCTTTGCCAAATAAAATGTGTAATTTTCTATTAAAATATACCCCAAATGTTAAACAAGATGAACATTTGGGGTATTTCATTATCCTGAAAGATGATGATTTAAAAGTCTTTGTTTATTTCTAAACTTTTAATTTTTCTATTTTTTATTAACTACCTCTTTCAATGCTTTACCAGCCTTAAATCTAGGTGCATTTGATGCAGGTATTTTAATTTCTTCTTTTGTCTGAGGATTGTGTCCCTTTCTAGCTGCTCTTTTTACAACTTCAAATGTGCCAAATCCAACTAATTGAATTTTATCTCCGTTTGCTAGGGTTTCTGTAATTACATCAATCAGTACATTTAAAGATTCTTCTGCAACTTTTTTCGTTTGTGCTGTTTTTTTAGCCATTGCTTCGACTAATTCTGCTTTGTTCATTAAAATCAAGCTCCTTTCTTAAATTCTAGCTTTAATTTACCAAATAATAAAAATAAAGTCAAGAGAAAAACTATTTTAAAATATATCCAAACAACTGTTTACAAATCATTCTTTTTATGTTATAGTATAAAGAGAAAGTTTGGAGGTGGAGAAAATGGATAAAGTATATGTTTCGATAGACTTAAAATCGTTTTATGCTTCTGTAGAATGCCGAGAAAGAGGATTAGATCCATTAACGACCAATCTCGTTGTAGCAGATAAAACAAGAACCGAAAAAACAATATGTTTAGCCGTATCTCCCAGTCTAAAATCTTATGGAATACCAGGAAGAGCAAGGCTCTTTGAGGTGATTCAAAAGGTGAAAGAAGTCAATTTTCAAAGAAAAAGAAAAGCACCAAATCATCAATTTGCAGGCAAATCCTATCATGATTTGCAATTAAGAAGTAATCCAGCCTTGGAATTGGATTATATAGCTGCTCCACCAAGAATGGGATTATATATGAAATATAGCACAACCATCTATCAGATATATTTAAAATATGTTGCTCCAGAAGATATTTTTCCCTATTCAATCGATGAAGTATTTTGCGATATTACCAATTATTTGAAAACTAGCAACTTAACGGCCAAAGAATTCGTATCGAAAATGATTATGGATGTCTATCATACGACAGGAATAACCGCAACAGCAGGAATTGGGACGAATCTTTTTTTGTGTAAGATAGCAATGGATATTGGAGCAAAACATATTCAACCAGATAAATATGGAGTACGAATAGCAGAATTAAATGAAATGACGTTTCGAAAAAAGTTGTGGAATCATCAGCCGATTACGGATTTTTGGCGAGTGGGAAAAGGTTATGCGAAAAAGTTGGCAGAACATGGAATGCACACAATGGGAGATGTTGCAAGATGCTCGGTTAAGAATGAAGAATTGCTTTATAAACTATTTGGCGTCAATGCTGAATTGTTGATAGACCATAGTTGGGGCTGGGAATGTGTAACGATCGAAAGTATCAAAAATTATAAACCTGAAACGAGAAGTTTGAGTTCTGGACAAGTTTTGCACTGTCCTTATGGCTTTGAAGGGGCAAGATTAATTGTGAAAGAAATGGTAGAATTGCTGGTTTTGGAAATGGTGGAAAAGGAATTTGTAACAGACCAATTAGTTTTGGATATTACATATGATGTAGAAAATTTAACGAAACAAAATGTTTACAAAGGAGAAATCAAGGAAGATCGTTATGGAAGAAATATGCCGAAACCAGCCCATGGAACGTATAGGCTAGAGCAAAAAACATCATCGACCAAGTTGATTATGAACGGATTTTTGAAGTTATATGATGCTATAGTCGATAAGCAATTATGGATTCGAAAAATAAATATATGTGTAGGAAATCTTTCTGATGGAACAGAAAGAGAACAAGAAAATCAATATGAACAAATTGATTTATTTACGGATTATAGGGAGATAGAACAGAATCAGAAGGAAGAAAAACAAAAAATGCAGAAGGAAAAGAAAATACAAAAAACCATAATTAATCTAAAAAATAAATATGGCAAAAATGTTATTTTGAAGGGAATGAATTTGCAGGAAGGAGCAACAACAATTGAGAGAAATGCACAAATTGGAGGACATAAGGAATAGGAGGAAAAAATGAAGGAAGAACATAAATATGATGATATAATAAATTTGGAACATCCTATATCAAAAGTACATAAGCAAATGAGTTTGGAAAATAGGTCAGCTCAATTTGCACCTTTTGCAGCGTTAGTAGGATATGAAGAGGCAGTAAAGGAAACAGAAAGAGTAACAGAAAATAGAGTAGAAATCAATGAAGAACTGAGAAATAGGTTGGATGAGAAGATTTACATATTACAAAGTAAAATAAAAGAACAACCAGAAGTTAATATTACTTATTTTGTTCCAGATAATAAGAAAAAGGGGGGGAAATACCAAAGTATAACTGGAAAGATAAAACAAATAGATGATGATAATAAACTCATAGTTTTAAAGAATGATATAGAAATACCAATAAATGAGATTATTAATATATCAGGAGAAATAGTTGAAATCGTTTGATTGTTATTATATAATTATAACATCAAATAGACTAACTATATGAATGTCAATAGCTTTTTAGAAAAAAGTTAAAGTTTT
>CANOWW010000022.1 GCA_947571115.1 uncultured Clostridium sp.
CACTCCATAGCTTTTTTTGTGGTTATTTTTTTAGGCAAAAGTCAAGGGCAAAAAACAACTATGGGGCACTAGCCCCATACAATACAAAAATTAAATCTTTTTTACTTGGTCTATATCAAATAAATAACTTTTTACTAAGATAAATTTCTCTGTGGTATTTTCTTCTGACATTTCCTTGGTTTTATCTATTTTACCTTTTTTTAAATACCATAATTTTGTTATTATTCTGGCTTTTTCTCCTTTTTGTATTTGGTAACCTATTTTATTCCATTCTTTGAAAGTTCTGTATGGTGGTATATCTCCATTTTCTTTAATATATTTTTCTAGTTCTGGTTTTGTCATTAGTTTATTTTTTAATATTTCGTTATAAATTATTGTTATATTATTCATTTTTTCTCCCTTCTTAAAATGCCAGCCATTTGGTCTGGTCTTATTTTTTTTAGTGTTTATAAGGAGTTGACAAGCACACAGTGCGTCGTCAACTCCTTGCTTGATGAAGTACATATTTTGAAATGAAGTCAAGAGTTTTAGACGTATAAAATGACTTTTCCTGCGTAGCTTTTCTTCTTTATGCCGTCCTCTTGACTTTATGAAAAAATATGTTATCTCCAACAAAATGCAAAAAAATAGCTACATTGCGTAACTATTTTCAAAATTTCCCCGTATTCTATTTAGTTGATATTGACTTTTTTCTGACTAATGTTAAAATGCAGATATACTATTTCTTAGATAAGTTTTATCTAACTTATATTTTCATAAAAATAAATAAACGGAATAAAAAATAACTTGACATTCTAGAAAAATGATGCTAGAATATAAATATATTAATTCTTTTATAAGTTTTTTACAAACTTATGTTTTCCTAAATATATAAAAAAATTGAAAAAAATTGTTTCACAGGTTGACAAACTTACAATCGAATACTTTTTGCGTATTACAAAAATAATAAGTTTATCTTGTTAAGTATGTTTGTGAAGAAAACTCAAAAAACGCCGAAAAAAGAAATAGAGAAGGCAGAAAGATATTTAAAAGATTTTATAGGGAGGAGTGATAAGTATGAAATCTGATAAGCCTTATATTACTTGGGAAGAAGTAAAAGAAAATCTTAATTTAACAGAAGAGCAAGAATTAATGGTTCAGTTTGAAATGGGAATTATGGAAGCCGAAATTGAAGCAAGACAGAAAAATCAATTAACGCAAAGAGAATTGAGTAGGAAAAGTGGAATTAAACAATCTGCGATTGCGAGAATAGAAAAATGTGTGAATTCTCCACAACTTAGTACCCTTTTGAAGTTATTATATCCAATGGGGTATACTTTAAAAGTAGTACCAATTAGCGAGGTATTAAAACAACCAAAAAATTAAATTTTGGTTGTTTTTTACAAAAACTCCCAAATTCTATTGCCGAAAATAAATTAATATGATAAAATTTATTTCAACAATGGGAGGAAATGATGAAAGAGGAGTTTTTAGGATTATTAAAGAGTATTGAACGAGAGGGAATGGATAAATTAATTGAATTTATAGAAAAGAGTGACTTTTTCAAGGCTCCAGCAAGTACAAGATTTCATGGGTCATATGAAGGTGGACTTTTGGAACATAGCATGAAAGTGTATGAAATTTTGATTGATAAAGTAAAAAATTGTGTTGTGCCAATTGAAGTTTCACAAGAAAGTTTGATTTTAATTGCACTTTTGCATGATATTTGCAAAGTGAATTTTTATAAAGTAGATTACAGAAATGCCAAAAACGCATTTGGCGAATGGGAAAAGGTCCCTTATTACACGATTGAAGATACTATTCCATATGGGCATGGCGAAAAAAGCGTGATGATGATTACAGAATACATTAAATTAACGGTGGAGGAGAAATACTGCATTCGTTGGCACATGGGCTTTACGGAGCCAAAAGAAGTCTACAATACATTAGGACAAGCCTTCAAAAAATTTCCGTTGGCGCTTTTGGTGCATGAGGCGGATTTGGAGGCAACCTATTTTTTTGATACATAAGTAAAAATTGGTGGTGGTTGATATAAAAAAAGTAACGAATAAGAAAAAAGTGAAAAAAAGCAAAGATAAAAAAATTGTTTCAGGAAAATTGCTTTTGACAGCGTCTGTGGCAACGATTTGCTTTGGAATTATCACTTTTAATTTGGGAAAGTTGACATTTGTGCATGGTAAAGAATATAGCGAGCAAGCGTATAATCAACAAATGAAAAATCAAATTATTAGCCCAAGAAGAGGCATTATTTATGATGTGAGTGGAAACGTTTTGGCGAAAAGCGTGCCAGTGGATACGGTTTCGCTCAATCCCGGAAAAGTTTGCTATTCCAGTAAAAAAGTGGTAGAAAATGAAGTTTTGGCGCAAGGATTGGCGCAAACTTTGGAACTGGATTACAACGAAGTTTTGCAGAAGATTACTACAAAATCTTCAGTTGCTGTGATTGCCAAAAAAGTGGAGCAAGAGAAAATAGATGCTTTGAAAGCATGGATGAGCGAAAATAAAATTACCACAGGGATTAATATTGACGAAGACACGAAAAGGTATTATCCATATCACAATGTGGCGTCTAATTTGATTGGTATTTGTGGCGACAGTAATAGTGGAATTGTAGGGTTAGAGGAATGTTGGAATAAAGTTTTAACTGGCACGGCTGGAAAAATTGTGACAATGCAGGATGTTAAGAAAAATGCAATTTCGGATGAGACGGAACAATATGTTCCTGTGGAAAATGGAAGTAATATTTATTTGACAATTGACCTTACGGTTCAGCAGATTGTAGAGAAATATTTGAAACAAGCGGTTGAACAAAATTCTTGTACTGGTGGCGGAAATGTGATTGTTATGAATCCGCAAAATGGGGAAATTTTGGCAATGGCGACCTATCCAGATTATAATTTGAATTTGCCATATGCGATTGAGCCAACTGGGCAGGCAGAAATTTGGAATACCCTTACAACAGAACAAAAAACGTCAGAGTATTATAAATTATGGATGAATAAATCGGTTTCAAAATTGTATGAGCCGGGTTCTACGTTTAAAATTATTACGGCGGCTGTTGCGTTAGAGGAGGATTTGATTGAAACAGACCAGGCAGGCGATTTTATGTGTACGGGTTCGATTCAGGTGGAAGATTACAATATTGAATGTTGGAGAGATGAGCCACATGGTTCTCAAAGTTTGAGAGAAGCGCTTTGCAATTCTTGTAATCCTGCTTTTGTGCAGTTAGGGCAAAAAGTTGGCGCCAAAACGTTGTATCAATATTATGATGCGTTTGGTTTGTTTGATATGCTGGGAAGTGATATTGCAAGAACATATAAATCAGTTTTTCATAAATTGCAAAATGTAGGAAAAGTAGAGCTTGCGACAACTTCGTTTGGGCAACGTTTTGAGATTTCGCCGTTGCAATTGATAACAGCGGTGTCAGCGGTTGCTAATGAGGGCAAGTTTGTAGAACCTAAAATTGTAAAGAAAATTGAAAATCCTGATACAGGTGTGATTGAAATGCAGGAAAATAAGGAAGTAAGGCAAGTTGTTTCAAAAGAAACCTCTGAGAAAATTAGAAATATGATGCATTCTGTAGTGGTGCAAGGGACAGGAAAACGTGCAGTGGTAGAGGGCTATACAATTGGTGGGAAAAGTGGAACTTCAGAGCCAAGAATGGGAAATGAAGACGCAGGTTATGTGGCATCATTTATTGCGATTTCGCCAATTGAAAATCCGCAAATTGCTGTGTTGACGGTTTTATATGATCCAGAGGGAGAGACGTATCAAGGTGGACAAACAGCTGGACCAGTTGCTGCGAATATTTTGTCTGAGGTATTGCCGTATTTGGGAATTCATAAAAATGGAGAATCTGTGACAACAGCGGAAACTTCAAATTTGACGTTGCCAAATGTTTCTTCTAAAACAGTTACAGCTGCTAAGGAAATTTTGCAAACATATGGTTTTCAGGTAGAAGTTGATACGCAAGGCGACGAAAATACACAGGTTGTTGCAGACCAAATGCCAAAGCCAGGTGTAACGCTTGAGAAAGGGGCAACAGTGTATTTGTATGGCGAAGGAGAGGATGCAAGATTGTCTGTAAAGGTGCCTTCTGTTACAGGACTTACTGTGGAGGAAGCAAGGGAAACACTAAAAGGAAATCAGTTGAATATCAAAATAGAGGGCGAAAATGGAACGATTATTTCACAAGAACCAGCAGCGAATAAGTCGGTTGAAAAAGGAACTATTGTAGATGTCGTTGTGGAGAAAAAAGAAGATTAATAAAAATAATTTTGAAGCATACAATTTACTAAATATAAATTATGAGGTGGTTGTATGTTTTCTTTTTCTAAAATGCAAGGAGCGGGAAATGATTTTGTGGTAATTGATATAATGAAAAATCAGTTTGAGTATAGTTTGCCAGTGCTTAGTCAATTTTTGTGTGACAGGCATTATGGAGTGGGGGCAGATGGTGTAATTTTACTAGATAAAAGCGAAACACAGGATTTTAAAATGAAAATTTTCAATAGCGATGGTTCGGAGGCTGAAATGTGTGGAAATGGAATTCGCTGTTTGGCAAAATATGTTTTTGAAAAAGGGCTGACAGATAAAACAGAGTTTTTTGTGGAGACTTTGGCGGGGGCGAAAAAGGTTGAGCTGGAGTTGGAACATAAGAAAGTAGTTTCTGTGAAAGTGAATATGGGAAGTCCAGAGGTGGATTGTATTAAGTATATGATTGAAATTGAGGAAAAGCAGTATTATGTGTATCCAGTGTCTTTGGGAAATCCGCATGCAGTGTGCTTTGTGAAAAATGTGGAAGATTTTGAAGTAGAAAAAGTAGGTCCAATTTTGGAAAATTATAAATATTTTCCGGATAAAACAAATGTGGAGTTTGTAGAGATTGTGGATAAACACAACATGAAAGTGAGGGTCTGGGAAAGAGGTGTTGGCGAAACAAATGCGTGTGGAACTGGTGCTTGTGCGAGTTGCATGATTGCGATAAAAGAGAAATTCGCAGAAAGTGATGTAATAGTGGATTTAAAGGGCGGAAGTTTGAAAATTTATTTTGATAAAGAGAGTCAAGAAATGATTTTAGAAGGGGGAGCGGAGTTTGTTTTTGACGGGCAAATGGAAATGATGTGAAATTGAGAGGTTGCAACTTTGAAAAAAAATTAATTTTTTTGAAAAAAGTATTGACAAATTGTCCAAAAACGGTTATACTATTAATTGTCTTGACAAGTCACAAAACTAAGCAAGACGTCAAATTACAAAAGTTTGGGCTATTAGCTCAGGTGGTAGAGCACTTGACTTTTAATCAAGTTGTCCCGCGTTCGAGTCGCGGATAGCTCACCAAATCAGTATTTGCAAGGATTTGCGAATATGAAAAAGGTCAAAAATACCCCTTGATTGTTAGTGAAAAAATTAACAGTCAAGGGGTATTTATTTTTTGGTCAAGTTATGATAAAATTCCCTATGACTAAGAAGGGAGAAATTATGAAAATTAGTATGAAAAAATCAAGACCAACAATGTCTTATGCACAAGAAAATTCTAAAACATTAGAAGAGGGATTTTTGGAATTTATTGAAAGTTGCGAATTAAGGAATTTATCAGACAAAACAGTTGAATTTTACGAAAACTGTTTTAAAATCATATTGAGAGTGAAAGACAAAGAAGGAGAGCCTCTTCTGGAAAAGGACACAGAATTATTCACCATTCAGCCCAATGATATTGCACAAATAACAAAATATTTATTAGAACATTACAAGGAAACTTCTGTAAATTCTTATTTAAGAGGTGTCAGAGCAATTTTTTACTATTTTATGGACTTGCACTATATGGACAAATGCCCTGTTGAATTGGTAAGAGCCAAAAAAGTAGTTAAGCCAACCTACACAGACGAAGAATTGGAGAAACTATTGAAAAAGCCCAATATTAAGGCAAAAAATGCCTCATTTTCAGAATATAGAAATTGGGTGTTAATTAACTACTTATTGGCAACAGGCAACAGGGTTTCAACAGTTTGCAACATTAAAAATTATAATGTCAATCTACAGACTGACAACATTGTCTTGGAGAAAACAAAAAACAGAAAAGAACAAATTATTCCAATCAGCAGAAGTCTACATATTATTTTAAAAGAATATATGTCCTACAGAGGTGGAGAGGCAGAAGATTATCTATTTTGCAATCAATCAGGCTTTAAATGGACTGAGGATGCCTGTAAACACGCAATTGCGAAGTATAACAAGAAAAGAGGAGTACGAAAAACATCAATTCATTTGTTTCGACATACATTTGCCAAAAAGTGGATTTTGAATGGTGGAGACCCTTTCAGACTGCAAAAACTTCTAGGACATTCCTCAATGGAGATTGTCAGAGAATATGTTGAAATGTTTGGGGATGACCTTTCCCAACAATTCAATGATTTTAACCCTCTTGAGAGCATTCAGCCAAGACAAGAAAAAGTGCCAACAATGAAAGGTAGAAGAATGAAAAAATAAATTATAAAAAATTTTTGCCCTCTATGAGCCTCTTCTGGCAAGGAATACAGAGGGCATTTTTTTGATTTTTAGCCTCTGTAATGTAGTGATACCAATTATAAAAAAGTGCCTTGTAACCATTGCGCGAGTAAGGATATGAGGCATACTTGATTTGCTTTTTGCCTCAAAAGATTATATAATAAATACAACAAAGGGGGAAAGCAAATGGAAAATGTAATAAAATTCAATTATAATATAAATCGTGATTATACAGTAGAAATTGTTGAGCCATTAACGAATAGAGATAAAAGGATAATCAACACAATGTTTAATCACTTAATATCAAATAAGCGAAAAGTAGATATAATTTTAGAATATGCACCTCAATACAGAAATGAAATCATAAAGAGCAGAAGAAATCCAATAGTAGTCAATGAGATTATAGATGAAATACTTGATTATAGCGAAAAATTAGACATAATAAGTGTTTTTTATGAGTTTTTGGGTTATGAATTTAATTCAAAGGAATTAATCAAATATAGAGATATTATCAAAATAAATAAATACGATTTTAACTGGAAAAATAGGGCAGAAAGGAAATTATGTTATAAATATGCCTAAAATCGAAAATAAGGGCAATTATAGGGCAATATGAGCCTCTTCTGTGAAAAAATGAAAAAAGTCTTGACATTTTGAGAAAAATATACTATAATATTATTAACTTGATAAGTATAACCTGACATCAAGTAGCACAAGGTATGTGAGTAATGGCACATATCTTATTTTTTTGCTTTAATAAAAAAACAGGGCAATAAGGTAATGGTCTGCCCTGAACTAAATTTAATTAGTTTTTATTCTCTTGGTCTTTGTATGATTGTAATTCTTTATGTAGTCTGTCTATTTCTTGTAATAACAACCATACTAGCATATAACCTGACATATTCGCACCCCCCTTCGTGGTATTACCCATTAGGGTTGAGGTTACTATATCATAGTTTTAATTGCTTGTCCAGTTGTTTTCTTGTTTTTGGTATTTTCAAAGAAGTCTTGATAGTTTGAGAAAAATATACTATAATATTATTAACTTGATAAGTATATCCAGTCATCAAGTGCACAAGGTATGTGAGTAACGACACATATCTTGTTTTTTTGCCCTCTTCAAAATTTTTTTAAAAATTTTTTTCGTCCTAAAATCTGCTTGTATCAAGGGTTTCAAAGGTCATTTTTTGAATTTTTAGGCTCTGAAAGTCTATCCTACACATAATTACAGAACACAGGCCAAAGCCTTGTGAGAGTAAGAAAACAAGATACACTCGATTTGATTTTTGGTAGAAATAAGTATATAATGAGTACAACAAAAGAGTTAAGAAAAAAATATTTGAAAGGTGGTTTTTGTATGGAAAATTTATTATCAAACTGGATTAAATTGAAAAAAAGGATTTTAACAAGTGAACAGAATGGGAAAAGATATGTGTTGAATTTTTGGGAAAAAGAAAGTATTGTAAAACCTTATGCTAAACTTGTATATGGAGATACAAGTTGTAATTTTTCAATCACAAGATGTTTTATTCCTCTTAATGATAGTGTTCAATATTACGAAATAAATGTATATATGAAGGATTTAGTTTATGGAGTGTAAAAAATAATTGCTTAATTCTAAAAATTGAAATATGAGCCATTTATGGGCTAATTTATGGGCTAATAAAAGAAAGGTGATTTGATTATGGAAAATTTAGAAAATAAACAAAATAAAAAGCAATATAATGTATCTTATTTATTACAAAAACAAAAGAAAAATCCATTTTGTATAGAATATATAGAAGAAGATACATTTGCATTATATAATATAAATACAGAAGAAATGATTGACAATAAATATCTTGAAGTGTTTGGGGAATATATGCCTTATACGAATATAATGTTAAGAAGTTTATATGAACATTTTGAGGAAGAAGGACATAAGATTGAAATTCCAGAAGATTTTATTGAATTATGTAAAAATAAATAAGAAAGGGGAAAAATTATGAAAGATTTAACAAAGGAACAAATTGAAATGGTAAATGAGGCTTTCAAATCGATAGGATTTGAAGAAGAGGAAATTATTGAAATATATGGGGTAACTAGTGACAAAGTGTCAATAGAAGATAAAATAGAGGAAATTACGCAGTTTTATTCTGCTGCTGGATTTGATATTGATAAATCAGAAGAGAATTTTTGGAGATTTCTAGAGGGTTAGAGAAAATGCGTGAAAAAGTCGAATATTTGACTTTTACTGCTTTTAAAAGGGCATAAAAAAGCAATAGTTTTTGGACTATTGCTAAAATCAATTTATATTCTATTTTGCTTTACGAATTATACTGTCTTGAAATTCTATTTTTGAGTAATTAACATCTTTACGAATATATACACTCCAACTTCCTGTTCCTTTTGCTTCAATTGTATCTAAGGAAACAGTTTTTGTATCAAGTAATACTCCACTAGAAGAATAAAAACAAGCAGTAAAATAGCCATTTATTGCCACATTATTGTTATTTTTTGTTGTTCCAACAACTTTATACCAACCTTCAGAAGATGTTGTTTTATTTGTCGTTTTTATTTCTAAATTTTTGAATAGATTTAAAGAACTACTTTCAACAGAAGAGGTTGAAGCACTTGGATTATATGAAGAGTAAGAAGAGTAACTATTTTTATTATTTTTGTTATACCCTTTTAAAATAATTACAATGATTATAATAATTATAATTAACATTATACTACTACATATATATTTTACTTTTTTTTCATTATTTGAATAGCCACAATTAGGACATTTTCTTGCTTTATTAGAAATCTCTTTTCCACATTCTTTGCATTTTATCAATGACATTTTATTCTCCTTTGTCTACTAACAATTATATTTTTTCTTTTTTTAAATCTTTTAATGTTTTATAAGTCAAATCTATTGTTGAGCCATCTTCATATTGATAGAATTGCTTAAAATAATCTAGTTTTCCTGCAACAGTTTCAGCATTACTATACCAAAAACTATCTTTTTTAGTATAGTTAATTGTTGTAGATATTCCATTTTCATATGAAATACCTTGAAAATTCGTAATATTAAAATTTTTATCAAAAGTACTTACAAATTCGTCTGTTAATTTATTATTATTATCATAAACATTCATATTGAGTTTCATTGTTGTAAAATTCATTTTATATTGAAGATATTTTGCATTAAGATTATTACTTGGTGCTTTTTCAGAATAACATAAAATCATATCAGTTTCATTATCAGATATACAAATATTTTTATATTTATCTTGTAATCCTTCATTATGAATTGTAGTAATTTTTTGTTCTATATAATCATATTTTGACATTTTTGAATTTGTATAAAACTTGAAAATAGCAAATATAACTATTGCTATTAAAACAATAAAAATTGATATAGTTATACTTATTTTTTTCATTTTAGTATTTTTTAAAGTAATACCACAATGAGGACACTTTTTTGCCTCTTCTGAAATTTCTTTTCCACATTCACTACATTTAATTAGTGCCATTTTTTAAATCTCCTTTTAATTATTTTTGATTTTATTTATATACATTCATTGCATATAAACAATTACATACTATTTAATTATAATCACAAATTGAGGGAATGTCAAGGAGTATTTTTTTTGATATGATAATATAGAGGTGATAAAATGATAGAAATGCTTTTGAAAGATGTATTGGAACAAAAGGGAATAAGTAAGTATAGATTGGCTCTATTGTGTGGACTACCATATAGGACAGTTTGCAATTACTACTCAAATGATGTACAAATGCTAAATAAAGACCACTTAGTAAAATTCTGTGAGATTTTAGATTGCGACCTTTCTGACCTTGTTGTGTATAGAAAAGAAGATAAAACAGATATATAATTGCTAGAAGAGGCTTAAGCCTCTTCAAATTTTATAAAATCTTTATTCTATATTTATTATATCTTTATTTCTTTATTATTAGCCTAACTTAGGGAATACTGTTTCCTAAAATCGTCTTTAATTCTCAAATTAGGGAATTTTCTTCCCAAAATCGTTTTTTTATTTCCAAATTTGGGATTTTACTTCTTTAAAATTCTAGATATATTCCTATTGAAGTAAAACTTTTTGCTTAAAAAATGTTATCTATATTCCAATCTTGGGAAGATTGTGTGCCAAAAATCTCATCTATATCTTCTTCATCAAAATCTTCTTGAAGTGAAGAAAATTCTATCATATCTGAAGCAAATTCATTCCAATCTGGGGAAGTTGCCTTTCTTTTTATTTTTCCATTAGGTGCAATGTATTCCTCTTCTGATATAGGATATAACACTTTTATTGATTCGAAATTCTTATGTATAATAAATCCCTTTTTGCATAACCCTTCCAATACTTCAGAATAATGATTTGATTTTATATGTGCTATTGCACAAAAATGACTGATAGCCCAATGACAAGGCTTGCCATTCTTGTTTTCTCCTGATTGACCTGCAATTGCAAAATATAGCCTTCTTTCTCTATCTGTTAAGACTTTATTTGCATATACCATTACAGGAATAGGAAACATATAAAAAGCATAGTCATTTTCTATCATTTGCTCTCCTGTTGGCTTAAGATTTATCAATCTTAATTGTTTATTAAAATTATCTTGTATCATTTTTCACCTCCTTTTTTATAATTATTATAAGTAAATAGTTTTTTAATAAAATATTCTTTTTTTATAAAGTGTAACTTGTATATAAACAGACTACAAATTATTATTTTCAATAAGAGAATATTCCAGAGGGGGCAATACGAAACTATTTATACTTAAAATATCCTAAAATTAAGCCCCCTAAAACTACAAAACATTTGTTTATTTACTATAATAATATTATACCTAAATTTTGGCTAAAAATCAACTTTTCAACAGTATAATTCCTTATGCAATATATTGTTTTTTTCATTAGTTTTTGCTTATTTTCGCATTATGAAAAAGTGTTTTCAATAATCCTATATTTATAACATTTTTTCGCACTTCAAAATTGCTTTTTGATAATCTTTAGAGTTTATAACTCTAAAATATTGACATTAAAAAAGTGAGTATTCACCCACTTTCAACGATTATGCAATTTCTTGTTTTAATTCTTTTTTATATTTATAAAAACTATTTCTTGATATTCCAGCCAATTTTCGCACCTCTTCATCTGATAAAGTGCCATCAAAAATCTTGCTATGTTTCAAAATAACTGCTTTTGCCTCTTTTGACTTCTTTGTAGTTAATTTTGCCCCTTTAGGCTGTCCAATTTGCTTTCCTGCAAGTTTGGCTGTCAACAGTCCTTCTGATGTCCTTTGGTGCAAATCTTGTACTTCTTTTTCTGCCTGCTCAAATGCAATTCTAATCTGTTTTTTTGCCAATTCAATAGTATATTTATTCAATGCCTCAATGATTGTGTTGATTAACTCATTTGTGGCTTTATCTTCTGTCTCTAGTCTTATTTGGATTTGATTTTCCAATGCCTTTTTATAAACTTCTGTGTTGATGTGTGGCTCTTTCAAAAAGATTAAATTGACATTGTCATTAAATAATTTTTCATATAATTCGCAACCTTCGTCAGCATTTCTGCTCATTCTACTAACACTATCAAAAATCATTGTATCTTGGGGCTTTAATATTTTCAAAAGATTTTCAAAATCTTTTCTTCCCTCAAGCCTTGTACCTGTGTAAGTTTCTTTAATTATTGTTGCTTCAGGATATTTGGCTAAAATATTTCTGACTTGTCTTTCAATATTTTGTTTTCCTGTGCTTATTCTTGCTACTCCATATAAATTCATATTTTTTTACTCCTTTCAAGTATCAAATTTGACCTTCGTTACTTTTAATACATTTATTTTAACAAAATTTTGACACTTTGTCAATAGTTTTAATACTTTTTATGATAATGTTACTTTTAATACTAATGATATAAAATAAAATGTTTGAAAATGATTTTAAAGTATTTTATAATAAAATATGAAAAAATTTAAGAAATTTTTAAAAAAGTATTGACAAAATTGAAAAAAGCCTGTAAAATAAATAAGCAGTTGACTTAAATCCACTTGATTAAAATTCAACTGTATTGCAAAAGAAGTATGAGTTATGTGGTTTATATCACAACAATCAAGTTGAAAACGCAGTATTTAACTTGGTTTGGTGAGAGAAAAAAGGAAACGATAACTTTTAATCAAGTTGTCCCGCGTTCGAGTCGCGGATAGCTCACCAAACGAATATATTTTAAAAATATATTCGTTTTATGGCCCCTTGGTCAAGCGGTTAAGACATCGCCCTTTCACGGCGGAGACATGGGTTCGATTCCCGTAGGGGTCACCAATTAAATATGCCACTTTAGCTCAGCTGGTAGAGCAACTGACTTGTAATCAGTAGGTCGTCCGTTCGATTCGGACAAGTGGCTCCAAAAATACCAAACCAAGAGGTTTGGTATTTCTTATAAATTTTTTAATCTAGAATAAAAATGCGCCATTAGCTCAGTTGGTAGAGCAGCAGACTCTTAATCTGATGGTCGGAGGTTCGACCCCTCTATGGCGCACCATTTTTTAATTCTCAAAAGCTTGTACAAATAATCCCATTCTTACATATAAACCATTGACTGCTTGTTTAAAATATAAGGCTCTAGGGTCATTGTCGATATCTTCACTAATTTCCTCATTTCTTGGCAATGGATGCAAAACAATCGTATGGTCTGAAAATTGATTCAAAATTTCTTGATTAATAATGAATTCTTCTCGCCCAAAATCTCCTTCAAACCTTTCTGACTGAATTCTAGTATGATACATCACATCAACATCTTTTGGAATATCCGCAAAACTGCTACATTTTTGATAATTTATTCCGCGATTTGCCAACATATCAATATATTTTTGTGGAAGTGCAAAACATTCCTTGCTTAGCCCGTAGACTTCTACATTCTCGTAAAGACTGATTAATCTTAGCAAAGAATGAATAGTTCTGCCATTGACTAAATCACCTAAAACTGCGATTTTCACACCGTCTAGTGATTTGCGATGCTCGCGAATTGTATATAGATCCAGTAATGCTTGTGTTGGGTGTTCGCCTTTTCCCGCGCCACCATTGATAATCGGAACAGTTGCGATTTCAGCAGCTTCCTCTGGCCAAGTGTCGCTAGAATGTCGGATGACGATTGCGTCTGCGTAACCTTGTAGAATTTTGACAGTGTCTTGCAAAGTTTCGCCTTTTTTGCCAGATGAATTGGAAGCAGCGTTTTCAGTGGCTATGTATTGGCCGCCTAATCTCAAAATGGCTGTCTGGAAAGACATTCTGGTACGTGTGCTAGGTTCGTAAAACATAACAGCAACGATTTTTCCATCCAATTTTTTAGCATATTTTGCAGGATTTTTTTGAATATCGTCAGTAAGTTCAAAGAGTTGCTCTAAACTTTCTCTGTCGAATTGTTTTGCATTTAATACGTGTTTCATATTAAAATTCCTCCTTTATTTTTGTTAATTATATTATTTTTTGGAAGGTTTGTCTAGTAAAACAATGTAAAAAATTAGGAGATTTTTAGGAAAACATGAAATTTGCTGTCAAATACTTGATCTCTTTTCTTACGAATACACTGGCAGAGATTGGAAGCTAAAAAAATTAACCAGCTCATGATAGCTATAGATGAAAAGATTTTTAAAGTAGCTGTATATTCATGGGACGAGGATGAGCATGAATGGGGATATTATTACAGAATGAACTCTTTTTCTGAAGAATTGCAGAGCTCTTTGGACAAAGCCAATGCAGAGATTGACTATAATAATGGAAAGAGAGTTGAGAAATTGTTAAAAAAGTATTGCAATGTCGAACCAACATCGGAGAAAATTGATGTCATCTGGCATGACTGTTATACAGTAAAGGTAACGTTAAAAGAATAACCAAAGTCCTCCGCAGCGCAAGTGTTTTGTGCCCCGCGGGGGCGCTTTTTTATGGATAAATTTTATTTAGTATTGAAATTTTGTGAAATTTGTTATAAAATATAAAAAATATAATTTTAAGGGAGATGTTAATATGACAGAAAAGATTTATTCAATTGAAGAAATTCGTGGCATACTTGGTGAGCTATTAAAAGATACTACGGTTCAAAAGGCAATACTATTTGGTTCGTATGCGAAAGAAAATTCAGTACCAGAAAGTGATATTGATATTTTGATTGATAGTAATCATACTTTGAAAGGGTTAAAATTCTTTGCTTTGATTGATTTAATAAAAGAAACCTTTGAAAAGGAGGTTGATGTAATTGAGAAATCAGAAATTATAGAAAACTCAAAAATTGACCAAGAGATAAAAAGTACAGGAGTAGTTGTGTATGAAAGAAATTATTAAAAAGATTTGTAGAGTGGTTGTGGCGTTTTGCATTTTCTGGTATTGCAAAATTGTATATCGTGTTAAAATTGTGGGCAAAGAAAATGTGCCCAAAGACGGAGCTTTGCTATTTTGTGGCAATCATAGAACCTACTTAGACCCACCGCTTATTACTGTTACAGCTGGTAGAAAAATGAGTTTTATGGCAAAAGAAGAATTAAAAAGCAATCCACTCATGAGTTTTTTGTGCTTTGCGTTTGACGGAATTTGGGTAAAACGAGATAGCAAAGACATTGGCTCGTTGAAAACGGCAATGAAAATTTTGAAAAATGGCGGATGTATCGGAATTTTTCCAGAAGGAACTCGCAATGGTATGGAAAAAAATGATGGCAAATTGAAAAATGGCGCAGCCTATATGGCGCTAAAAACAGGTGCCAAAATTGTGCCAATTGGCATTCAGGGGGAAGCAAAACCGTTTACAAGAAATCTGATTATTTATGGCGAGCCGATGGATTTTTCAAAATATGCATCTGGCAAAGTGGATAAAGAAGTGGAAGAAAAAGTAAGCGAAGAATTAAAACAAGCAATAATTGCATTGACAAATCAGAAAATTTAAGATATAATATTATGGTTAAAAATGTAGGGACATGAGGTAGCAACGTGCCCTTACAAAACGGAAATATGAGAAAGGGAACAGAAATGAGAGTAAATGAGAAAATTAGAAATGTAGCCATTATTGCACACGTTGACCACGGAAAAACAACTATGGTAGATGCCATGTTAAGACAAAGTGGCGTGTTTAGAAGTAATGAACAAGTACAAGAAAGAGTGATGGATTCCAATGATTTGGAAAAAGAAAGAGGAATTACCATTCTTTCCAAAAATACGGCAGTGCAATACAAAGATATCAAAATCAATATTGTGGATACGCCAGGACATGCTGATTTTGGCGGGGAAGTAGAACGTGTCTTGAAAATGGTAGATGGTGTTGTTTTGCTTGTGGACGCTTTTGAGGGCGCGATGCCCCAAACGAGAGAAGTTTTGAAAAAATCGTTGGCGCTAAAGTTGAAGCCGATTGTTGTGATTAATAAAATTGATAGACCAGGTTCACAGCCGCTGAAAGTAGTTGACGATGTTTTGGAATTGTTTATTGACCTTGGCGCAGATGACGACCAGTTAGAATTTCCAGTTGTTTATGCTTCTGCGAAAAATGGAGTAGCAACTTTGGATTTGAATCAGCCAGGCGAAAATTTGCAATGTTTGTTTGAAACGATTATTAACACGATTGAGCCGCCAAAATGCGATTTGGATGGAACCACGCAAATGTTAGTTTCTAACATTGATTATGACGATTATGTGGGAAGAATTGCAATTGGGCGTGTGGAAAGAGGCGTGATTGAAGTGGGGCAAGCAGTTGCGATTTGCAAAGAAGATAAAACCTTAAATAGCCGTGTGACCAAATTGAACACGTATGAAGGATTGAAGAGAATTGAAGTCGAAAAAGCGGAAGCGGGCGATATTATTGCCCTTTCAGGTGTGTCAGATATTAACATTGGAGATACGATTTGCGATTATAATAATCCTGAGAAAATTCCGTTTGTCAATATTGATGAGCCAACGGTTTCCATGACGTTTAGTGTTAACAACGGGCCTTTTGCAGGAAAAGAAGGCGAATTTATTACGTCAAGACATTTGCGTGACAGATTGTTTAAGGAACTTGACAGAAATGTCAGTCTTCGTGTCAAAGAAACGGACTCGGCAGATAGTTTTGAGGTGTCACGGAAGAGGCGAGTTGCATTTGTCTGTTTTGATTGAAAACATGAGAAGAGAAGGCTATGAGCTAATTGTTTCAAGACCAAAAGTTATTTTTAAAGAAATTGACGGTGTGAAATGTGAGCCAATTGAATTATTGGTGGTCAATGTGCCAGATGACTGCGTGGGAAATGTAATTGAAAAATTAGGCAGAAGAAAAGCAGAAATGACGAATATGGAGCCAGCTGAAAGCGGTCATACCAAAATCGAATTTCGTATTCCTGCACGTGGCATTATTGGTTACAGAACTGAATTTTTGACAGATACCAAAGGCGAAGGAACCATGAATCATATTTTTGACGCTTATGAGCCATTTAAGGGAGACATTCAGGCGCGCACAAGAGGAACGATTGTGGCATTTGAAAATGGAAAATCGATTACGTACGGTTTGTACAATGCACAAGATAAGGGCGAATTGTTTATTGGACCGGGTGTAGAAGTTTATGAAGGCATGATTGTTGGGCTAAATTCGAGGGGCGAAGATTTGGCAATTAATGTTTGCAAAGAGAAACATTTGACAAATACGAGAGCTTCTGGTTCGGACGAGGCTTTGCGCTTGGTTCCACCACTTCAAATGAGTTTGGAGCAAGCCATTGAGTTTATTCAAGATGATGAGCTTGTGGAAGTAACGCCAAAATCAATTCGTTTGAGAAAGAAAATTTTGAATAATAAAGAAAGAGAAAGAGTAGCAAGAAGAAGTTAGAATAGCACAAAGCCCCAGCCAACAAAAGTTGAAAGTTGACTGGGGTTTTGTTATGATTAATATGGACAATTTATAATAGATGCATCGCTTCCGAAAACAAATCTTTCATCTATTTTTGCTTCTAAAGCTATTGTCAAAAAAACTCTTTCAAGAAACTCATTGTCCAAAAATGCACCTTCCTCGATGAACAATGTGCCAGATGGAATTACTACTTCTTCAAAAGAGCAGTTTTTGAAGGCATTTTTACCAATTCTTTTTAGTGAATTAGGTAATTTCAGAAACGCAAAACTATGACAATTTTCAAAAGCGCTATCTTCGATGAATTCGACTGTATTGGGAATGATTACAGTACGAAGTGAACTGCAATTAAAGAAAGCAGCTTTTTTAATGGTTGTAAGACCTTCCGGGAGCGTTACTTTTTCAATTTCTGGGTGATTAGCGAAAGCACGTTCCCCAATACTGATAATGCCTTTTGGAAGAACAAGTTTTACTACTTTTGGTGGTACATACCGAACGAGTTCGTTTTTTTCACTGTTTAATTCAAACATGTTAAGACCTCCTCTTAATTTTTGAAAAAACTCCGATGTAGCTAGGAGTTTTACTAATTAGTTACATAACTTTTACCACAATATTATATCACATTTTATGTAAAATGTCAAGAAAGTGGGAACGTTATTTTATGCTTGAAGAATTGGTAGATTAGTGTTATGATATATATAAGAGGTGGATTATGGTAAAAGTTTTGTTTGTGTGTTTGGGGAATATTTGTCGTTCGCCTATGGCGGAGTTTGTGATGAAGGATTTAGTGAAGAAACAAGGCTTGGAACAGAAATTTCAGATTGAGTCTGCGGCGACGAGTTCGGAGGAAATTGGCAATGGAATGCATAGAGGAACGCTTATGAAGCTGCAACAAATGCAAATTCCATATGGAGATAAGAAAGCTCGAAAATTAACGAAAGAAGATTACGAAAAATTTAATTATATTTTAGGAATGGAAACTAGTAATGTCCGAGATATTTGCAGAATTGTTGGAGAAGATAGCGAAAATAAGATTTATCGATTCTTGGATTTTTCACAAAATCCGCGAGACATTGCTGACCCATGGTTTACGGGAAACTTTGATGTGACTTTTGAGGATGTTTTAGAGGGGTGTCAAGCTTTTTTGGAATTTTTGAAAAAGGGGGAAAAGTAGTTTTGACAAAAGAAGAGAAAATGGCAGAAGATGTGTTTTTTTTGAGTGAGGATAGTACTTATCAGATGTTGGAGAGCTTTGACAAAAGCCAAATGGTAGACCAGTCGCTGGTGTATTGCTTTGTGAAGGCTTTTTATTTATATGCTGCGCAGTTGTATATTAAGCAACATGAGTTGAATTTTCATGTAGAAAATTTTTATCAAGAATATAAAGAAAATTTGAAAAAGTATTATCAAACCAATAATCCAGAGATTGAGAATTTGGTTTTGGATCAAGTGCTAAATTTTTTTGACAATTCGTATGGATTGATTGGAACTGTTGAAATATCGAGCATTGAGGATTGTTACGAATTTAGGCATTATGTGATCAATGTGTTTGAGTTGCTGCGTATGATTTTGGAAAAAAATTCAAAAGCGAATATTAGGGCGGATTTGTTTGATAAGGATATTCGAAATATGATTGAGGAAACGGAGAAAATTTGGGATTATATCAAAAGCCAAGAAGCAAAATGAAAAATTTTGTTTTAAATGCTTGCAAAATTTTTGATTAACAGATATAATAAAATTGCAAATGAAAAGAAAGGATGGTAAAAATTATGAAAATAACGATTGTTGGAAAAGATTTAAAAGCGACAGATGCGATTAAAGAATATACAGAAAAAAAATTAACAAGAATAGAGAAATATTTTGAGGAAGATAATAAGGATGTAGAAGCAAATGTGACGATTAAAACTGAGAAAGATACACAAATTGCGGAAATGTATTTATATACGAAAGGAACTTCTTATAAAGCAGTTACTGAGTCAAAAGATTTGTATGCTTCGATTGATAAAGATATTGATATTTTAGAAGGTCAAATGAGAAAAAGTAAGGCGAAAAAAGAGAAAATGCAACGTGATTCTTCGTTAAAGCAAATGACGATTTCTGGCGAGGAAGAAAAAGTGATTGAAAATGAAATTGTGAAAAATGCGTATTATGATGTGCGCCCAATTTCAGTGGAAGATGCGAAAATTAAACTTTCTGAAAAAGTAAATAGCATTTTCTATACATTTATCAATGTGGACACGGGAAAAGTCAATGTGATTTTTAAATTAAAAGATTCAAAAAATTTTGGTCTAATTGAGCCAGATATGTAAAAAAATTTTCTAAAAATTACCAGTTTATTTTGCCATAAATCGCACATGATATATATTGAAATTACATGATATGTTTTTTCAATTTGTAAATAGCGGAGGTGAATAAGATGGCAAGAAATAGTAAAAAAGCAGTTCCAGAAGCAATGGATTCATTAGATAGATTTAAATATGAAGTAGCTTCAGAAGTTGGTGTTAACTTAAAAGATGGTTACAACGGAAATATATCTGCAAAAGACGCTGGTAAAATTGGTGGACAAATGGTTAAGAAAATGATCGAGCAAGCTGAAAACCAAATGTTGAACAAATAGTTGCAGTTTTAACTGAAGTTTGATAATAAAACGGGTTTAAAAATGAGTATTGGATACGTATTTTTAGATCCGTTTTGTTTTTGTATAAAATATTAATTTTCAAAAAGACTTGCCAAATGGAAAATTTTGTGTTAAAATATAACCGTATTTAAATGAACATAGATACAAATATTCCTTACTCACAGATAAAATGTGGGTTTGATATCCAAAAGGAGGTGAAAAATAATGAATAAGTATGAGACAATATTCATTATTAATCCAAATGTTGAGGACACAGGAGTGAAAGCTCTTATTGAGAAATTTTCAACATTGATTAATAGTGATGGAAAAGTTGGTACAGTGGAAGAATTAGGCAAGAAGAAATTAGCTTATGAAATCAAAAAACATAAAGAAGGAAATTATGTAGTTATTAATTTTGAAGCTAATCCAGAACTAATTAAAGAACTTGAAAGAATTTACAGAATTACAGATGAAATAATTAAATTTATTGTTGTAAGAAAAGACGAAGTATAAGATAAAGGTGGAATGACATATGAATAAAGTAATTTTAATGGGTAGATTAACAAGAGATCCAGAAGTTCGATATACACAAACCAATAATACATTAGTTGCTTCCTTTTCACTTGCAGTTAATCGAAGATTTGCAAGACAAGGAGAAGAAAGACAAGCGGATTTTATTAACGTAGTGGCTTGGAGCAAAACGGGTGAGTTTTGTAGTAAGTATTTCAAAAAAGGTCAACAAGTTGGCGTAATTGGAAGAATACAAACAAGAAACTGGGATGATGATCAAGGAACAAAGCATTATGTTACGGAAGTGATTGCTGAGGAAGCATATTTTGCAGATTCGAAAAGAGAAGGCGATGCGGGAGCATCAGCAGGTTTTGAAAATACTTTTGGTGAAAACATAGCAAATTCAAGCGAATTTCAAGTGACATCGGGTTCTGATGATGATTTACCATTCTAATTATGTAAGGTTTAATAGATTGGAGGTAAAAAAATGGCAGATAAAAAACAACATAATAAAAAATTTAATAGAAATAATCAAGACGATGATTATAATCCTAAATTTAGAAAAATAAAAAAGAAGGTTTGCCCTTTGTGTGCAGATAAAAATTTTGAATTGGATTATAAAAATATAGATCAGGTTAAGAAATTTATTAATGAAAAAGGTAAAATATTACCAAGAAGAGCAACAGGTGCTTGTAGCAAGCATCAAAGAGTTATTACAAATGCTGTAAAAAGAGCAAGACATATTGCTATCATACCATATACACAAGATTAATATGAATAAAAAGGGTTAAAGTTTTTAACGAAACTTTGACCTTTTTGAATTTTTATAAAAAAATTCAAAAAATGTAGTGTTAAAATAGGTGTGAAACAAGATAAGTAATAAATACTTATTAAGTTTCACATTATTTTTTTGTCTTGAATATCCTCCATTCAAGACAAATAGGAGGAAAAAGAATGTATATTTTAGAATTAACAAAACAAGAAAAAGAAAGATTACTTGAATGTTTTCAGTTTGAAAAATTAATATTAAGTCAAGGAAAAAGAGTATTTGCTAAAAAATTAGGTAAACAATATTTGACTTCATATTTAGAGAGTAATCAAGAATTTATAAGAAAAATAAAAGATTTAAAAGAAATTTAATAAATTGAAAGGAAAATTTATTTTATGAAAAATCAAAAAAAAATTATGTTATCAAATATTGAAATTAAAACAGTTATTTCGGCTTTAGGTTTATTTGCAGACATTTTAGAAGGGTTTGAGCCTGTTATTTTGCCAAAAGATTATACAGATTTGCAAACAATAATTGTTGGTACATATAACAAGCTTGTTCCAGAAATAGAAAAAGTAAAAATATAAAATACGAAAGGAAGATAAAAAATTATGAAAAGTAGAGGAAAATTCAAATTTAAGTCATTAGTTGCTAGACAAGCTGGCGAATTCACAAATAATAAAGGCGAAAAAATACCATATAAGGCAAGTTATGCTTTAAAAGTGGACGAAATTACAGAGGACGGCATATTTGAAAGGACTTTTAAACTTGCTGTTGATAGCCCTATCGTTAAAGATTTTCAAGCCTTAGAAGCTTATACAGATGTTATCATAGATTTTGAGGTAAAGTTTTATAGTTCTACCGTTTCGCTTGTTCCGATAGCTATTTCACAAAAATAGCTATTTGAATATAGATAAACTAAAGAAAAGGAGTTGATATTATGGAAGGTGCAACAGATATGACAACCATTTTGCAACCGCTTATAACTGCAATAACGAATTCAATTACTCCAGCACAAATTGTTGCTGTTTTAGCAGCCGTAGTTGGTGTTGGTATGACATTCGTATTAATGTGGTTTGGTGCAAGAAAGCTAAAACAAATTTTCACAAATGCTGTTACAAAAGGAAAAATCAGCTTTTAATTTTTAATGATGAGGAAATGTGAAATTTTATCCTTTGTTTTTTCACATTTCCTTTTTAAATAAAAGGAGCAAAAATGGATAGTTTAGAATGTTTAAAAGGTTCACACAATTTTTTTAATATATTTCGTGTGATTAGTTATAAAAGAAAATTCTCTAATACCCACCCTACTTATTTTTACCCAGCAGGCTTACTCGTATTTTGTGCAGAACAAGGCGCAGGAAAAACATTATCAGCAGTACAATATTGTGTTCGTATTAATGAAACATACAATAATTGTATATTTTGCACCAATGTTTCCATTCGAGATTATCCTGTTAATTGCTATTATAAAATATCAAATTTGACTTCTAGTATAACCATTATTAATTATTATTTAATCGAAAATGACGAACTGGTAAGGACTGTTTGTATATCTGACTATGAACGGCGAAGTACAAACACACATCGAAAAATTTCGCGAAAATATAAAAATTGTTATAGCGTATGATGGTATCGAATGTATCAAAAATTTGTCGAATGGTTTCGAGGGGGTTTTGTATTTAATTGACGAAATACATCTTGAGTTTAACTCATTAGAAAGTAAAAATATACCGATTGAAATAATGGTTGAAGTATCACAACAGAGAAAACAGAGAAAGCACATTGTTGGTACATCTCAAGTTTATATGCGACTTGCTAAGCCACTTCGTGAACAAATTGACACCGTTGTTATATGCAAAAATTACTTGCAATGTATTCAATATAATAAAGTGATTAATGGCAAAACAGCAGTGGAAGAAAACGGAAAATTACACGCGGATATTATCCGTAAATTTCTATGGATACATCGCCCAGAATTGTATGCGTCTTATGATACATACGCAAAAATGAAACGTTATCGTAAGGAATGGAACGGTGTAGCACGTTCAAATACCAATATTTATAATGAAGAAAGGAGCTTAAAAAATGGAAATTGATTATACAATCATTGTTAATTTAGTTGTACAAGTTATTGAAAAAGCTTTGCCAATTGGTGCAGTCTTTTTATTAGCAGAAAGGCTTGTAAATCTATTTTTAAGTATGGCATTTCCAAAAACTTTTAAAGGGGGCTTATAAATGGAAAATGAAATAAATGAAGAATTTGAAGAAATAGAAGAAAAAGCAGAAAATGTTGACATTGAGGAATTGGACGACGAAAAAAATTCGGACAATTCCACAGACATTTATTACGAAGATTCGTCAGAAATTAAAAATAAAATGTTAATTTCTGATGATTCTTCAAACACCATAATTGAAAATCAAACTTTAGTATTAGAAAAGTTAGATAATCATACTACTTGTTTAAATGCAATTTTTTTTCTAATTTGCCTATGGTTTGTAATAGATGTAATACGAAATATGATAAATACGAAATAGAAAGGAAAATAACTTATGGAATTTAAAAATAAATTACTGTTAATTTCATTATTCTTTTTAGGAATTTGTTTTTGGAATAGTTCAAAAGTTTTTGCACAATTTGAAGAAATGTCAAATTGTCCATATTATGATACTTTTATCAGTCAAATTTCTTCCTATCCTCAATATAATGATACTTGTAATTATGCTTGTATTCAAAATACATCAAATAATTATACCTATTATGTTGTTTCAAATTTACCACAATATCCTTATTTTGCTATTGCCCATTATTATTACGACCGTGGCGACGGTACTATGAGAAATCAACCTAATATAGTAAATGTTAAGTATAATGAAGATAACACGCTTACTGTTACTCAAAATAAATTTTTAGTTGTTATGATTGACGAAAATGCGATAGTTTCTACATCTACAAAAAAATCCGTGTCACTTCCAAGCGCCTATTCTAATTATTCCATTCTTTATAGTAAGGCAGATTTTTATTATAGTAAAATCACACAAAATATAATGTTACCGTCAACATTATCCGACCCAGAAAAAATTGTACTTGATACCCCACCAATTATTGAACAAAAAGGCGAAAAAGTATTTCAATTAAATCTAATTGACAAAAATTTTAATGATACAAAACATACTTTTACACTAAA
>CANOWW010000023.1 GCA_947571115.1 uncultured Clostridium sp.
GTTACTTAGTATGATAACAGGGATATTACCCATATATGCATGTGGGATGTTATATCAAATATTAGGAATATAGGGAAGGAGGAAAAGGATGGACCTAACAAATGAGATAAAAGAAATTGCTGATTATACATCAAAAGTATTAGAAAAAGCAGATGTTTCAATACTAGATTTAGAATGGATACTTGCACAAGTGCAACAAAAAATATGTGCAAGCACCAAAATAAAAACACCAGTTGCTGGAACAACTGATGTATGTATAAACATTGGTGGAAAAGAGCTTGCTAGGAGTTGTTTTCAGAATTTAACCACTCGTGATAAGATTTTAAAAGACGAGTAGCCATTTCAAAATGAGAATAACAGCAAGGCTTATGAGAAATAATTTAAAACTTTTGAAAGGAGGAAATTAAGATGTTTAGGAAACAAAATGAAGGGGTAACGGTAAGGCAGTTAGAAAATGAAATAGAGCAATTGAAGCAGATAATAAAAAGGAAAGACAGGGAGATTGAAGATATAAAGACAGAGTGTGCAGGACAGTTTAGGAAAATTGGAGATTTATGTTTTTGTAATGATTATGACGGAAAGTTGAATAAATTAAGAACAATAAATGAAATAGCACAGGACAATTTTTCAGCGTTAGTAAAAGATATGGTAATTGATAAGACAAGCAGTAAGGCAAAAATAATAGAACTATCACACCCGCTAAAGTAGGATAGTTCAAAAAGAAAATATAAAAATAAATCTTTAAATATATTGTAGCATAAGTATTTAAAGAAGTCAAGGAGGGAAAATGGAAGAAATTAAAATAAGAGGAAAAGGCACGTATTCATTATGGGGCAGATTTGAGTTTGAAACAGAAGATGGAAATGTAAGAATGGATGCTAAAAGTGCTTTAGAAATTGCGTATACATTATTTGATTGGGTAGGACAACCATATGACATCTTAGAAGAAATAGAACAGGAAATGGAGGATAAGGAGTATGATTAAAGATTTAATAGAAATTAAGCAATTGCCGATTATAGAAGAACAGCTGAAAATTGTTAGTAAAGAAATTGATGAGAAGGTTAAGAATGTAACAGGATTGGTTTGTACAGAAGAAACAGTAAAAGCAGTAAAAGAATTAAGGGCAAGTTTAAATAAGGACTTTAAAGAATTTGAGACAAAAAGAAAAGATGTAAAAGAAAAAGTATTAGCTCCATATATGCAATTTGAAAATGTTTACAAAGAATATATATCAGACAAGTTTAAAAGTGCAGATATAGAATTAAAATCAAAGATTGATAGTGTTGAAAATGAATTGAAAGCCAAAAAAGAACAAGAAGTAAAAGAGTATTTTGAAGAATATAAAATAGCAAATGAGATTGATTTTGTACAGTATGAGCAAGCTAAAATAAATGTAACTTTGTCGGCAAGCATGAAAAGTTTGAAAGAACAAGCGGCAGCATTTATCGATAGAATTGTCGACGATTTGAATTTAATCGAAACGCAGGAGCACAGAACTGAAATTTTAGTCGAGTATAAACAAAATTTGAATGTAAGTTATTCAATACAGCTAGTGAAAAATAGATATACGCAAATAGATTTAGAAAAGAAAAAGCAAGAAGAATTTATGAAAGAAGCTAATAAGACAGTTATCATACCAAATAAAGAAAAGCAAGAAATATTACAAGCGCCGACAAAAGAACAGAAAGAAGAAGTATTAACAGTGAATTTTAAAGCAACAGCAACTCGAGCATTGTTGAAAGAATTAAAAAATTTTATGGAAGAAAGAGGTATAAAGTATGAATAATGAAAAGCAAGAAAATAAAAATGAATTAACAGTTGAATATGAAATTGAAGGACAGAAAATCAAACTTACGCCTAGCATTGTACAACAATATATTGTAGGAACAAAGGCACAAATAACAGTGCAAGAATTTAAATTTTTTACAGAGCTTTGCAAAGTCAGAAAGTTAAATCCGTTTTTGAGAGAAGCATATTTGATTAAATACGATTCAAAAATACCAGCACAATTAGTTGTAGGAAAAGATGCGATATTAAAAAGAGCGGTTTTAAATTCAAACTACGATGGAATAGAAAGTGGAATTATTATTCAAAAAGAAGATGGAACAATAGAAGAAAGGCAGGGAACTTTTAGATTAGGAGATGAACAACTTGTAGGTGGCTGGGCAAGAGTATTTAGAAAAGATTGGAGCCATCCAACTTATGCAAGTGTAAGTTTTAATGAAGTTGCTCAAAAGAAGAATGGTGGGCAGTTAAATTCTAACTGGAGCACAAAAGGGGCAACAATGGTTGAAAAAGTTGCAAAAGTAAGAGCCTTAAGAGAAACGTTTGTAGAAGATTTAGGTGGAATGTATGAGGCAGAAGAAGTTGAACAAGATTTACCAGAAGCACAGATAATAGAGATACAGGAAGAGCCAGAGGAACAAGCAGAAGAACCAAAAGAGGTATCTATGAATGAATTATAAAATTATATCAAGTTGCAGTACAGGAAACGCGATTATTTTAAGAGATGTTATTTTAGTTGATTGTGGGGTTACATTTAAAAGATTAGAAAAATACTATAAAAAATTAAAGTTAGTGCTATTAACACATATTCATTCGGATCATTTTAAGAAAGAAACGATTAGAAAATTATCAAAAGAAAGACCAACATTGAGATTTACTTGTTGTGGATGGCTATTGAAACCGTTACTTGCTTGTGGCGTATCAAGAAAGAATATAGATATATTAGAAATAGGTATTCGATATGATTATAAGTTATTTAAAATAGTTCCAATTAAATTATATCATGATGTGCCACAATGTGGCTATCGAGTATTATTTGATGATTATAAAGTTATCTATATGACAGATACGAATACAGTAGAAGGAATAGCAGCAAAGAATTATGATTTGTATTTAATAGAGGCAAATTATGATGAAGATGAAATTCAAGAAAGAATTAAACAAAAACAACAAGAATGTAAATATGTATATGAGTTTAGAGCAAAAGAAAATCATTTAAGCAAACAACAAGCAAGTCAGTTTTTGCTAGATAATATGGGAGAAAATTCAGAATATGTGTTTATGCACGAACATGTAGAAAGGTAAATATGATTGGAACAAGGGATAAAGTAATTCAATATTTGTTGGAGCAAGATTGTAGTAAAAAGTATGAAGTGAAGGATTATAAGCCCAAACGAAGTCTAAATGCAAATGGTTATTGTTGGGTGTTATGCGACAGTATTGCAAAAGAATTGAGTAAAGAGGGCAGTATTACAACAAAAGAAGATGTTTACAGAGATTCTATTTTACAAATTGGCACATTTGAGCCGATGATTTGGGAAGAAAAGAATTTCGAGAAATGCAAGGGAATTTGGCAGAAACAGGGTTTAGGTTTTTTAGTACAGGAAGTAGCCAGAAAAAATAAATGTGTAAAAGTTCATTGTTATTATGGTTCTAGTACGTATGATAGCAAGGAAATGAGTTTGTTGATACAGTCTTTAGTGGAATTGGCAGAAAGTTTGAATTTAGAGACAAAATCTAAGTCCGAAATAGATAGCTTGTTAAGGAGTTGGAAATGAGTTTTAATGTAGTAACAGATTTAAGTAATAGTTTTCATCCTTATCCAAAACAGAAAAGAGACAGAAAACAGGACAGAAACGGACAGATAAAACAAAAAAGTAATAAGTTGGCAAATAAAGAGAGAAAACGTTTTAGTATTTTGCAGAGTAAGAAGGAGTGTTTTATTTGTAAAAGCATGGTAAATTTAGACAAGCATGAGGCTTTTGGTGGTTGTAATAGACAAAAGAGCATGGAGTGGGGATTAGTATATTATTTGTGCAGAGGGTGTCATAGAGAAGTTGAAGATGATGAGAATATGAAGAGAAAACTTAAGGTGTATGCACAGGGGAAGTTTAATATGAAGTATGGGGCAGAGTTGTTTTTGAAAGAGTTTGGAAAGAGGATTTAAAAATACGTAAGAAAGGAGAAATGAAAATGTATATAAATAGTGAACAAGATTTAGAGGATTATATATGTAGCAATATTGATGGATTTATTAAATTTTTAAAGGAGATATATGGAGAAGATGATGAAATAACTTTTGTTAGTAGACAGGTAAATATAGCAGGATATAGGATGGATTTGTTATTTGAAATGCAAGCTGATGTTAATGAGCCAAAAGACTATATTGTTGTAGAATTAAAACATAGAATTGCAGAACCTAAAGATATTGCTCAAATTTCCAGATATATAAATTTATTGGATGATATAAAACATAAGAGAGAAAGCAATTTATCAATAGGAGAAGTTTATGGCGTATTATTAGCGACAGGCTTAAATGATGATGTACAAGAAATACAGATGTTAACCAAGTATTCTTCCCAAATAACTTATGCTGAGATAAAAACAGAAATAGAATATATGATAAGTTCTTATTCTAGAAGAAAAGAGTTTATAGAAAATATGACATATGATAATAGATTGGGAGGAAGAGAAAATGGCAAGGAAAAGAATGATAGACCCTAATATATGGGATAGCGAAGACTTTGGAAAATTATCAGATTTGTCGAAATTAGTTTTTATTGGGCTGTTTTCACTTGCAGATGATGAAGGAAGAGGCAGATGTAATCTAGGATATTTAAAGTCGAAATTATTTCCTTACAAAGAGAATTTAAGAAGTGCCGACATTGAAAAGACCTTATCAGAGATAAGCTCTAATATGTCCGTAATCTTTTACCTTTGTGACGAAAAGCAGTATTATTGGCTTTATAATTGGAATACATGGCAAAAGATAGATAAGCCTACATCTAGTAAGATACCTGAATTTAACGAGAACAACGAAAACATTCGACGAATATTCGACGAGGGTTCGACGAAGAGTAGTCGAATACTCACTCCTAATAAGAATAGAAAAAGAAAAGAAGATAATAGAATAGAACAAGAAGAGAAAAGAAAGAGAATAGTGGAAGCTTATAATCTTTACTGTACTAATTTATCGCAAGTTCAAAAGATTACAGAAAAACGAGAAAAAGCAATTGATAACTTTTTGAAAGAATTTACAGAAGAACAGTTTGTTGAGATATGTCAAAAAGCAAATAGTAGTAGTTTTTTGACTGGAGAAAATGAAAGAAAATGGAAAGCTGATTTTGATTTCTTAATGAGAACAGATAAGGCGACTGGTATTCTTGAGGGAAAGTATAGCGAAAATCAGACAAAACCAGGAATAGGTAATCCGTTTATGGATTTACTAAGAGAGGAGGGGAAGCTGTGACGAGGGACGATACAGTGGTTATTTTAGGAATTTTAAAGACTGCATATCCAAATTTTTATAAGGATATGGGGAAAAACGAAATGTATAACACGATTGATTTGTGGCATGAGATGTTTGAAAGAGATGAGGTTAATCTTGTAAAAGTGGCGGTAAAAGAATATATACAAACTGGAACTTTTCCGCCAAGCATAGCTGAAATTAAAAGTAAAATATATAAATTGACGAATTGTGAGACGACACCTGCTGAATTATGGGGTTGTTTACAAAAAGCGTTGAAAAATGGGATTTATGGTTCAAATGAGGAGTTTGAGAGATTGCCAGAGGAAGTGAAAATTTTTGTGAAAAATCCTGCACAGTTGAAAGAAATGGCGCTAATGGATAGTGATGTTGTCAATAGTGTGACGAAAGGGCAGTTTTTGAAGCAAATTGAGATTATACAAGCTAGAGTGAAGGAAGAAAAGCAAATGTTGCCAGAGGCACGAAAGGTAAGAGAACTGGCTTTATGTGTGGGACAAGATGTGAATAAATTATTAAATGAATAGAGGTGATACATATGAAAATAACACAGAGAGAAAGAATTGTTGAGTATATAAGAAAATTTGGAAGTATAACGAGTAGTGATGCTTATAATGATTTAGGAATTACACAGCTTGCAACAAGGATAAGTGAGCTTAAGGAGCAGGGCTATGAGTTTAAGACAGAGTGGGAGAGTAAGAAGAATAGATTTGGCGAGCCAGTGACATTTAAAAGATATTTTTTTGGTGGATATGGTAAGTGAAAATATGGACCATATTTCAAGATTGGATTAGGAGGAATTTAAGATGTTAATGTCTGAAAGTAGAGTAATAGCATTATGGAAAGAAGGGTGTTCAGTAAAGAGAATAGCAGACTGGGGAGAAAATGCAGATAATCCAAAAGCTTGCAAAAAGCTCGGAAATTTAAAGAAAGATTTGCCAGTTGTAGAACAAATTATTTGGGATTATCAAATGAGAGAAAAAATGATATTTAGGAGGAAATAAAAATGAATTTACAAGAAAAAATAAATGAACTAGAGGAGAAATTTGGTGCAGAAGTAAGTAATTTAAGTGAAAGATTTGATAAGGAAATAAGGGAACTAAAACTAGAGGTGGAGCAAGAAGAAAATCAAGAGTGGGTGCCAAAGTTTGGGGAAACGTATTTTTATATTGATTTAGATGCAATGATAACTCAAACATCAACTTGGTTAGCAGCAACAAATGACACAATTCGTTTAGAACATAAAGTAATATTTAAAACAGAAGCTGAATCAGAAGAATATCTAGAGTATTTAAAAGCAAAAGAAAAAGCAATGAATGAGTTTAGCAAAGAAGAGTGGGAAAATATAAATATTTCAAAATATCGTATATATTTTGATTATATGGAAAACAAATTTAGCACAACGTGTCAATGGTGTGCTAGACATATAAATGGTATGATTTTTCGCACAGAAAAAAACGCACGAGATTTTATAAATAAATACGAGAAATATTTGAGAAGGGAGCTAGGAGTATGAGTGAGGAAATAAAGTTTCAAAAAAGATGTATAAGTAAAAAGGAATATCGGCAAAGACGAAACTGGAGTAGGATATGCTTTATATGTACAGAAAAATATAAAAAAAGGCGATTATTTCAGGACAACAGTAGGAGAAATATTTAAGGCTGTGGCTAGTAAAGAAGGAAAAATATATTATGCGTTCGGAGAACATTATTGGGTCGATAGTGCTATAATAGGCAACTTTCAAGAAAACATAATAGATTTAATAGAAGTGGGCGATCATGTGAATGACAAAAGAATAATGGAAGTTAGAAAAGAGAACGGAAAAATATATTTAATGACTAGTTACGTAATGCAAAGTTATATAAAAAGTGAAATAAAAACGATTGTAACGAAAGAAAAGTTTAAATCTGTAGAATATGAAGTGGAATAAAAATTAGCTGGAAGAACAACTGTCTTGTAATCAGTAGGTCAAAATAATTAAAAAAAGGAGGACGAAAATGAGTGAGAAAATAGAAGAAACGTTGAAATGGATAGAAGAAAGATTATTATATATAGCAGAAAACTGCAATTTAAACGATAAAGATAATAAAAGAGCATATGAAAGTTTGAAGTGTGCAAAGGAATGTATTTTAAAGCAAGAAAGGAGCAAAAATGAGCAAAGCAGATAATGAATTAGAAGAAATAACAAAAAAGTACATAGTGAAATTATTAGAACTTCAAGAAGTAAGGCTGGAAAGTGAAAATTTAGGATGTTGTCAAAGTAAATCAATAAAAGTTGAATTAGATTTGATTAAAAAAGCTAAAGAATTATTAAGAAAAGGAGCTTGGATAGATGAGTAAAGAAGTAGAAGAGGCAATAAAAATATTAGAAAAATTTATACAAATAAATAATTCAATAACAGAAGAAATGTTACAAGACGAAGATAAGGAAATTCAAGAAGGAGTAAAAATTGACCAAAAAAGATGTAAGGCAGAAGAAATACTTATAAAACATATAAAAGAACTAGAAGAGGCAAAAAGAATAACAGAATTAACAAAAATAAGTTGTTGTACAGCACAGAATTGTGCAGCGCTAGAAAATGCAATTAGAAAAGATTTAGAGAATGATAGATTAAAAGAACAGCTAGAAACGATAAGAGAAAATGCAAAACAAGATATTTCCAAACTAGAAAATCAATTAGCAGATAGTAAAGCAGATTTAACTTCTGTGTATTTGAAACGGAGTATATGACGAAAGAGCAAAATGGGAAAAAGAACTTAAAGAGAAGTTAGAAGAATTAGATAAAGAATATGACAAAATAGATTTAAAATACACAGAAGAAGAATTAGGCAATGGAGAAGAAAGCAATGATGATTGGGCAGCAATGAAAGCAATTCAAAAAGCAAGAGGAGTTTTAATAGAAATCTTGAAAGGAGAAAAGAAATGAATAAAATAATAGTGTCAATATTATTTATAGTTTATGTTGTTATTGTAACTACACTAATGATTATGATGATAAATTTAGATACAGAGCAAATCAAACAATTAGAACAAAGCAATGTAGAACTAACACAAGAATGTGAATTGTATAAAAATAGAAGTGCAGAATATGAGAACAGATGTTTAGAACTAGAGGAAATGCTAGAAGGGACAGGCTTGGTGGTGGATAATTGCGAGTGTAGATAAAAAAGGAGGAAATATGAATAATAAGATAATTTTAGATTTATGTGGCGGAACAGGTTCCTGGAGCAAGTATTATAAAGAAAACGGTTATGATGTAAGAGTAATAACATTACCAGACCATAATGTACTCACCTATGAGCCACCAGAAAACGTATATGGAATCTTAGCAGCACCACCTTGCACAATGTTTTCAATTGCCAGAAATAATAAAACAGCCAAAAAACCACGCGATTTAAGAGGACGGCATGGAAATTGTAAATGCTTGCTTAAGAATAATACATACTTGTCTATATGATATAGAGTAGGACAAGGACTACAGTTTTGGGCATTAGAAAACCCATACAGTGGATATTTAAAAAGATTTCTAGGAAAGCCAGCAATGGTGTTTGAACCATATGAGTTTGGTGACCCATATACGAAAAAGACAGCATTATGGGGAGAATTTAAAGAACCAAAAAAGAACGTAGTAAAACCGCGAGAATTTGAACATAATTGTGGGGCAAGAGATTTTGTAAGTTGTGTAGAACATTTTGCAGATTTAAAACAAATACCAGAACGGATATGCGGATTTTCAAAGGTATTTTATGAAGCTAATAAATAAAATGGAGGGGAAATATGTTAAAAATAAAAGATAATGTGGATTTAAAAGAGTTAGAGAAGTTTGGATTTAAGCCGAGGTATAGTGAAGATACAGGCAAAGTAATAGCTTATGAAAAGATAGATGAAAAAGAAAAGTATATAGGGTTAACAACAAAAAAAGAAACAATTACAGTTAAAATAAGAATTTTTAAAAGAAATACAAAAAATTGGGTAATTAATAAATACAAAGAATATGCTGATTTAGATACATTATATGACTTGATTCGAGCCAATTTAGTAGAAAAAATATAGGAGGAAGAAGAAATGTTTCAAGAATGGATGAAAAATATGCCTATAATAATTAGCACAGAAAATAAAATATGTCCGATATGTCGGAAGAAAGTTAGGTAAGTAGAATGGATAAAGAAGAATTAAAAGAAAAATTAATGAAATATTTTACAATAGGAAACAGTGAAGCATTTTGGTTAACAAGAGCAAAAGAAGCTAGACAATATGAAACTTTAACAATAGATGATTTTGTAGAATTTGAAGAAGATACAATTGATGATATAGTAAAATTTGTTTTGGAGGAGGACAAGTCATGACAGAGGAAAAGGCAATAAAAGAATTAAGAGATAGTTATGAATTGCATCAATGTGAATGGGCTAAAAGATGCTTAGATACAATACAAGAATCAGTTGAGAAGAAAGACAAAACAATTCTAGAAATGGCGGAATGGATATATGAAAACATAGATTTGTGTAAAATGTCAAAAATGGGAATGGAAATAGATTATGATATAGAAAAATTTATTATAGGAATATCTGATGAAGAGGCAAAAAAGATTATAATAGAATATTTTGAAAAGAAAGAGGGATAGAAAATGAAAGATGGAATAGTAGTGATAGTTATAACTGTAATTATGATAGTGGCAACTATAATCTTGGGAATAGTATTAAGTTCAGTAATTTCGGATATGGATTATGGCACAAAACAAGGGATTGTAATTGATAAAGATTACAGTAGCGCTCATACATATACGTCGTATACAACAAGCTATGTAGGAGATAGCACAATACGAATACCACATCAAGAATATGTTGATGAAAAATATAGAATTAGAATAGAGAAAGTGGAAGATGGTAAGACAAAGAACAGATGGCTTGAAGTAACAGAAGAGGAATATAATAGTTTGAATATTGGGGACAGATATGGTGGATATGAGGGAGAGTAAGAAAATTAGGAGGAATAAAATGGGAAAATTTATATTAAAAATAGTGATATTTATAATCCTATCATTTGCAAGTGGATTTTTAGACGAATTTTTAAGAGATAGAAATATAGACTTCACACATTCGATTTATTTTACAATGGGCTGGATAGGATGTTTAATGTTTTTAAATACATAAAAATGTAAATACTAACAACATGAGAGATAGCGAAATTATAATTAAGTGGAAAAGTGGATTAAATAAATATCAAGTAGCAAAGCAGTATATGAGAGAATATAATCAAAGAATTAAGATTATACGATATGATAGAAGACACAGATATGAAAAGTTAATGACGAAGTATGAGGCGTTAGAGTATGTTGAAAATGTGATTTTAGAATATGTGAGGAGTGAAAGCAAATGAAAGATTTGAAAATATTTACGGATAATATTGAGGATGAGGCGATTATGCAAATTGATTTGTTATTAGAACAGGAGCCTTTCAAGAATTGTAAAGTGAGAATTATGCCCGATGTGCATAGTGGAAAAGGTTGTGTGATTGGGTTTACGGCTGATTTAGGCGACAAGGTAATTCCGAACATTGTTGGTGTTGATATTGGTTGTGGAATGCTATGTGTGGAGCTAGGAAAAGTTGATTTTGACTTGGCAAAAATGGATAAAATCATTAATAAAGTTATTCCAGCAGGTAGAAATATAAGAGAACGTAAATTGACGGATTTTGAAAAGATTAATGATTTGTATTGTTTGAGGGATCTAAGGGATATTAAGAAGTTTAATAAATCTATTGGAACTTTAGGAGGCGGAAATCATTTTATTGAGATTGACAAAGATGAAGAAGGCAATAAATATTTAGTAATTCACACTGGTTCAAGAAATTTAGGCAAACAAGTGGCTGATTATTATCAAGGGTTGGCGATTGAGTTGTGTTCTGGAAAAGAAGATATGTTTGAGGCGAAAGAGAAAATAATCAAAGAATATAAAGCACAAGGAAGAAAGCCAGAGATACAAAAGGCATTAAGAGATTTAGAGAAACAATATAAAAATAATAAACCCAATTTACCAAATGAATTGTGTTATCTAACGGGCAAGTATAGAGAAATGTATTTACATGATATGAAGATTTGTCAGGAGTATGCGAGCTTGAATCGATTATATATTGCTAAAGAAATTTTGACAAATTATTTTGAAAATTCTGATTTTCATAGTTTTGAGACGATACACAATTATATTTCATTTGAGGATAATATTGTAAGAAAAGGCGCAATATCAGCCAAGAAAGGCGAAAGAGTGCTAATACCAATCAATATGAGAGATGGTTCTATAATTGCAGTTGGAAAAGGAAATAAAGATTGGAATCAATCAGCACCACACGGAGCAGGAAGAATTATGTCGAGGAAGAAGGCAAAAGAGACGTTTAAGTTAGAGGACTTTAAGGAAAGTATGAAAGATGTTTATACAACAAGTGTTGTGAAGGAGACGATTGATGAGGCACCGTTTGTTTATAAGCCGATGCAGGAGATTTTAGATAATATTAAGGATACAGTGGAAGTGGAAAGAGTTATAAAGCCGATTTATAATTTTAAGGCTAAGAATTAGTATAAGGAGGTACGAATGACTAAGGAGAAACTAATACAATATTGTAATTTAGAAGAGGAAATTGGAAAGTTAGAAAAAAGAATTGACAGAATACAAAAACAAAGTGAAATGGTGTCCGATGTCGTTCAAAATGGATATAAAGGACATGCAGTGATTTATGGATATGATTGTTATAGAAAATATAAATTAGAAAAGTTAGAACAGCTTTTGAAACAACGACATGACAGATTATTAGACTTACAAATAGAAATTGAAGAATGGATTGATACAATTCAAGATAGCGACATAAGACAGATATTTGAGCATCGTTACATAGATAATATGAGTTGGATACAAGTACAATTAGCTATGAATTATAGACACGAAAATGCTGCTAGAATGAAACACGATAGGTTTTTGCAAAAAATTTCTTAATTGTGCGTTTTGTGCGTTTTTTATGTGTTATAATTGTATTGGTGAAAGATGTAAGTTTTTTTGAATTTATTATTTTTTATTCTCCAATCTAAATAAACCAAAAGTCACGAGAAGTCGTGGCTTTTTTATATTGGGATATAGTTCAGTTGGAAGAACGCGTGTTTTGGGAACATGAGGTCGCAAGTTCAAGTCTTGCTATCCCAGCCAAAAGAAAAGGAGATTTTATGAGCGGAAGTCAAATAGCGAGTGAGATTGATTATGATTATAAAATGAGAAAGAAGTATGGCAGAAAACGAGCAAAGAAGTGCAAGGAAAAAGAGTGCATGGAATGTAAGCTAAAAGAGAGTAAAGAAGACTATGAAAAAGAGAAGAGCTAAAAGAAGATTTTATAATTGGGAAATTGAAATAGCAAAAGGAAATACAGATAAGTTTTATCATTCAACTGATTGGGATATTGCGAGAGAAAAAGTATTAGAACGAGATAAATATATATGTCAATTCTTTTTGGGAAAATGGAATGATGGAATACATAAGCCCAACAAATACAAACTTGTTCAAGCAACTATGGTTCATCATATTATACCAATCAAAGAAAGACCAGACTTAGCTTTAGATATAAGCAATATGATTAGTTTATCATTTGAAGCACATGAAATCATAGAAGAAAGAAGACAGTTTCAATTTAAGAGAAAAAAAGTAATTACAAAAGAGAGATGGTAAAGAAAAAAATAAAAGAAGAACCCCTAGTCAAATCTCGAAGTTAAAATATTTTTAATGGGAGCGGGTGTGGGGTCAAGACTCTTTAACTTTTATACTTTTTCGCGTGAGAGGGGGGGATATTAAATGGCAAGAAGAAAAAATAAAGAAAAAGAAATCGAAAATCTTGAAAAAGTTACAAAAGTTGCTAAGAAAATAAAGCAAGAGAAGAAAAAAGAGCAAGAAGAAAATGAAAAAAGACGAAATCTTCTAGAAGATAAAATAAAAACAGTTCGAGAAGACTTGCAAAACCAACTAATTGTTCAAAATAAATTTGGAAAACAATTTGATGACATGGTTGAGGATTATATTTTTTTGATTAGACTTAAGGAGGATTTGCAATATGATATTGCTGCAAATGGATTAAGATATAGCTCAATGACTGGAAATGGTTATACAATATCAAAGCCAAATGAAAGCGTCCAAAACATACTAAAAGTTAACGGACAAATGCTAAAAATATTACAGGATTTGGATTTGAAAGCACCTGACGAAAGTGGTGAAGACGGAGATGATTTATTGTAAAGAGATTGAAGATTATATTAAATTTGTTGAAGAGAATCCAGATGAGACTGACGATGAAATCAAATTATTAATTAAAAATATTGTTAAACCGACATTATCGAGAGATGATGTTTTTTTTGATAGTGAAATGTTAGACAAGGCTATTCAGTATTGTGAAAAATGGTATTATAAATTGTTTCCCTATCAAAAGTTTGCATACGCTTTATTTTTTATGTATGACAAGAATAATCCCGACATTGTTATTTTTCCAGATATTTTGATAATGATGGCTAGAGGAAATGGGAAAGATGGCATGATAATGCCACTGGCTAATTTTTTACAGACACATTATTATGGAGTGAAAAATTATCATATTGACATTGTGGCTACTTCAGAAGAACAGGCTTTAAATTCTTTTAATGTAGTGTATCAGATGTTGGAAGATAATAAGCAAGTAATGAGGAAATTTTTTTATTGGAATAAGACAGAAGTTATTAACAAGAAAACACATTCTGTTTTAAGATTTAATACGTCAAATGCTAAGACAAAAGATGGTAAACAGACAGGCATGATTATTTTTAATGAGTTGCATGCTTATGAGGATTACAAACAATTGAATGTATATAGTTCGGGACTTGGTAAAATTAGGCATAGTAGAACTGTTACAATTACAACAAATGGTACAGTGAGAGATGGGCCACTTGATGAAAAATTAAGGTTATCAAAACAAATTCTAAATGGAGAAGAAAACTTTTTAGGATTGTTGCCAATCATTTACAAAATGAAGAACAAAAAACTTGTTGATGTTCCTATGAAACAATTTCTTGAAACAAAAAATAAGAATGATATTGATGTTACAGCATGGTGTCAAGCAAATCCGTCTTTAAGATATATGCCAGTTTTGAGAAATGAAATCATAAAAGATTATATCAAAATGCAGAAACAAAAGTCATACAGAGTAGAGTTTTATGCAAAAAGAATGAATATTCCGCAGCAAGATGAAGAAATGGCGGTTGCAGAATGGGACCTTATAGAAAAAGCATCTTATTCGGATGTGGAAAATGAAATTCCACGAGCGACTGGGGATATTAATGGAAATTTGGCAATTGTTGGGATTGATTTTGCTTCTTTAAATGATTTTGCAAGCAGTGGTTTTTTATTTAAGAAAAATGGAGAATACATTTGGAGACAAAGGACATGGATTTGTTCAAAAAGTAAGTTTTTTGGCGATATTAAATTCCCGTTTGACAACAGAGGACAAGAAGGATTTGAAGATTTTGAAGTAGTCAATACAGAGACCATTGATGCAGAAGATATTATTTTATGGATTTTAAGTGAAATGACAAAGTACAATGTGAAAAAAATTGTTCTAGATAGTTATCGTTATAAATTGCTGGAAGAGATATTTAAAAAATATGGTGTTAGTATTGAGACTAAAGAAAACCCTTATGGATTAGTTAGAATGATAAGATACCCCGCTTCTATTGCAGCAATTGTAGCGCCACGTATTGAAGTTGCTTTTGCAAATGGCAATATTAATATTGGGAATAGTGCAATAATGAGATGGGCGATTAATAATACTTGCGTGAAGAATGGCAAAGATGGCAATAAAAAATATGAGAAGATAGAACCAAAGCTTAGAAAAAACGACCCGTTTATGGCATTTGTTGCAGCTATGAGCGTACAAGAGCTATTAGATGTGGAAGTTATTTATGTGTAGGAGGTGATAAAATGGGAGTGAAAGCACTATTTCAAAGAAAAGATGGAAGCTTAGTGGATTGGATTGAAGTTTTTTCGAAAGAAAGAGTTAGCAAAGAGTATATTGAGATGCTTGCAGTAGCACATAGTATTGATTTGATTGCCAGCATGGTTGCTAAAGCAGAAATTCAAGTTTTTAGAAAAGATAAGAAAGCAAATCAAATTACAGAACAATTTGATGATTTATATTGGAGATTAAACATTCAACCAAATTTGAATGAAAATGGTGTTTACTTTAAATATAAATTAGTTTGCAAATTACTTTTGGAACAAAAAGTGATTGTTGTTATGAATAAAATTCCGCAAAAAGTACCATATCTTTATGTTGCGGATAGTTATGACACAGATAATCAAATCTTGTATGGAAAGACATATAAAAATATTACAATTAGCGATGATGAAGGAAACTCATTAGCAGTTAAGAAAACTTATAAACAAGAAGAAATTTTAAAGTTTTCTTTTTTTAATGAAGAAATGGCAAAAGCAGTACAAAATTATAAAAATGAAATTGGAAAATTGCTGAATGTTACTTCAAAGAAATACAAGAAAACAAATTCGGAAAAATGGAGAGTAAAAAATCCGGGTGCTCAAATCATGTTAAAAGATTTAGAGACAGGAGAAGACCTTAACAGAGAAGAATATTTAAAAAAAATAACAGGTGGCTTATTAGAAGATGACGATAGTATTTTTATGCTTCCAGAACAGCTTAATTTGGAAAATTTGAATAAAGATAGAACGAGTAATTTAAGTGACTTTAAAGATATTGTAAAAGAAATCGGAGATAGTACAGCTAGAAGATTTAAAATACCACTAGACATATTTTATGGGAGTAAAACAGAAAAATCAACTGGTACAAATGATTTTATTACATTCGCAATTGACCCTATTTTTGAAAGCTTAGAAAATGGATATACAATGGGATTGATTGGTGAAAAGGATTGGCTCATTGGAGAAAGATTATTGTTTAATCGTTTTACTTTGCAACATAAGGACATTGGAGATTTGGCAACAAGTTTGGATAAGCTAAGAGGAATGGGATATAGTCATAACGATATTAATAGATTTTTAAGATTGCCATTGGTAGATGAGGAATGGGCGAATAAGCACTATATCACTAAAAATTATGGTAATATGGAAGGAGGTGAAACGAATGGAGAAGTTTCTTAATTTTAACAGAGTGAATGAAAATGAAACAGAAATGTATGTTTATGGAGATATTCGTAAAAAAGATTTTATTGATAGCTGGTTTGGCACAGGACAGGATGCTACAGATGCTTTTTCTTTAAAAGATGCACTAAATGCAGTAGATACTCCAAATTTGACAGTGCGAATTAATTCATATGGTGGTTCTGTTTCAGAAGGGTTAGCGATTTATAGTTTGCTTTCTGATTTTAAAGGGCATGTGAAAACGATTGTGGATGGATTTGCTTGTAGTGCTGCAAGTATTATTTTTATGGCAGGGGATGAAAGAGTCGTGCCAGAAAATGGTTTACTTATGATACATAATGCTTGGACAGAGGCGCGAGGAGATTCAAATACAATGAAAAAGGTGGCTGAAGACTTAGAAAAGATTACACAGCCTTCTCTTAATATTTATACGAGCAAAACAAATTTATCTGAAGAAGAAATAAAAGAAAAAATGGATAGAGAAGAATGGATTACATCAGAAGAGGCTTTTGATTGGGGATTTTCGACAAGTAGAGTAAGAAATGAAGCAAAACAATGTTTAGAAGCAGATTATGTGCATAATTTGGTACTTAAGGTAAAAGAAAAGGATAAATTAATTGAAAAATTGCAAGAAAAGGTAAATCAAACATTAAGTAGTTCAATTATATCAATTAATTCGAGTGGTATAACAGCAAAACCAACAAATCAGATTGAAGAGGACGCATGGACGTCTTTTTTTAATACAAAAAATTAAGGAAAAGAGGTATTTGAAAATGAAATTTGAAAACAAATTAAAGGAAGAAGTATTAGAATTATTGGATAATTCTGAAAACAAATCAGAGGCTATTTTAGAAGCAATTGAAAAAATGAATGAAGCAAAGTATGGCGATTTGATTCATGAATTAAAAGAACAAGCAGAAAGAGCAGAAAGCGACAAGGATTACGCAAAATCTCTTAATTTAAGAGTATTGTCAAAAGAAGAAAAAGCATTTTATGAAAAGCTAAAAAACGTAAAACAATCCTTTACAGGAGAACAAGAAGACACCATTCCAACATCTATTATTGATGTTACTTTAGAAAATGTAAAAAAGGCAAGTGGAGTTTTGAAACTTGTTCGCTTTACGCCAGCAGATGTAAAAAAATGGATTTCTGCTGAAAAGTCTGGTACTTATGTATGGGGTGAATTGTACGATAATATTGATGGCGAAATCAGTGCAAAAATTAAATCACTTAATATTGAGTTAAGCAAATTGACAGCTTATTTAGCCATTCCAAAAGCGATTAGAGACCTAGGTTTGCCATTTGTAGACAGATATTTTACAGCTATTTTAGAAGAAACTTTAAACGATGGTGCTGAATATGGATACTTACAAGGAAATGGAAAAACAGAGCCAATTGGAATTTATAAAATGATTGAGGAAGTCAATACGGATGCTACTCATAAGGATAAAACTGTTGATACAACAATTACTTGTTTTTCGCCAAAAGTATTAGCTCCAGTAAAAGTAGCATTATCTAATAATGGACTTAGAGCATTGGATAAAATTTATCTAATTTGTAATCCAGAAGACCGAGCAAACTATGTTGATCCTGCTATGCTAGATAGAGAAGGAAGAAATATTTGTTCTTACAAAAATTTAGAAGTAATTGAATGTGCTAATAACCCAAAAGGAAAGGCAGCATTTACCATTGACCAAAAGTATGACATGGGATTTAGTGGTTTCAAAGTAAATGAATACAAAGAAACAAAAGCAATGGAAGATGTTGATTTGATTATTGCGAAAGCGTATGCGAATGGAAGACCAGTTGATGACAATACAGCATTTGTATTTGATGTAACCAAATTAGAAGAATATATTCCAACCATAAAAACAATGGCAGAAACTCAAGGGGCGTAGAAATACGTTCCTTTTTAAATTTAAGTTAAAGGAGGAATGAATATGCCATACAAAGTGATTTATCCGTTTAAGGATTTAGAAGATAATGGCCATATCTATAAAATTGATGATAAATTTCCGTTTGATGATAAAGAAATTTCTAAAAAAAGAATGAAAGAACTTTCTAGCACAAAAAACAAAATCGGAAAAAGGCTAATTGAGGAAATGGAAGATGAAGCAAATGAAAACATAGAGGAATAGAGGTGCTAATATGAGTGATTTGGGATTAGTGTTTATGATTATTAAAGAGTTTAGAATGGAAAATCATATTTCGCCTTTTCGAGAAAATGAGGAATTTGTTCAGTATGTGAAAGAAGGAATTTTTAGTATTAATCAAAATTGTGGTCAAGAAGTAGATTATGACAAAGATTTAGAGGCTAGAAGTTTATTGAAGAATTATATTTTATATGCAGACCATAAACGTTTAGCAGAATTTAAAGAGTTGTATGGGGGCGAGTATATTGAATTACAAGCAAAGTATTACCAATCTTCCAATATATAATGATGGCGTTTTTGAAATCTTTGAAATCAAAACAACAGATGACACATATTCGATAGAGTATATCAAAACAACAGGAAAGAAGATGTATTTTGAAGAATTGTCTATTTCTGATAAATTGCGTTTTGAAGCAGAACAAAGAGACAAAAATTTGACTTTAAAAATTCGTATTCCTCGGGACGAAAGAAATCACTTCGCTGAACGTGTTGAAGATTGGAAATGAATATCATAAAGTCTACAATGTTTATCATTTTACTAATAAAGATGGATTTAAACAAAGCGATTTAACGCTAATAGATTATCCAAATGTTAGATTGGAGGGAGATTTATGGAAAAGCAAGAATTGATTAAAATATTACAAAGTATTAATATTCCAGTTAGTGAAGGAATACAGAATGATAAAGATATAAACAAATTTCCAAGAATTGTATTTTGGGAGTATTACTGGGAGCCGATGCCAGCAAGTGGCGAAGTATATAATACAAAAGTTACTTATCAAATATCGTTTTTTTCCGATATTCCAAGACATCAAAAATTATTAGAATTATTGAAAGCATTACATGAAAAAGGAATAAAACCAGCTGTTGAGCATGAATATGTTCAAGATGAACGTTATTTTCATTCTTATTTTGCAGTGGAGGTATTGGAGAATGTCTGATGTTTTTGGATATGAAGGTTTTAATGAACTTACAAAAATAATAGAGAATTATGCTCAAAAAGTAGAAAATAATAATATAACAAATATTTTAGAAATTGGAGCAAAAGATTTTGTAAATGACTTGAAAAAACTACCAAAGCCAACTTCAAAAATACGAAAGGCTGGTTATACGCATTTGATCCATTCATTTGCTTATCGAACGAAAAGTAAAGAAATTGAAGCTGGTTGGGGCAAATATTATGGTCCAATGGTTGAAAAAGGTACTAAGAAAATGAGTGCTAGAGAGCACATGTACCCATTATGGGAGAAAAACAAAGAAAAATATTACAAGAAGATGGTTAGTGCGATAGGATTAAATACATGGAATTAGAATTAAAAAATTAAGGAGGATTTGAATATGCAAACAAAAAGACCAATGGTAAAAGAAACAGTAGGTGCATTATATTTAGCATTTAATACACCAACAAAAGATGGAGAATTTGATGCAAAGTCAGCTTCTTACGAAGAAACAATAAAGGGAGATTACGTAAAAAATATTAAAACAACTGAAAATGCAGAAACAGCAAAAGTTAGAGCAAGTGGAAAAGATTATTTGACAGTAAATCAAAGCTCAAGTGTAGAGATGGCTGTTGAAGTTGCAGCATTCGACCCAGCAGATTTGGCAAAGATGAGAAGCGATATTGTAAAAGAGACAGGATTAAATCGCTCTGGAAGAACAGGGGTAAGACCATATTTTGCTTTTGGTAAGGTAGTCAAAAAAGTTGGTGGAGGATTTGAATATGCTTGGTATCCAAAATGTCAATTAACAGAAAATACAGATGATATTGAAACGTCTGAAGAAACTTTTGCAGAGCAAAACGATACAATAACAATTACAGCATATGCTTATAATGATGAAGGAGATATAAAAACTTATGTGAATAGCGAAATGAGTAATTTCCCAGAGGGGCTAACAGAGGAAAAATTCTTTACAAAACCAATTTTGACTGACGAAGATTTGGCAGCAGCAAATACAGCTGGAGCCTAAAGTATAAAAAATAGGTATTGACATATAATAAAAAAAGAGTTATAATATAAATAACTTAAAAGTTAGTCAGTTGGTCGAACTGTTCTAATGTGTGTAAATATACGTGTTTAGGGACACGTATATTTTTTTGTATAAAAAGAAAAGTGGCTAGGGAACCACTTTTCTGATTAGTTTTTGCAGACTAATCGTCAGTTTTTTGGTCATCTTGATTATTCTTTAAAAGTAATAATACAATTAGACGCCAAATTAGGTCGAAACTGCTCATTATGTATGCCCTCCTTTCATAAAAGATTTCCTTAATAAGAAAGGATTAGGCTGATTATATAATATATTAATTAACATTTCAAGATAAAATTGAAAGAAAGGAAAATATATGAAACAATTAGAAATTGAATTAAAAACAGGGGAAAATCTAATTTTAGAGGTGACACCGCTTTTTTTAGAATATGTACAAGATTATGAAGGTGGAATTGAACAATTACAAAGAGATAGTAAAAGTTTAGATGAAAGTAAGAATATGTATGTAGCAAATCAATTGTTATATGCGATTATTGCTTCTAATTATCATAAATCACTAACATATGGACAAGCAGTGCGACTTGTAAAAATAGAAGATATGGAAAGAATTATTAGTTTTATCAATGAAGAACTTCCAAATGCACAAGAAAATAAGTTTGTTCAAACGAATGAAACAAGACATAGAATGTAGATAAACATTGACAAAATTTTACAAATGTCTTATACTTTATTTATAAAAAATAAAGGGGGATAAGATATGGAAAAAGAAAAAAAGCCAATTTATAAGAAATGGTGGTTTTGGTTAATTATAGTATTAGTTATTAGTGCAATAGTTATTTCGCTAATTTTAATTAAAAAAGGTAATAACGGCGTTGGTTCAGCTGGAATAAGTTTAGAAGAGTTTAATCAGATAGAATTGGGAATGAGCCAGTCAAAAGTTCAATCAATAATTGATTCCGAGGATAAGTGGGATAATGATGATATATACGATAAATGTTGTCAAGAAATAAGCAAAAGTAAAGAGGAAAGTATTTATAAATATACATATAAATATTTAGGAGAGAATGGAGGGTATGCAGAAATAACTTATAAGGCAGACTACTCAAATGGAGATATATTTGTTTTACCTACTGTTTCTGATAAACAACAATTTAATTTAAAATAGAAATACTTATTTAAAAATAACCCAAATTGTTAGATAAAAAAGTTTAACAAAGAGGGTTCTTTTTTATGCAAAATATTTTAAGAAACTTTAAAAAACCTCTTGACAAGTTGCTAGCTACAATGTATAATGTTGCTAGATACAGAAAGGAGGTATTGATGACAGAGAATAGTAGAGCAGATTACTTCAAAGAACGAAGAAAGGAAAGAAAAGCATTTTATGTTGAAATAAGCAGAGAAAAAATGAGTAAGCTCGAAAAAATTTTAAGCACTAAGAAAATAACAAAAAAAGAATGGCTGGAAGAAAAGATTGAAGAGGAAAAATAAAAGAGAGATAACCTGCTGATGTTTTGGCGAACGATACAGATTATCTCACACAAAGAAACTAAGTTCTTATAAATATATTGTATCATATAAGAACCGAAGTTTCAAGAGTAAATTTTGAAAGTGAGGTTTTTTATTATGGAAAAAAATTATATTTCAGAACATGTAAAAACATGTTTCTATATTGATGGAACAAACAAAACTTTTGGAGTTTATATCAATATTAAAGACGAAGACAGAGCAGAAGAGATTATACAATACTTTAAAGAAACTAAAAAAGAACAAATTGAAGCGTGGCAACAAGAATGGAAAGAAGGTGTTGCATAATGAAAGATAAGTTAATTGCAGTGCTAGTTGTAGGAATGGTAATAGGAATTATACCAGCACTTATAATGGGTGCAATTTATAAAATATTAGGATTGTAGGAGATGAAATGGATAATATTGAAAAAGAAATATTAATTAATAGTAGGGGTGTATTAAATATAATATTAATCACAGTTATATTTCCAGACATTACTAAAATAAAAGCGTATAATAATTGCAAAAAGAAGGTAGAAAGAATTGCAGAATTATTGGCAATTAGAAAATATGCTAAAAACAAAAATGCAGCATTAAAAGAAATATTCAATATAAAGAAAACATCAGACATAAAAGAATTTGTAGATAAAATATACAAAAAATTTATTTTTCAAGAAGATATAATGAATTTGTTAAATAAGTAGGAGGAAGATTTATGAAAGAGTTACAAATATTTAAAAATGAAGAATTTGGAGAAATAAGAACATTAGAAATAAATAATGAACCTTGGTTTGTTGGAAAGGATATTACAGAAATATTAAAGTACCGAAACGGTAGTCGAGATATTAATAGACATGTTGATGAAGAAGACAGGAGGGTGGTACCATTTCGGTAGTGCCTCTGGAATGCAAGAAACAATAATAATAAATGAAAGTGGTTTATATAGTTTAATAATGTCTAGCAAATTACCAAGTGCAAAGAAATTTAAAAGATGGGTAACAAGTGAAGTTTTACCAAGCATTCGCAAACATGGTGGATATATAGCAGGTCAAGAAAAAATGTCAGAGGACGAAATAATGGCGAGAGCTTTGTTATTTGCCAATAATAAGATAAATGAATTAAGTACTAAAAATCAAAGGTTAGAAATACAAAATGCACAATTAGCAGTAAATAATGAAATCATGAAACCAAAAGCAGAATATTTTGATGATTTGGTGGATAGAAATTTGCTGACAGGTTTTCGAGAAACAGCGAAGGCGTTAGGAATAAAACAAAATGATTTTATTAACTTTCTATTGGAACATAAATATATTTATAGAGACAATAAAGGAAAATTACAACCAACAGCTAAAAAAAATAATGGATTGTTTGAAATAAAGGAAGGAAAGAATGAAAAAACTGGTTGGGTTGGAACTCAAACATTGATTACACCAAAAGGCAGAGAAACATTTAAACTTTTGTGTGTAGGAGTATAGAAGAAAACATCAGAGAAATCTGGTGTTTTTCTTTTGCTCAAAAAGAAAGAAGGTGGCAAATTGGCAGATGATTTGAAAAGAGTTGGGTTGATATTTAAAGAAGAAGGTGCAGTTGATTTTAGAAAAACTCTGCAAGATATTAACATCGAAATGAACAAAAACTATAATCAATTTAAGTTAACACAAAGTCAATGGGATAGTTCAACAAAATCAACTGAGAAATTAAAGGCACAGCAAGAATATTTAGGGAATGCTATTGAAATACAGGGCGACAAAGTAAATGTTTTACGAAGACAGCTAGAAGAATTAGAAAATGCCGAAAACAAAGATATAACAGCTATCAAAAAGAAACAAAATGAACTTACAAATGCTGAAATAAAACTAAAAAATTATGAAAATCAGTTAAAAGATGTAACAGGTCAATTAAATAATTCTGGAAAAGCGTGGGAAGAAAACGGGAAAAAGGTTGAGAAGTTCGGTAAAAGTATAGAAGAAGCAGGCAAAAAGATGTCTGGACTTTCAACGGTAGCAACAGCAGGACTTGCAGGAACAATAGCAACAGCAGCAAACTTTGAAGATAGTATGAGACAAGTAGCTGCGACAATGGGAATTACAGCTGAAGA
>CANOWW010000024.1 GCA_947571115.1 uncultured Clostridium sp.
AGTAGCTTAGTTGGATAGAGTGTTCGGCTACGAACCGGAAGGTCGGGGGTTCGAATCCCTCCTAGTGCACCAAAAATGGGAAGTATATAAACATAGAATAATGGTTTATATACTTTTTTATTGCCTTTTTACTAAAGTAAAAATTTGCAAATTATTAGAATATTCATAAATATTTTTACAAAATGCTTGACAAATAGATAGCATTGTGCTAAAATATTTATGTTCAAGAAGAAGTATCCACTTCTCACCTTAATTCAAAGGGAATTTAAGGTTAAAATATCAATAATAGATTGTTATTTTTGTGGTGGATTTGGCTTTTTCTGAAAGTCATTTTTTTATATTTGGAGGTGTTTTATCATAAAACAAGAATTACCAATTAACAGACAGATAAAAGCAAAAGAAGTTCAAGTGATTACAAGTGACGGCGAAAAAAAAGGGGTAATGTCATTTGAAGCAGCTTTAGAAATGGCGGAAAGTGAAGACTTAGATTTAGTTTTAGTGGCTCCAAATGCAAAACCACAAGTTTGTAAAATCATGAACTATGGTAAATATAAATTTGAGCAAGCCAAAAGAGAAAAAGAAGCAAGAAAAAATCAGAAAGTTGCTGAAATGAAGGAAATTAGGGTTTCAACGAATATTGGCGACCACGATTTTGAGTTTAAGAGCAAAAATGCAAGAAAATTTCTAGAAGCAGGCAATAAAGTAAAACTTTCTTTGCGATTTAGGGGAAGAGAGCTGAATAATATGAAAGTGGGAGAAAATGTTTTGAATAAGTTTGTAGAGGATTTATCAGATATTGCTACTCCTGAAAAAAAGCCACTTTTAGAAGGTAAAACAATGTTTGTTATATTAACAAAAAATAAATAATTGTATAAGAGAGGAGACTGAAATTATGCCAAAATTAAAAACAAATAAGGCAGCTAGCAAAAGATACAAATATACTGCTACTGACAAAGTAAAAAGAACAAAAGCCAACAGAAGACATCGTTTGGCGACCAAAACGAAAAGAACAAAGTTAACAGCCAGAGTTCAAAACGGAATTGCACATAAATCAGTAGAGGCTGGAATTAAAAAATTATTACCTTATGGTAATTAATAGGGAGAAATAAAAGAAAGGAATGGGATAGAAAATGGCAAGAGTAAAAACAGCTAGAACAACAAGGGCAAGACATAAAAAAGTTTTAAAACAAGCAAAAGGTTATTTTGGAGCAAAACGTTACAGATATAGAATGGCAAAACAAGCTGTTATGAAATCTGGAATGTATGCTTATGTAGGAAGAAAAGACAGAAAATCTAATTTTAGAAAATTATGGATTACACGTATTAATGCTGCTGCGAGAATGAATGGTTTAACTTACAGCAAATTGATTGCAGGTTTGAAAAAAGCCAATGTTGTAGTTAACAGAAAAATGTTAGCAGAGATTGCGGTGTCTGATCCAAAGGCTTTTGCAGAGATTGCAAAAATAGCGCAAAAAGCATAAGTTTGTAAATTTTATATGGATTGCTGGGGGCAAAATCAAGGAGGTGTTTATTTGGCATGCTTGAATTTGTCCTTAATTTTTTATTTCCACCGGTGTGTAGTGTTTGTGGAAAAGTAGATAAAAATTGGCTGTGCCCCAATTGCCAAAAACGAGTAGAGAGATTGGAAAAAGCTTGTGTTGTGGAAATAGAGCATAAAAAATATGAGAAATTATTGTATATTTTTCAGTATGAAAGTTTGGTGCGAAAATTAATTTTGCGTTATAAATTTTCAAGCCAAGCATATTTGAATCATTTTTTTGCACAGATGATTGCTAAAAATGTGGAAAACCGAAAACTTTTGCAACAATATGACATCATCATTCCAGTTCCAATGCATCAGAAAAAAATGCAAAAAAGAGGTTATAATCAAACAGAATTGGTCACAAATGAGCTTTCTAGAATTTTGAAAATTCCTGCTAAAAATGATATATTGTTAAAAGTGTTTAACACTGTGACGCAAAGCAAATTGGGAGGAAAGGCGAGACAAAGCAATATTCAGCACGCATTTTTTGTAAAAAAGGATATTGAAGTAGAAGGCAAAAAAATTATTTTGCTAGATGATATTTATACGACAGGTGCGACGTCGCAAGAGTGTAGCCGAGTTTTGAAGGAGGCGGGAGCGGCAGAAATTTTAGTCGTGGTTTTGGCAAAAGACTAAAATATATAGAAAATAAAATCCAGAAATTTTTCTGGGTTTTATTATTTTTCACAAAAAATGCAATCTTAAGAAAATCTTTATTTTTTCTTGCACAATTTCATGGTATAATAGAATAAACGAAAAATAAAAAGGGGCGTAAAAGATGTACAATATTTTAGTTTGTGATGATGATAAAGAAATTGTGCAAGCAATTGAAATTTATCTTGGCAAGGAAGGATACCACATTTTGAAGGCATATAACGGAAAGCAGGCTTTGGAGATTTTGGAGAAAAATGCGGTACATTTGCTAATTTTGGATATTATGATGCCAAAACTAGACGGCATAGAAACTTTGATTCAAATTAGGAAAGAAAAGTCGTTGCCAGTAATTATGTTGTCTGCAAAATCGGAAGACGAGGACAAAATTGAGGGCTTGAATTTAGGGGCAGATGATTATGTTACTAAGCCATTTAATTCGCTGGAACTCATTGCTAGAGTAAATTCCTGTATTAGAAGATACACGAAACTTGGCGCTGTTGAGACTACTGAAAATATTTTTCAAACAGGTGAGTTAATTTTGGATGACAACTTGAAAAAAGTCACAGTGGATGGAAATGAAATCAAACTCACACCTACGGAATATAACATTTTGCGATTTTTGATGAAAAACGAAGGAAAAGTATTTTCTATTGAACAAATTTATCAAAGTGTTTGGAATGAGGAATTTTTATATGGAAACGAAAATGTGATTGCAGTTCACATCCGCCATATCCGCGAAAAAATAGAAATTGACTCCAAAAATCCAAAATATTTGAAAGTTATTTGGGGGATTGGATATAAAATTGAGAAAATTGAAAGGAGGATTATTGATGAAAAAAAAAAATTTTAATGATGATTATATACTTATTAGTTCCAGTAATTGTAGCAGTGATGGCTTTGTCTGTTTTAGCGAAATTTTTTCAAAATGACGAAAATTTTTATTTAAATCAGTCTCAGTATTTTCAAACCAATAATTTTGTGGCGAGTTATATGTCAACTTTGACCAGTTACGCCAATCAATTAATTTACCACAACGAGGATTTTCCGATTAGTTATGATGGCGAAATTCAGATTTCTTATATGAATGAAGAGGATTCTAATTATTATATTGATTCCAAATTTCAAGACCATTATATTTTGATTTGCTACAAAAATAAGGCACTAACTAATGTGGAATTGACCATGGAAACCAATACCATTGAAAAAATAAAAAATTATATTGCGTCTCAGGAAAATGCTAAAAAGGTGAATATTTTGGTAGGAAATATCGAAGCAGATTCGGAAATCATTTCAAACAAAGGCTTGAAATATTTTGAAGATTTTGAATATACCTATTACACAATAGAAGGGCAAGAAACGGCGTATCGTTATTATGAAGACGAAAATGAGGCGGTTTTAGAGGAAAGCCAAGTTCCAGCACGTCAGTACATCCATGCAACTATTCAAGATTTTGCAATTTACAGCTCTTATAAAGAAAATCTTGTGTATAATACAGACGTGATAGTGATTCGTGAGTGGATGAAAAATTATGAAACTTTGGGAAATCAAATTCATTTGATTTTGCCAATTGGAATTGTGCTATTATTGCTTATGTTTTTCTATTTAGTCATTGTGATTGGTCGCACCAAGAAGGAAAGCGAAATTGCTTGTAATGATTTTGACAAAATTCCCTACGAGATTATATGGGCAGTGGCGCTATTGGCTTTTGGAATGTGTGGAGTTATGCTCAATATTCCAAAGCATACTGATATGTTTGTCACAATGCTGATTTCTGTTTACTTTGTAGCGTACATCGTATGTGCCGTTCTCTTTCATACGACAGTCAAACGAATGAAAGCTAAAATGCTGATAAAATCAACATTGCTGTACATGTGTGTCATGTGGTTTGTGAAAGTTTGCAAAAAAATAAAAAATGCTTTTGGAATTTGGTTTGACAAATCAACAGCAGGTATGGATTTAGTGAAAAAGTTAATATTAGGTATGATTGGCTATGCTATTATTTCGCTTATTTTAATGGCAATGATGCAAGGTTTTGGCTTCCTTCTTGCAGGTGGTTTAGGAATTTATTTGTTTTCAAAAATAGCGCAAAGAATTCGTGATTTTGCCAAAATAGAATTGCATTTGAAAGAAATGTATGAAGGCATTCATCCAGAAGACTTAAAAGCAGAAAATTTTACGCCAGAATTTCAAAACTCAATTCTGTACATTAATGATATTTCCAATGGATTTGAAAATGCTATTCAAGAGCAATTAAAAAGTGAACGCCTAAAAGCAGAACTAATTACCAATGTTTCACATGATATCAAAACACCACTAACATCAATTATTAATTATGTTGATTTGCTCAAAAAAGAGGAAATCGAAAACGACAAAGCTAAGGAATATATTGGCGTTTTGGACAATAAATCTCAGCGTTTGAAAAAGTTGACAGAGGATTTAATTGAAGCCTCTAAAGCATCTTCAGGAAATGTGAAACTAAATATGGAGAAAATCAATATTGTGCAACTCATGAAACAGGCAATTGGCGAGTTTGAGGACAAATTTAACACAAGTAATTTGCAAATTATCACAAAATTTGAAAGCGAGGAAATTTTCATACAGGCGGATAATCGCTATATGTACAGAATTGTGGAAAATATTTTTAGCAATGTTGCCAAATATAGTATGGAAAATTCGAGAGTTTATATGGATATTGCCAAAAAAGGCGAAAAGGTGTATATTGATGTTAAGAACATTTCCAAAGACACGCTCAATATTTCGGAAGAAGAGCTAATGCAGCGTTTTGTGCGTGGCGACAAGTCAAGAACCATGGAAGGAAGCGGGCTTGGACTTTCAATTTCGCAAAGTTTGGCTGAAATTCAAAATGGGGAATTGAGTATAAAAATTGATGGAGATTTATTTAAAGTTGAGGTTTGTTTTAACTTGGTAAAATAGAGGTAATATATGAGGGAAAAGAAACGTAAGAAAAGCAAAGGGAAAATGATTTTGCTAGCAATGATTGTGATTGTGTTGGGAATTGTGGTTACTATCCGATTTCAGAAACCGCTAGTTTGTATTGATGCGGGGCATGGTGGAAAAGATGTGCGGAAGTATTTTCAGCAATGGCAAAAGATATGAAAAAGATGACACATTAGAAATGGCTTTAAAAGTGAAAAAAGAATTGGAAAAGCAAGGCGTAAGGGTAGTGATGACGAGGAATGAAGATGAATTTGTTACGTTGCAAAATAGGTGCAAAAAGGCAAATTGGGTAATGGCAGATTTGTTTGTTTCCATTCATAGAAACAGTAGCGAAAGTGGCGACGGGGTTGAAGTTTGGATTTCGAGCGAAGAAAATGAAAAAAGCTCGAAGTTAGCCAGTTCGATTTTGGAAAAAATTGACCAAGTTGGCATTCAAACCGATCGTGGTGTGAAGACTGGAACAAGTGAAAATAGCGAGGGAGATTATTTTGTCAACAAAAACACAAAAATGCCAAGTTGTCTCATCGAGTTGGGATTTATTAGTAATAAAAAAGACAATGAATTGTGGGATAAAAACGCAGACCAATATGCAAGAGCAATTGCAGAAGGAATTGTGCAAAATTTAGAGAAGTAATGTCAAATATTGCCTTTTTGAAAAAGTGTCGGACCTCATTTTGAAATTCAGCATACTAAACTTGACAAATTATGTAAATTGATTTATAATATAAACAAGAACCTATAGTTAATTTTCACTAATAATTTGGAGGTAATACAATGAGAAAAATTTTCAAACTGAAAAAAGTTGTTCTGGAAGTGTCTAAAGAGGCCTACGATGGGCGGAACAACGAAATCGAGGTAACAGCAACAGAGGACGGAAAAATCCTTCTGGGTATGAGTAATAGTCTATATGACATGTTGACAGAAGGCGAACACGCATGGCTTGAAGAAATTTTCAAAGAAATTTCTCGCGAGGTTTAAGAAAGAACTCCTAGCTTAGGCTGGGAGTTTTTTCACATGCATAAAATAAATAGTTTAGAGAAATAATTGATTTTTTAAGGATAATATGATACGATACTTTTATAATAATGAAACCATAAAAAAGGAGAAATTAAAATGCAAAAAAATCAAATTACAGAAAATATTTTTTATATTGGAGCAGACGATAAAGACATTGATTTGTTTGAAAGTCAATACAAAGTGCCAAATGGAATTTCCTATAATTCCTACTTAATTAAAGACGAAAAAACAGTTGTCATGGACACGATTGATACGCGAAAAACAGAGGAGTGGTTGCAGAATTTAGAAAGTGCTTTAGAAGGAAAAAATCCAGACTATTTGGTAATTTCTCACTTGGAGCCAGACCATGCTTATAACATCGAATTTCTGGCAAAAAAGTATCCAGAAATGAAACTAATCGGGAATGATAAAACGTTTGCTTTTTTGCCACAATTTTTTGAAATTTCAGACTTAGAAAATCGCAAAATTGTGGTAAAAGAAGGAGACGAAATTTGTCTTGGAAAACATACATTGCAATTTTTTATGGCGCCAATGGTGCATTGGCCAGAAGTCATGGTAACGTATGAAAAATCAGAAAAAATCTTATTTTCAGCAGACGGATTTGGTAAATTTGGTACCCTAGATACAAACGAAAATTGGGAAGACGAAGCACGCAGATATTACATCAATATTTGCGGAAAATATGGTGTACAAGTTCACATGTTGCTAAAAAAATTGGAGGCATTAGAAGTAAAAATAATTTGCCCATTACATGGCCCTATTTTGAAAGAAAATTTAGAATATTATATTGGAAAATATGACACTTGGAGCAGTTATGAACCAGAGGAAAATGGTGTACTAATTTGCTATGCATCCATTCATGGAAATACGGCAGATGCTGCTCAAAAATTGGCAGAAATGTTGCAGGAAAAGGGTGCTGAAAAAGTGACAATTTTTGATTTGGCAAGAGATGATTTTCATGAAGCAATTGCGAATGCTTTTCGCTATGATAAAATGGTTTTAGCATCAGCAACTTATGATGCAAAATTGTTTCCACCAATGGAATATTTTTTGCGTCAATTAGCAGAAAAAAATTATCAAAATCGCACAGTAGGATTGATAGAAAATGGAACTTGGGCACCGCTTGCCGGAAAATGTATGAAGGATATTTTGGCTACTATGAAAAATATAAATTTGTGTGAAAATGTAGTTACCATTCGCTCCAAATTGAATGAAAATTCTAGAGCCAAAATGATAGAATTAGCAGAAGAAATTTTGAGTAAATAATACGGAGGAAACATGGTAAAAGCAGTTTTTATTGACATTGATAAAACCTTATTAAATAGTGATAAAAAAATGACAGATGAAACCCAAAAAGCAATTGAAAAGGCAAAGAAAAATGGAGTTCAGATTTTTATGATTTCCGGAAGGTCGCGCATGGCATCTAGCAAATTTCAGAATATTTCGAGCCGCTATATCATTAATAGCAATGGGGCAGATATTTACGATTGTGAAAAAAAGAAGGCAATTTATCAGTCAGAAATGGAGCCTAAAATTTGTGCAGAATTATATAAAAAAGCGCAGCAAGAAAATGTGGTTATTAAATTTGATTTTGGGTTGTCAAGAGCGGTCAATAAACCAGAATTTTTAGAAGATTATGAAGTGGAATTGACAGAAGAAATTGATGAGTTTTTGGAGAAAAATAAAGTCATTCAAATTTCGATCTGTTCAGAGAATTTGGAACAAGTAGAAAATTTGAAAAAATATATACAAGAAAAGACATGTTTTTGTGTGATTAATCAATTTATTTGGGAAGTGAATGGAAAAGTGATGCACGCCATTCATGTGAACAATCCAACTGTCTCTAAAGGAAATGCTATGTCAGGGTTGTGCCGATTTTTGAAAATTGATTTGAAGGATACAGTTGCAATTGGAGATAAAATTAATGATATTTCTATGATAAAGATGGCTGGTTTTGGTGTGGCAATGGGAAATGCAACAGAAGATGTCAAGGAAGTTGCAGATTTTATTACAGCTACGAATGATGAGGATGGAGTTGCAAAAGTGTTAGAGAAAATTTTAGTAAATCAAGGGGATGTTAACTTTACGTGCGTGACATAAAATGTCATGTAAGGTTTAGCTTGCACAATAAAAACGTAAAGTTAGCTTTTTATGCGTGCTATAAAATGCTATGTAATCTAAACCTTACATGGCTAAAAATGCGATGTTAAGAAAACGGGCGGAGAATTATGAGATTATTTTGTCATAAAAAAACTCTTCTAAAGTATAATGTTAAAGGTATATTTTAGGTGGAGTTTTTTTATGATTAAATTGGCAGTGATTAATTTAAAAGGGTTACTGAAAAGCATGATGAAAGTAATTGCGATTTTGCTTATTTTTGCAATGATAATAAAAGTTTCAAAGTTGATGTATCATGCGGCGAAAAAGTTTGATTTGGAAAGTATTATTTTGCAAAATAAATTGGAAATGATGAATCAAAATTTGAATATTGCCCAGAGTTTTCAGGAGGAACCTTCCGAAAAAAGTGAATTGAAAAAAATATTAGTGGCAGAGTTGGCAGTTTTTTCGGGGGCTGAAGAGGAAATTATGGAAAAAGAAAATCAAGAGGAAGTATTGGAATTTGAAAACGTAGACAATCAAGTGCCCCAGAATGAAGTTCCCAAAGAAGAACCACAGGAAGTAGCACAAGAAACAGTGGCACAAGAGAATGTGGAAAGTGTTTCACAGGAAAACGCTCAAGTGGCAACAGCAGTGATTGAAGCGAATAATAAAAAAGATGTTTACACAGACACATATCACTCAGTAAAGATTAAAAATGAGTCCAAATATGCTTTGACAGAAGCCATGGTAACGCCAGATATGAGTTATTCAGACAAGAAAAATATTATTTTGTATCATACACATACTTGCGAAAGCTATACGCAGACGGACAATTCCAGATATTTGGCGACAGGAAATTATCGAACAACAGATTTGAATTATTCGGTAGCAAGAGTGGGGACAGAACTCGCGAATTGCTTGGCTGGCAAGGGATATACCGTTATTCATGACAGCACGTATCATGATTATCCAGCCTACACGGGTTCATACACGAGGTCACTGGCGACTGTCAAAAATTTGCTTTCAACGTATAACACAGTAGATTGCGTGTTTGATGTGCATCGTGATGCGCTTGGAAGTAATAGCAATTATGCGCCTTGTGTGAAAATTGGCGAGGAGCAGGTGGCGCAAATTATGTTTGTGATTGGAACAGATGGCGGCGGTTTGGAACATGCCAATTGGAACCGTAATTTGAAGTTGGCGATTAAAGTGCAGGAAAAGGCGAACGAGATGTATCCGGGACTGTTTAAACCGATTATTTTGAGGAATTCGAGGTATAATCAACATGTCACAAATGGGGCTGCGATTATTGAAGTTGGGGCAACGGGAAATACGATAGAACAATGCAATGGGAGCATGAAATATTTAGCAAATGTGATCGATTGTGTGATGAAAGAAAATTAGGAGAATTTGAAAAAAAGCCTTGTAAAAACTTCCTAAAAATGATAAAATAATCCTATAATTTTAAGGATGGGAGAAATCAAATGATAAAAGAGGAGCAAGGTGTTACGATTGTTGTATTGGTTGTGGCAGTGATTTTGTTATTGATTTTGGCTGGCGTGGGATTGAATTTGAGTTTTTCAAGTATCGACCAAGTGAAAGATAGCAAATTGGAAACGGAATTAGGAATGGTAAGGCAGGCGATTACAGAACAATATTGGAAAGCAAGTTCAGTTGGCAAAACAGGAATTTCAACGGGCGAAGGCCCAGTGGATTTTTGGGTTGGAAACCAAATTACGAATTTTTCAGAGATTGATTTGCCAAATCAAAATACCATTCAAGAGACAGAAAAGTCAGAAGCATTTTTTAGCAAGGCAAACAGCTATGCACCAGTTTATCAAGAAGATTATTATTATCGCTTGACACCAACTCAGCTGAAAGAAATTGGAATTCAGGAGGCAGAAGCAACATATGTTGTGAATTATGCAACGGGAGAAGTTTATAATGAGACACAAAAGAAAGATAGCAAGTCGCAGTTATTGTATTTGCCGCAGACAAATCAAAAGAAGACAGATGCTTTGGAAAAGGATGATATGTTTAGTGATTGGAATGAATAAAATGTATAGGGGTTTTGCCATATGTGTGACATGACTGAAAAGTTAAAAAAGATAATGGATAAAAAAGATATTTATGTAGATGAACCGATGAAAAAGCATACTTCTTTTAGAATTGGTGGTATGGCAGATTATTTTTTGAATGTGAAAAATGTGGAGCAATTAAAAGCAATTTTAAATCTGGCAAAACAGAAAAATATGCCATTTCAAATTGTGGGAAATGGAACAAATTTGTTGGTGCGTGAAGGCGGAATTCGAGGTCTTGTTATCAAGTTAGAGGGGAAGAATTACACAATTGATAAGAAAGAAAATGAGGCAATGCTAACTTGTGATTGCGGAATGTCACTAAGCCAGCTGGCATTGATAGCAGCTGAAAATGGTTTTTCTGGCTTAGAAGCAATGGCTGGTATTCCGGGAACAGTGGGCGGAGCAATTCGCATGAATGCAGGTGCTTATGGAAGTGAAATGAAGGATGTTGTGGTGTGCTCAAAATGTATGGACTTAGAGGGGAATATTCAAAAATTGGATTTGGTGGCACATGAATTTTCTTATCGTAAAAGTGCTTTTGCAACCAATCAACTGATTTTGCTGGAAACAACTTTGAGCCTTAAATTGGGAGAAAAGCAAGAAATTCAAGACAAAATGCAAGAATATAAAAAGGTAAGAATGCAAAAGCAGCCATTGGAATTTCCGAATGCGGGAAGTATTTTCAAAAGAAATGGCAATGTTTTGATTGCAAAATTAATTGATGAATGTGGACTAAAAGGTTATGCTGTTGGGGATGCCGAAGTGTCAAGCAAGCATTCTGGATTTATTGTGAACAAAGGAAATGCAACAGCAAATGATGTTTTGGAATTGATTGATGTGATTAAAAACAAGATAAAGCAAAAATTCGATGTGGATGTTGAGCTAGAAATTATAGTAATTGGGGAAGAATAGGAAGGTGTAAAAATGAGAACTTTTTTGGAATGGTTTAAATCAAGTGCCAAAGTAAAACGTTGGATGTTTTTGATTATTGTAGGAATTGCGCTGGTATGTTATGGATTTACAAAAGTCCTAGTGACAGAGGAAATGGCTTTTGGAGAGCTTGGAAAAATTATTGCGATATTTGTTTTAGGATTTGTATTTGTGGTTGTTGGCATTATTTTTATTCAAAAAAGAAATTTGGAAATTTTGATTGAAGCAAATGACACAGATTCGATGAAGGGCAAAAAAGCCAAAGTCAATATCAAATCATTGATTTTCAATAAAAAAGTTTATGATGAGGGACCTAAAATCGTTGTCATAGGTGGCGGAGAAGGTTTGAATATTGTGGTAGACGGCTTGAAAAAATATACCAATAATATTACAGCAATTGTCACCATGTCAGATTATGGACAAATTCCAACAGAATCTAGAATGGCGCTAGATGCTTTACCGTTGGATGATATCAAAGGTAGTATGATTGCGATGTCAGAAAAGCAAGAGTTGATGCGTGATTTGATGAATTTGAATTTTACAAATGAAAGATTGCGTGGCTTAAATTTTGGCGATATTTATTTGACAGCTATGAATGAGTTGTATAGCAACATTTCAGAGGCTATTCAAAAAAGCACAGAAGTGCTTAATATCAACGGACGAGTTTTGCCAGTAACGTTGGACGAAATCAATATTTGTGCGGAATTGACAGATGGAACTGTAATTGAGCGTAAAGATAAAATTCCGGAGATTGTTTCCCAAAAAGTGGAAGTCATTAATCGAATTTTCATTAATCCATCCAATTGCAAACCTGCGCCGGGCGTAGTGGAAGCTATTCAAGAGGCGGAGGCGATTATCATTGGTCCGGGAAGTTTGTATACCAATGTATTGCCAAATTTGTTGGTAAAAAGGGTTTCTAAAGCAATTAAAGAAAGCAAAGCTGTCAAGATTTATATTTCCAATATTATGACAGAATTTGGGCAAACAGATGATTATACGCTTGCGCAACACATTGAGGCAATGCAAGCACATGTTGGAAAAGGCGTTTTTGATTATTGCTTGGTGGATACAGGCGAAGTGGTTCCAGAATATGTCAGAAGGTATAACAAAAAAGGCAGTGAGTTAGTGGAAATGGATATTACAAAAGCAGCTACTTTGGGTGTGAAAATTATTCAAAAAGATATGTCTTGCATTAAAGAGGATAAAATTAGGCATAATTCGGCGATTATTGCAGCTACTGTTGTAGGACTAATTTGTGACGAGTTGAAATTTAAAGATGAGCAAAATGGAACTGAATTTTTGCTTTTGAATTCGATTTTGAAAGAAGAGAAAAAAGAAATTAAGAAAAATCAAAAAGAAGATAAAAAGCATAAAGAAATTGTAAAAAAAGCCACCAAAAGTGTAAAAAGCAAGAAGCCAAATAAGAAAAGTAAGTTTAGCGAAAAATACAAAGAAAGAGTAGAATCGATTCAAAATACAGATGCTAAAATTAAGGAAAACAGAGCTATTGCAAAAGAAATTGAAAAATTAGAAAAAGAGAATGAAAAAAAGCAAGCAAAGAAAAAAGAAGAAACGGAGCCTAAAACAGCCAAAACAACAAGGAAACCAAGAGTGAAAAAAGAGACGGAAGAAGCTGCTAAGGAAACAAAAACAGTAAGAAAACCAAGAACAACCAAGAAAAAAGAAGAAACGGAAGAGAAAAAGCCAACTGCTAGAAGGACGAAGAAAAAAGAATAACAGGAGATTGTACAAATGAAATTAACGAAAAAACAATTGGAATTGAAAAGTGCCTTAGAAAAAGAATGGGTCATCACAAATGGAATTGGTGGATTTGCTTCAAGTACAGTACTTGGGGCAAATACAAGACGTTATCATGGTTTGTTAGTGGCGCCTTTGAAAGCACCAGCTAGGCGACATTTGATTTTGTCAAAATTGGATGAGAGCATTGAAATGGAAGGCAAAAAATATGATTTGTTTACCAATGTTTGTCACAATTATTTAGCAGAAGGTTATAAATATTTGGAGAGTTTTGAGAAAAATCCGTTGCCGGAATTTACTTATAAAGTTGGGGACGTGAGGTTTCAGAAAAAATTATCTTTTGTGTATGGAAAAAATACAATTGTTGTGAAGTATTCAGTAAAAAATAATCAGGCACAAGATGTGAAAATGACAATTGCGCCCATTATGAACTTCCGAGATTTTCATGATATGACAACGTGCCACAATTTTGAACTAGAGCAAAAAATTGAAAATGCCAAAGTGCAAATTCAAATTGACAAAAATATGCCAATTTACATGATTTGCCAAGAAGGAAATTATATTGAACATCAAAATGACGTTTTTCGTAATATGTATTATTTAAAAGAGGAAGAAAGAGGTTTTTTTGCAGAAGAGGATTTGTGCGTTCCGGGACGCTACGAAATTGTGATTGAACCAAAAGAAAAAAAGGAAATCACAGTGATTGTTTCTTTGGAAAGTGATATTGAAAATATTCAGGCTGACGAAGTTTTTGAAAACGAGATACAAAGGTTAGAAAAAATTGTCAAGCAGACAAAATTGATCAAAAATAAAAAAACAGAATTGACAAAGTTGGAAAAAGACAAAAACGAGTTTTTAAAAGATTTAGTAATAGCAAGCGACAATTTCATTATTTGGCGCCCAGAGGAAGGGTTGCATTCCATTTTGGCAGGTTTTCCGTGGTTTCTAGACTGGGGACGAGACACCGCCATTAGTTTTGAAGGCTTGTTGCTCATTACAAGAAGATTTGATGTGGCAAAAGAAGTGCTGCTAATGCTGACAAAAGACATTTGCCAAGGGCTTGTTCCGAATGGCTATGCGGAAAGTGATAATACGCCGCTGTATAACAGTGCAGATGCTGCTCTTTTGTTGTTTGAGCAAGTGAATAAATTTATGAAATACACACGAGATTACAATTTTGTCAAAGAAAATTTATACGAAAAATTAAAAAATATCATTGAAAATTATCAAAATGGAATTGAGCTAGACGGAAACCATATTTATGTGGATAGCGACGGACTTTTGTCATCTGGTACGCCTCATATTCAAAATACTTGGATGGATGCCAAAATTGGTGAGTTTGTGGTAACCCCGAGAAATGGAAAAGTTGTGGAAATCAATAGTCTTTGGTATAATGCATTGAAAACAATGGAACATTTGGCGAAGAAATTTGGTGAAAAAGAATTAGCAGATACTTATAAGAAGGTTGCAAAAACGCATCAAAAAGTATTTGAAGAGAAATTTTATTGTGAAGAAAAAAAATCATTATATGATGTTTTAGGAGATAGCAAAATACGTCCAAACCAGTTATTTGCTATTTCGACAACGTATCCCGTAATTAATCCGGCGTCGACTATAGGCAAAACAATTTGGGAAACGGCAAAGAAAAAATTGCTTACAAAATGTGGGCTTAGGACTTTGGCACAAGACGAAGAAGGTTATATTGCAGAATATTCGGGAGATTGTGTGAAGCGCGACAAAAGTTATCATCAAGGAATTAGCTGGGTATGGCTACTGGGATTATATGCGGATGCGCTGGAGAATGTGATTGATAGCGAAAAAGACAGAATTGAGAAAGAAAAATATATCATTGAAAAAGAAAAGCTTGTGGAAAAGGTTTTTGCAACATTTAAGAAAGAATTATATGCGCCAGAATGTTTTGGAAGTATTTCGGAAGTCTATAACTCGGATGGCACAGCCAAACCGGGAGGCACGTGTGCGCAGGCTTGGAGCGTGTCAGAAATCTTGAAAATCGTGACAAGAATGGAAGAATAAAAGCATGGAAAAAAGAGAATTTCAAAATTTAAAAACAAAATATTTAGGGCGAAATTTGCTTTATTTTGAAATAATTGGTTCTACCCAAAAAGAGTTGAAGACTTTAGAAAATCCGGAAAATGGAACAATTATTGTAGCAGACAATCAGGTTTCTGGGGTTGGGACCCATGAGCGAATTTGGTTTACTGGTGCAGGCAAAAATATTGCGATGTCCTTTGTGCTTTTACCCAATTGTAATTTGCAGAAAATTCAGAATTTAACGGTCCGTATTGCAGAATGCATGATACATGTTTTAAAGGATTTGTACAAAATTGAACTTAGCATCAAAATGCCAAATGATATCTATTATCGTGGTAAAAAAGTGGGCGGAATTTTGACGGAAAGTGTGAGCAAAGCCGAAAAAGTGCAAAAGATTTATATCGGGATTGGGCTAAATGTCAATCAAGAGGAATTTCCAGAGGATTTGGGCAAAATTGCAACTTCCCTTAAAATTGAATTTGGCAAAAATTTTGATAGAGAAGAGATTATAGTAGAATTTTTAAATCAATTTGAACTGGAATTTGAAAAAATGATACAGTAAAACACCGAAACTGACCATGCGGTCAAGTTGACAGAAAATTCAAAATGTGGTATAATATAGTTAACAAAACTTTAGGGAGGTATTGTAATATGCGGACGAGGAAAGAGTGGAAGCGGGAGATGAAACAGCAGGAAAAATGCAGAAGACGGCAAGAGAAACAAGAATTTAGAAAGCCTAAGAAAAGGCTGAAAAAAATTGCAATTTGCTTGCTTTTGTTTAGTATGTCTTTTTTCTTTTTGAGACAGAAACTTTTGGCAGGTTATACGCAAGAGGAGCATGTGGTGGAAAATAAGCCGACAGAGCCGGTAAAGCCAAAAAAGAGTGCAGCAAAGAAAAAGAAAGTCAATCTCCAAAAAGAAAAAATTCTGCTAGCCAAGCACACAATTCGTAATCCAAATTCTGGAGCAAATCGAAATGAAAATATGCGAATTGCTGCAGAAATTATTAATGGTTTAGTGCTTGGTCCAGGTGAATGGTTTTCATGGTTAGAAATAGTAGGAGACACGACACCAGAAAAAGGCTTTTTGGAAGCACCAGTGATTTATGGACGGAAAGTTTCTTCTGGATTGGGCGGTGGTGTTTGCCAAGTGTCGAGCGCGATTAATTCTGCTGTGATAGCAGCGGGGCTTGAAACGCGTGCACAGAAGCATTCATTACCAAGTTCTTATATACATACGGAACTGGGAGACCATGAGGCAACAGTTTCATTTGATTCAAAGATAGATTTTTCATTTGTAAATACTTTGGAAAATCCTATCATGTTTCATGTTATTGCTAAGGGTGGAGATGTAACAGTCAAAGTCTTTGAAATACGGTACCAGAAAGTCTAGGTCACATGACCTAGATTTTTTATGGATTTATTTCAAAAAAGACTTGCTTTTTTTTTATTTTGTGATAAAATAACGAGAAAGAAAGGAGAAAATATGTTTGCATATGTCAAAGGGATTTTAGAGGAAAAAATGAACAATTATGTAGTCGTTGAAACGGCAGGAATTGGTTATAAAATTTTTATGTCGAAAAACGCTATCTTGAAAATTGGCGAACTTGGCGACCGTGTAAAAATCTATACACATTATCACGTCAGGGAGGACGACATTAGTTTGTATGGTTTTTTAACAGGAGAGGAATTAAAACTATTTGAATTACTGATTTCAGTCAGTGGAGTTGGAGCAAAATCAGCAATTACAATGCTTTCTAACATAACGCCATCCGAATTTATTATGTGCATTGTTGAAAATGATATTACAAGGCTGACGAAGGTTCCAGGGATTGGGAAAAAGTCAGCGCAACGCATTGTGTTGGAATTAAAAGATAAGTTAAAAGCAGAGCAGGAAGTTGCAGAAACAGAAGAGACCGAAGATGTGTTGGAAGTGAGCGACAGTTTGGAAGAGGCAATAGCGGCTTTGCAGATTTTAGGATACCATAAAAAGGAAATCGAAAAAGCGTTGCAGAAGTTTGACTGTCAAGCAATGACGATTGAAGATATCATCCGAAACGGATTGAAATTTTTGTCAAAATAGAGGAGGAGCAGATGAACTTAAAAGAGCCTTTGGCGTATCGTATGCGCCCTAAAACGTTAGAGGAATTTGTAGGGCAAGAACATATTGTAGGAAAAGATAAATTGCTTTATCGAACCATTCAAGCGGACAGGCTGTCAAGCATTATTTTGTGGGGGCCTCCAGGTTGTGGAAAAACTTCGCTTGCCAAAGTGATTAGTGAAACCACCAAATACAAATTTATGAAAATTAATGCTGTAACGTCTGGTGTTTCGGATATTAAAAATGCGGTGGAAGAGGCAGATAATCCGCTTTTGAACCCAAGTGGAAAATGCATTTTGTTTATTGATGAAATTCATCGTTTTAATAAATTGCAACAAGATGCACTCCTTCCTTATGTGGAAGATGGTACGATTATCTTAATAGGTGCAACGACTGAAAACCCTTATTTTGAAGTGAATAAGGCTTTGATTTCGCGTTCAATGGTCATTAAGTTGGAGCCTTTGAAAAAAGAGAATATTGTGCAGGTTTTAAAAAATGCGCTGTCGAGAAAAGATGGCTTGGGCGAATATAATATTAAAATTTCAGATGATACGATTGATACGATTGCAGAAATTTCAAATGGAGATGTTAGAACTGCTTTGAATGGGTTAGAAGTTGCGGTGCTTACGACGAAAATCAATGGTCAGGGAGAAATTGAGATTACGGACGAAATTGCGAGCCAAAGCATGAATACGAAAAAAGCGATGTTTGACAAAAAAGGAGATAGCCATTATGACAATATTAGTGCTATGATAAAATCGATGCGCGGAAGTGACCCAGATGCGGCGATTTTCTATTTGGCGCGTGCTTTAAATGCAGGAGAAGATCCCGTTTTTTTGGCAAGAAGAATTGTGATTTGTAGCGCAGAAGATGTCGGAATGGCGAACCCTAATGCGTTGGTGGTGGCAACTTCTGCGATGGAAGCTGTTAGAATGGTTGGGATGCCAGAAGCGAAATTGATTTTGGCAGAAGCAGCAACGTATGTTGCGGTTTCTAAAAAATCAAATGCGACGTATTTAGGCATTAATCGAGCTTTGGAGGATGTGCAAAGCAAAGACACAGGAAGAATTCCAATGCACATACGAAATGCTGCGGCGAGCGGGATGCAGCAATTTGGTTATGGAGAAGGATATAAGTATCCGCATGATTTTCCGGGGCATTGGTGTGAGCAGCAATATTTACCAGATGAGATGCTGGGTACAAAATATTATATAAAAGACGAGAATTGCATAGATAATTAGTTTTAAATAACTAAAAACCTCTCTAATGCACGAAAATTAAACTTGACAAAAAAGTAAAAATATGGATAAGACAGACACCTTGACATTTTTATGTAAATAATATATAATATAAGTATTAACTGGAGGCATTCTGGAACATGCTTCCTTTCCAAAAGGAGGGAAAAATTTGAAAAATTATTTGACTTATGAAGAGAGTTCGAGAATTTTAGCTCCACTTTATGAGAGATGCCCTCAAATTCGGGACTTCCAGATTGAGGGAAATGGGCAAGTAGAGAAAAAGAAGATTATTGCTGTTGTAATTGCAGTGTTATGTTCAGATACTTGCAAAGTTGTAAAAGATGAAAATTTTTTGCATTCTCCCCAGTTTTATAATTTTCTCCAAAATCATGGAATTTTGGAGGGAATATGTGACGATATCACTTCTTGGATGAAGCGGGGAAGTTACATCACAAAAGAAGAAGCTCAGATAATCATAGATAATATTTGTGATTATTTGAACAAGCCAAAATGAATAAAAGGGCTTTCTTGTGTTCCAGCAGGAAAGCCTTTTTTGTGTTAAAAATTATTTAAAGATGGCATAGGAAGATAGATTTTAATGGGATTGACAAATTTATGTAAATGTGGTATAATATAATTATCAACTAGGGGGCATTCTGGGACATGCTTCCTTTCCGAAGGGAGGGAAAAGGTTGAAATATTTGCTATACAAGGAGTTTTTGGAAATGTTACAAGAAATAAGGACTCTTTGTGAAACAAAAGAAGGTGTCGACAAAATGTTGATGGCTTCAATTCCCTGGTTTGGTCATATACCAGATATGAACTGGCCAGTGGAGAAAGAATGTTTTCTGGAATTGGTAATGGAACCAATTTGCAGAAAATACGAAATTTCAAAAAACAAATATGACTGGATGGCTCAAATGCGTCTGGGAGTAGGTGTTTTTTGGAATGCGGATGAACTTTGGGGATGGTTACAAGAACCAAAAAGTGACTATATCCTAAAGTCAGATGCAGAAATGTTGTTTAAAAATGCAGTGAATTTTTGTAACAAAAAAATAGCTGCATAAAAGTAAAATAATCTAGTCCAAACAAGTTTTCTTGAGTTCCAGCAAGAGACTTGTTTTTTATTGCCCCAAATATGAAAATAAAAATTGTAAAATTTGAAATTTAGGTATTGACATATTTGAAATGTTGGTTTATAATAGATTTTGCGTTAAGGTAATTGCACCATTAGCTCAGCTGGTCAGAGCAACCGGCTCATAACCGGTGGGTCCAAGGTTCGAATCCTTGATGGTGCACCAAAAAAATAAACATGGGTAGGTGGTCGAGTGGTTAATGGCACCAGACTGTAAATCTGGCGACGAGAGTCTACGTTGGTTCGAATCCAACCCTGCCCACCAACGACGTTTCTGTTCGAACTAAAAGAACAGAAATGATACAAAAATCATTCAGTAAATGGATGATTTTTTTGTTTGCTCAAAAATATCATCCAAGAAAGGATGGTGTTTGAAAATGAAGATAATTAAGCAAGAACTAGAATTTGAGGAATGTCTAAAACAGCGATTGGAATTTATATGTGAGTTTTCTAAAGTTACTCCTACTTTTATCAATGGTAGCATTAGAAAATTAGAGAGAACTAATCTTACATATATTGAGCCACATAGAGTGATTATTAAAAATATTACTTTTTTAGTTTTCAATTATTCAAATGATGTTTATATATCTAACTTAACTAAAAAGATTAAGTTATCAGAGTTAGAAGAATATTTGAAAAATATATAAATTGTAAATATTTGACATTTCTTAAAATCGTAGTATAATATAATCAATGAAAAATTTATATTTACTCGGCAAGAGTTATATATATGAGTACTTTGAAAAAATTATATTATATTGCATTATTATATTTTAGTTTATGATAAATGGATTTAAGAGATGTCAGTAGTACTCGTGTACTTTGATGTCTCTTTTTGTTTTATAAGGAGGTTTGAAAATTGAACGAAGAAAAGAAAAAATGTGGATTGTATATGAGAGTTTCAACAGATGAACAAGCAAGAGAACGGATTTAGTTTGCCAGAGCAAAAAGAAAGACTAGAAACTTTTTGTAAATTCAAAGGTTATGAAATAGTAGATTATTACGAAGATGCTGGAATAAGTGCAAAAACTGGTAATCATAGACCAGATTTTGAAAGATTAAAAAGTGATATAAAGGCTAAAAAGATAAATACTATTGTTTCTCTAAAGCTTGATAGAATAACAAGAAGTATCTTTGATTGGGAAAATCTAATGACTTTCTTAGATGACAATAATGCTTACTTAGATTGTGTAAATGATGAAATAAATACTACAAGTGCAAATGGCAAGATGATTTCAAGACTTTTAATGAGTGTTAGTCAAAATGAAATTGAGAGAACTAGCGAAAGAACTAAAATAGGTTTAGCTGGTGCAATAAAGTCAGGACATATCCCACACGTTGCCCCATTAGGATATAAACACGAAGATAAAAGATTAGTAATAGATTATGCTACTAAAGATATTGTAGTTAGAATATTTGATTTATATTATAATGGTTATTCTTATCAGAAAATAAGCAATCTATTCAATGAAGAAAAAGTATTAGGAAAGGATAATTGGAGAGATTCAACTATTGTTACTATTCTTGAAAATGAAATATATAAAGGTGATTTTGTTCACGGAAAAAGAACAAAACATCCAACTTATTATGAAGATGTAGTAGAACCTATTATCTCAAAAGAAATGTGGTCAGATTGTCAAGTGCAGAAAAAGAAAAATTCAAGAAGTTATAAAAGAACATTAACTTATTTATATTTACAAAAGTTAAAGTGTCCTAAATGTGGCAAAGTTTTAGGTGGCAAAGCTACTACAAAGAAAAATGGCAATGCCTACTTCTACTATTATTGTAATGACTGCAAAATTGAATTTAAAGAAAAAGTTATAAATGATTATTTTAGTCAATTCATTAGTGAGCTAGTGGAATACGACTCTGTTGTAAATCAATTCTTCTTGCCTATGATAAAGCAAAAGTTTGATGAGCCTAAAGAACAACTAGAAAAAGAAATAAAAGAGCAAAATAATAAACTTGAAAGAATTAAAAAAGCCTATATCAATGGAGTTTTTGAACTAAAAGAATATAACGAAGAAAAGAAAATAGTTGAAAATGCTATTGAAGAATTACAAAACAAACTAGATACTACTGATTGTGTAGAAGAATTAAGATTTACTCCAAAAGATATTTTATTAAAACGAGATATTGACTTTATTAACAAAGTTAAGCTAGATAAGGAATATCAAGAAAGAACTAAAACTTGGAAAGATTATACAAGACAAGAACAAGCAGACTTAATAATGAAATATGTAGATGATATAGAACTTGCTTTAGTTGGTAAAGAAGTAGTAGTTAAACAAATAAACTTTAGAGAATCAATTTGTAAGCCTTGTCAAGAATTATATGATAACGGTTATA
>CANOWW010000025.1 GCA_947571115.1 uncultured Clostridium sp.
TGTAAAAAGAAAAAAGAAAATAAGTTAAAATCCGTAGCATAAAAACTACGGATTTTTTCTTATATTATCCTAGTAAGCATACATTCTATTTTCTCTTAATCACCACAATTTCAGTTTATCAACAACAAAATCCAATTTCTCCTGCTTTTTGTCTTTTTCTTTTGAGAAGAAAGATAACTGCACTTTATCTTTCCCCACTATATCCTCATTTCATTAATTCTTGTTTGGGCTAGCAAATTAGTCTATATTTTTTTAAAATTGCTATATAATCTATTGCTTGTTCTTTTTGCATTGTATTTCTACTCTCCCTTCTAATTTTTTTTTTCTTCTTCGCATAGATAACCTTCTTCAATCTCTTGTCTTTTCTGCTCATTTATGATAAAATATAGTGAAATGTTTATTATTTAGTGTTATTTATTATTGTTTAGTATTACCTAGTATAGAAAATATAAGTTTGTGACCCAATTCGTAAAATGCCAAATTATGTTACCAAAATTGCTTAATTTTTCAGTAGAAAAAAATCTCTTTACACGAATTTTAGGTTAATAGACATCATTTTTTACTAGGTCACAAGGAGGAAATATGTTCAAATTACATTCAGATTACAAGCCAACTGGCGACCAACCAAAAGCAATTGAATATTTATCAAACGGCATTCAAGAAGGCAAGAAATTCCAGACACTTCTTGGTGTTACAGGCTCTCGGAAAAACTTTTACCATGGCAAACATTATCGAAAAAGTGCAAAAACCAACACTCGTTTTAGCCCACAACAAAACCTTAGCTGGACAACTTTATTCCGAATTCAAGGAATTTTTTCCAGAAAATCGTGTGGAATATTTTGTGTCGTACTACGACTATTACCAGCCCGAAGCCTACATCGCCTCTTCTGACACCTATATCGAAAAGGACTCATCTATCAATGACGAAATCGAAAAATTGCGCCATTCCGCAACCGCCTCCCTTTTTGAAAGCAAAGATGTCATCATTGTTGCCTCTGTTTCTTGCATTTACGGCTTGGGCGACCCCATTGACTACGAAAACATGATTGTTTCTCTTCGCCCCAACATGAAAAAATCACGCAACGAAATCATGAAAAAACTGGTCAACATCCAATATACCAGAAACGAAATGGACTTCAAACGCGGTACTTTTCGTGCCAAAGGCGACATCCTCGAAATCTATCCCGCCAACCAAGAAGAAAGCGCCATTCGTGTTGAATTTTGGGGAGACGAAATTGAAAAAATCTCTGAAATTAATCCTTTAACAGGGAAGCCAATTGCCACGCGCGAGCACGTTCTCATCGTTCCAAACTCGCACTACGTTACCAGTCGCGAAAAATTGGACAACGCTTTTGCCACCATTGAAGCCGAACTCGAAGAGCGCGTGCAATATTTCAAAGAAAATAACAAACTCATTGAAGCACAAAGAATTGAAGAGCGCACCAATTTTGACATGGAAATGCTCAAAGAAACTGGCTTTTGCCAAGGCATCGAAAATTACTCAAGGCACATTAGTGGGCGCGAAGCTGGTAGCCCTCCTTACACCCTGTTCGACTATTTTCCAGACGATTTTTTGTTATTCATCGACGAATCTCATGCCACCATTCCGCAAGTTCGCGCCATGCACAATGGCGACCACGCCCGCAAAGAAGCCCTTGTCAATTACGGCTTCAGGCTTCCTTCGGCTTTTGACAATCGTCCTCTTAAATTTGGTGAGTTCGAAGAACGCATTCATCAAGTCGTATTCGTTAGTGCCACACCCGCAGACTACGAAAATGAGCATTCAAAAGAAAACGTAGTCGAGCAAATCATTCGTCCAACTGGGCTTTTGGACCCCAAAATTGAAATCAAACCAACCGAAAATCAAATCGATGATTTAATTGAGCAAATTCAAACTCAACTCGAAAAAGGCGACCGCACGCTTGTCACCACTCTAACCAAAAAAATGGCAGAAGATTTGACTGCCTACTTAATCAGTGCGGGGCTTCGCGTCAAATACATGCACTCTGACACCAAAGCACTCGAACGTATGGAAATCATTCGCGATTTGCGCATTGGCGAATTTGATGTTTTAGTTGGTATCAATCTTTTGCGTGAAGGTTTGGATATTCCTGAAGTTTCGCTTGTCGCCATTTTAGATGCCGACAAAGAAGGGTTCCTACGTTCTGAACGTGCCCTGATTCAAACCATTGGACGTGCCGCTAGAAACACCGAAGGCCGCGTCATTATGTATGCAGACGAATTGACAGAAAGCATGGAAAAAGCCTTAACGGAAACAAACAGGCGTCGCAAAATTCAAGAAGAATACAACAATGCTCATGGCATTACCCCGCAAACCATTCGTAAATCTGTTCGAGACACCATCAAGGCAACCATCGTAGAAGATATTCAAAGCAAATATGAAATTGACGAAAATGAAAGTATTGAAGATATTATTTCAAAATTAACAGACGAAATGTTAAAATATGCGAAAAATATGGAATTTGAAAAAGCAGCTGAACTGCGTGACAAAATCAAAGAATTAGAGAAATATAATGAAAATTAAAAGGGCTGTAAAAATAATAGCCCTTTTTTCTTTTTTATACTGCGCCCGTTTTCTTAACATGCCCCTTTTGATATAAAGTTTAGCTTGCATTTTGTCAACTAGACTTTACATCCTGTCAACTAAACCTTACATTTTGTCAACCAAAGTTAACATTTTTACTTTTTCAAACATTTATCCAATTCTGCTACAATTTTTTCTTTGTCCATATTTTGCCCAATAAAAACTAATTTAATTAAACGGTCCCCATATGTTTCGTCCCAATCTTGCTTGATAACTGGATTTTGTGCAATGATTATTTTTTGTTCTTCCTCTGGCAAACTTGCCACCCACTGCCCTCCTTCATAGGCTTGGACTTGTTTTCCAGATTGCTCAAAAACATAAGAAGTTTCTGGCTCATCCGCAAACCAAAATACCCCTTTGCAACGAATGATACTGCTTGGAAAATTGACTGCAAATTTATCAAATTTTTCTTTATCAAAAGGCGCTCTTCTAAAATATACAAAAGTCCCAATTCCGTATTCCTCTGTTTCGCTTTCCTCTTCTTCCTCATTGTCATCTCGGTTTAATTCCTCAATCCAGCCTGCTGACATGGAGGCTTCCTCAAAATCAAAAGCATTGGTGTCTAAAATTTTGCTAGTTTCCACTTTGCCATAATTTGTCTCAATGATTTCTGCTTTTGGCTGCAACTTGCGAATAATTGCTTTGACTTTGTTTAACTCTTCTTCTGACAATTCGCCCACTTTATTTAACACAATTTTGGTGCAAAACTCGATTTGTTGAATTAATAAATTTTCAATATCTTCATCTTCAATGTCTTCCTTTACTAAACTATCGCCACAACCAAATTCGTCTCGCAAACGCAAGCTGTCCACAACAGTTACCACATTGTCTAAACGACAGATTTTTGGCAAACCATATTGCTCTGTTTGCTCTGACAACACAGTTATCGTTTGCGCAATTGGCAACGGCTCGCACACGCCACTTGCTTCAATCAAAATATAGTCAAACTTTCTTGTTTTGATAATGTCTACAATTTGCTGCATCAAATCCACTTTTAAGGTGCAACAAATGCAACCATTTTGAAGTGGCACAAGGCTGGCATCTTCCTCTTGCACAACGCCCCCTTTTGCAATCAGCTCGCTATCAATGTTAACTTCCCCGATGTCATTTACAATAACAGCAACTTTGTAACCTTCTTGATTGTTCAAAATGTAATTGATAAGTGTCGTTTTTCCAGCGCCCAAATAGCCTGTCAATAGCGTAATTGGCACAATTTTATTTTCACTCATTTTTTTCCTCCTTTTTGGGGATAAGATAATTCATTTTTTTGGGCAAATTTAAAATTTCTACATTTTTTACTGTTCCGCTGCATTCGCCGTCAATGGACCACACTGTTTCTTTTTGGCTTTCTATTTTCAAATCCGATGTTTTAAAATAATAGACGTTTTTGTCCTGCAAATGCCCTGTCGTCACTTTAATGGCTAATTTCAAAGTTTGAAAAATAGTCTTTGGCTTTTTGACAAAAATCACTTCAAATTCACCATCTGCCAAATCTATTTTTTCGTTTTTGAAAATCCCAAATCCGCCCACATATTTTGAATTGCTAACACTCCCATAAATAAAATCGTCTTCTATTATATTACTTTTTGTCAAAAGTTTCAAGTGGTATATTTCATGAAAAAAAAGTTCCTTCACGCCCAGACACAAATAAGCCATTCGCCCAAATTTATTTTTCATGCTTGTTTTCGTGCTATACGAAGCCTTAGAAAACACGCCAATAGATGCCACATAATTGAAAAACAAGTGATTGAATTTTCCAACGTCTACTTCTTTCTCTTCGTACTTTTCTATGTTTTCCGAAATGTCTAGCGGATTTTTTCTGACAATTCCAAGGCTTTTGGAAAAATCATTTGTAGTGCCCAACGCCACATAGCCCACTGGAATTTTTTTATTTTGCTCACACAAACCTTGTGTCACTTGGTTTAAGGTGCCGTCTCCGCCACAAACAATTAATTTATCAAAATGCTTTTCATAATTTTGAATGATATTGGTCGCATTCTTTTCCAAACTTGTATATTGCACATTCACTTCGTAATCCAATTTTTGCAAATTTTCCACCATTTTCGTGATGTATTTTTTCATTTTGCCACGACCGGCTTTGCAATTTGCAATTATGAATATTTTTTCCTTCATTTAAACATCGCTTCCTTTGTGTTATCGTATCACAAAATGAGCAAATAAACAAGCCTGTTGCTATAATTTTTCCTAACAAATGACCACACCTACCGTTTACAATAAAACGATTGGTGTGGTCATTTTGAGTCATACTATTTCTTATCAGACCTTAAATCTTTTAAAAGCAATTCCTCAAACCAATTCAAGCCATTACTCTTTTCTGTTTCCTCTAAAATGTAATTGACATTTTGCAGCATATAAAACTTTTTATCATTGTCATATTGCCCAGCTGCTTTCCTGCCTGTCATTATTTCAAGCATCTCCATTTTGTCTGTAACAGACAATTGCCCGTACAGTTGTAACATGTCATGGCAATTCAAATACTGAAACAAAATCTTTTCTCTTATTCGACAGTCTTTAACTGAAACATAGATTGTTTGGAGCCATTCAACCGAAAGTGCCTTTTTAATATTAACTTCTCTTTCTTCTAAATTGCAGAAGAAATCCTGCATTTCTGCTTCGTCAAAATTCCATTGTGGAAATTCTTCCAGATAATCCAGCAGCGCAAAATCCGTCTCTTCCAGAAGCATATAGACATCGCCGTGAAAATTTCGGCAAAGCTCAAGCTTAGCTTCTTCCGTCATGTACCGCAAAATCATGCAGACTACATCAGCATCAGCTTCCTGGAAAATTCTCGTCAGCAGCTCTGCAGGCAAATTTGCAATTTTTAAAAAAATCGCCTGTCTTTCTTCTTCCACGTCTTCTGCCGAGTAAAGTTCTTGCAAAAAATAAAGAAATGTTTCTTCCCCTTCAGTTGTCAAAGCTTTAAAAAAATCTGAAAGGCTTTCAATAGAAAAAATATCTACTATTTGCAGCTTTTGTTGAGGTTTTGATTGATTAAAAACCTCACAACAATCGGACATGCGAAGTTTATCATTAAAAAGAATTGCTTTTCTCTGGTCCGACATCTGCTCAAAAATTGTAGCATTCATACTTCTATTTTTTTTCAAAATTTCTGCCAAATTAGCATTTGTAATATAATTCCAAATTTCTTCTTTTGCCTGCATACTCAGGCTTCTCAGACAACGAAGCAACAAATCTAAGTCTTCTTCGTCAAGAGAACAAATTACTTCATAATAATTCCTGGGCAAAATATTATACCACTTGTCTGCTACAGTAGCTTTCTTATCTCTCCGCACCCTGCGGCTTTGCCTTTCCTGCTCTTTTAAAACCTGATTTAACTTGTTTTCTAAAAACATAGTACCTCTCCTTTCTAATGCTCACATTATGCGAGTTGATAGAAATATTTTATCATATTTTACATAAATTGTCAACATCCCTTATTTAATCTCCACGCCTTTATAATAATAACGAATAATGTCTGGATAGGTCATGCCTTGCTTTGCCAGCGCGTCACTGCCATTTTGACTCAAGCCCACACCATGACCATATCCGATCACTTTAAATTTTACAATATTTCCACTGATTTCAAACTCAAACTTGGCTGATTTGAGCCCAAAAATAGTTCTTGCTTCAATTCCAGACAAGCTTACATTCCCAATTTTCATGGTTTTTACCCTTCCACTTTCTGTTAAATCTAGAATTTGGATACAATTGATTTCCTCAAAATTGATTTGAAAATTGGGATATTTTTCCAACATTTTTTGAATTAATTCATCCTTAGAAATTTCCGTCTCAGAGGCATAGCCATTATACGCTTCTTCCCCAGAAGTCGCAACCACTTGCAAATACGGATAACTGCCACCCCAAACATTGACTGGCAGTTCTGTCATCCCACCACTGTTGCTATGGAAAAATGCGTTAATCGGCTGTCCTTGATACGTCACATATCTACCACTTGTGGAATCCACTGAATCCACAATTTTATTCCAATATTCCTCCCTTTTGCCTTCCTCCCAACGCGCCAAACGATTTTCCTTGGAAATCCAAGCCTGACAACAAAGCGAACTGTCACAAATATCGGCATTTTCATGCTTGCTACCATTTACAATTTTATAAATCGTATACGTTCTTGCCACAACTGCCTGTGCGCGTAAAGCCTCTAGCTCATAACTAGCAGGCATTTCAGCAGACACAACGCCATACAAATACGTATCAAACTCCAATTCCTCGACTTGCCCTGTTTCCTGATGCAATAATCGAATTGTGCTCAAATCTCCATAATTAGCTTTTTCGTATTCCACTGGCACCTCCTCGGTGGACGTTTCCTCGGTTGGCTTAAAATTATCCGTAAAAACAATCGGCATTGTAATCATCAAAATAATCACAAATATAAAATAGAGTAAAATTTTTTTCAAATCATCGCCTCTCCTCGTACAAGTTCCTGTTTTAATTCTCGCAAAAGTCGCCTTTCAATTCTGGAAACTTGCACCTGCGAAATTCCCAAAATTCCAGCCACTTCTGTTTGCGTTTTTTCTTTAAAATAACGCAATTCAATAATTTTTTTCTCCCTTATTTTTAAATGCTCCAACAAATTAGAAATCAACACTTTGTTAATCACGTCTTCTTCATTGCTGCTCTTTTCTAATGTCATTCTCTCCTGCTTTTCACAGTCGCTGTCTTCATAAATATATTGATTAATGGATTCCATTTTAACACGGAAACCTGCTTCTTTTATCTGCCTACTAATTTTAATGATGCCATCGTCTCGAATAAATTTTTTGATTTCTCCAAAAATATACCTGACCGCATAAGTCGAAAGTTCCACTTTGTAATCAAAATCAAAACGCCTGACAGCTTTGATAAAACCAATACACGCAATTTGATACAAATCGTCTGGCTCGATTTGACGATACCAAAATCGTCTCACAACGCTCCAAATCAGCCCATTGTTTTCCTCAATCAATTTGGTTAAACATTCCTCGTCTCCTTTTTGCGCATTTACAATAAGAGCTCTATATTGATCATACATCCAAGCCTCCTTTCCTATCATACAAAAAATCCTATGTAGTCTTTGCTTTTTTGATTTTTTTTGTCATCACAATTTTGGTGCCAAGCCCCACAATGGACTCCACAGATAACTCATCCATAAAATTTTCCATAATCGTAAATCCCATGCCAGAGCGTTCCAAATTTCCCTTTGTGGTATATAGCGGCTCACGTGCTTCCTCAATGTTTTCGATACCGCTTCCCGTATCTGAAATTTCAATCTCAATTTCGTCCTCATACAATTTTGCCTTAATTTTGATAATCCCTTCTGCATTGTTGTAGCCATGGATAATGGCATTCGTAACCGCCTCTGATACCGAAGTTTTAATATCCGCAATCTCCTCAATCGTTGGGTCCAACTGCGACGCAAACGCTGCCACGCTAATTCTGGCAAAAGCCTCATTTGCCGACTTGCTCAAAAGCTCAATTTTCATTTCATTTTTTACTTGTTTTTCCATACTTCCTCCTAACTAATTTTCTTCTCTAGCGAATTGACAATCGGAATTATTTTTAAAATTCCAGCCATCTCAAAAATTCTTCTCAAATTATCACTCACATTGGTCATCTCAAACGTACCCCCCAATGCTGTCACGCTTTTGTAACGCCCAATTACGAGTCCAATACCGGCACTATCCATAAATACAACGCGATTAAAATCAAATATAACTCTTTTAGGCATAAATCTTTGAATTTCATAATCTGCCCTCCTCCTAATAATTTCTGAACTATGGTGGTCCACATCTTCGGTTATTTCAAAAACCAATAACCTGTCCTCCATAAAATGCTTTACATTCAAATCTATCCCTCCTTCTCTTTTGTTATTTTAATATTCGCTGCTTGTCCTCTTTTTTCCTGCGGAGAATTTTAAGAAGTTATGTCGAAAAAAAAGAAGATTTCGACATATTTTGAAATCTTCTTTTTCTTTTTATTCTTCTTCTTTTTTGGTTGACTTTTTGGTAGTCGCCTTTTTTGCTGTTTTCTTTTCTTCCTTTTTCTCTTCTTTCTCTGGCTCTGCCGCTTTTGGTGCAACCTCCTTGACTTTGGCATTTTCGATGATATAATCAATCGTTTTTTCTGATTTTATACTGCTCTCAACATTTTTCTTTAACTCTTCATTTGTCATTAATTCTTCTTCTTTTCTACCATAAGCAGTTGCTAATTCTTTGATTTTTTCTTCTATCTCTTTTGCTTCTACTTCAATTTTAGCATCATTTGATACAGCCTCAATCACTAATCTCATTTTGATCGTTTCTTTGGCTGGCTCTTCGCTCTCTTTCTTATACTCTGCCATAGTTTTGCCAACCATTTGCAAATATTGCTCTAATTTAATACCTTGATAAGCCAAACGATTATCCATATCTTGTGCCATGTTATCAACTTCCATTTCAATCATGCCTGACGGAATATCTACTTCTGACACTTCACTCACTGCTTTGACAGCTGCTTCTTGCAATTCGCTCTTAGCACGAGCTTCATTTGCTTCTTCTTTTTTCTTTTTTAAATCTGCCTTCAATTCTTTTAAGGTATCAAATTCGCTGACATCTTTTGCAAATTCATCATCAATTTTAGGCAATTCTTTTTCTTTGATTTCATGGACTTTTACTTTAAACACCGCATCTTTTCCAGCCAAATCTTTGGAAAAATATTCGTCTGGGAATTTTACATTAATATCTTTTTCTTCGTCTGTTTTCATGCCAACCACTTGGTCTTCAAACCCCGGAATAAATGTATTGCTTCCCAATTTTAACTCATGATTTTCTGCTTTTCCGCCTTCAAATTCTTTTCCATCTACAAAGCCACAAAAATCAATTACCACTGTATCTTCTAATTTTGCCGCTCTGTTTGTTACTGTTACCATTCTTGAATTCTTGTCAGCTATGCGATTTACTTCTTCTTCTACTTCTTTATCCGTTACTTCGTATTTTGTTTTTTCTAACGCAATTCCTTTATATTTTCCTAATTTTACTTCTGGCTTGGTTTGAACAAGTGCTGTAAAAATCAAATCTTTACCTTTTTCCATTTGAGTAATGTCAATTTCAGGACGGCTAACGGCTTCTATTTTCTCTTCTTTAATCGCGTTATCATAGATTTCAGGCACAATTTCATTAAAAGCATCTTCGTAAAATATTTGAGCTCCATAATATTTTTCGACCATATTCATAGGAACTTTACCTTTTCTAAAACCTGGTATACTAAAATATTTTACATTTTTTTTGTAAACAGTTTTCATGCCTTCTTCAAAAACTTTGCTATCCACTATAAATTCTAGTTTTAGTTCATTTTTGTTATCTGTCTTTTCAACTTTAACACTCATTTTAATTCCTCCAAAATTTCTTTAATTTACACAATAGTTTTTTTATTATATCATAAATTTCAGAAAAATCAAGTGTTTTTTGCGAAATTTCTTGACTTTCACTACTTCTAGTGATATAATTGTTGACGTAATATATTTTTGTTTTCTTTTTTATACTAATTAGTATAGGAAGCTACTTTCTCTTATCTTAATTAGTTTTTGTAACACATCAATTTTTTAGCAACTGTAAACTGATTCATTAAAAGGAGGAATTATTATGTTAGTACTACACTTTTCTGGAATACTCTTTACTATCATTTCTTTTCTCGTGATACGGAGAGTTTTTTGGAAAACAATCACACAAAATGCAACTGGAACTCAAATATTTTTTCTAATGCCTTTTATGACATATGGAGGATATATTCTGGCAATTGCATTTTTAAAGGTCCCGTCTCTCTTTTCTATAATAACAGTAAGCTTGTTTATTTTTCTGTTATTTATGACATACTTTGTTTGTAAGTGCTTCAATAAAAAACGCATATCTATTTTGGCTTGTTTATTACTCGCTTGTCTATGGTTATTTCAACAAGACCAGAAAAATCTGCAGAAAATTATTCCTGACAAGAAAATAGAAACAGCCAAAAATTTCGAGTTTCCCAATATGACTACCACCATCATAGATATGTCGTCGCCAACTTTTGTCTCAAATAATAAAGAGGTATTAAAAGACATCAGCTTTAAAGACCTCTATCTGTCAAATGGAAAACAAATTATTTGTTCAGGCACTTTTAGAGAAATAGCAATTGTTACTAAGAATGAACTTTTATGCTATACCAATATTGCCTATGATAATTTGATACCACGGAATGCAACTCTTGGAAAATTTCTGTTTCAGAACTCAATCTTCTTAGGAATGACCGTAGATGATGAGAACATACCTTACTTCAAGTATGCTCTTGCCAAGAAAGATGGACTTTGGGGAAATTATTACATTGATAAATATGTTTTATACAATGCTTTAAATGGAGAATTAGAATACTTCTCAGAACTGCCAGATTTTGCACAGTAGTACAGTAAATCAAGCCACAAAAAAAGCGCCGAAATTCTGTTAAACAGATTTTCGGCACTTTTTAATTTCATTTTTTCTAATCTCCCAAACTCATGCCAAGTTCTCTTGCCACTTTTATCAAATCATGGTCTAATGGAATAGTACGATTTTTGCTCGAAGCCGCGCCCACTTCCGTATCTTTTCCAACCACTTCATCCAAATCAACATAACCCATTTCGCCACCTTTATAAGTAACAAGCACCTTAAAAATTCCTTGCATGGCAAGTTCCATTGCTTTGACACCATAACGTGTTGACAAAACTCGATCAAATGAAGTCGGCGTTCCTCCTCTTTGCACATAACCCAAAACTGTATTTCTGGTTGTCATTCCAGTCAACTTCTCGATTTGTTCTGCCACCAACTCGCCTGCGCCGCCCAAACGAATATTATCCAAACCTGCGCCATCATCTAACATTCTTTTAATGCTAATTTGTCCACCTTTTGGCTTCGCGCCCTCAGACACAACCACAATGCTAAAATTCTTGCCAGCTTGTCTTCTTTTATTAATCTTCTCAACCACTTTGTCAATATCATACGGAATTTCAGGAATTAACGCAACATCTGCGCCACCTGCAACAGCAGATTCTAACGCAATCCAACCTGCATATCTTCCCATTACTTCCAAAGTTAAAACACGATGATGCGAATTCGCTGTTGTGTGAAGTCTATCTAGCGCCTCCATTGCAACATTTACCGCAGTATTGTAGCCAAATGTCGTTTCCGTAGAAGCCACATCGTTATCAATCGTTTTCGGAACACCAATGCAATTCACGCCTTTTAAGCAAAAATCTCGGCTTGACTTTTGCGTGCCATCTCCTCCCAACGTAAAAATGCATTCAAAACCTGCATTTTTCACGTTTTCCACGCACTTGTCAGACAAATCCTGATATTCTACGCTTCCATCTTCTTTTACCACTTTATAATTGAACACATTTGTATTATTAGAAGTTCCAATAATCGTGCCACCCTTGTCCAAAATTCCTGACGCGTTCCCATTTGGGTCAAGTCTTACATAATCATTATTCAAAAGTCCTTTATACCCTTCGATATATCCATAACATTCAATTCCGTGTGTTTCAGCCGTTTTTACAATGGCTCTTATGACCGCATTTAAGCCTGGTGCATCTCCACCATTGGTAAGTATTGCAACTTTTTTCATATCTTCTCCTCCTACTTGTTTTATTTCATTTTTATTATATCCGTTTTGGTAGAATATTACAAGTGCTTTTTTAAAAAATATTTGATACCAAAAAGGCGAGCTTAAAAAGCCCGCCACAATTTTTACTTCTATTGTTCTTTTGCTAAAATCACCAATCTCGCACTGGAATCATCCGTACATGTTGAAAGGGAAATTTCCTTTGCGCCTTCTGTGTCTCTTGCCATATAATCCGCATCACTTGGCATTGTCTCAAACATGTCATAAATCGAATATGTAACCGTTGTTCCTTCTTGGTCTGTAATTTTCACAATATCGCCATTGGCTAATTTTTTGTTATCTGAGAAAAATAATCCATTTCGGTAGTTATGCCCAACAATAACCGTATTTCCCGGTTGATTTAAACCAACACCGTATAAAATAGCTACCGAAGTTTCCAACGATTTTTTAGTCACTTTTTCCAAAATAGGACATTCCAAACCTGTTTTGGGAATTGAAATCGTTCCCTTAATCTCGTACCCTTCCATATACTGCTTTCCATTAGACACTTGGTCTTCTCTATCGAAAGAAGTCATGGTATCCACCGGGTTCGTATAATTTCCTTCGACCGTGTTATCTTTTTCATTTTTTCGGATAGAAGTTCCAAAACTCTCGGATTGGTCCTTCAAATCCTTATTTTTCGCTTTTACGAAATAAATATCATGCACAAAATAGGCTATAATCGCTATAATCGCTATAATAACAACAACTAAAATACCTGTTAAAATTTTACTATATTTACTATTAAACATCGCTTTTTCTCCTTATCAAATCAGTCTAATCTTCTTAATTATATTATAACATATCTTTTTCTTTTTTGCAAACTGATTTGGACAAAAAAGTTTTATTTTTTCTGTCAACTTGATTTTATTCCAAAATCGCCTTAATTCTTCTGACCCCACTCGATGACGCTTCTTCTTTTTTAATCTTAAAATGCCCTAATTCCCTCGTATTTTTCACATGTGGACCACCACATAATTCCTTTGAAACATCGCCAATCGAATAAACCGTCACAATTTCCGGATATTTCTCAATAAACATACATTCTGCACCTGTTTTCAAAGCCTCTTTTTTTGGCATTTCTTGCACTGTAACCTCAAGCCCTGCCGCAATCCACTCATTTACCAAATCTTCTACTTTTTGCTTTTCTTTCTCTGTCATTTTCGCAGGATGCGCAAAATCAAAGCGCATTCTCTCTGCCGTAATATTGCTTCCTTTTTGATGCACATGTTCCCCTAAAACCAATTTCAAAGCTGCATTCAACAAATGTGTTGCCGTATGATACTGAATTTCCGTCTCCCCTGTTGCAGCAAGTCCACCTTTAAATTTTGCCTCACTTCCCAATCTCGACTTTTCTTGATGTTCCTTAAACAACGCATCAAAGCCTTGGCTGTCCACTTCTAAACCTGCTTCAGCTGCCAATTCTCTCGTCATTTCTGGCGGAAAACCATATGTTTCATACAAATTAAAAATAGTTTTGGCATCGATTTTCGTCTGATTTTCCTTTTTCAATTTTGTCACAATTTTCTCAAATTCCTTTTCGCCTTTATCAAGCGTTTTCATAAATTTGTCTTTTTCTTCAATAATTACAGATTTTATTGTTTCACGATTTTTGTCTAATTCTGGGTACATCTCTTGCAAAGCCTCAATCGCCACATCAATCATTTCAGGTAATTTCGCCAAATCAATTTCCAACTTATTCAAATGACGCGTCATTCTGCGAAGTAGTCTACGCAAAACATATCCTCTATCCACATTGCTTGGGCGTCCACCATCGTTAATAATCATCATGCTTGAGCGCAAATGTTCCGCCACAATTCTCCTACTTTGGATAAAATCTTGTTTTTGCCATTCTTCCAATTTTTGCATCACTGGCGCAAAAAGCTCGATTTCAAAAGGGGTTTCTTTTCCTTGCAATAACATCGCCATTCTCTCCAAACCAAGCCCTGTATCGACATTTTTTTGTTGCAATTTGGTATATTTTCCGTCCTTTGTTTTGCAATATTCCATAAAAACATTGTTCCAAATTTCGACATATTTCCCACAACCACAAGCAGGATTGCAGTCTGCTGAACATTTGGGCTTGCCTGTATCATAAAACATTTCGGTATCTGGTCCGCAAGGTCCTTCTTCCCCTGCAATCCACCAATTGTCGTCTTTTCCAAAAAAGTAAATTCTCTCTTCTGGAATGCCTGCTTTTTTCCAACATTCATAAGACACTTCGTCACGTGGCGCATCTTCGTCCCCAGCAAAACAAGTAACTGACAATTTTTCGGCTGGAATATTCAACTCTTTTGTCAAAAACTCATAACTCATGCTAATGGATTCTTCTTTAAAATAATCCCCCAACGACCAATTTCCCAACATTTCAAAATACGTCAAATGACGATTATCGCCCACTTCGTCAATATCCACAGTACGAATACATTTTTGATAATCTGTCAAACGCGTTCCTGCTGGGTGCTTTTCTCCTAAAAGATATGGCACAAGCGGATGCATGCCAGCTGTCGTAAATAAAACTGATGGGTCATTTTCCGGAATCACTGGCGCTGATGGAATGATGCTATGCCCATGCTTTTCAAAAAATTTCAAATATTTGTTTCTAATATTAATTGCTTTCATCGCTTCTCTCCTATAACATAATTTTTTTTAATTATAATATAAAACTTTACAAATTACAATATTTTTCGCAATTATTTTTATATTTTACTCTTGTAATTTTCAAAAAGCTATGTTACAATCATTTCAATTCATTTTATTTTTAATTGCTTTTGTTCAAAAGCAAATTTTCCAAAATGAAAAATTAATCAATAGCTAATATTTTATTAACTAATTTATTTACAGTTTTCCTTTCTCACGTTTTCGGGTGGTCGGGCTGGGTATTGAAAAATACAAATGAGAAAGGAGGGACTTTTATGTTTAAGTTGAATATACATACAGAAGAAAAAACTTTGAAGTCAAGCAAACATAAAAAAATGACATTTACATTTGAGAAGAAGTCAAATGGCAGTTTATTAAAACAACTTCTTGAATTGATTAAATCTTGGCTAAAAAAGTAAAAAAAGCAGGTAGCGGTCACTACCTGCATTTTTTTATTTTATTGGATACATTTATGTTTAAGTTTTTTATACATGGTTATTATACATCTTCCTGTATTTTTTGTCAAGCATTTTTTCTCCTTTTCTCCAACTGATATCCTACAATTGAATTTGCTAGCAAAACTGCTTCCAAAACCACACCAAAGATTGATTTTACATAAAAATTATACAAAATCCACAAAATACCAACTGGAATTCCACAAAACTTATATACTTCTGTTTTCTTTTGCCAAACAGAATAGGTATAAATCATGGTTGCAAAAACAGATAATAAACTGAAGAAACCTTCGTATGTAAGAATCGCTGATATACCTGATATCATATACAAAATAACTAAAACCACAATATCTTTTTGACTAATCTCATCTCGTTTTCCATTTCGTTTTTCGTCTACCAAAAAAATAATATTTCGCAGCATCGCTACCATGCACATCGCCAAACCTGACCAAGCATTCAGCAAAACATACGCCATCACATTGGCAACAAGTGAAGCAAAACTAACCATTAAAATCGCTTTTCGATTTTTCATATAATATGTAATTGCCATTAACACATACATGATAATCGTAAAAACTTGCGATAAAATGTACTCTATTCCCCAATTCATTTCAAAACCTCCTTCAAATCTTGTGCATACGTCTTCAATCTCTGAAAACATTCATACGCCTTTTTCACTTCTTTTGGACTGATGCTGACATAGCCCCTCTGCTTGCTTTCCTCTGGCAAATCCACAATCAATGTATCTTTGTCAATTCCATCCCAGCCATTTCCCACAATTTTGATTAACTTGGGCTCTTTCTCTAAAATTTCATGATAATCCACAAACATTGTCTTAATCTTACTTTGCATATAAATTTGCAGCGTTTTGTTGTTTCTAAATTTTTTCAATTCACTTTTGCGAAAAATAAAAATTCTCTCTATTTTCGCCCCACGATTTGCTGCCTCTAAATTATTCACTCTAAAATTCATCTCAAGCGGTTCCTCTGTCCACTCGTCTTCTAACATCATAGAAGCACACCACAAATGAGATTTTTGATTCAACTTTTTAAAATAAAAATCAATGGCTCGATAGAAAATTCCTGTTTCTAAATTTTCTGTTCTTCCCTTTTTATCAAATGCCAAATAGCCACCATCCGTTGTAAGAGCCATACCAGTCGTATTCTTAAAACCTGTCAACAAACTGCACACATCTTCTGCTATTTGCTCAAAATTTAGCACAATTTTATGCCCCTCTGAAGTCTCCAAATTCAATGCATTCATCCTAACTCCATTTCTTGTCTTGGTCTTTTTGGCAAGTTTCATTTCTAACTTGGCTTTGGCATTTTGTCGATTGTTTACAAACACAATACTTGACTCCACATCCATTTTGCGCACCAATTGAATGACTAGCCATTCCTTGTTTTTTAGCAATTTCTCACTTGATTTATCTGTATCAATAAAAATCAAGCCATCATAATATCGGTTTGTTTTCTTCAGCATTTTTTCTAAAGCATCTCGATTTTCAAAATCTGTTTTTAAAATTTTGATATTTTTTAATTTGTCATTATCAATTTTCGATTTTTCCTCACAAATTCCCTCCACAATATAGCCCTCTTTTTTTAGCAATGGCAACAAATCATAACCAATTTCCGTATTTACGTTAGCAACTATCACTCTTCTTTCCACATTGATATAAGTCGAAATTTTGCTTCTTTTATCCAACGGCTTTTTTGTCTCTTCTGGAATACGCCACACTTTTCCGTTTTTAACCGCGCCATCAATTCTATTTTCTTGGCACAATCGCATAATTCTTCTTTCCGAAATTCTCCATTTCTCAGCTATTTCTTTAATACTCAAATAGGACATTTATCGCTCCTTTCTTTTCACATTGTTCGTTAAAACGAATAATGCAATCTATATTTATATATTATACTATTTTGCGAATAATGTCAAGAATTATTAATTGTTTTTACGCTCCTTTTTAATCTTTTACACATACGATTGCAATAATTCCATATTGCCTAATAATTCATATTTTTTGGCATTTGCTGGAACAAGAAAACTCTCCCCTTTTTGAATTTCATAATTCTGATTTGCTAATTTTAACGTTCCTTTTCCCTCAATCACATTAAACACTATAAAACTCTCCTCAGAGACTTCTTCTGCAAATTGGTCTTGCACATTAATTTTATTAGTCGTAAAAAATTCTGATTTCGTAACATTGACTTTTGAACAATTTTCTTCAATCTTTTTAACCTGCGGAGTTCTATCTGCGCAAATCACATCAAGTGCCTTTTGAACATGTAATTCTCTTGGCTTTCCGTCCTTTCCAACTCTTCCCCAGTCATACACACGATACGTCACATTGCTGTTTTGTTGCACTTCTGCAACTAGCGTTTTTCCCAGCAACGCATGAATGGTTCCTGAAGGAATATAAATGGCATCCCCTTTTTCCACGTCCACATAATTCAAACATTCTGCAATTTTTTCAGAATTCATGCACTCTTTTAGCTGTTCCTTGGTTACGCCTTTCTTCACTCCACAAATAATTTGCGCGCCTGGTTCACAATCTAAAATATACCACATTTCTGTTTTACCTAAAGAATTTTCATGCTTCTGGGCATATTGATTGTCTGGATGTACTTGCACAGACAAACTTTTGTTAGCATCTATGAATTTAATCAGCAATGGAAACTCCGCCAAATCAACACATTTCGTTCCAAAAATCGCTTTTCGCAAATCTTGATTAGCAAAAATTTGCGTCAATGTTTTTCCTTTAAATTCTCCATTTTTAACAACCGTTTCTCCATTTTCATTGGTAGAAACTTCCCAGCTCTCTGCTGTACATTCCTCATTTTGAACTTTTTTTCCAAAAATATTTTTCAATTTTTGACCACCCCAAATATAATCTTTAAATACTGGTTCTAAAAAAATTGGCTCACTACTCATAACATTTCCTCCTTTTTATTAGTTTCACTATACCATAATTCATAAAAATTTTCAATTCATTTTATTTTAATTGCAGGAAAATTTCAGCCCATCTCTAACTTCTTTCACATCTTTCATTTGGGCACATATTAAAGGCGCAGTTCCCTGCGCCCCTTCAAAATTTCACACAATATTCACAAATCTTTCGCATTTAAAACACGGACTTATGCATATTTTTCAGGCTTATTATTAGATGTTAGTATATAAAAAAAATTAATTTGTTAGTATTTAAAAATATGTTTTTTTGAGTAAATTTGAGTAAAAAGAGGAAAGCCATTACTCTTTCCTCTCAGAAATTATAAAGTAATTTTTTTAAAATATAAATATAGAAATATTTCAAAAAATTTTTTACCCCTCTGCTTACCGTAATATGTTATTTACTAATATCCACAACTAGGACTACTTCCTCTTATCCAGTGAGTTCCGTCTGGGTCACAGGTACTTACTGGTTTGAATCCGTGCGTTGAGTCACACTTATTGCAATAGCCTTGACGGTCTGTGGCAAAGTAGTAGTAGTATTTTAAGTCCACCCTACACCACACTTTCACATTAGCCGTAAATCGCACGAAGTGTTCAGTAGCATCTAGACTACAAGAAAGAGTATAATTGGGTTGTGTCTGCCCACATTTCTTCGATGAGCATCCATAACAAGTCTCTCCAGTACTTCCACACCTGCCACATTGGTATTTTCTTATTCCAGAACCACAAAATGAACACCTATTCGAGGTAAAACCGGTCCTCAAAGCTTAAGTACCCACCACATACACCTCCATTTGGATTTTTTCTATAGCATGCCCCCCCAGTGTCAGTATTTCCATCATGTTTGTGTTTGCGCCAACGGAAAGAATTGTCAATCGAAGTAGTCGGCCCAGCTTCTTGGTAGTAGATAGAGTGACTCCCCATGCACTTCTGCAAGTAGCACGCATCCTTATGTACATGAATATATATTCTAGTAGAACTCACTCCAGAAACATTTCCAGCATGGTCAAAACATCTAATATAAACTAGTTGATTTCTTTCTACACTAAATGGCGTTGTTACAAATGAATTTGAAGCCGAATTAGCATACGTATTCCAATTTACTTGGTCGTAACTATATTGATAATAGTAAACTCCACTTGCATTGTCACTAGAATTTAGTGTTAATGAAAATGGTGATGTGGTTGCATTTCCATTTGTTGGATTGTAAATACCTGGTGTTGCTGGCGCTTGTGTATCCATGTGTATATGAATACTTCCTGACCAAGCTCCTCTGTTTCCTG
>CANOWW010000026.1 GCA_947571115.1 uncultured Clostridium sp.
ACAAGGCCTTATAGGCCGATAAGCAAATCCCCGGGTTTTACCCGGGGATTTTTATGCATTCTGAAAAATTCCTAAAAATATGTCTATTTCTTTCAAGAAAAAGTTTCTGTAAAATTTCATAAAAATTTCTGTAATTTTCTGTAAAACATTTTTCCTGAAATTTCAATTATTTTAAAGTTCTTCAAATAAAATGAAAGGAGAACTAATTTTATGGATTTTATCCCATACAAATCTAACGAATGTTTTGAACATTTATATTATCAAATACCAATGGAGTTGTTTTTCAATCCGAAATACAAAAATAAACTTAATTCAGATAGTAAAATTCTATATGGATTTTTGCTGAACAGATTAAGTCTATCTTCAAAAAATCATTGGTGTGATGAAAATGGCAATGTTTATCTTATTTTCACTAGAAAAGAAGTGCAGGAACTGCTGAATCTATCAGATAAAACTGCAACAAAAGCATTTAGACAATTAAGTGAATGCAAGTTGATATGTGAGAAAAAACAAGGCTCTACTAAACCAAACTTGATTTATGTTGGAAAAATACAACATGATGAAAATTTTAAAAAGTTGATTCGTAAAAATTACGATTCAATAGTCGGAAAATCTACGATTCATGAACCGGAAAATTTACGACCAAGTAATAACTATAATAATTATATTAATAAAGGAAATAAGCAACATAAATTTGCAAACTTTGAAGGAAGTGATTACAGTAATATTGACTGGAATTTATTATATGATAATTAAAATTTAAAGGAGATTTAGAATTATGAATGATAGAAAAGTAAATGAAAATGGAATTGAATATATAAAAGTTGGAGATAGACAAAATAGAAATGAAAGATTTGATTTGCTATGAAACAAATGTCTTAAAATCCAATTTTACAAGAATGACACCTACTTTGCTACATGTAATAAAAGAAATGAATGAATTTTCTGAATATGTGAGATTTTTATGTAAGTATAACTTGAAATGTGATGTAGATGTAATGGAATTTAAAAAGTTGGCTTATCAGAAGTTGGCACCTTTGAAGAGTGGCAGAGAAAATCTTTGGAGGAAACATAAAAGAGCAAAAAATAATAAGAAGAAAGCAGTAATTGAAGAAAAAATTGTTGATATTTCGAAGCAAATCTTTCCTGTTAATGAAGAAATAGGAATTTGTAATAGTATCCTAAAACGTGCTGAGAAAATAAACATGCACCATAGCTGCTCTTATTGCTGATTTATAATCTTAAACGCCAAATTCATATATGTAATTAATCATTTTTTTGGATTCTTCCCTCAAAATATTTCTATTTTCTAAAACTTCCAAGTTTTCATATTTTACTCGAAACAAGATATAACATATAATGAATCGAATGATTCCTTTTATTATTTTATACATTTGACTTTTCCTCTATCACTTCATCTAAATAATGTTCTTTTACACATTGCATCATCGTCGTATAACCGTAAATTTTCAAAATGCTTAATTTCATCTCTACTACCGACAAATCGATTCATTTTACTGTCAATTTGAATCCAAAGATCTGAATTTTGCTTTTCATTCCACAAATACGACCTTCTCATAGATTGAAATGTTTGGACAAAACCAGTTCTAAGATTTACTCTACTTCTTTCTTTTGGGTAAAATTTATTGGTAATTCCTATCACATAATCAGAAAATTGTCGTAGTGGTGTTACCAATGTATTAGTTAAAATTCCACCATCTAACATAAAATGGATTTTATCCTCCATTTTTACCTTATGTGGTGTAAATAAAAGTGGTACTGCACAGCTACTACGAATGGCTTCCGAAAAACTTCTATCACAATAATAGGCATAATTTCCTTCTAGCGGTTTTGACGAATAATAAGCAATTTCTCTATTCGAAATATCCAAAGCAGGAATAATTAATGGTTTTTCAATATCTTGAAAGGTTTTTATATTTTTTCTTTCTCAATTTTTTTTACATATTCCAGCATGATTTTCGGATTTTTCAAGCCTCCATTAAAGATAAGACTTGGAATTGCACAAATCATATCCAAAAGATTGAAATTTTCAAATTTAATCACATCTTTTTCAAATATTCTTAAAATTTCTTTTGGTGGATAATCCAAAAAATAAAGCAATGAAACGAATGCTCCCAAACTGGCACCAGAAATTGCTTCTATTTCAATATTTAATTCATCTAACGCACGTAAAACACCAATATTGACACAAGCTTTTATTCCGCCACCAGTGCAGGCAAGTGCTATCTTTTTCATTTGTATTCCAACCCCTTTATATGTTAATCAACATTTTATACTTTTATTTTATCATATTCGTCATTTTATTGCAATATTTTTAATCCATAATTTTCGGAATAAAAATCAATGCTTCAGAATAATATTTAGAAGAAATAATCATCAAATCCAGAATGTTTACAATGACAATCGTTTTTAAAATTCAAGGAAAAGAGCCGAGAGAAATTTATGAGGCAATCAATCATAAAAATGCTTTGGAATTAGTTATTGAGAAGAGGATATGTTCGATGATAGATTTATCAAAAATCTGATAGAGAAGAGAGGATAAGAAAATTTATGTATAAAAATTAAAGAAAATCATACAGCAAAGTCCTCTATCATATTAATATAAAAGAACAGCATTATCTGTAAGATAGTGCTGTTTGGGGTAACTATTTAGCAAACATTGTTAGTATTGAAGAAATTTTATTCATTATATTTATGATATATGCTCCAAAATCCAATCGTAATATTTTTTACGTTTTAAAAGAGATAATTTATACTTATCACCATTGTTCATTGTAATTAAAATACCAAATGGAAAGAAAGGTGGTGTTAAACAAGTTTTAACAGAGGCAATATCTTTCATTTCAATTTCCCAACTTACGCTTTCTGTTCCAATTAGGCCTGAAGCCAAAAAGGCAATTCGTTTGTCTGTAAAATAGTACTTTCCTGAAACTTGTCGGTTAATAGTTGTTTGAGGCATTTTCCAACAATCTCCTGAAACTTTGCCTGCCAATAATTGTTCATCATCCGTTACTTCAAATACTTTTTTTCCCATATGATCCTCCTAAAAATAATTTTAACATTTTATACTATATCACGAATCAATAATCTATGCAACTATTTTCCTTGTAAATCTATGCTGGCTATATAAAAATTATAAAATTAACAAGCAAAGCATTGCAATTCTGAAAAAATATGATACAATAGTAAAATAAGAATGGGAAGGAGATATCAAGATGAATTATGTGTTGAATTTTATTCGAGGTTTTTGCATGGCTTTGGCAGATAGTGTGCCAGGTGTATCTGGAGGAACCATTGCATTTTTATTAGGGTTTTATGATAAATTTATTAGCTCATTGGATCATTTGATTTCTGGTACAAAAGAGGAAAGAAAAGAAGCGATTTTTTTCTTGCTCAAATTGGGAATTGGCTGGGCAGTTGGTTTTGTGCTTGCTATGCTAGTTCTAGGCAGTATATTTGAAAGTCACATTTATGCTATAAGTTCGTTATTTTTAGGGTTTGTGATATTTTCGATTCCGATTATTGTAAAAGAAGAAAAAGAAGTTATCCAAGGGAAATATAAAAACATTATTTTTGCTCTGATAGGAGCCGCAATTGTTGTAATAATTTCTATTTTTAACCCAACAGCTGATGTCGATATTGCGCATTTGACATTTGGTTCGAGCCTGTATCTTTTTGTGGCTGGCGCAATTGCCATTACAGCAATGGTTTTACCGGGAATTTCAGGTTCGACTTTATTATTAATTTTTGGGTTATATTTACCAATTGTATCTGGTATTAAGGAAATTTTGCATTTGAATTTTGCATGCCTTCCAGCCATTATGATAGCTGCGATAGGAATGGTTGTTGGTGTGATTGCTATCATTAAAATTATTCGCAAATGTTTAGAAAAATATAGAAGTCAAACCATTTATTTTGTGATTGGTTTAATGATTGGTTCTTTATTTTCCATTGTAAAAGGACCAACTACTTTGGATGTCCCACAAGCTGCTATGACACTTCAAACATTTAGCATTGTATTTTTTATCATTGGTGGTTTGATTATTTTTGGACTACAAAAAGTCAGAAGTGTGTTAGAGAGAAAATAAGAAAATTAAGGGAAAAGGAGTAACAAAATGAATCCTCTCATAAAAAATATGCCAAACATCAAGAAATTTAATGATTACATGTTTGATATCAAAACAGGAAAAACTCCGATGATGTTGTCAGGCCTTACAGATAGTGGTAAGGTCCATTTTTCGTATGCTACTAGATTTTATAGCGAAAAACCAATTTGCATTATAACGTATAATGAATTGCAAGCCAAAAAATTAATCAAAGATTTGGCGTTTTTTGGGGAGAAAATTGAATATTTTCCCAAACGCGAAATCATCACATTTGATTACTTGACAGAGAGCAAAGATAGACTATTTGACCGCATTTCTGTACTAAACCATATATCCGAAAAGAAAACCAAAATGATTGTTACTACCATTGAGGCAGTGATGCAGAAAATGATTATAAAAGAAAAGTTATATGAGCATGTGACACGATTGAAAGTCGGAGATACCATTAATTTGAATGATTTTAAAGAAAAGTTGATTTCTTTAGGATATGAGAGGTACGACTTGGTCGAAGGCAAAGGGCAATTTAGTGTACGTGGCGGAATTATTGATATTGCAACAACTGGAACAAACGGAATTCGTATCGAACTTTGGGGAGATGAGATTGATTCCATCCGAAAATTTAATATCATGAGCCAAAGAACAACGGAAATGCTGGAGACAGCCCAAATTTTTCCTGCTTACGAATTTTTGTTAGAGACAGATTTAAACACAATTGTGCAAAGAATTGTGGAAAAAGATTATCCAGAAGCGCTGCAAGAGAAAGTAAAAAGCGATATAGAGCAAATCAAAACTGGGGATTATCTGAATAAGATTGACAAATATTTTGATGTATTTTATGAAAATACAAGCACACTTTTGGATTATTTACAAGAAGATTTTGTTATTTTTTTAGACGAAATTGAAAAAATTAAAAATAGGGTATTGGCGATTGCCAAGGACAACGAAAACTTGATGAAAGATTTGGCAGAAAAAGGTAAATTGGTTCCAACAAGTTTAGTTAGCAGACAAGATTTTGTCGATTTTCTAAACAAAATAAAAGAGAAGCAAACCATTTATTTGGAGAAACAGGATATTGGTTTTGTGGATAAACAAAGTATGCATGCAAAAAGAAACGGATATAGCTTTAGCTATAGGGAGGTCAACTTTTTTCGTAGTTCAATGGATTTATTGTTTCAGAAATTACAAAAAGCAATTAATAGCTCCAAACAAACAATAGTCCTACGGCGGAAACGTCGATGATTGCAAGAGGATTGCAGGCATTTTATTGGAGAAAGAAATTTCAAATCAAATCCTACAAAAAAACGAAGAAGAAATTATGCTGGGCATTGTGAATATCATGCCTGGTGCTTTTTCGAGTGGTTTTGAGTGTGACGATTTTGATCTTGTGGTGGTTTCAACTGGCGAAGTTTTTGAGCAGAAAGCAAAGCGCAAAAAAGCGTCAAATGCTTTTAAAGAAGGCGAAAAAATTGTTTTTGCTGACTTAAAAGAAGGCGATTTTATTGTGCATAAAACCCATGGAATTGGGCAATACATTGGCGTTAATACCATTAAGGCAGACAGTGTCACAAAAGATTATATCAAATTAAAGTACAAGGGTGATGACATTTTATATGTGCCAACCGATTCACTTGACAATGTTAGGAAATATATAGGTCCTGAAATTACAAACTTGAGTTTGAACAAATTAGGCTCAAATGAGTGGAAAAAGCAAAAAGAGCGCTTAAAGAAAAATTTAAGAGAAGTGGCAGAAGAGCTTATTCAGTTATATGCGAAAAGGCAGAAAATGCAGGGTTTTGCTTTTTCCAAAGATACACCTTGGCAACAAGAATTTGAACAAAGTTTTGAATATACCGAGACGGATGACCAACTTCGTTGTATTTCAGAAATCAAAAAAGACATGGAAAATGCGCGCCCCATGGACCGATTGCTATGTGGCGATGTTGGTTATGGAAAAACAGAAGTGGCAATACGTGCGACTTTCAAGGCATGTATGGATCAAAAACAAGTGGCGTATTTGGTGCCAACAACGATTTTGGCTGAGCAACAATATAATAATTTTAAAGAGAGATTGAAAGAATATCCAGTTCGTGTAGAGGGGCTAAGCCGTTTCCGAACGCCAAAAGAGCAAAAAGAGATTTTGAAGAAATTAGAAACTGGCGAAGTTGACGTGATTGTGGGAACCCACAGAATTTTAAGCCAAGATGTAAAATTCAAAAATTTGGGGCTTTTGATTATTGATGAGGAACATCGTTTTGGGGTGAAAGCAAAAGAAAAAATCAAGCAAATGAAAGATAGCATTGATGTACTAACAATGACTGCTACGCCAATTCCGCGAACGCTTCATATGTCGGTTGTTGGTATGCGTGATATGTCAGTCATTTATGAGCCACCGCAAAATCGAAAACCAGTTCAAACTTATGTGCTAGAATATGATGCAGAAGTCATTCGAGAAGCGATTATGAAGGAATTGGAGCGAGGTGGACAAGTTTTTTATTTATATAATAATGTGCAAAATATTGTGAAAAAAGCGGGCGAAATTTCAAATTTGGTGCCAGAGGCAAAAGTGGATTTGGCGCATGGGCAAATGACAAGCCGAGAACTCGAAAATATTATGCAAGATTTTGTTGACAAAAAGACAAATGTTTTAGTATGTACGACCATTTTGGAATCAGGAATTGATATTCCAAATGCAAACACGATTATTGTGGAAAATGCAGATAGGCTTGGCTTAGCGCAGTTATATCAAATTCGTGGGCGTGTGGGACGTGCAGAAAATCAGGCTTATGCGTACATTACGTATCGTCGTGATAAGATGCTTTCAGAAGATGCAGATAAGCGTTTGAAAGCAATCAAGGAATTTACGGAGTTTGGTTCTGGTTTTAAAATTGCGATGCGTGATTTGGAAATTCGTGGCGCAGGCAGCATTATGGGCGAAGTGCAGCATGGACATATGGAGCAAGTTGGATATGATATGTATTGTAAATTGCTAGATGAAGTTGTCAAGGAAATTCAGGGCGAGGAAATTGTGGAGGAAATTGATGTACAGCTTGATTTGAACGTGTCAAGTTACATTCCAGATAGTTTTATTGAAAATCCAAGCCAAAAAATTGAGATTTATCAAAACATTGCAAGTTGCAAAACAGAAGAGGACATTCAAAATGTGATAGATGAAATCATTGACCGCTATGGAAAATTTCCAAAAGAAATCGAAAATTTGTTGGAAATTGCGAGAATTAAAAATTTGGCGCGCGAAAAATTTGTACTAAAAATCAATCAAAGAGGGAATAATATAATATATTATTTTGATGACAAAAAATTTAATGTAGACATCATTGAAAAGCTGATGAAGATATACAGGGCACGTATCAAATTTTCACCGTCCAAAATTAGTCCGTATATTACGGTTCAAATTGCAAACGATTTTGAGATTTTGAAAGAGTGCAAAACGTTTTTGAATTATTTGTAAATATTAACGTAGGGGCACGAGGCATCGTGCCCAAAATTCCAAAAGGAGAGAATAATAAAATGGTAATCACAAGCAAAGATAATGAGTTAATCAAACACATTAGAAAATTGAAAGAGAAAAAATATCGTGATGAGTTTGGCGAATTTGTGGTAGAAGGCGCCAAAATGATACAAGAGGCGATTCACGAGAATGCCAAAATCAAGCATATTATTGTGTGTGATGATTGCAAAACAGAAAATTCTATGACACAAGAGCAGTTGTACGATATTGCCAAATTTGATTGCGTATATGTGAGTGAAAAAATTTTCAGTCTTGTGACAGATGTTGTGGCTCCACAGGGAATTTTGGCAGTCATCGAAAAGCCAATGAAAAGTGAGAATAAAATTGATTACAGAGCTAATCATTTTTTGCTTTTGGATAATATTCAAGATCCGGGGAACATGGGAACCATTTTGCGAACAGCGGATAGTTTGAACATGAAGCAAATTATTGTAGCGCCCGGGACGGCAGATTGCTACAATTCAAAAGTGGTGCGTTCTACTATGGGAGCGATTTTTCGCGTAAACGTCATTGAGCGTGATTTGGAAAAAGTCATCAAAGAAATGCGGAAAACGTGGTATTAAAGTGTTTGCCACAGATTTACAAACCAGTAAAACGATTTATGATGTGGATTATGAAAAATCAGCTGTAATTATTGGCAATGAAGCAAATGGCGTATCACAGACGATACTGGAATTGGCAGATGAGCGCATTAAAATTCCAATGACAGGCAAGACAGAAAGTCTAAATGCAGCAGTCGCAACAGGCGTGATTTTGTATGAAATCAATCGAAGAAGGCTAGGAAAATAAAATACCCCTAACCTTTTATTATATTATGTTTGGTACCTTGAAATCAATGTTTTTTCTGACTGTTTTGTTGCTTGCCCGATATCTTCAAACTAATTTCTCCTTGATTTTTATAGATTTTACAATATTCTACATAAAGTATTGACTTTTTATGGAAAATATGATATAATATATTTAAGAACAATTAGTTAGGGGTGTTAGCATATAGCAGGGCGAATGCATTGATGCTTTGGTGGTACTAGCATGGGACGTCTTCACGAACAGAATTGGCTCTTAAATGAGCAGGCGTCTGGTATACACAGCGGTGTATACATCTATCATTCCTAAAATATATCTACTATTAATTTAGACATCTTCAAGAACAGAAAGAGCTCTAGTGAGCAGGTGTCTAGTGTACACGACAGCGGTACACTGCTGCAAATAGTAGAAAAATTTTGGGGGAAAGCCAAAAGCATTAACAAGCGGGTTCGACTCCCGTACACTCCATTAAAACTTAACTTTGTTTTAACTTGGGCAAAATCTGTTGATTTTGCTCTTTTTCTTTTATAAAATTTTGATAATTATTTTTTGTTGTTTACCTGTTGCTTACAAAGTGATTTTCTGAGCATTTTTTTGTTATTAATTAAATAAAAATTTTGCTAATTCACTTATTTAGAAGATTTACTGCTTTTAAACAAAATCTCAATATTATTTTATTTAGAAAAATATTTGACATGATAAATAAAATTTGATAATCTAAAATAAAAAGAAAGGAAAGAAATATGGGCTTAGAGTTAAAACATGATATTAACCCTACAAGTGGTGCAAACGGTGTAAAGTGCCCACTTGTGGATTTTATGATTGAAGAAAGTAATTGTTTAGAAAATGCTATGATAGTTTCAGGCTTTATGGATGAAAATTCGATGATTGAGAGATTTAAGCAAAAAGAAAATTGGCGCGAAATTTGTAAAAATTGCCCTAATCATCGTTTTTAAAATAAGATAACAGCGGTCAGGCACGAAAATGTTTTGCCTTCATATAATGAATTATAATGTGGAGGTAAAAACGATGTTGATCAATTTTTTAAGTCAGGCAATTATTGGTGTTGGTTACATACAAAGTGGCAATCTCTTTCCGGAGCCATTGTCGCCAGAAGATGAGAGAATGTATTTAGAGAGATTACGAGATGGGGAAGAAGAGGCAAGAAATGTGCTAATTGAACATAATTTGAGGTTGGTGGCGCATGTTGCAAAAAAATATTCGACTACGAATATTGACCAAGATGACTTGATTTCAATTGGGACAATTGGATTGATTAAAGGAATTAGCAGTTTTGATTTGAGTAAGAATTTTAAGCTTGCTACGTATGTTGCGCGTTGTATCGAGAACGAAATTCTAATGTTTTTGCGTTCTAGCAAGAAGCTAGGAGCAGAGGTTTATTTGAATGAGCCAATTGGCAAAGATAAAGACGACAATGTTGTCACACTTCAAGAAATTTTGGAAAATGATGACCGCAATATTGAGGACGAAGTGGACTTGAAATTTAAAATCAAAAATTTATATGAGAAAATCAAGAATATTTTGAAGGATAGAGAAAAAACGATTATTGAATTGCGATTTGGACTAAATGGCGATCAACCGAAAACGCAACATGAAATTGCGAGTATGATGGGGATTTCTAGAAGTTACGTTTCTCGAATTGAAACAAAGGCGATTGGAAAATTGGCGAAAGAAATGAGAGAATCTTAAAAATAAAATGATAAATTATTAGATTTTGCTTGACTAATTTAAACAAAAATTGTATGATAAAAGTGTTGTTAATAAAAGGAGAAATTTATGGAGAAAAATACATATTGTACGCCACTTGCGGGGAGATATCCAAGCAAAGAAATGAATTATATTTGGTCAGATAATAGCAAATATTCAACTTGGAGAAAGTTGTGGGTGGCGCTTGCCGAAACAGAAAAAGAGCTTGGGATTGACATCACAGAAGAACAATTAAATGAGATGAGGGCACATATTTTTGACATCGATTATGACGTTGTGGCAAAAAGAGAGGCAGAATGTAGACATGATGTGATGGCGCATGTGTATGAATTTGGGTTAAAATGTCCGCTTGCCAAGCCTATTATTCATTTGGGGGCAACATCATGTTACGTGACAGATAATACAGATGTTATTTTGATGACAGAAGCGCTAAAACTTGTGAAAAAAAAGTTGATTGTTGTGATTGGGCATTTGAAGAATTTTGCAGAAAAATATAAAAGCACAACTTGTTTGGGGTATACGCATTTTCAGCCGGCACAATTGACGACTGTTGGCAAAAGAGCGACTTTGTGGTTGCAGGATTTGTTGGAAGATTTGGAAGAGTTAGAATTTGTGGAAAGCCATATGAAGTTGCTTGGCTGCAAGGGAACGACTGGAACACAAGAAAGCTTTATGAAACTATTTAAGGACGAGGAAAAAGTCAAACAAATTGACGGGAAAATTGCAGAGAAAATGGGATTTGACAAAGTTTTTGCGGTGTCTCGGACAAACGTATACACGAAAATTAGATAGCAGAGTTTTAGGCGTTTTAGCACAAATAGCACAAAGTGCTTCAAAATTTGCAAATGATATGCGCCTGTTACAACATGAAAAAGAGTTAGAGGAGCCATTTGAAAGTGGTCAAATTGGTTCTTCTGCTATGGCGTACAAGCGAAATCCGATGCGAAGTGAGAGAATTAATTCGCTAAGTAGACATGTGATAGCGCTTTCGATGGATCCCAATATGACGGCAAGTACACAGTGGTTAGAGAGAACGTTAGATGATTCAGCAAACAAGAGAATTTGTGTGCCAGAGGCATTTTTGGCAGTGGATAGCATCTTGATTTTGTATGCCAATATTGCAAGTGGAATTGTGGTGTATGAAAATGTGATTCAAACCAATATGATGCAGGAGTTGCCTTTTATGGGAACCGAAGAAATTTTGATGAATGCTGTTTTAAAAGGTGGCGATAGGCAAGAATTGCATGAGAAAATTCGTGTGTATTCAATGGAAGCTGGAAGACAAGTCAAGGAATTGGGAAGACCGAATGATTTGGTGGACAGAATTGCTAAAGATAGCACTTTTGGTTTGACCAAAGAGGAAATTTTGGCAGCTTTAAATCCAGATAATTTGTGTGGAAGAGCGAAACATCAAGTAACTGATTTTATAGAAAATTGTGTAAATCCTGTTTTGGAAAAATATAGGGATTTATTAAACGTAGAAGTTGGAAATGTGAATGTATAACAGTAGAGGCACGGGGAGACCGTGCCTTGAAATTGTTGAGTAAATAGATTAAATTAGGAAGGAAATAAAAAATGGCAAAAGTAAAAGTTGTGCTCGGTTCATTTTATGGAGACGAAGGAAAAGGGAAAATTATTGATTATTTAGCAAAAGATAGCGATTTTGCGGTAAGATGTACGGGAGGAAATAATGCAGGTCATACAATTGAAGTAAGTGGAAAAAAATATGCGTTTCATTTAATTCCGTCAGGAATTTTAAATCCAAATACAAAAGCTATTATTGGCAATGGTGTTGTAGTGGACCCGAAAGTTCTAGTTGAGGAAATCGAAAATTTGAAAACAAATGGCATTGATGTGAACAATTTATATATTAGTGATAAGGCGCATGTGATTTTTCCGTATCATATTGAGTTTGACCAATTGTTAGAAAACTTAAGAGATGAGAAGGATAAAATTGGGACCACCAAAAGAGGAATTGGTCCTGCGTATTGTGATAAATTTGAAAGAAGTGGCATTCGTATGGAGGATTTTATATCTGACCGATTGGAAGGCTTGCTAAAGAGAAATGTAAGGCAACGAAATAGAATTTTGGAATTGTATGGATGTACATTATTTGATAGTGATAAGATTTTGCAGGAATATAGAGAATATGCAGAATATTTAAAACCATATGTGACAGATACTGTTTATATGTTGCATAGAGCTTTAGAGGAGGATAAGACAATTGTGTGTGAAGGGGCGCAGGCAACTTTGCTGGATATTGACTTTGGTAGTTATCCATTTGTGACATCTTCTAATCCGACCATTGGTGGAATTTCAACAGGTAGTGGAATAGGTAGCAAATATATGAATGAAGTATATGGTGTTTTAAAAGGCTATTCGTCAAGAGTGGGAAGTGGGCCATATATGACAGAAGAAGCTAGTGAAATTGGCGATAAGATAAGGGAATTGGGGCATGAATATGGAACAACAACGAAAAGACCTCGTCGTTGTGGTTGGCTAGATGCAGTTGCTTTGAAATATGCTGTCATGTTAAATGGAATGACAGGACTTGCGATGAATCATTTGGATACAATTGGAAAATTGGATAAAATCAAGTTATGTGTGGCATATCGACACGATGGCGTGGAAGATATGAGGTTTTCTACTAATCCAGATTATGTGGCAAAATGTGAACCAGTTTATGAGGAGTTTGAGGGAAATTTTGGAGATATTTCAAACATAAAAAAACGTGAAGATTTGCCAGAAAATGCGAAAAAGTATTTAAGTCGTATTGAGGAACTTGTTGGTGTGCCTGTCAAATTTATTGGAACAGGCGCAGGCCGAGAAGAATTAATTGTAGATTAGGAATTGCTAAAATAGCTCAGATTTGATTGTGCCTAATCTTTTAGTATGATAGAGTAATCTTGAAAAATCGTAAAATTTGCTTGAAAGTTGCAAAACTTTGTGATAGAATGAATTCGTCTAAAGTATTTAGGCAAATCAAAAATATAAGGAGGTAAATATGATTTATTCAGAAGAAGTAGAACATATGTGTAAGGTAGCTAAAGGAGCTAAACACGACCCAGCACCAATTCCAGAAGAAGGAAAATGGGTGAAGGCAAAAGAAATTAAAGATATTTCTGGCTTAACACATGGAATTGGATGGTGCGCACCTCAACAAGGCGCTTGTAAGCTTACTTTAAATATTAAAGAAGGAATCATACAAGAAGCATTAGTCGAAACAATTGGCTGCAGCGGAATGACGCATTCAGCAGCAATGGCTGGTGAAATATTAGTAGGGAAGACAATTTTGGAAGCCTTAAATACGGATTTAGTTTGTGATGCCATTAATACAGCAATGAGAGAATTGTTTTTACAAATTGTTTATGGTAGAAGCCAATCTGCTTTCTCAGAGGGAGGACTTCCAGTAGGAGCAGGTTTGGAAGATTTAGGAAAAGGACATAGAAGTCAGGTTGGAACGATTTATTCAACCAATGTGAAAGGGCCAAGATATTTGGAATTGGCAGAAGGTTACATAACAGAAATCGGATTAGATAAAAATGACGAAATCATTGGATATAAATATGTGAATTTAGGAAAAATGATGGAAAACATCAAAAAAGGAATTGAGCCAATGGAAGCAATTGAAAAGGCTTCTGGACAATATGGTCGTTTTGATGAAGCAGTGAAGAAAATTGACCCACGTAAGGAGTAGAAATGAAAATTTATTTTTCAGCATCCATTTATGGCGGAAGAGAATTAATAAACGATTATCAAAAACTGATTCTTGCTTTAAAAAATTATGGCGAGGTTTTAACAGAAGAAATAGGCGACCCTCATTTGATAGAAAATGAAAGAGAAATTTCTGATGAAAAAATATACACAAACGATATTAACAAAATAAAACAAGCTGATGTCATATTTGCAGAATTAACAAATCCTTCTTTAGGAGTTGGCTATGAGTTAGGTTATGCAGAAGCACAGAATAAGAAGATAATCGGAATTTATAATCAGACGATAAAAGAGAAAATTACGCCAATGATAATGGGAAATAAAAAAATAAATATTGTGGCATATCAGGATATTGAGGAAATAATAAAAAAGTTAAAATCATTGTTAGATGATTGAAAGGAGAGAAAAAATGGCTTTATTTGAAAGTTATGAAAGAAGAATTGACCAAATCAACAAATGTCTAAATGATAATGGGATTTCTTCTTTGGAAGAAGCAAAGAAAATTTGCGAAGATAAAGGGTTAAATGTAGCTGAAATGGTAAGAAACATTCAACCAATTTGTTTTGAAAATGCTTGTTGGGCATATACAGTTGGTGCAGCGATTGCGATTAAAAGAGGCGTAAAAACAGCGTCAGAAGTGGCAAAATGTATTGGAGAAGGTTTGCAGAGTTTTTGTATTCCAGGTTCTGTTGCAGATGACAGAAAAGTTGGCTTAGGACATGGAAATTTAGGCGCTATGCTTTTGTCAGAAGAAACAGACTGTTTTGCCTTTTTAGCAGGACATGAAAGTTTTGCTGCTGCAGAAGGAGCCATTGGTATTGCTAACAATGCCAACAAAGCAAGACAAAAACCATTAAGAGTTATTTTGAATGGTTTGGGAAAAGATGCGGCTCAGGTGATTTCAAGAATTAATGGTTTCACACATGTGGAAACTGAGTTTGATTTCTTTACAGGAAAATTGAAAATCGTAAAAGAAACACCGTATTCAGATGGACCAAGAGCAAAAGTAAAATGCTATGGTGCAGACGAAGTAAGAGAAGGTGTGGCAATTATGCATCATGAAAAAGTAGATGTTTCAATCACAGGAAATTCAACAAACCCAACAAGATTTCAACATCCAGTTGCGGGTACATATAAGAAAGAATGCATTGAGCAAGGCAAAAAATATTTCTCAGTGGCATCTGGTGGAGGAACAGGAAGAACACTTCATCCAGATAATATGGCAGCTGGTCCTTCTTCATATGGTATGACAGATACCATGGGAAGAATGCACTCAGATGCACAATTTGCAGGAAGTTCATCTGTTCCAGCTCATGTTGAAATGATGGGATTAATTGGAATGGGTAACAACCCTATGGTTGGTGCTACGGTAGCTGTTTCTGTGGCTGTGTATGAGGTTATGAAATAATTATAAATAGTGCATTACATAGATTTTAGAAAAAGTGCAATGAAGAGGTAATTGAGCTAAAAGATGCCCACTGACCACCATTTGCCCACCAAAAAATATTGCCCACGTAATTGGTGGGCAACTTTTTATTTTAATATATTTGATTGTTCTAGAATGGTTACAGTTTTATCTTGCATTTTTTCCGTTGGATGTGTGTATATTTGTAATGTTGTTTCGATGTTTTTATGACCTAATCTTTCTTGAACATCTTTTATGTTTGCACCGTTTTCTAAAAGCATTGTAGCATGTTTATGTCGTAAAGAATGAAAGTCGTACTTGATAAATTCATCTTCACATATATCTTCGTGTTCATTATACAATTTATAATGAACAATTCTTCCAACGTGTTGCATAATTCGTGGTTGAATATAAGTTCCATTTTCATGAGTAGATAATAAATGAATGGTGTTGCCCTCTTCATAATTCAATTGATTTTTATCGTTAATCTTTAATTGAGTATAATATTTATCATAATAACTAATTGATTTGAAATGTTTTTCTTTTTCTTGTTTTAATCTATCTAAAGTAAAACTATCTAATTTTATTTTGCGACATGATTCATATTTTGGAGGAAGCAAAGTCCAGTATCCATTTAAAAATTGAACTTGATGATTTACTGTTAAAATGCCGTTTTCATAATCAATGTCTTTTTCTAAATCAACAGCGAAAGCTTCTCCAAGTCTAAGTCCACAAGTATAGCCAAGCAGCAATTCATTGTAAGCAGTTGTTGTTTCATCAAATCTTTCAAAAAGTTTTTTTATAAATTCATCAGACAATACAATTCTTTCTTTTTTTCTAGTTTCAATTTGTGGCTTTGCTCGTGATAAAGGAAGCTTTACAGAAGCCATAGGATTGTTTTTGATAAACTGTAATGTAGTTACAGCATAATTTAATGAACTTACTAAAATGCCTTTAATTACGGATAATGTATTTCTACTGTAACCTTCGTTAAATTTTAAATTAATATAATCTTGTAAAATAACAGATGTAAGAGATTTTAGCTTATATTTTCCTAAGTGCGGTTCTATGTGCAATTTTATCTTTTTTTCATAATTTTCACAAGTATTTTGACTTAAATTTACTTTGCAATATTGCTTCATCCAAAGTTTTAAATAATCAGAAAAACTTATTTCAGAAGGGGTGAAGTATACTCCGCAAGTTTGATATTCAGACGCCGCCAATATACCTGCAGCATTAGCTTCTCTTTGAGTTGTAAAACCTCCTTTTGATTTTTGTTTTCTTTTACCATCTATTTTTGCTAATTCAAATCTGTATTCCCAAGTATTTCCTCTTTTTCTTGTTGTTACTTTTGGCATAATAAAAAACCTTCTTTCATTAAATTTATTTTAAAAATCTCTTGAAAAAAGGGTTTACTATATGTTATAATAAATAACATAAGAAGACCTTTTTCAAGGACTTTTTGTAGGGGAAAATAAATGTCAGGTCGTGGTTGGTTTGAACATCTATTTTCCTATTTTTTATTTCTTTTTAAAATTTCTTATTGATTTTTCAACAACTCCAATTACTTTAACTGGTAATTTTAAAATTTCTTCATTTGTAAAAGCTCGAACAGGATAGTATGGATTAACTGCCTTTAATTCAATTCCAGTATCTCCTTTATAAACTTTCTTTACAGTAGCTTCATCACCATTTATAAGTACAACACAATTTTCTCCATTTTTGAAATCTTCTTGTTTGTGCACAATAACAGTGTCGCCATCATCAAAAAGTGGCGTCATGCTGTCGCCAGTTACATTTAAAGCATAATAGTTTTCTTTATCTGTTCCATTTACCTTAAAAGGAATATAATCAATAATATTTTCTTGTGCTAGGTAATCATATCCAGCTTTAACAGTTCCGAAGAATAGGGATAGGTGTTGTTTCAATATCTGATAGGGGAACAGCTCCTATTTTTTTTAATAAATCGTCAGTAGTTTTTTCCATAGGAACATCTAAGCCCATTAGCCAAGCTTCGTTTACGTTTAACACTTTTGCTAATAGATATACTCCATCTTGTTTTGCTTCATATTTTCCATTTATATATTCGCTTAAAGAAGATTTTGCAATACCAGTTTTTTCTGATAATTCTGTTGCTTTTATGTTTCTTATTCTCATAGCAGTATTTAATCTGTTGCAAAATGTGTCAACTAATCCTTCCATAAAAGTACCTCCATAACCCTATTATAAACGACTTTCCGAAAAAAATCAATGCTTTTATGAAAAAAAGTTAAGAAAATCGAATTTTTTTCATAAAAAGGTATTGACATATAATAAAATTGATGTTAATATAAGTCTAGTTCGAGAACACGAACAAAGAAAGGAGGGTTGTAAGTGGAAAATATAGAACTAAATCATGATAAATTAAAAGGAAAAATAAAAGAAATATTGGGAACACAAGGAAAACTTGCAGAAGAATTAGAACTGGACGAAACAACGATTAGTAACAAATTAAACAGTAACACATATTTTACACAAAAAGAAATAATAAAGATATGCTCAATATTAAATATTTCACGCAGTGCTATACCAGAATATTTTTTTAAAGAAAAAGTTCGAGAACACGAACAGTACTAACCACGACCTGAACAAAAAGTGAAAGAAGGTGAAAAATGTTATCAAAAGAAGAAAAAGAAGTAATTCAAAAAATAGGAAAGTATAAGTATAACCAAATGAAAGAAAAACATTTTGATTGTCAAGAATATTTGAAATATTTAGAGCAGAAAGAACAAGAAAAGAAATTAAGAAAACAGATGGGAAATTATCAATACCAAAAGATGAAACAGTTAGGCTTAAATTATGAACAATACTTACAATATAAGGAAGAAAAAAATAAAGAAAAGGTATTGAAGAAGAAAATTGGTTATAAGAAATATGCAGAATTACAAGAATTAGGAATGACATTAGAAGAATATGAGAAATTTGTGAAAGAAACCAAATATAAAAATAGACAAAAACATGAAGAGAAGAACAAAATCAGATATAGAACAATTAGATATGTTGAAAGATATTGTGACTTGGAAATGAGATGTCAAATATGTGAAGAAAAAGCAGAAATTCATCATCCTAACTATAATGACTATTTAAAAATAAATTTACTATGTAAAAAACATCATACAGCATTGCATAATTTTGAACTGGTTCCACCAGAAATAATTAATTTAGAAACGATAGCAACCAAAAAGCAAGTTCAAAAAGAAAAAACAGAATTTATAAAAGGACAAATAGAAAATATGAAGTTAGATGTATTGAAAAACAATTATACTTATAAAGATTTAGCAAGGAAATATGGTGTTTCAGCGTCTACAATAAGGATATATTTTTTGGAGGATGTTAATTATACAATTCTAAAAGAAAAAATAGAAGATAATCGTAAAAGGAAGAATATTTTAAAAAGTAATTGCCATGAAGATAATCCATTTATTGTTTATAAAAAGAAATACAATTTGACATCAAGAGAAATATCTGAAATTACAAAGGTTCCATTACCTACTATAAGAGCAATAGAAACAGGAAAAACAAAAATAGAGAATTTAAAAGAAAGCACAAAGAAAAAGTTGTCTATTTTAAATTTACAACACTAACCAAGAAAGGAGTAAAAATGGAAGATGTCTTATATACAGTTAAAGAAGTATCAAAGCTGTTGAAAACTACTCCTAAATATGTTTATGATCTGATAAAGAAAGGCTTTTTACCAGCGTTAAAATTAGGGAGCTATAAGGTTAGAAGAACAGCATTGCTTGAATTTTTAGCAAAATACGAAGGGCAAGATTTAACAGATTTAAACGATATAAAGAAATTGGAGGTACAAAATTATGAAATTAACAAAAGTACAGAAGACAACAAGATTTATAGTATATACGATAAGAGATTTGACGTTACTTAGTATGATAACAGGGATATTACCCATATATGCATGTGGGATGTTATAT
>CANOWW010000027.1 GCA_947571115.1 uncultured Clostridium sp.
TCCAACCTGCCACACCTGTCAAAATGTCTTTTGCCACAAACGTAATTGAATTTGTGGTTGATGTTGCAGAAATACTTGGTGCTTTATTGTCATTTACACTTCCGTCTGATGAAACTCCACCTTCTATCGTCACTTCTCCATTATTTGCAATCGAAATGATAGACGTATTGCCCTTTGAATCCGTGTAACTCAGCTCCCCATCAACTGTTGAAAACATGCCATCTCCTACCGAAAAAATTCCGTCTTCGCTTTTGTTACACTGGTCAATAATGTAATCTTGCAGGCTTTGTCCGTTTCCGTCAATATAGTAATCCATCATCACTTCTGCTAATTTTAGTTCAATTTCTTCCTTAATTTGTGCCATGTTGTTCACATCCACTGCCTTTTGGGCTCGTCCTAAAATCCCGTTGCTGCCTGCTACTAAATTAATTGACACACCGGCTAAAATCAATAGAATAATAATGGTAACAACCAATGCAACTAGAGTGATACCGTTGTTTGTCCTTAAAAAAATTTTCTCTGTGGGTTCGTCTAGACGTCTCCCTACATTTTTATTTTTCACTTTTTCATTTCCTCCTTTGATTAATATGCTCATATTTCTAAAAAATATAAGTATTTTACTTTGTTTAAACAATTTTTATGTAAGTGCCTAACTATCCTCCTTTCCTGGCTATTTTTTTAAACACTCTGTTTTCTCCCCCCTCTTATTTTAACTAAATATTCTGTCGACTACAAAAATTTGAGGTGCCTATTTTTATTTTCTCTTTTAAAAACATTATGTTTCTACATGTTAATATATTATCAAACAACAAGTTTGTTGTCAATACTTTTTTGAGACTTGTAACAAACTATTTGTTTCATTTTCTGTCAAAAATATCCCCAAATATTATCTAAAAATTAACATTTGGGGGGCTTTTATTCAACCTCTATTTGACTTACAAAATATTTTGAATATTGATAGTCTGTATTACAAATAATCACTGCCTTTACTTGTTTTGTTTCCACCTGCACGTCTTGATTTGTTGCATATTCTGCCATTTGCTCATGATTTAGTCGTGCTAATTTATAACAAACTTCTATTTTATCACCATTTTTAGAAATATCTTCGATTTGAACGCACTGTGGTTTTTCCTCAAATTCCTTCATTTTTGTATAGGCATTTGCTTGTCCATCATAAGCATAATATTCATTTGTCTCAATCTCCTGTTTGATATAATCTCCGCAAACTTCTTTTAGCACTTGATTCACAATTTCTTTCTCATAAGTTTTCGTGCCATTTTCCGCGACTTCAGCCTCATACGCCGAACATAATGTATCAATAAAATCACTTGCCATTTTGAGCATTTTCTCATTGGAACCTTCTTCTAACATATAACCTGCAATCGATAAATATTGCTTGAATTCCTCTTCATTAATGCCCAACGCTTGCAGCTTATTTTCCGACTCCGCACTTGTGTAGATCGATAATTCCGCTTTCGTATTCGCCAATACATACATTGCCAAAAACAGCATTGCTACAATCGCCAAAATCAGCACAACTACCAATTTCTTAAAACGTTTTTTCAATTGAATATCCGTCATGATCCATCACACTCCTTATTCCTATTTTACACTAAAAATAAGGCTAAGTCAATACAAACTTAGCCTAAAACTACATCTAATACCATCATGACGATAAAACCAGCTGTCACGCCAATCATACCCAAAGTAGACTTTTGGCCTTCATGAATTTCTGGCACGAGTTCCTCAATCACAACAAAAATCATTGCTCCTGCTGCAAATGTCAAAAGATATGGCAAAACGGGAACTACAAAATTAATCAGCATAACAGTCATGAATGCCGCAATCGGCTCCACTATTCCAGACAAAACACCATACAAAAACGCCTTTCCTTTTGAGACGCCTTCCATTTTCAAAGGCATTGAAATAATCGCACCTTCTGGAATATTTTGAATTGCAATTCCAATGCTCAGCACAATTGCCTCCATTAATGCAATTCCGCTATTTCCTGCTAAAAATCCTGCAAAGCAAACACCTACAGCCATTCCTTCTGGTAGATGTCAAAAGTGAATGTTTTGATTTTCTATATGATTTAACTTTCTAAAATTAAATGTAATATCAATTTGTTTATTTTGATGAACTTCTATTTTATGAATTAAAATTCTCATGAGTTCTCCTGTGGGTTCTTCCAATTTTAGAAATTCATCAATTACTTTTTTAATTTCTTCTTCGTTTTCCTCTGCTGAATTATTTTTTAATTCTTCTAATTCTAAATATTCTTGTTCTTTCTGTTTCATTTCATCTTGTAGTTTTTTTGATAGTCTTTCATACATCTGACTACTTATTTTTTGATTTAACTGGTCCAAATACATTTTATCAAGATTATTGTTTAAAGTGACAATTTCGTTTTTTACTTTTTCCTGCATTTTTTGATAGTCGTATTTTAGGGTACTATTTCTGATATTCAACTCAACTTTCTCTTGATTTACCTTCCAAAACAACTCTTTTATGTATTTTAAAACTGTCATTTCTAGCTTTTTATAATTAAATCCATGCGCCGTACAAATATTTAATTTTGAGTTTTTCCTGTAATTGTTACATATCATATCCCAGCGATTTCCTTTTCCTTTTTTGACGCCTATTTTATGTTTGCATTCATAACAAACCATTAATCCGTCTAGTAAAAAGTGATTTTTCTTCTGAATTCTTTCATAGCTTTGTGCAATTTTCATTTTTTGTATGGCTTTAAATTGATTTTTATCAATAATAGCAGGATGCGTATTTTCAACAATATACCACTGCTCTTTTGGATTGGCCCTTAGTTTTCTATTCTTATAATTAATTCGACTTCTTTTATTTTGAACCGTAACGCCTATGTACACTTGATTTGTTAAAATTCGCTTAATGGCTCTGTTACTCCAATAGGTTTCTTTCCCATAACGCATTCGATTGGTAGTTGGTATGTTATTCAAATTCAAATCATTTTTAATTTCCCCAATGCCAGTTCCTATATATGCCATATCAAAAATACGTCTTACAATTTCTGCTTCTTTTTCACAAATAACCAATTTATTTTTATCGTTTGCATCTTTTTGATAACCGAGTGGCGTTTTTGCCCCTACCCATTTTCCTTGCGATTGCATGGTATGTAAAGCTGTCCTAATTTTTTTTGACAAGTCTTTGGAATACATATCATTCAAAATGGATTTAAAAGGTGCGATGTCGTTATTCCCATTATTCGTGGCAAATGTGTCGATTCCATCATTAATCGAAATGTATCTAACATTTTTTTCTGGAAACCATTTTTCAACATATTCGCCAGTTTCAATATAATCACGCCCTAGACGAGATAAATCTTTGGTGATAACCATATTGACTTTGCCGAAGTTCAATATCGCCTATCATTCGTCTAAAATCTGGTCGATTAAAATTGGTTCCCGTATAACCGGGATCTATGTATGTATCAATTAATTCATAATTTTGTCCTAATTTTGCTACATAATCCATTAGTAATGCTTTTTGGTTTGTAATACTTTCGCTTTCATCGAATCCTCGTTCTGCATCTTCTTTCGATAATCTAATGTAAATCGCTACCTTGTATTTGCTTTTTCCAACTATTGATTCAAGCATTATACCTCCCTTCTATGCCTGAAAAAATAATTTGAATTCGTAGTTATATTATAACATTGCTAACACAAAATTACAATATTGTACTACAAATTCAAATTTTTATATTACTATTGGATTTTCTCTTTACTATTTAATTTACTTATTAAATAATTCGCTAATAATTTTTCTATTTCTTCGCCATCTTGGTGAAAAAATACATTCATTTTAAAATCTTCCATTATATATGCCTCCTTAATAGCAATTGTATTTTCAATTGACATTTTTATGACAGCTTAAAGGGCTTTTAAGCTAATCATTTTTTAAGAAGGGCATCCTAGAAAGCACTATTTTACTATTTTCTACCGTTACTTGGTTATTTTTTTGTCGACACTTTTTAGGTGTGACAAAACTATTAGAACCTTATGTAAATTCTAACTTTTTCATATTCTTAATATACATCATAGCTTGTCTCCTCTCATTTTTGATAGGGCAAATCAGGAAACACTATATATCACAAAGCAAACAGGTGATTTAGTTAATTTTTTGGGTCACACTTTTTGAGCATAACGGTATTATTAGAACTTCTATAAAATTCTAACTCTTCCGTATTTTTCATAAAGCTCACAAGATTACCTCATTACATTTGTGAATTTATATAATTATACCACCTTTTTATTTGAATTTCAATAAGCACGCCAAAAAAATTTTTTTCGTTGATTTTTAGGCGTTTGTTGGCATTTTTTATAGCGCATTTTTACTTTTTTATAAAAAAGATTAAGCAAATTACTAACCGCTTTGTTTTAAAATATATAATAATATTTATCAGTTAAGGCGTTTAGCATAAAATATGCTAAACGCCCTTCAAAATTATATTATTTTTAGATTGTCAATAGTTTTCTCGGCATAAAGTAGTCAAGTCAAAGAAGCATAGTCAAATTTATTCCAATTTCCTATTGACAATATTTTATTCTTCCAAAAAATCACCTAAATTTTTATGATACAATATACTAAATTTAATTAACAATTTTAATGAACAAGTTTTTACACTATCATTATTTGATTCAACTCGCCTTAAATAATCATATGACATATCTAATATCTCGGCCACATCTATTAAGGACATACCACTTTCTATCCTAAATTTTTTTATATTTTTGTATATGATAGGCATATAATCTTTTTTCAGTAACTTCTGTATTTTGTTATAATCTTTCATTAGAACACCTCGACACAATAATTTTTTCATAAAAAAAGAAAAAAATCTGTATCTTTATTGTCCCAAATAGAATTTTTGTGTTATAATAATAGATAATTGTAAAGAATCGTAGTAATTGTATACTACTACATTCTACTTTTACGGTGAATGTCGACTCTTGCAGACAAATTCTTTGCTTTTGAATTTTCTGTAAAAAGCAATTGTGGCAGAATGTCAAGTGCTTTCGATATTCTTTCAATAGTAGGAATTGAAGGACTATATTTGCCTTGCTCAATGTCGGATATATAATGCGTACTTAATCCAGTCATTTCTGCAAGTTTTTCTTGTGAATAATTTTTCTTAAATCTATAATATCTTACGTTATATCTAAAAATGTCTATCAATGACATACATACCACCACACTTTCATACCATTACTATTTATCAGTATTATGGTATAATTTTGTGCCATTATTCACAATGAAGTATATAGCCCAAAACTTATGCAGAATATTTATTACATATTTTTCCTACTATTCTATAATTTAAAAATTTGAAGAAAGGAGAGATTTTAAATGGAATTTATTTTAACCGTTGTTCTCAATTGAATAAATCAAGCAAAATTGGCAAACCTATTTTAGAATTTTTTAAAACGAAATTAGAAAGTGAGGAAAATTTAATGAAAAGAATATCTGACGCGGAATTGGAGATTATGAAAATAATTTGGAAAGAAAAAGCGGTAAAAAGCAAAAAAATTATAGAACAAGTAAAAGATTTCAATTGGAATGACAATACGGTAAGAACGCTAATTAATCGATTAATCAAGAAAAAGGCAGTTGGTATTTCTGAAAAAAACGGAAAAGAATACACATTTGTTCCCTTAATTGATGAAGAAGAATACAAATCAGAAGTTAAACAAAAATTTCTAAAAACATTTTTTAATGGATCAGCTTTGGACTTTGTAAAATTTTTAATGGATAATGATGAAAAATATTATAAAGAAATATGCGATTTTTTGGAGCATTATGATGACTTGGAGGAATAAAGATAATTTTATTTAGAAAATTTTATATATTATTAAAATAAAAATGAAGCAACCACCATATTTTTAAGCCAATATGGTGGTTTAGTATATCTTTAATAATCCCTGTAATTTATTATCCTAGCCAACCATTATAAAATGCTATAACTCCTAACATTGCACCTATAACTATTGCAATTAATGTTATAACTATTAACATTGGATTTTCCTTAAATAATTTTACTAATTCTCTTAAATCTTTCATTTCATATTTTCTCCCATTCAATACTTATAACTTATGGTTCAGTGATATCTTTTGCCTTATAGTATTTGCTTATCTCATCAATACATAACCCCTGACCTTTTAGCTCTTTTATATCATTTATTCTGCTAATACTTTCAATTCTTTTATATCTTCTTGTTAGTCCATTATCTTCTTGTTCAAAAGGTAAAATTCCTTCTTCTGTATAATATTTAAGTGTACTATATCTCATGTTTGTAATTCGCACTAATTCGCCTATCGTTATATATTCAGATTTCATAATTGTTTCTATATCTCTTTGCCTTGACATAAGTATTATCACCTTCCTTAATTTAGTGAAGTTAGTAGGATACTAGCTGTTAATGCAGACATATCACTTATAACTGATTGAGCAACTTTTACTTTTTTTGATATTTGTGTATTTTCTATTTCTTTTAATCTATGATTTAATTCTTCTTTTTCATATTTCGTAAAAATATTTTTTAGAAATTTAGTAGAATTTAATAGAGATGTCAATAAAATTAAATCTTCTGTCAAATTTCCTTTTTCTAAAAATTCAGACCTTATTTCTTCTATAACATTGATAAATTTGTTTTCACTTATTTGAATTTTTTCTTTATTTCCGAGCAATCCTTTTTTACTTTCTATAACGATAAGTTCTTTTTCTAGCATATCTTCTTTTAATGTTTCAATAACACTTTGTAATTTTTTATTTGGCAATGTATAACAAATTGATGTTATTATATTTTTTAAAGGTATTTCTTCTTTCTTTAAGTCTTTCATAATTTCATATAAATTTTTGTTATAATTGGAAATTGGTAGTTTTTCATTAAGTTTTACTTGGTTTTTATCAGTAATTTCTAAATTTTCATCTAACATCATTTCTATCATCATAGATACAATTAAATGTGGTGTTAACTCGTTTTCGTATAACATCTTTTTTTCTTTTAACATACATATAGTATATTTTTCTGTGATATTTACATGATTCATAACATATTTCTCCTTTTCTATAAAATATTTTCAACTTATTACTTACTACTTATGATTTAATTATAGCATATTTTTATAAATTGTCAATAGCCTTTCATCAAAAAGGACACTAATTTCAAAAATTAGTACCCTTTTACAATTTAAACTACTCTTTACTTTTTGCTTTCTCCTTATTCTTTTCTAATATTATTACTATAATTGATATTATTAAGAATAGTCCCGTATAATTTATAAAAATATCTTGATAAGCTGATGAAGCCAATGCTTCTCTAAAACTCGTTGTCCAGATATAAAAGAAAGTAAGTAACATCGTTGGAACATATGTTACAATCATTCTAATCCATACATTTTTAATTGGCAACTTAGTCGCCATTTCATATGCAACAACACCTATCAAAACAATTAATGCTCTGTCAATTTCATGCCAATTTCCATTCGGATCTGCATATATTTCTGAAGCCAAATATCCAATACTATTGACTAAAGTTGCTATTGTATAGATCACACAATACATAAATACTGCATTTTTCAGCCATCCATTCCAAATCTTTTTCATACTTTTGCTTTCTCCTTTTACAAATACGAATAATTTGTTATCTATTATAAATTATCTTTTATAGGAATAAAATTTTCCGTAAATTTATATTTTCCTCTATTTTTTACATACAAAAATCCGATGATACTAAAAATAACCGCCCCAATAAAATTAACAAATAAATCCTTCATAGTATCAACAATACCAATATCTAAGTAGCCATTTTCAATGGTTGTAACACTTCCATCTTTGGCATAAATTTCAGTTTTTTCAATATCACTTACTTTTATTGGAATATTTTCTCCGCTTGGATTTAACTCTACCGAAGAAATACTCGGTACAATTCTATCTTTTTGCATATCCGTGTGAAATACACTGTCTGCCGTAAATTCATAAAACTCCCACAAAATTCCGATTGTCATAGAAAAACAAAAAGCCACAATTACAACATAAATTGGTGACAAACTAATATTTTTGCTATTTTGATTTAGCAAATCAACCAATGAAAAACCAATTCCTGCGCACAAAAATCCATTTAAGGTATGCAACATCGTATCCCAAAAAGGAATGATGCCATAAAAATTATTAATCTCTCCCAAAATCGTCGCCGAAAAAATAAAAAGATAGATAATCGCTTCTAATAAACTCGGTAAACCAATTTTAAATTTTTCGGATATAATTGTTGGTATCGTAAATAGCAAAAGTGCTAATGCGCACATAAATACATTTTCAAAATTCCCCATGAAGATTTGGAATATCATACTTGCAACCACCAATAATCTCAATGTTAAATAAACTGCAATTGATTTTTTGTTGGTTTCTTCGTATTTTTTCTTCATTTTCTTTGCAAACTTTCCCATATTTACTCCTTACTTTTCGCATTTATGAAATAATCATAAATAAAAAATGTCATTTTAGTTTCTTTTCCTTGAATGAAAAATGTATGTGATTTTTCATTACGTCTCGTCATGCCTTGATGTTCATAAAAGCCATAATTACAGCTTGTGTCTGTAAACAAATAAAAATTATTCACATTTTGCGATTTCATATATTCCAACATATCACAAAACATCTTTTTACCAATTCCATTGCCACGCGCTTTGCTAGAAATCGCAAAAAATGCCAATTCTCCTTCGTATTCGTGTTTACATTCCTTTAAAAGTTCTTTATCCATTTCACTTACACTTGAAAAAATCTTGGATACTTTCCTGCCTTCCCCAAACAAATATAATGATAAAATAGCCAATATTTGCCTTATTCGATATTTCAAAAGACATTTATGAATTTTACTATCTTTCGCCATAATAACACCAATTGGCTCATTATTCAGCAAAGCCACTTGCGTATAAGTTTGATTCGTCAAACAGCTACTCAAAAATACCTTTGCCATCTTCTGTGCTGTTTTAGGGGAACACAAGTCATTATAATGCCATGCCTCTATAATGATTTCCTCAATGATTTTGGAATCCTCTTTGCAAAATTCTCTAAAAACGATTTCTTTTTTCATACTATACACTCCTTTACTATTTTTAGTATAAAGTATACCGTAGCTGTAAAGTCAAGTATTATTCTTGAATTTTGATTAAAATCTGTGTAATATATTCATTTTCATCGCAAATTGCAAAATCATTTAGCCCTTTTTCATAAGCAAATCCTGTTAATTCCAAGTTATGTTTTTGGGCATATTCTAGCATTTTTTCATACATTTTAGGCAAGTTGTCCCAAATGCCTTTCAGATAACCACATAAATATTTTCCCTGAGGTTTTATGAAAATATTTTTATTTTCGCTCAAAACCGGCGTAAATAAGCCATCGTATTCTTCAAAATTTTTATTTTGCACTTTTTCCAAAGAAATATAACTTCCTACACCTGCCCTGCATTGCTCAATCCCCCATTTATCATTTATGTAAGAAAATAATTGCGATAAATCCTCTTCTCTAAAAGCAAATGATGCCGTCAAAAATTCTTCCTGCTCGCACTCAATTATTTCAATTGTCATATTCTCTTTTTGCTCGCACAGCAATAATTGTTCTTTTTTATCTTGTAATAATTTTTGTGTCTTTTTTAATGTTTCTATCTGCGCTTCAATTTCGCTAGATTTTTTGTCCGCAATAACCATAAAATCCTTTGCATTCGGTTTTTTTACATAATTTTTAATTTCTTCTATGCTCATATTTAATTCTTTGAACATACGAATATATTCAAAATCTATACTTTGCAACGCATCATAATATCGGTAATTATTTTCTCCTTTATTCTTTGGTGAAAACAAACCAATTTCATCATAATAATGCAACGTACGTTTATTGACATGATGCAATTTTGCAAATTGAGCGGTTGTTAAATGAAAAAAATCTTGGTTCATAGTTGGGCTCCTTTTAAAATTGTAATTTGTAGTTACCTATGTTGTTTTTTTCTTTAATAGATAACCTATTTTATATATGCCAGTTGAAAGCATTAATATAGAATTTATAATTAAAATTAAAACTAAGTCTTTTACAAAACCAAAATGGAACATTTATAATTATTGGTATTAAAATTAACACTATTGGCAATAGTAAATGTCTTATAATATCTATAATATATAATTTTTTTGTTTTATTTCTATTCTTCCAGCTCTTAATAGTTATAATTGGATATAAAGCAATAATAGTAATAACCATATATATTGTATTAATTAACAAATGGTTCGTGATGTAAAAATTCTTTGATGCATTCGGATTTTCCTCTCCCAACAGAGGTTTTACAATATCTTCTAGCAACTTATTTGTAACTAAATAATCATTCATATTAACTAGAACAACTCCCCCTATATTGCTTTCTGGAATAATGAACATTTTAGAAGTATAATTTTCAACAAGTCCAGAATGTGTCAAAATTGGCTTACTATAATATTTTGTATACACCCAGCCCATTCCATAATAATCTCTATCTATGTCATCTTGAGGTATATAATCATAAAACATTTTATGAATGCTATCTTCTGTTACAATATCCAAACCATTATTTAGATACATTTGCAAATACTTGCCCATATCACGAGCACTAGAACTAATAAAACCAGCTGGTACTTGTATCCATGAGTTATCAGTAGGATAATTTGCCTCTATTGCAATAGGAAAACCAAAACAATTCTGATAACCTTTTAATAATCTGTTTTTCTTGCTTCCTTCTAAAGTTGCCGAAGTATGATTCATTTCAAGTGGCTCAAATATATTTTTAGTAACATAATCAGAATAATTTTCATTACTTACTGATTCAATAATTTTTCCTAATAAATTATAATTAGCATTTGCATATTCATATTTACCATAGTTTTTTGTTATTTCTATGCTTCCTAATTTTTGATAAGTTCCAATTCCACTATTTTGATTTAATAATTGTTTTACTGTAATCTTATCTCCATCTCCTTTATTTTTGAAATAAAGCGATGTATCAATGTAAGTAGAAATTGGTTTATTTATATCTATCCTTCCTTCTTCTGCTAATCTTATAATAGATAAAGCTGTAAATGATTTGCTCATTGAACCTATTATAAATGGTGTATCAATACTTTCACAATTACCATAAGTTTTGGAAAACAAAACTTCTTTTGGATTAACAACTATTACAGACATACCTGAAATATGATTTTTTTCAATTTCTTTTTCTAGTTCTTTGCTTACACTCTCATAATCAATATTGTTATTTTTTGCATATACAACATTATTACCACTTATAATATATAAAAAAGAACAAAATATTACAATCAGAATTATATATATCTTTCTCATTAATTCTCCCTATAAATACTATTTGTAATTATCATTATACTTCATATTTTAAATTTATACAACAAAAATTTGCCTAACTATCAATAAAATTCAAAATAAAACCATTCTCGCTTCAAATAACCCATCCAAACCGTACTTCATAATATATCCTCACCTTCTTAACATATCTCTCCAAATCAACCACAACAAAACAAGCATTCGGAAATTCCTTTCTCAAATCCTCCTCTAACTCCGCACCACAAACAATATCCGCATTTTTATCTTTGTTTTCCCTCAGAAAAGACTTAATCCTATAAATTTTCTCTGCATCCAAAAAATAAAACATAGAAACATACTTCTGATTATAATCTGTATAATCACAAAAATGATATCCAGCCAAAACCACCTTATCATCATAATAATCTTCAACAATTTTAGCCCAATCAACACTATGCAAATATTTCAATTTCTCTCGATTATACTCATTATCTTCCAAAACTAAAACTCGATATTTCCCAAAAACAAAATCATCCATCTTAACATTTTGCATATCGTCCGTCAATACAATAAAATTTTTATATTCTCTTTCCTTTTCCATATCATAAATAACAGAAGCCATATAACGCTTATCACACTTTTTAGGTACATAATAGATTAAATAATAAATACCATTAATATTCATTTTTCCGAACATATCTTCTGCCTGTAATCGTAAGCGATACCTTATCTTTCATTGAAAAAGATGGAGTAAATTTCACCGTATCGCAATTATGATAAAAAGCAGCCAAATGACTAATATACATTAACCTTTCAACATATTTCGCATTTCTATTCAATCGAGTATATTCGAAATTGCACAATTTCACATATTCAATCCCCAATTTTCCCAAAACCAACTTCAACTTTGTCCTTTTCAAAAATCCCTTTTGAATCAATTTAGTAATTCGCTTTTTATAATACGATCCACTACTAAAAAAGTACTTCGTATCATTCACACTTAAATATTGATATTTAGCAATAAACTTTATCAAATCAATTTCTTCATCACTGTTCAAAAAATATCCCATAAAAAACACCTCCAAATCTTACTTAAAAATTTATCAAAAAACTGTCCTTTGGTAAGAATTCAATAGCTTACGCTCTTGAACCCTTACCTCCACACGAAAAAATATAAATTCAAACTTCTAAAATGCTTAATTCTCTAAGTCTTTCTCTTTTTCATACCTGTCGCAAAATTTTTTTCAAAAACTTATCAAAATGCGACACTTTTCTGTACTGTAAATTTCTAAAAATTACTAACCTTTCAATTATAAAAAATCCAATTTCTGATGTATAAATTTCTAAAAACTACTTATAAATCTATAATTTTTTCATATAATAACAGCTATGATATAATTTTGATAATGACACATTCTCCGTTATTAATACTTACAGTACCAAAAAATATAAATCAGAAATCTTATAGACATTGATATTACTATACTTATTCGATTTCATACTGTCCTATTTTACAACTTATTTTTCTCTCAAAAATCTATACTTTTATGTACTACAAATCATTGTCTTTTTACTAAAAAATCAGAAACCAGAAAGAGAGAGCAAAGCGAATTAGACGTAATAATCCCCTTTGTTCAAAAAAGAATTATTACATCTATTCGCCTTATAAACCGTCAGTCGGTCGCTTCGCTTATAGGCAGTCTAAGTAAGTAGCTTCCGCTACTATAATTGCTGATTACTTAGGTTTAAAATATTTAGTACATTTATCATAATCTTTGTTCATCCTTGTCCAAACTTTTTACAATTATAAACCCGCATCCAAGTTTTGCCTTTTAGAAACTCTTTGTTTGCTCTGCATACTGATTTTGTAACAGGCAAAGCCTTAACAAAATCAAGAAATTGTGAGTTTTTGTTGTAAGATCTCTACTTCCGCACTTTGTGTAAATAGACTGCTTACACGAATGCGGATGAATTTTCTGCATTGGCTCATCAAACCTGTCACTTTTATAGAGTTTGAGGCTTTATCTCTTTATAACAAAAAAGAAGCTCGCATTTTGTTTGCAAACTTCTTTTCTTAAATATTCAATTAAAATTTATATGTAGCACATCTGCTTACATCAACACGCAAAAATAGCACACGAAAATTATAAAACCTTTGATACTCTAATAATCCCTAGTTTTGTAACCTGTCGCAAAATTTCTTCAACTTTTCTCAAAAATATGCTACTTTCTCATACTGTAAAATCCACAGCAAATCCCTTTTTATTCCATACAAAAAAACAGCATATTTCTATACTGTTCAAAATATAAATCTATTTTTTATAAACTGAATTCAAATTATTTCCCAAGCAAAACTTCCCTACCTTCTACTTTAACCTCTTCCTTCTGGAATATTATGTAGTGTCACAGAAAATATTAGCATATTTAACTTTTTCCCATCTTTTCTAGCTTCTATCTCTTTTGCTATATGATTAATCAAAATCAAGAACGCAACCCCAAAGACAATTCCAACTGCAGCCGGCAACCAAGAAATTTTCCCCTGATTTTCTGCCATTTCAATAGACGGCAAAATCAGTGACCACATACTTGCTGCAATCATAACCCCTGCTGCAAAACCCACAATCATTTTTTGAATTTTATCACTCATATTTTTTTTCATAAAAAATACAAAACTACTGCCCAAAGAAGTCCCCATAAATGGTATTAAAATTCCTATAATACTATATAATATATTTTCCAATTTTCTTTTTGCCTCCTATATCATATAGTATGAAATTTTCACATATTATGTTAATCTTGTTTTTTATCATTCCTTAAATAATAATGCAAAAGGCAGATATTTCAATAACATCCACCTTTCACGATTATTTTATTCTTATGATACTAATATTCGGTTGTAATAATTCAATCACTGTCCCAGAATTATTTTTTACTCTTAAAATATCGCCACTATTTGCTTGAATAATCACTCCGAAGTTTAAATTAACCGTTTGATAAGCATCGCTAACTGCCTCGCCAACTGTTGTGCCATATACAGTGGCATTATTATGCTCTAAATACACGGACAACGTTGCTTCTTTCCCTGTTGATGGTGGTTCATAAATCGTTGTATTAAATTGAATATAATAATTTCCTGCCTGATTAATGATAAAATTTGCTGTACCTTCTTCATGACTTATATCTTCTTTTTCTACAACTCGATTGGTATCAAATATAATATAACCACCATTTTGCACTTTTTCAGGCGGATAATTAAAGCTATTAATATGTGCTGGATTATTTTCACTTGATACATTCATAAAAACAACATTTGCTATGATAAAAACAACAACCAAACCAATGATGGAGCCAACTATCTGACACTTTCTTTCACAAAAACTCAATTTTCTCACCTCTTATTATAGTATATGAGAAAACGTCTTTTGGTTCTAATTTCCTTCTAAATACATCACATCAATATCCACATTATTTTTAATACCATTTACCCTGCCATTCTCGCTCATCTGCCAAATCGAATATTCCCCCTCATACGTCACTTTACGATTATACTGTGCAAGCCAAACTTGATATTTCGTAGGATACCAAATATCCTCCAAATACACTTTGCTACTATATAGCATTCCCTGATAACCAGCTTTTTCCACTGTTTCCAAAAACGTATTTGCCACTTTATTAATCGTATAAAAGCTCATGCCCGCCTCATTAAAAGAATTCCAACTTTCCCAATCAAAAGCAATTGGCAAATCAATTTCATAATTACCCAAATTTTCCTTTGCCCATTCGGCTTGACTTTTCGCCTGCTCTACATTTTTAGCATACGAATAAAAATAAATTCCAACTGGAATTTGAGCTGCCTTTGCACCTTCTATATTCGCCACAAAACAAGGGTCCAAAACATAATCTCCATCATACTCCGTTTGATAGCCAATTCTTATCATGGCAAATTCAACTCCCGCATTTTTCACTTCTTGCCAATCAATTTCTTCCTGCCATTTGGAAACATCAATTCCTATTTTCGAATTCTGGGTTTTATAATTCTTGAAAACATCTGCTATATCAATTATTTTTTGCTTCTTCTTTTCCGCATTTCCTTTTTCTTTCACATGAAGCACAAAATCCTTTTTCGTTTGGTTTCCGCTCGAATCAGTTACACTATATGTCAAATTGTAATCACCAATTGTATCAACATCATATTCTCCCAAAATTTCTCTAGTAGGGTTATCATCCGCATCATCTCCGCTAAGTAAAACATCTGCTAAATTTTTATCATATCCCACATTTACTGTATATGAATTTCCACTAAAAATTTGCGGCGGCTTCGTATCCACAACTTTTATCGTAAATTCCGCCATTTTCCTTTTCTTTTTCACATTTATGTACTCAAACGAAACTTGTTTTTCTCCCAATTGTTCTGTATTAATCTGGCTATCTTCTATCAAACTTCCCTTCAAATTCTCTATAAAATTAGATACTTTTGTCTCCGTCCCAAATTCAACACTCAAATCTTCTTTTAAAACAACTGCCTCTAGCTCTATTCTCTTATTTTCTTCATATTGCCAAAAACAAATCCCTGCAATTAGAATTGCAATGAATATTACCACAACTATTATTACTTTTTTCATTATTTCTCTTTCTTTTACTCAAATTTTCTGTATTTTTATTCATCTGTTAACTTTAGTTGCGTCAATTTTTAAAACAATAGCATACTATTAATAGTATGCTATTGTTTTTTAGTAACTAATCATGAAGTGCTCTCCAATTATCATTCTAATCATTGGAAGCTGTACATAAAATCTCTGTTTTCAATTTTATCATTGTAAGTTTTTGGGAAGAATAAAGTCTAATCTATTTTCTTGATCCCCATCGTTCTCAAAGTTCTCCGGCTCAAACCATTCAGAACAAATATTCTTGTCCTTTTCTGCTTTAGCCTTACAGTCAAGCAACGCATTCTGAAGCATTACTCTTTTTCCAAGGCAAACATCCTCTTCTTCATATTGTACTATCTCATCAAACACATCATACTCAGCCACTTTGCTTCTGTATAAATTTTCATCTTCTGCCTTTGTGAAATAGACGATGGTTATGGCATTTATCACTGCCAAAGTTTCATCAGAAAGTTTACTGATTGCCTTTTCAACTGCTTGCAAAAAATCTTCCCAAAGAATTTCTGCCTCCCGATTCCTCACATCTTTATACCTTGGAGAAATCCGTTCTATTAATTCTGCTGTCGTTTTCATTATTGTACCTCCTTCATTTGCTTATTAACTTCAAAAACAATATTACTAATATTTATTATAGCACAAATTTATGTTAAATGCAAGAAAATTTATCATTTCTATTTTCTTTTTTCATAAATATTCCCACAAGATTTACAAGTAATCTTCATTTCATAACTAGCCACTTTTTTATCCAATATTGTAACCAAAGGCTCATTATCTTTGGGACAACAAAATCTATTTTTTATCACAACCAAATCTTCTTTGCATTCTTTTCCCTCTTTACTATCCTCAAAATCCAATTCAGCACTACCATGACTTCCACAATTACATTCATATTTTAATTCCAACCTATCATAAGTTGAATAACATAAATATCCTATGTTTTCATTGCATTGCTCGCAATACATCCATCCTCCATAATTTGTTGCTAATCTTGTATTCACTAGCTCTTTATTTTTTAGTACCCTTGCCATCATTCTATCTCCTCTCAATTCCTTTTTTCAGAAATCATCTGATTAATTCTTTCTAAATCTTCTGCTGAAATAGCTGCTTGCTTATTTCCCTTTTGTATTTCCCTGCAATACTCTTTTATCTCATAAACATCCTCATTTAAAGTTATTTTATGAGTACTAATTCCGTCACATATCCCATTGCTATATTTTGAATTCATTAATATATTTTCAATCATTTCTACCTCTTTCACATCCGTAATTACAATCGTTTCCCCTCCATATTCAATTTCAACAACACTAGATTTTGGCAGTTCATATTTCATAAACCAACTTCCCATTTTAGCTCCAATATTACTCTCATAAGGTTCATTCGGAGATACTCCAACATAACGAATTACCTTATACCCCAATCCCCAATATGTCACTTTACTACTATCCTTGCTATTTATTTTTATACAATATTTTGGCTCATGTCCTGTTGTTACCCTGCCACTATCCACATAATTGGTTATCATTCCTACAACAAATACCATGAAAAATATTCCTACACCAATCCAAACTTTCTTTTTCATAAACCACCTCGCTTTATCCCTCCTTTAGTATATTATCACAAAATTAATATTTCAGCAATAATTATTTGAATGAAATAATGATAGCATACTATTAATAGTATGCTATCATTTTAACTAAATCTAATATTTATCATTGCTTTTACATCTTCATATTTTTTGTCATTATCCTCTAAGTCTATCATTAACCATTTTTGACCATTTCCCTCTTTAGTCTCTTTATAGATTTTTTGTATATCGGCACTTAAAGATGGCAATATCCCTTCAACTTTTTCTTTTTCCTTTTGCCCAATCACAATCATTACGCAAAAGTACATTTCTCTTGGATATATTGTACACAAAGATTTACTACCTTTTTTAAATTTTATATTCCAACCATATTCTAGACTACATTTACTAAATTCAAATTTAGGAACTACATCATATACGTTTTTCATATATTGGCAAAAATCTTCCCATAAATCATTATTTATATATTCTTTCATCATATATTCCGTTGGAATACAATTAACATCTTCTCTCTTAAACATATTATCCCCATTTCAAATTGTAAGTTATCTTTCTAATTTCATATATAAAATTGGATACGGATTTCCTTGCTCATCTATCTCTGTTCTTTTATAAGTTTTAAATCCCATATATTCATAAAATCCTTTTGCTTTAG
>CANOWW010000028.1 GCA_947571115.1 uncultured Clostridium sp.
TCATGTTTGGGGTGGGTATTTTTTGTTACTTTGCTCATAGCTATAAGCCTTCCGGCACCCCGGGTATAACCCGGGGTTACTTTAATATGAATAAAAGGTTAGGGTAAAATTATTTCTTATCCTAACCTCTTATGCAACTTCGGAACTTTAAAAGTCAATTCCGCGTGTCTTTCCAAATGAATGATATTTTGGGTCATCAGCATTGGATGGTTCTAATTCTTCATCCGACGCATTTTCGGCAGCACACATATCGCGCCAAGTTATAAACGAAGAATAAGTAGGTCTTGTTCTCCCAAAAATCACATTCATTGCGGCTTCCATATCGAATGCAATCCCCGTGTGTACTCCTTCAAATTCCATCTGAATTCCTCCTTTTTTCCTATAACATGTTCACTAACAGCATTCTTATTATACTATCAGAATGAACGACTGTCAACAATAAAAATTTGACATTTTATGTAAGATATTATATAATCAAGAAAAGACTGCTAAGTGCAGAATTGCAAACAACTCTAAAATAAAACAGAAAGCGAGGACAACAATATGTTAGAAACTTTAAAAGATTTTTTCCTGTTTTTGCCAGAAGCATTTATTATGCTTCACACCATGGGTTTTGAAATGATATGGGATTTTTCCTATATTTCTGAAAACGATAGTTTTATTATGGCAATTTTATTCCTACTTCTTGGTTTATCCATGATTATTTTGGTTTTATGCTTAGATATTTTCATAATTTTTGGAATTTACACTCTAATTCATGAAATATCCATACTACTTTATACCAAAGAAGTAAGGCGGCAACAGGTCATTGGCACTGTAACAAGTAAAGAATATGTACAAGAGTATACAAGCAGTGAGTACAATGTTGCACTGAAAATGCCTATATCCCATCATCATTCTGCGAAATATAATGTATCTGTAAAATATGACAACATAACAGAAACCTTTGATAGCAAAAAACTCTTTAAAAAATATAAAAAGAATGATAGAATTCCTTTAATCCTTGTCGAGAATATCGACAAAAATGGAATTCCAATAAAGCAAAAATTAGAGTTGCCAGAATAACCAAAAGCCCAATGACTGCGCTTGCAGTGATTGGGCTATTCTGGTTGTTCTAAATCCGCCAACTTATCTTTCAAGCCTGTATTACGTTTTTTAATGTCAAAATTGCGAACCATCATTTCAATCAAATTGCGATTTCCAATCACAATCAGCATTTTTTTTGCGCGCGTCATGCCCGTGTAAAGCAAATTACGCGTCAAAAGCATACTAGATGCCTGTGGCACAACCAAAATCACGACATCAAATTCGCTTCCGCTGCGCTTTGTGAATGGTAATCGCGTAGGCGTGCTCCAATTGGTCCAATTCCGAAAAAGCATACCAAGCCGTTTTTCCGTCGTCAAACGCAACCTCTATATTTTTATCGGTATTGTTAATTTTTGAAAGAATGCCTAATTCCCCATTAAAAACACCACTGCCATGTTCTGTGCCTAAACCAGTCGACATATTTCGCTTCTCCCAATAAATATCATAATTATTCTTAATTTGCATCACGCGGTCACCTTCGCGAAACTCAATTTCGCCATACGTTTTGCACTTGATTTCCTCTGTTTTGGGATTGAGCACATTTTGCAAATTTTTATTGAGTTCTTTTGTTCCAAGCTTTCCCTTTTTGGTTGGCGTCAAAATTTGAATATTTTGGAGAAAATCATAATCCCCATAATTTTTCAGCCTGCCATTACTCAAACTGATTACTTGGTACAAAATTTTATCTGCGTTTGCTTCATTAATATAGAAGAAATCCTCTAGCGAGTCTTCCTCGTAATCTTTTTTCTCAGTAAAACTAATTCCCTTATTCACATTATGTGAATTCACAATAATTTTACTTTTCGCAGCCTGCCTAAAAATTTTATCTAAAGAAACTGTCGCAAATCTTTCGCTTTCGATTAAATCACGCAAAATATTGCCCGGTCCCACAGACGGAAGCTGATTAACATCTCCCACAAAAACCAATTTGGTGCCCAAATAAACAGCCTTGACAATATAATTCATCAAAAAAATATCCACCATTGACATCTCATCAATCACAATGACATCTGCATCAATCGGTGCCATATCATGGTCAATATTTTTCAATTTGTCATCTTCGATTTTCCCAATTTCCAAAAGTCGATGAATAGTTTTTGCGTCCTCGCCAGTTGTCTCGTACATCCTTTTAGCAGCACGACCAGTTGGCGCACACAAAACAATTTTCTTTTTATGTTCTTTGTAAATCTCAATCAAACATTTGATAATCGTCGTTTTTCCAGTACCCGGACCACCTGTAATAATCGACACATTATTTTCGTTGACTTGCGCGATTGCTTCAAATTGCTTTTCAGACAACTCAATTGTCATTTTTTCGCCTTGCCTCTGAATTTCTCTTTCAAAATTTTTAATCTCTTTCACATTTTGGCAATGATTGAGCAACTTTAAGCGTTCACACACGTTTTTTTCCGCCTTATAAAAAGGATACAAATACACCCAATCGATTTCTTCGCGTTTTTCAATCACAATTTCCTCTGCCATACTCAAATTAATCAAGTTATTCATAATATTTTCTTGCGAAACTTCCAAAACTTGCTCCACATATTGCAACAAATTTTCCTGAATAACACAAGTATGCCCATTATAACTTGACACAAAAAGTGCATATTTGATGCCACTTTTAATGCGGTCATCCGAATTTTGCGAAATGCCAATTTGAAGCGCAATTTTATCAATTTTCGTAAAATCCACCCCATATGCCACATCCACCAAAACATACGGATTTTCTGCAATTTTTTCAATGGCGTTTTTACCAAGTGCATCATACACTTTTTTAGCATTGTTTGCTCCAATTCCAAACTTTTCTAGGAAACTCACAATCTGCCAGACTTCCCATTTTTCGTTGAATTCTTCGCCAATTTCAATGGCTCGTTCTGCTGTAATTCCCTTTACTTCAGCTAACTTTTTATAATCTGATTGAAAAATTTCCAATGTTTGGTCTCCAAATTTTTCAATAATTCTTTTGGCTGTCGCAGGACCAATTCCTTTAATCGTGCCACTAGCCAAATATTTAGCAAGCGACTCTACCGTTTGGGGCATTAATTTTTCAAAGGAATCGATTTTAAATTGCTCACCATAATCTTGATGCACCACCATTTTTCCATATAATTTCAGAGAATCCCCAATTTCCACAAATGGCAAATAGCCAACAACTGTCAGCGTTTCATTGCCTAGTGTTGTAAAAATGGCAATCGTATAATTATTGGTATCATTTTGATATAAAAATTCTTCGACTTGACCTTCTAATTCCATTGAGCACCTCGCATTATTTCTATTTTACAAAAATCGTTTTATAATTTGTATAAATCACAAATCCCGGCTTAGCCCCTGGCGATTTTTTCACATATTTCGCCTTGCAATAATCTACTGCTACATTAGAACTCATTTTTCCTTTGCTGTTTTCCTTCGCCAATCGAGCACACGCGAGCAAAACTTCCTCTGGCACCTCTAAATCTTCTGGATTGCGCAGCAGCACATGACTTCCATGTATCTTTTGCGTATGAAACCAAATATCATTTTTCCCCGCAAACTTGATGCTCAAATAATCATTTTGCACATTATTTTTCCCAACATAAACTGTAAATCCGCCAATTTCTTGGCTCTGCATAACAATTTCTTTTTCCTTTGTTTTTTTCTTAGCAACTTTACTTTTCTGTTTGCGAGCCATTTCTTTTTTGGTCATCACATTTTCTGAAATTTCTGCATAAACATCCACAATATCATCAATCGATTTTGCATTTTCCAAAGAAAACACAATCGATTCAATATAATCGAGTTCCTTTTCCGCCTCTTTTTTCTGCTCCCCAACAATCACAAGCGCATTTTTCAGCTTATTGTACTTTTTAAAATATTGCTGAATATTTTTCTGTACATTGACTTTATGGTCAAGCGGAATAGTTAGCAAATTATTGTTGTCATAATAGTTTGGCAAAGTAATTTCAGTTAAGTTTTCATCCACCTTGATTTGATACAAATTCGCTGTTAGCAATTCCCCATAAATCCTGTATGTCTCCATATTTTCGCATTCTTTCAATTTTCGATTAATATTTTCCAATTTTTTATACACTTTTTTCAAATTCCCAGAAACAATTTGCAGCAAATTGCGTCGAGAACTTAAAAAAGCCGACTTTTGCTCTTTTTCAAAATAAATCTCATCCAGCGCTTCATTGATGGTTTGAGCCTGTTCTTCTTGCACAATCGCATAATCTTTCTCAAACTGCTTCACACAAATATTAGGGGTTCCAAAACTGTTTGTTACTGATTTCAGATACTGATAAATTTGCTTCAAATCTGCTTTAGAAACATTTTCCGCTTCTTTTTGCAAAATCTCCAACGTAGCTTTCACAAACGGTTTGCTAAAGCCAATCCAAAGATTTGGCAAACAACTTACCAAATTTTGATTTTGCACCAAATCCAAAAATTCTTGCTCACTTTCAAGCTCCAAAAAACTCTTCTTTGAAATTTTCACAAACTCATATGGATGTGCTGGCAAGCAATCCTCCGAATGCTTCAAACTGTCAATAATCACATAATTTTCATTGGTCAAAATCAGATTACTTTGCCTACTCATAATTTGAATCAGCAATTTTCGTACCACCAAATCATTTAATTCATTATAACATTCCAATTTAATTTGAACCGTTCGCTCCAAATCATAATTAGAAATATCAATAATTTTCCCGCCAACCAAATATTTTCTAAGCAACATGCAAAAATTAGGCGCATTTTGCGGATTTGGCTTGGTATGTTTCGTTAAATGCAAACGACATTCATCAGGATTAGCCGATAAAAGTAACATATAATTTGCCCTATTATAAATACTCAACACAATTTCATGTTTCGTTGGCTGAAAAACCTTATTCACTTTCCCTCCTATCAACTGTTTCTGCAACTCAACAATAACAGCTTTTGTCGTTATTCCATCAAATGCCATGAATTTCTCCTATCTTTCTTAAAATAAAAGCATACAAAATATTGTTTTTCAATATTTGTATGCCTTTTTATGAGTGGTGCTGATGGTGGGACTCGAACCCACATGGTTTCCCGCAGCATTTTGAGTGCTGTGCGTATACCAATTTCGCCACATCAGCATTTAATCTTTGTTTATTTTAACACAAAAAAATTTTTTTGTCTACTCTTTTTTCAAAAAAAATTAAAAAAACTTATCTTTCAAAAAAATCCTCGGGTAAAACCCGAGGTTTCTTTTGAAATTTTTACATTCTCCTTTATTTACAACGCTCTTCTCTTTCTAAATCTTCCTGTCTTTTCTGCATAATAGCTTCTTTTTCATTTGTTTTTCCTTCGATTTTATCTCCCAATCCAAGTATCAAGTTTCTTGCACTATCTTCAGCAGCACTTCGCATACTTTGCACAGATTGCTTTCCAGCTGTCATTACGGTTTTAGTAGCGGCTTCCACTGCCTGCACGCTCTTCGCTTCGCGATTAATCGTAATTGGGCAATATTCTCTCAAATTCTTAAATATCTTATTTTTCATATTTCTAGCAAAACCTTTGATATTTTTAGATGCTTTTATTTCCTGTTTTACTCTTTGTAACACTTTTTTAACACCCTTTTTCGTTTCTCTTACAACCTTACTTTGTGACACATCTTTTGCCACTTTTCCCACTTTTTGCACTGCCTCATGCTGTTTCATTTTCTCTCTTAAAGGCTCAGTTACTTTACCTGCTTCCTGCATTGTATAAGCAATGTTACCCCAGCCTGTTTGAGCCGTTGTCTTCATCCTCTCTGGAATTCCTTTAACAGCTGCTTTTGCTGTTGTCTTAAAATCTCTTCCAAATTCCTTCATATCATGTTTCATCTCTTGCACAAGTTTCTCCGCATCTTGTCCCATTTCTTGCATCTTTTGGTTAGCTCCCTGCTTCATTTCATCCATAGCTTCCTTCGTACCTTGCATCATATCTTGTACCACTTCTTTTTGAGATACCTCTTTTACTACACTTCTCATTTTTTTGCCTGTTTTACTTTCTTTAAAGTCTTGCCACAATGCTTTAAAGTTTTTTGCATCTTGTGTTTCTCCTAATATTTGTGCTGCATAGACAAAATTTCCCTTTACCTTATGACCAAATTGTTTCAAGTTATGTCTTGCACTTTGAGCTAGCTCTTTTCTTCCCACTTTCGCCATATCATCACTTACCTTAACATAGCCTTTAATCGCTCTCTTCATTCTGTCTTGAACACTTTCTCCTTCTAATCTTCCTACAATTGGCTTAACCGAAAGCTGTTCTTTTTGGCTTCTGCTCATCTCTAGAGAATTGCCAGCAACATATTCGTCAATTACTTGCTCCACATATTCGTCATTTCCCTCTTCCATCAAAACTCTCAATTTTTCTTTTATCTTTGCCTCGATTTTATTTAGTTCGTTTTCTGCTTTTACAATCCCATTCGTCTTTCTCTTGATCATTTCTCCATGGACATCTTTTTCTTCTTGAGCCTCTGCCTTTTGCATTGTGGTTCTTTCTTCTTTTAAACTATTTTCTGCTCTTTCAATTCTTGACTTTATTAAATTATATTTTCTCTGAGCTTGCATAATCTCATTGATTGCTAATTTTGTTTTTTCTTTCCTAAGAATTTCTATGCCAGTTTTTATAGCTAGCTGCACCTCATTGTCATTTCTTGTTTTTAAATTCTCCTCTGCCCTTTGAAGCTCTTCCATTATTGCATCATATCTTTCCTCATTTGACAGTTTTTTTGGTTTTGCAGGTTCTGAATTTTCTGAAACTTCGGCAGTTTTTGGTTCTTCTTGTGTTTCTGGACTTTTTACATCTTCTGGATCTTTATCAACTGCGCTTTCTTCTTTCATTCTCATTTCCAAAGCCTTCTTCTTCTCCTCAAGTCCCGCTATACCGCGTTTTAGCATCGCTTTAACAGCTGGCTCGTCCCTTTTTTCCATCTTTTCCTTTGCCTCTCTAATTTCCTGCTCCACCTGATGATACATTTTCTCTGTCTCACTCATCTTCTTTTCCTCTGGCTCTTTTGTCATTTCCACCTTAGGCTCGGCTTTAGGAACTTCAACAGGAACATTCTCTTCTTGTTTTGCAACTTCTGCTTGCTTTTCTTGCTCAACAACATCTGAATTTACCTTCTCTTTTTTATTATCTACGTATGTAAATTTCAAGTTTTTATCCTTTACTTCTCTATGGCGCGCCCTAGCATTAATTTGGTTTTCCATTTCCCTTCTCTCCTCCTCAAGAGCCATAATATCTCCTCTCAAGTTAATTTTTTCATGTTCCTTCAAATCTTTGTTCTCAAGCAACTCTTTCTTCTTTTCCTCAATCTGACTTGTCACTTCCTCATATTGCTTCTTAAAATCTGTCCCCATTTCTTTCAAAACAATCTCCCTGTTTTCCAAAAAACTTTGTCTTTGATTTCTTAATACATTCATTAATTCTTCCATATCTAATTCTCCCTTCTCATTTTCTTCAAATTTAATTTTATAACCTCTTTTTTAGCAACCTGAACCTTTTCCAATTCCTGCAAAATCTCTTCCAATTCTGCCTGATTTCTTGTGCTCAGGTTAATCATTTTACCTTGATAAAAAATCTCTCCCAATTTATGTTCCATATTTTTCATTCCTTTAAAGCTCGTTTAAATACATTTTGTACCTGCTGCATCACATCTTCAATTATTGCAACCTGAGCAATTGTTTCTTGTTGAATTTCTTCGCAAGTCTGTTTCACTCTCATAGATAACTCCTCTAATTCCAACTGTTTTCTCTCAATCACAAATTGCTCTACTCTCGATTTGCCGATAAACAAATTAATTACTTTTTGCAAAATATTAGTATTCACAACACTAAGCTGTTTCTCCTCACAAGAAAATAACTCATTCATTTTATTTTCCATGCCCCATTTGCAATCTTGCAATTGCTTTTTGCACTCCCCAATCACAATTTCATAATGGCTCATTTTCTGCTCTGACGCTTTCCTTCTTGTTTCATTTTGCAAACCAATGCTTCTTTTCACATCCACAATCGCAACTTTTTGCTGATTATAAGCCTTCTGCAAATCCATTATTACCGCACAAACCCATGTGTCATATTGACGAATCACAGCATCCAGCAATTCAGCATACTGAGCAAGCATTTGGTGGATTTCCTCCAAATACTTTTCGCGTTTTCTTCCATAAAACTCAATTTCTTGCGTCAAATTCTCATCAAACAAAGCTATTTTCTCATTTTTCAAATTTTGACAAGAATTTATATAGAGCGCCGAAAAAACTTTTATGGCATCTTGTTCGCTTCCTGTGAGTTCATTCAAATTGGCTACTAACTCTTTTTCTAAATTTACTCCCATCCGTACAACTCCTACTATTTTTAACCTTTGTTCCTTCCTGAAAACATAAAAAATTATCCTAAAGTCAGTCAAAAACAACTTCCTTTAAGATAATTATAGCATATTTTACATAATATGTCAAATTTTTTAATTATCAAAAAATTTCAAGCCTTAAATTTGTATTTTTTTACATCATATTTTCAATTTGTTTTTGGATTTCTTTCATCCTCTCATTTAGTTTCTTTATGTCTACATCATTGGTATTTATATCTTCTTTGACAATGTCTTCTACTTGGTCAATCTGATTTTTCAATCTTTCAATTTGCTCTAAAACATCCAATCTCTGGAACACTTTATCATAATTCACGATTTTTTCATCACGTTCTTGCAACTGTGGCGTTTCTGTCAATTCATAACTTTCTCCAAAATTTGGAATCGTCACTGGAATTCCTGTTTTTTCCTCAATCTTCTGTTTCAGAACTTCTTGGCCTTCTAACTCCCCATGCACCAAAAATACGTGTTTTGGTTTGTAAATAAAAGAATAAATAAAATTTAGTAACCATTCTTGGTCAGCATGCCCTGAATAGCCCTCAATATATTCAATTCTCGCATTTACCGCAATTTCTTCCCCAAAAATTTTCACTTTTTTGGCACCTTCTACGATACTTCTTCCCAAAGTTCCCGGCGCCTGATAGCCAACAAACAAAATCGTACTTTTCGGGTTCCACAAATTATGTTTCAGATGATGTTTAATTCTTCCGACTTCGCACATTCCACTCGCAGACAAAATAATGCAAGGTTCGTTCCTTTCGTTCAATTCCTTTGACTCATCAGCTGTTCTAGTAAATTTCAAGCCCGGAAAATCTAGCGGATTGTCGCCAGATTTGATTTTATTACGAATTTCTTCTTCAAATAAATCTAGATTTTTCTGAAAAATTTCCGTAGCCGAAATCGCAAGTGGACTATCCACATAAACTGGCGATTTCATAATCGTCTGATACTTTTTAGCAAAGGCGGCATCTTGCCCATACTCGTCTTTCAATTTGTCAATTTCGTACAAAATTTCTTGTGTTCTACCAACCGCAAAAGAAGGAATAACAACTGTTCCACCATTATCCAATGTCTCTGATACAATATCTAAAAAGAGTTTAGCTTTTTCGTCATTTCGGATATGAAGTCGATTTCCATACGTAGATTCCATCACAACATAATCCGCATTTTCAATCATGGTTGGCGAATCTAATAGCGGCAAATCGTTATTTCCCAAATCGCCTGTAAAAACTGTTTTCGTCGTTTTTCCATCTTCTTTTGCCCAAATTTCCACAATGCTAGACCCGAAGCATGTGTCCTGCATCATTAAAGCGGATGCTAATATTTTCGTCAATTTCCACAATTTCGTCATATTTCACTGGCACAAAATATTGCAGACATTCGTATGCTTCTTCGGCTGTGTACAAAGGCGGTAAATCCTCTTTTCCTTCCCTTTTTCGTTTTCGATTTTGCCACTCGATTTCCACTTCTTGAATATGTCCGCTATCTGGCAACATAATTTCGCACAAATCACAAGTCGCCTTATGCGCATAAATCGGATTTTGATAGCCTTCTTTGCACAACTTCGGAATTCTTCCTGCATGGTCAATATGCGCATGTGTCAAAATCATAAAATCAATTTCTGCAACATCAAATAAAAATGGGTCCGAATTTTCAAAATCTTGCGTAATTTTCCCTTGATACATTCCACAATCCACTAAAAATTTTTTACCCGCTGCCTCCACTAAAAAATTGGACCCCGTAACCGTCTTAGCAGCCCCTAAAAAAGTTATTTTCATGATACTCCTCCTTTAATGAAATACATTTACCATTTTTTTCTTCTTGATAGCAATATCTTTTTTGCTTCCCTGAAACGCAATTTTCCCTTGTTTTTCAAATACTTCCTTGTCATATACTTTTACCAATATTTCGCCATCTTCTTGTTCTAAATAAATTTTGATGTCCTCTAAATCAATAATTTTTGTATCAAATACATATTTCAGTATCTCAAAATTGACTTCAATATCCATGCAAATAATTTTTAAAACACCCATTTCACAAGCTTTTGTAAAAGTCAATTTGAGTACATAATCCAAATAAGGAACCAACTTTTTATGCTCCTTTATCAAAAACATATGATTTTGATAATAACGCAAAATAGAAATCATTTCTAAAATTTCCTCACGAAATGAAAAACGTGCCATTTTTTTCTCCAGAAATTGAAAAAACAATTTTTGCAATTCTAAAAATTCTTCTTGCAATGTTTTGTCATCCTCTAATATTTCATAATACTGTTTTAAAATTTGAAATTCTCGCAGATTCTTTTTCTTAAACTCTTTATCTTGTCTTAAAAATTCCTGATATTTTTTCTCCTTCTTCTGCAACATTTGCATCATTTCAGCTTTCTCTTTTTGATTTGCCATTTTATAAAGCACTCTACAAAATGTCCAATAATAAGCATCATTTCCTGTAATGTTTCGGATAGCATGTTTTAGCTGCGCCAAATAATCTTGCTGAGCTTGATTATCTGTCATCCATTCTAACAAAAACTGCTCGCCTTTTATCATCAGCAAATTTTGATACATCCAATAAATCATATGATTTTGACTTTTATCCAAACTAATATCCCATGACCAACCATTGAAGTCTTTCAAAATCTCAACTGTATTTTGCTTATAGCCTTCCACCAAAACTTTTTGCAAAACCTTTTTAAAAATAAATTCTTTCTTTACAAAAAAATATTTTGGCTCAATATCCGAAATCGCATACAACATCGCTTGCTCTGTCGGATAAACCAGAATACTTCTTTCCTTATAATTCGTAACTGCCTGCACTTTATGCTTGACTAAAAGTTCAGCTCCAACCGACTCTGGCTCCACAGTTTTGATGTTATCACAATATTTCTGAATGACTTCTAGCATATGACTTAAAAATTGATCTTTAGTCAAAACTCTTGGTTTGACAACTGCATAATCTCTATAAAAAACCTCCAACTTATAAATCATGCTAAATAGCAAACTTTTTGAAATTGACGAAAAAGTTTTTTTCTCTAAAATTTCTTCTAACAAATTTTGATAATCTTTTGAAAATTTAGAAAACAATTTCAATCAACTTCACTCTCCCTTCTTTAATTAGTAGTTTCTCCCGTTTCTGGCGTTTTAGCCATACTTAATTCTTGCAATCTTTCCATACTCATTAAAACTTGTCTTGGCTTGCTTCCCTCGTAACCCGAAATAACGCCTCTTGCTTCCATTTGGTCAATAATTCTGCCGGCACGTGCATAACCTACCTTAAATCGCCTTTGGATAAACGACGTAGAAGCTTGTCCCACTTCAACCACTGTTTTAATCGCTTCCTCCAAAAATGGGTCTGTATCATCTTCATCGTCCACTTCTTCTAGCTCTTTGTCAGATTTATTCGATTTTTCAATTTCCTCCAAAATGTCCTCATTGTACACCACTTCGCCTGTATTGGATTTCAAAAAGTCAACCACCCTTTCAACTTCTCCGTCTGACACAAAAGCGCACTGCACTCTGGTTGGTTTCGAGCTTCCAATTGGGTAAAATAGCATATCACCTTTTCCCAACAATTTTTCTGCACCAACCATATCCAAAATGGTTCTCGAATCGATTTGCGAAGAAACCGCAAACGCAATCCTAGAAGGAATATTCGCCTTGATAATACCTGTAATAACGTCAACAGATGGACGCTGTGTCGCAATCACCAAATGCATTCCAGCAGCTCTGGCTTTTTGCGCCAAACGGCAAATCGAATCCTCGACCTCTTTTGCTGCCACCATCATCAAATCAGCAAGCTCGTCTATGATAATCACAATTTGTGGTAATTTTCCTTCTTCTTCGCCAAGCGCTGCGTTGTAGCCTTTCAAATCACGCACACATTTCGTCGCAAATAATTGATAACGATTTTCCATTTCCTGAACCGCCCAAGCCAAAGCGCCAGCCGCTTTTTTCGCATCTGTGACCACAGGAATGAGCAAATGCGGAATTCCGTTATAAACCGAAAGTTCTACTACTTTTGGATCCACCATCACAAGTTTGACCTCGCTTGGTTTAGCTTTATAAATAATACTTGTAATCAACGTATTGATACACACAGATTTACCTGAACCAGTTGAACCTGCAATCAAAACATGCGGCATTTTGCCAATGTCAGCAACCACTGGCTCTCCTGCAATGTCCTTGCCAAGTGCCATTGAAACCTTGCTTTCCGCATCTTGAAAAGCATTTGATTCAATAATATCACGCAAATGGACAACTTCTTTTTCTTCATTTGGAATTTCAATTCCTACTGCCTGTTTTCCCGGAATTGGTGCTTCAATTCTGATACTTTCGGCTGCCAAATTTAGAGCAATATCGTCTGAAAGTTTCGCAATTTTGCTGACGCGCACACCTTCTGCCGGCTTTAATTCATATCTGGTAATCGCAGGACCGACAGATACATTTTCCACTTTGGCAGAAACACCAAAACTAAACAACGTTTTTTGCAATCTAGTCGCTGTATTGGCCAACGCTTTTTTGCCACCTTTTAAGCCTTTTTCCTCGCCCTGTTTCAAAAACTCAACTGGTGGGGTCTCATAATTTTCGTCATCTGATACAATCGTATTATGCTCCAATTGCAAAACTTCTTTTACTTTTTCTTCTTTTTCTTCGGTTTTCTGCACAAACAAATTGCTTTCTAATTCATTTGGGTTTAGCTTTTCAGGCTCGTGATGCTCCTCCATTTTTGGTGTTTCTTTAGCCTTTGAATGGAAAATATTGAAACGAATTTTTCCTTCTTCCTCTGGCTCTTTTTCTTCTTGCTGGTTCAAATTAATAGTTATTTGATCATTATCAATTTCGGTCTCTTCATCATCAATGGTATAAAACTCTGTATTTTTTAATTTTCTTCCTTTTTTTGCCATTCGTTCTTCTTTTCTTTTGCCTTTTGCTTTTTTCATTTGCTCTACTTCTGCCTGATTATGTTCTCGCATCCTAGCCATTCTTTCCTCACGATATGCTTCCATTTCTAGATTTCTTTGCTCTTTTCTTTCTTCTAAAACATCTAAAATTTCAAGAATCATTTGGGCTGGCTTTAAGCCAAAGGTAAATACTAACATAATAATCGCAATTCCCGTTGTCGCAACGGCAGCTCCAAACATACCAAGCAATTTAATTAAAGGATAAGCAATTACGGTTCCAATGGTGCCACCACCAATATTCGTAGTTCCTAAACTATAGGCTCTTTCTAGTACTTCGCTAAATTCCATTTCAATATTCAAATTTCCCTTAGAAACTTGAAAAATAGCCATCATTGCTGCAATGCATGACAAAAACGTTACATACTGGCAAATTTTTGAAAAAAGATAATCCTTGTCATTTTTGGCAAGACAAATCGCAATTCCAATAATTCCAAGTGGCACAACATATTTAATAATTCCAATAATTCCACCCAAAACAGGACTTAAAACTTCTCCCAAAGTCCCTGTTTCAGCATAAATCAAAATTGTCAGTAAAACTCCTGTCACAAGAGTTCCAATCACAGCCAAATCAATATTACTCGTTTTTTTCTTTTTCGTGTTGCGTGCTGTGCCTGATGACTTTTTACGTTTTTTTCCCATTTTTTACATCCTCCTAAAATTTATTCTGCAGGTAAGCCTACAGAATAAATGAAACTTATTTTAATTCTTTGCGATCATTTTGAATCGTCTCTAAAGTAGTTTTAATCACTTCTGCGACATTATTCAATGTCGTTCCCAATTCCATCATTTTTTGTTCTACATCTGCTAATTTACTGTCTGCATAATTGTTGGCGTCTCTTTTATATTCTCTATGCATTTCATTGGCGTTTGCAATAATTTCGTCTCTTTTTTTGCAAGCCTGTTTTGTAATCTCATGTTCATCAATCATCGAAATAATTCTGTTTTCCGCTTCTTTTACAATATCTTCCGCATCTTTTTGTGCTTCTGCAATAATTCTTTCTCTTTCTTCTTTAATCCACTTCGCCTGTTTCAACTCCTCCGGTATGTTTAAATATAACTCTTGTACGATTTTCAACAATTCCGCTTTATTTACAATACAATTTTCAGAAAATGGAATTTTTCTACTATTTTCTAAAATATCTTCTAAACTCTCCAATAATGCGTAAATCTCCATACTAAAAATATCCTTTCTAAAGCAAACCTACTTTATCTCTTTTGTTTCATGAAAATAAGTTTAACTCTTCCATACTTTCTCTCATCATAAATCTCAAATATATTTAACGCTCTAATACTTGTTTCTAAATCTTCTTTTCGGTCCGTTTCTACTACGATTATCCCATCTTCTTTTAATAAATCATATTGTGCAATCAATCTTGTTGCCTTTAGAGCAAAATCCGTTTTATACGGTGGATCCAAAAACACAATATCAAACTTTTTTTCTTCTTGGTTTAATAATTCCAAAGCTGCTTGAAAATCTTTTTGAAGAATTTTTGACTTTAATCTTTCTTGTAGCTTATCCACATTTTGTTCAATTATGTGGATCGATTTTGTGGAATTATCACATAGCACAACCTCATCTGCGCCACGACTAATTGCCTCTAGTCCTAAAGCGCCACTCCCTGCAAACAAGTCCAATACAGCCGCTTTTGGTAAATCAAAATTCAATATACTAAACAGCGGTTCTTTCACTCGATCCAATGTTGGTCTTGTCGCCTCACCCTCTAAAGTATACAATTTTGTGCCTCTATGTTTTCCACTAATTATCCTCATATTTTCCTCTAATTATCATAGCTTAATTTACTAACTACATTTTATTCTATTTTTTTAAAAAGTCAATAGAATTTAGTAAAATGTAATAAAGACTTAATATTGTTGCGAAAATGTAAAAAAACAATTACAACATTGTTACAAAAAATCTCTCCTTTTTACCTCCCTATTCTATCCGCATAAATTTCATTTTTCAGTTCTCAAATTCCACACAAAAACATATATTTTTCTAGGTGATTTACGTGAATAAAAAATTTAAAAATTTTCTCATCAATAGCACAATGCTAGTGATTTCTTCCATCATTTTTCGCGTACTTGGCATTTTTTTCAACAGTTTTATTACACAAAAAATTGGTAAAGAGCTACTTGGAACATTTAACCTCGTTATGTCCGTTTATCTTTTTGGGATTACCCTTGGAAATTTCGGTATTAACCTTGCTGTGACGCGCCTTGTCTCAGAGGAACTCGCCATTGGCAATCAAGAAGGTGTGAAAAAAATAGCCAAACGCTGCATTTTTTGGAGTTTTATTTGCGGCATTTTAGCAAGTACCGTTTTTCTGCTATTTTCTGACTTTATTTTAAAAATTTGTCTACACGGAAAAACCACTAAAAACGTCATTTATATTATGTGCATAGCCATTCCATTTATTTCGATGTCCTCTGCCATATCTGGCTATTTCGTAGCAATCAGACGTGTTTACAAATCGACCATTGCGCAATTTTTTGAACAAATTATCAAAGTTGTTATCACAGCTTTTTTCCTAGAATTATTTTTACCAAATGGCCTAGAATATGCTTGTTTCTCACTCATTTTAGGAGATTTCATTTCAGAATTATTCTCCTTTATTTGCAACTATTGGCTTTATTTAGTAGATAGCAAAAGGTACCAAACAGCTTATACAACCCATTATCCGCTCCAATTTTACAACAAAAAAATCTTCAAAATCGCAACACCTGTTGCCATCACCTCTTTTATCCGTTCAGGATTATCAACATTAAAACAAATCGCCATTCCCCTTAGTTTTGAAAAAGGCAACATGGATTGCTCCAAAGCATTATCCATTTATGGCGAAATCAACGGTATGGCAATGCCAATTGTGCTGTTTCCCAATGTAATTTTTTCTTCTATTAGTAGTTTATTTGTACCCGAATTCGCTGCTTACAATGCACAAAACCGCCAAAAAAGCATAAAAAGCGCCACCACAACGATTTTTTTGATTGCTACGAGTATTTGTTTTTTTGTTAGCATTTTTTTGTTTACCAATGCTGAAAATTTGGCACAATGGATTTATCATGATATTAGTATTGCAACTTACATAAAAATGTTGGCACCACTTAGTATTTTCGTTTTACTTGATTGCGTCGTGGACAATATTTTAAAAGGTCTAGACGCCCAAAACTCTGTTATGTTTATTAATATTTTAGACACATTTTCAGATGTTATTTTGATTTATACTTTAGTACCAAATTTCGGCATTCCACGGATACATATTCTCGATTTATTTTAGCGAAATTTTCAACTTTATACTAAGCATGGGAAAATTGATTAAAATCGTGTATTTTAAGAAAAAATCCTAAAATCGATTTTTAGGCATTTTTCCAACGATTTGAATTTTTGAAATATTTTTCCACCAGCGAGGCTCTCGTGGGGACCACTGGAGACTGTTTGCGAGGAACGAGCATACAGGATGCAGTGGGAAGAGCCGAGCGGAGCGGAGCCACTTATCTCCCTGCAAGCAGAGATAGCTGGAAAGTCACGAAAACCGGCTAATGGTTTTCGTGCGAGGAAGGGTTTTTAAGGGAAGGACGCACAGTCCTTCCCTTAAGACATAATTCTATTCCACATAAAGCACCATACGGAAACCAAAATCCCACTGAGCACTATTCACAGGTGAACAATTGCCGTGACGAAACATAGCTGTATTGAAAGAAGCTTCATCATAAGCACCTCCGACCACGAATAACAACATTCGCTCCATCAGCAAACTGTGGAATCTCTGTTGTCCATTCCCAGACATTTCCTGCCACATCAAAAATATTCTTTTGTGCTGTATTTTTATTGCTATCATTTACAAACGTTCCTGTTGGAAAAATCCAACGATTTGAGTTTATTCCTTTTGCTACATTTGACCTTAAAACCCAATCACTTTTTTCATCATTTGATGTAAAACCTGTAAATATCTGACTTGTTACATTTGTATAATTCCCCCATGTACTACAATCTTCATCCGCTACATTCGATCCAATAAATTTACACATAGCATCCCATTGATTTCCTGTTATCATTCCACTTTGAAAAGCCACTGTTCCCTTTGTTGTATCTGCATTTCCATTTTTCCAGTTATTTGCTATTTCTACAGACTTATTTTGCGTAATTACTCTTGCTGGCTCATTCCCTGCTTTTACTGTAATTTTCTTGCTTGCCCAATAAGCATTTGCATCTGTTGATTTATCATCCGTCCATTCTGGTATGCCTGCTATATAATCTGCCCTCGCTACACTGTCTGTTCCAGCCTCATATCGTCCTACCCAAAACCCTCCTGCTTTTTTCACAACTCCATATTCTGGTTGTTGTGCCGTAATTGAATTTTCTATCGTTGTTCCTAAGATATTCGTCACACCCAATTTGTCTCCTTTAATTCCATCTGCAATTGAAGTTGCTGCTACAT
>CANOWW010000029.1 GCA_947571115.1 uncultured Clostridium sp.
TCGCAAACAAAAAAATCAACCAGATTTTATTTTCTGATTGATTTCTGCTCTTTATTTGTCCATAAAAGTTCGAACAGAAACGTCGTTGGAGCCAATAGGCGGAATCGGACCGCCGACCTACAGGTTACGAATCTGTTGCTCTACCAACTGAGCTATATTGGCATATTTTTTTATAAAATTTTCATTTATTATTATAACTGAATTTCCTATACTTTGTCAATAACATTTTAAATTATTTTGTTTAATTGCAAAAACAAGCATTTACGAAATTTTGCAAATGCTTGTTTTATGGTGGCTTCAACTGGAATCGAACCAGTGACACAAGGATTTTCAGTCCTCTGCTCTACCAACTGAGCTATGAAGCCTTATAGAAAACATATATAATAGTAAGAAATATCTAGACAAAGCTAGATATTTCTTGGCGACCTGGAACGGGCTCGAACCGTCGACCTCCGCCGTGACAGGGCGGCATTCTAACCAAACTGAACTACCAGGCCAAATTATGTATGAACAAAGCTCTATACATAAAAATGGTGGTCGCTATAGGGATCGAACCTATGACCCTCTGCTTGTAAGGCAGATGCTCTCCCAGCTGAGCTAAGCGACCGTGTCACCAACTGACAAATATTATTTTACTCGATTTTTAATTTTTTGTCAATACTTTTTTTCAAATTTTTTCAATTTTTTTATTTCATAACTACATCACGCTTCAACAATTCATTTTTTACCATGCCCAACCCGATAAAATGATTTTCAGAATACACGCGATAAATCCCATCTGCCACATGATATGTCAGCATTACGCCATTCAAAAATAGCTCCAATTTTCGCTCATTCAACTCTATTTTCGGATTATTTTTGTACAAATCCTCCACCGAAATAATGTCCTCTTCACTTAAATCCTCCAACTTAACTGCATTTTCTAGCGAAAACTGGTCAACTGCCACTCTCTGCAAATTTTTCATATAACCACATGTCCCCAATTTCTCCGCAATATCTTCACACAAAACACGAATATAAGTCCCTTTAGAACAAGAAACCTCAAACACGATTTGCTTTTCTTGGACATTTATGTTTGCCAGTTTCATCTTGTAAATTTCAATGTCCCTCGCTAGAACCTCTACGCTTTTCCCCTCTCTTGCGTACTCATACAACTTTTTCCCGTTCACTTTAATCGCAGAATACTGTGGCGGAATTTGTTTTTGTTTCCCCTCAAACGTTTTCAAAACCAGCTCTACTCGTTTTTCCTCTAAATTTTCAACCTCGCATGTCTGAATCACGCTTCCTTCTTCATCTCCTGTATCCCTTTTTTGCCCCAACTGAAGAGTCGCGACATACGTTTTATCATGTTCCACCAAATATTGAGAAAGTTTTGTTGCCTCTCCCAGCAAAACCGGCAACACGCCTGTTGCCAACGGATCCAAAGTCCCAATATGTCCCGCCTTTTTTACCTGCAAAATTCTTTTGACTTTCGACACAACATTCTGCGAAGTCCAACTTTTTTCCTTATCAATAATCACAATTCCAGCCTTCATTTTATTCCTCTTCTATCCTCAAAACTCGTTTATTTTCATGCTCCAAATCCCTCGAAAAAATAATTTTCGTATATTTTTTCGGCAAAACTTCTTCAATCATTTCGCCCCACTCAATAATCGAAACCCCTGTTTCAAAATATTCGTCCCCTCCAATTTGAAGGAACTCATCTGCTCCCTCTAAACGATAAACGTCAAAATGATAAATTGGAAAATGTTCTGCTTGGTACTCATTTACAATCGTAAAAGTCGGGCTAGAAATCTCATTTTGCAAACCAAAATACGTCAAAATTCCTTCTGTCAATTTTGTTTTTCCCGAACCCAATTCTCCGGGACAAAACAATCACATCTCCCTTTTTTAAATGTTTCGCAATCTTTGCCCCAAACGCAAGTGTCTCTTCCTCAGAATTCAATACAAACTCTTTCATTTTTAACCTTCCTTCATTTTCTCAAACAATATTTCTTCCAACTCTTCAAAAGTCGCATTATCAGCCAAAACAATATCAAAAGCCTCTTGATACAATTCCAAATTTTCTTCCATTTCTTGATTTAAAAAACCGACCGTTATCGTATTTTCTAATTTCTCTTTGGTAACCATGTTGATATCTTCCACAATATCTCCTATCAATATTGCATACTTCCTCTGCTCAATTTGTGTATTTACCGCTTTTGAAAATGCAATTTGGTTTTTATTACATGGCGTGACATGATAAATATCATTTTTGCCACTTTCCTCTATATCGCAATAATTTGCACAAATATGGATATTTGAATAATCACAATCATTCCATTTTAGATATTCCTGAATGACATTTTTCAAACTACATGAAATAATAATTACTGGTATTTTCATATGGTTCATTTGTGCAAGAAACTCTTTTGCGCCCTCACGCAATTGCAAATTTGTTTTTTGCACTGCTTTTTCTATCAAGTGATTATCTATTTTTTTCTCATGCAGCATTTTTATAAATTCTTCAAATCTATTTTCTAATTTGATATTATGTTTATCGTGAATGGCATCATATCTTGGTTTAAAATCATCTCCTAACAAATCTGAATAGTACAAAACTCGCCAAGCACTGATGCTATCTCCCTTTGTTAAAGTTCTATCAAAATCCATTAAAACATAAAAATTGTCCTTTGTCAACTTAGCGCGCTCTAACTTATTTGTCTTTATATACTTCATTATTATCTCCTTAAAAAATAAATTTTTCAATTGCTTTGGCAACGCCATTTTCATTATTACTTGCTGTTACAAAATCTGCTTTTTCTTTCAAATAATCCTCTGCATTTTCCATGGCTATTTTCAAACCTGCACATTCAAACATCGGCAAATCATTGCCACCATCGCCCATGACAATAATTTCTTCTTGTTTGATGCCTAGTTTATCCGCCAAAATTTGAATGGCATTCTTTTTACTGCAACCTTTTTTCATAATGTCAATATAAGTTGATGCAAAAGTTCCTCCTTCTGATTTATACAAATAATGACAAATCACGGAAGATTCTATGTTTTCTAACAAATTTACTTTTGGCAAAATTCTCTCTAACGTAACAGTATCCGCCCCAATTAAGCACAACAGATTCGTAAGCTGGGGATTATTTTGGATGACCTCTTCTATATTTTCTATTTTCGATTGCCCTTTATCTAAACTAATTCCTGCCTCTTCTAATCCTTTTTCATTTTTGGCTTCTGTAATTGCTTTCTCGTCTGTATAAAGCATCATATAATCTGCCTTTTCTTCTGCATAAATATCTCTAATCTTGCGTACTTCCTCATTGGTAAAAGCAACTTTATGAATCTGCTCTTTTGTCTTTGTATTCTGGATAATCGCTCCATTACACGCAATCACATAATTTGTAAAACACCCACCACATAATTTCCCAATCTCGTTGGCATACCCTAAGGGTCTTCCTGTCGCAATCACTGAAATGACACCTTTTTCCTCATACGCCCTTTTGATTGCATGGATATTTTCCTCACTCACTTCCTTATAATCATTTAGTAACGTTCCATCTAAATCCAAAACGATCATTTTATACATAACAATTTCTCCTTATTTCGTTCTGCAAATCATTTTATCATATACTGTTTCATTTGTCTAGCATTATCATTTCATAAATATCGTATATAATTTTTGATATTTTGCGACTTTTTTTATTTACAAAAGTATCTAATATAAAGAGGATTAATTATATGCTATAAAAAGGATGGTAAAAATATGATAGAAATAGTATTAGTAAAAGAAAACGCATCAAATTGTATCGAATTAATCAATAACATTAATTCTTTAAACCACAAAAGCAGATTATATCAAATTGTAGAAAATAAAATAGATATACAAAGTATACTTGCAGTACACACCATTGACATCATTATTATTGACTATAATATATTTAAAGAGTTTACCATTATTGAATTTATGAAAATCATCGAAAAAATAAAATTTATAATCATATTAGATAATACACTTACAGCTTCCGAAACTTATGACAATAAATACATATTTTCAAATGATAATGACTTATTAGCCAACCTAACTCATATTATAAATCATTACAATAATAACATGGTAAGCTCTGAAGAATTTCTCATAAAAAGCAGAATTAGAAATGAATTAAAATATTTAGGATATAATATGTCATATTGCGGAAGCTTATATTTAGTTGATGTCATTTATTATATGTACACAAAATATAATTCTTTTGACAAAAATTACATAAAAAATATCTACCCAACTTTAGCGGAAAAATATCATAAAACACCCAATAATATAAAATGCAACATTACAAGAGCAACCAGCATAATGTTTTGTGAATGTGAAGAGAAAAAAGTAATAAATTATCTGGGAACTTGTGACTTTCCTAAAACCGGTTCCAAAATTATTATAAGAACTATTTTAAATAAATTAAAATAATTTTTACCTTTACTTACCTTTTCTTGACTTTTCCTTCTCTTGGTATTAAAATTTACTTAATATTGTTGCTAACTCAGAACAATATTAGTCGATTAAGCATAAAGAATTTTATAAAAAAATCGACTAATTATAGGAAAATGGTTGCTATTCATAAGGAGGAAGATACAATGAAACATTTTAGAAGGCTTGGAGCCTTATTGTTAGCAGTTTTATTAGTGATTAGCAATGTCAACGTACCTGTTTTCGCAGCAGAAACAGTACATACAGCACATTATGAGTTTGATATTACGCCTGATATGGTTGGAGAAGATGGGTCAGTAATTGTTCCACTTTTTGCAGCTATTGACCAAACTTTTACCATGACATCCAGTCATACCGGAAGTACTCGGCAATATGTGGGAAACCACTTAGCCTATGGTGCACAAATTTCTGGTGCCCCTGGTAATATACTTGCTGTACAGTTCTTCCACTCCTCTGGCACAAAAGTAGCTGAGGAACAGTTTTGGTGTAATGGCGAATATCATTCCGGATACATTCCAATTGTGTCCGGGAACTCGTATTATATTAAATACCTATTGGCATCTGTAAACTACAACCATTTTCCTATAAGAAAAAGCATAGCTGTCTATGCTCTTTTTTATTTTAATCTTCTTCCAACTCAAGATTAAGTATTAAATTCTCATTCACTGGCACTTTTAAGTATAATCGCTCTATATTTTTACTATATTTACTCAACTCAAATTCTAGATAACATTCAGATTTATTTTCAAAATTAGGATTATTCGTATCATTCCATGTCCCAGTTGGCAATAAAACAAATTGATTATCCGCATCTTTGAGATTTGCAGGATTTTCAAAAAGAAATTTACTATCCCCATGTTTCTCGTCAACTTGAAGATAAACTTTTAACGTTGTTTCAGATAAAGTAATTTCGCTCTTTAGAATATGTTCTGTATTTATAATTTTATACACATTTTTTTCTCTTTGATTAAATTTATGATCCAATGCCACTTGCAACTTCCAATTTCCCTCAATGAACTTTTCATTATTTATTTTGATACGATTTATCGTAATCAATAAATTTTCTGATTTTGGAAAATGATCTGATTTATATAATACCGAATTTCTAAAAAGTCCTTCTGCTACTTTTACTGAATTATATTGTTCCTTGCTAGTAATCACTTCTCTTACAATAAAAGGTTTCTCAATCATTGGATTTTCACTATCATACTGATATAATAAATGATTATCATCATCCTCAATCTTATACTGATCTAGTTCTACACTATTTATTTCCTGATTAAAGCTATATAAATAAGATATATCCAAGACCGAATCATTCATTATCATATTTTCCACTTTGATGCCTACTCCATTACAATATACAAAATCATCCTCTACATTTTGCACATACCCGTTCTCAACAGCTTTGTCAATCGCTTCTGTAGAATTAGTAAAAAACGATGCTATCACTCGAGCAAAATCTTTAGCAAAAACAACCGAAGTCATAACCACAACACATCCACATGTAGCTGCTAACATTTTTAAAAGCTTTCTATTCACTGTTTCTGCTCTTCTACTTTTTAAAGCATGTCTAACCATGTATTGATATCCACTAGGAAGTTCAATGCTTTCATTAAACAATTCTTCTAATTCTCTTTCAAAACTATCCATTATAAATTCCTCCTTCAAATTCCATTCTTAGCTTATTTTTCGCTCTTAAAATTCTATTTTTAATCGTACTTTCTGGTTCTTTTAAAATCTTAGAAATTTCTTTTGTGGTAAATTTTTCAACATAATATAAAGTTAATGCTATTCTTTCATTATAATTGAGCTTTTTTATCATGAAAAAGAAATCCATCTTATCATTCGATTCTTCTATACTACTATAACCCTCATCGTAAATTACATTTTCATCATATTCAAAAGTCCTATTCTTTTTCCTTTTATTATACACTTTATTACAATTATTAATTAAAATCTTAATAAGCCAAGTTTTAAAAAAACGCGGCTCTTTTACTTTTTTAATTGATTTAAAAGTTTGAATAATCGTTTCCTGAACCGCTTCATTAATATCATCTTCACATTCCAGTCGCGTTCTAGCAACTTTATATAATTCACCTTCCATGGAAACAATAATCTGTGTAAAAGCATCTTCCTCTCCATCTTGTGCCCTTTTTATCAATTCCTCCATTTCTGCCTCCTTTCTTTTTACTCTACTTCTCTATCTATTAGATACGATAACATTGTCTTCTAGTCTCAATTTTTTTCATAAATTTAACTACTTCCTTTATCAAAAAAGAAATGCCCTTCAAAGCATTTCGATTTTTCACCATTTTATTTTTCAGAATTTTCCTTTCAATGCTAGCATCGCTATGCATTCGACATGTCCGCGTCCACGGGAACATCTCGCAAATCGCCAACTTTTTCAATGCATACTTCTCTTCTAACATCTTCAAATCTCTTCCCAAAGTCGCTGGATTGCAACTCACATACACAATTCTCTTTGGCACCATTTTCAGCAAAGTCTCAAGTGCCGTTTTATCACAACCTTTACGCGGTGGGTCCACAAAAACCACATCTGGGTTCACATTTCTTTCTTGCACAAACGCCGGCAAAGTCTTTTCCACATCTCCCACAAAAAACTCACTATTTTTGATGTGATTTAACCTCGCATTTTCCTTCGCATCCGAAATTGCCTCCGGAATTGTCTCCATGCCAAACAACTGCTTCGCCTTATCCGCCGCGCAAATTCCGATTGTTCCAATCCCACAATACAAATCAAAAATCGTCTCATTTCCTGTAAGAGCCGCATACTCAATCGCTTTTGCATACAACTTTTCTGTCTGAACAGGGTTAACTTGGTAAAATGACAAATTGGAAATCTTAAATTTTTTTCCTAATAAAATATCCGTGATATAACCATCTCCAAAAATAACCTTATTTTTCGTGCCTAAAATCACATTCGTATTCTTATCATTCAAATTTTTCACAATCGTTTTCATCTCTGGATAGCGGCTTGTCAAAAAGTCAACCAGTTCTTTCTCCTTTGGCAATTTAAAATCATTTACCACTAAAGTCACCATTGCCTCATTCGTTTTGACCCCCACTCGAACCACAATATGCCTCAAAATTCCAGTCTGACTTTTCTCATCATAGCCCGAAATTTTATGCTCTTTCGCAAAAGCAAAAATATCGTTTACCATTCTTTGCGCCAATTCATTTTGAATTTGGCAATGCTTGGTTGGAATAATTTTGTGGCTCCTTTTCGCAAAAACGCCCATGGTCAACTCGCCATTTTCAGATACCCCTAGGGGGTATTGCAATTTATTGCGATAATAAAAAGGTTCGTCCATCGGAATGATTTCGTCCACCAAAATTTCTCTTCCAAGTGCCTTTTTTAAAGTATTTTCTACGGAATTTTTCTTCATTTGTAACGTGTAATCATAATCTATATGCCTTAGACTACAACCCCCACACTGGCTATCTGTGGCACAATCCGTAAGCCTTCTATGTTCTGATTTTTCTAGGATCTCCAACACTTTTGCATACGCGATTTTTGTCGTCACTTTCAAAATCTTAATCTTCACTTTTTCACCTTTTATGCTACCAGGCACAAAAATAGTTTGTCCAGCAATCTTGGCAATTCCTTCCCCCCCAAAACCATTGTCCACAATCTCTACAATATATTCTTCGTTTTTTTTCATTTTATTCCCCTTTTTGCAAATACCCCCACCCGGTATGGGTATTTTGTTTTTATTCCTCCTTTGTACCTCAGAAGCACGCTTTCAAAATACTTTTCCTGAAACTCCGTCAAAACGCGTATTTCGCTATCCGCAAAATTCCTGCCTTCTGGCACAACAATCAATTTATCGTCGTCTTCCTTTAAACGATGAATGACTGCAATACATTTTCCTTTAAATTCCTTTAGCGGCTTATGCTCCCCTAAAATATAGCAATCCAACTCCTCGCCATCTCCACTCATGGTATCTGGCACAAATCCATAATTGACCAAATAAACATGGTCTGGATAATCTGGATGGACACTTCCGATAGGTCTGTCCACTTTAACAAAAACTTCTTTGCCAATCCATTCTCTCGCTTTTGAAATTTCAAATACTTGGGTGTGCAAAAAGCCCACTAACTTTCCAATTTCTCGGTCAAAAATTTCTTTTGAAACTTGCAATTGCAAAATCTGATTTCTTACTGTTGGCAACAACTCTAAGATTTTCTGAAACGGACAATTTTTCTCCATACAATTTTTCCAACGCTCAATCCCTACAAAATCAATTTTATCAGCATCTCGCACAATCACACCCTCCAGCGTTTCCGGGATTTTTTTCCAACTATGATTGACAATTGCTAAATAACATTTTTCAACCATATCCTTCGGATATTGCATTTTTTCCATTTCCTCTTTCAACATTTCTCCGACTAATCAAAGCATGTCCCTTTTCTTTCTCAATCCTTCCCACATCATGCCAATAAGCCGCAATCACACACACTTCCTTATCTGCATCCACTTTTTCTAAAATTTCCTTCGTATAGTCCACTACCTGCAAAACATGCGAAAGAGAATGTTTCGGGTCATCCACTTGTTTCATAACAGCAATTGCTTTTTCAATTAAAATCTGATGTTTATTTTCTATTTGCTTAAAAATTTTTTTCATTTTCCCCTCACTTCTTCGAAATTTTGAATCCCTTTACCGGGTATAGGTATATTTTATTGTAATAATTTGCTATTTTCATCACATTTTTGAATTCCCATAATATTTTTATCACTCATTAAAATTTCCAATTCTTTTTTAGCTGTGTTATTCAATTTTTCTAATCTTTCTTTTTGACTTATATTATGTTCAATCATACTTGCATTTAATACCTCAAGATTACTTAAAACCACCAAATGGAGAATATCTGTATAATCTCTTATATTTCCATTTAAATCTGGATTCTTTTCTCTCCATTCTTTTGCAGTCATTCCAAATAATGCAACATTTATCACATCAGCTTCCGTAGCATAAATAAATTGCTTTTGTTTGTCTGTTAATTTAGGAACAATATTTTCTCTAATACTATCTGTATGAATTCTATAATTTGTTTTCGATAAACTTCTCCTAACCGACCATTCAATTTCATTTTTATAGCTTTCATTATATTTTAATCTTTCAAATTCTTGTATCAAATATAATTTAAAAGCAGAATCTATCCATGATGCAAATTCTAGTGCAATGTCTGGATGAGCAAATGTTCCTCCTCCATATTTCCCTCTTTTACTAAAAAATCCTTTTGCATTTGTCATACTAATCCACCTTGAAGGACTCATTGTAAATGATTGATTTGCTGAATCAAATTTAAACTCGCGAGATTCCGCTAGTTTAAATTTTTCATTAAACAATTCTTCCCACAAACAATAAAAATCAAATGAACTCTTATTACTCATCCATTTAATAATAACATCTCCTGGATTATCTGGATTTTTATATCTTGCTAAATCTGTTAATGAAATATAATCAATATTATCAATTCTCATAATCCCTACCAAGTTATCTTTCACATTTAATTCTGTTTTAATTATTTTTTGTCTCAAATTGCATCTCCTATTCTTTAATTTTTTAGATACCCCCACCGGGTAGGGGTATCTAATTTATCAAACCTAACTTTCTCAAAAATCTCATAGAAGGCTCATTGTGCTTATAATTTAAGATTTCATCTTTGCCAAGCCAAACAATTTCTTTGGCATCGGATGCCGGACAACCTGCAAATTCTTTTATTTCTGCTGTATATCTTAGAAAAATCAAATGTGTCATTTCGCCTTTATACATTGTTATATCGCTATCAAAATCAAAAGGAACCACTTTTTCTAACGCAATATGTACCTCTTCCATAGCTTCTCTTTTCATCGCTTCTTCTAAGGTTTCATTCTCTTCTAAGCCTCCACCCACAAGGTGCAAGCAATCTTGATAAGCTCCACCTTCTTTATTTTGCCTGATAAACAAATACTTATCTTTGCACTTGATTAAAACACTTACAATAATTCTTTGTTTCATATTTTAGTTCTCCTAAATTTCAAAATTTGCTATACACAATAAATGGTCTGATTGATTTTTAACTTTTTTATGCGACAAACATTGGATACTTTTTTCAGCCAATATATAATCAATAGCTGTCCCTTCAAAATAGGTCTCCCCTGTTATATAATTTTCAAAATGCTTCTTAACGAATGGTAACATTTCTAATAACTTTTCAGTATTGTAATCTCCAACCACAAAAATTTTTGAATTCTCCTGCATAAAATTTTTTATATTTTCCTCTAACCTTTGATAAATATAATCATAATCTTCTGGAACTTTTCCAAAAACTTGAAAAGCAGGTGCGTGACCCGTTACGAATTTAATCACACAAGCATCGTTTAATTGAATATCTGCCATAATAAATCCATCATCAAAAAGATAATACATTTTACCATCTTTTCCAACATTGGATAAATTCACGTTTTCAAACATAACATTTTTAGAATAAAGAATTGGATATTTTGATAAAATGACTTCTTCAATTTTAGCATTTTCTAATAAATGACAATCCGAAACCTCAAATTCTGCATAGTATTTCAAATCGGTATTCTCTGCTATAATTTGTGCAAATGATCGCTCCGCATTTCTAAAAGCAACTGCTTCTTGTAATCCAATTATATCGATATCTTCTTCCTTTATATTTTGTATCACTTCATCTAATAAACCAAATTTTTTATAATCATTTTCTTTTTTTATCCCATTCGAAATGCTCCACTGGGCTGGAATTCCACAACTTATATTCCAAGTAGCAATATTTAAATGTTTCATATTTTACTCCTTTACTTCACTCCACAGCCGCGTGCTGCAATTTCTTGATTCGCTGCTAAATATTTCTTTCCCGCAAAACTGACTAAACCAGCTTTTGCAAAATCAATTTCCCCATTTTCCAAAAGCAAATTTTTGTCGCAATGGGTGCAAACCACTTCCGCCATAAACATATCATGTGAGGCAAACTTCTGAATATCCATCACTTTGCACTCTAAATTAATCGGGCATTCTTCAATATAAGGCACATTTATTTTGTCACTTTGTCTTTTTGTCAAATGGCAAATTGCAAATTTATCCACATCTCTTCCACTTTTTGTGCCACAAAAATCGGCCACCTTTACCAATTTTTCGTCTGGCAAATTAATCACAAACTCCTTTGTTTTTGTGATTATTTCATGCGAAAAACGAGAGGGACGTATTGAAACATAGACAATCATTGGTTCGGAATTGATAATTCCCGTCCACGCAATTGTCGCAATATTGCTTTTTTCCATATCTCCTGACGAAATCATTGCCACAGGGTTTGGTAATAGTCCCAAATTACTTTGCAAATCGATTTTCATTTTTACATCATTCCTTCCTTTTTCATTCTATGAGATTTCTCCAAAGTTATGAATTTTTCAATTGCCTTTTGCGATGTCGAAGGTTTCGCACTTCTTTGTACTAACTCAAACAATCTTGTCGTCGCTCTCAAAGCCATGAGCGAAATGACTAGACTTCCTACAATCGTCCAAATCATATCAAACTTCAAAAGTGCCGCCGAAACCACAAATCCCATTACGGTTTGTCCCACTTTTTTTACCAATTCTAGATTTGCAAAAATAGCTTGTTGTTCCTCTTCCTTTGTCACTCGTAAAATTAAATCTTGTATGTAAATTTTAAACGGGTCCCTGACTGCTAAAATCAAGAAAAATCCACATGCCATTGTACCAATTCTGAACACTGCATTTTCTGTTATTCCTGTTCCTGCAATAATCAGCACAAATGCAGCAATCAAACCAATTGCCAAAGCAATGTTGATTTTGTCTTTTAGGTTTCGATACATTTTGTCAAACAAGGCATTGGATACAATTCTCACAAACCTTGAAAGGGTAATAATCAAACTAAAATACGTCGCTGTTGTAGCTGTGTCTAAAACATCGCTTAATTGGTACTGAATAAACAATTTGCTATTTGCCTGCCCAATCGTCACTGCTGTGTAAAAAAATGTATAAGCTAAAAACGCAACATACACAAGCAGCGAAGGCTTGCCGTTTGCTTTTTGAATTTCTTGTTCTTCAATCCTATCATATTTCGTCATATCCTTCATCGTAAGTGACATTCCAAAACAAGCAAAACATAAAATGCAATTCAGCACCATTGGCAAATATTGATTTAGGTTAAATAAAAATCCAGAAGCAACAGAAATTATTGCTGTAATGAGCGCATAAAATAAAGTCACTTTATTTCGCATCGAGACATACTCACTTTCTTGGCCCACATAATTCAAGTTATTTTTGAGGCAAATATTTTCCATATTCAAGAAAACATAAGCAATTTCGCGAAAGGCCCTTCCTAAAACTAATATTGCAAATTGGTTGCCGAATGTAATGAGCAAACTTGCCATTAACATAGAAAATGCCCCAAGCCTCATGGATTTTGTGTTACCTACTTTATGAATGATTTTCAAAAGGTATGGCTGAAGCAATATACTAATTATCGACGAAATTGGTGTCAATAGTGTGATTTGTGAAGCTGACAAGCCTTTTACAATGCTTAAAAATAAAGTATCGACAATTGCCAAAAAGACTAAATCGTCTGTAAATGCTGCAAAAAAAACATATTTTTTGCAAAACTTTTGTACCTGTTTTTTCTCTTCTATTCTTTCGTTCATTTTCTTTTTTCCTCTATTCCATATTGGTTAATATTTCTGTTAAATTTACTTTTAATTTAATAATATCTTCTGTTACAATATCCCAAATAAAATCTAATTTTATTCCTTCATAATCATGCACAATTTTATTTCTTAAATTTTTTATAATGATCCATTCTATTTTTGGATATTTTTTCATTGTTTCTTTGCTAATATTTTTTACTAATTCTCCAATTTGACTAAGCGCAAATACTGTTGCATCTATTTTTTCTTCATTCTTGCAAAATTCTTCAAAACTATAACCTCTTGTATATCTTAACGTTTTATCAGCATATTCTATCATTTTTTTAATCGACATATATTCTCTATCTTTCATATACAACTACTCCTGTTTTCTTTATTTCTGTATCTATTTTAGAATTTTGAATAATTTCGTATTTCTCAAAACCATCCACTTGCTTTTGCAACCTTTCTTGAATTTGACAAATTAATTTTAACAATGCAAATCCTCTTAATTTTGACTTTGTATCAATTACCAAATCCACATCACTCTGCTTTGTTGCTTCATTTTTAGCATACGAACCAAATAATATCACTTGATAAACTGGCTCATCTTTTAAAATTTCTTTTAATATACTTTTTATTTCCTCTATCGTATAAATTTTCTCACTCAAAATATTTCCCCCTTTAAAATTCAAAATCTAAATACGCATATTTTTTTGTTTTAAAATGCAAAGCTTTCTCAATGTCCTGTTTTGCCTTGCTTGAAACTTCGCTTATCCTTTTATATTGATTTTCAGCAACCCTTACCAAAGGATTGATATATCGAATTTTCACTTTCTCTATATGCACCGCATAAATACCCACCGGGGGTATATCACTTTCTTCAATTTGTGTCGCATTTTTCCATTTTTTAAAACATTCTGCAATGTTGTCTTGTTTGCAATTTTCAATTTTTTCAATCACTTCTTGTTCAGATAACTCATATAAATCTTTTACCGTAATCCAATTTTTCTGAAGCATTTTTTTCATAATATCTGCTAAAAATTGCATCGAAAACTTGGTTTTACCATCAATATAGGAAGAAGACAGAATGCTCATATTGGCTACAAATTTTTCCGCCATTTCAAGATTTTTAAAGCCAAGTTCTCGCAGCCCTTGCTCATTTTTCTGAATTTCAATATTCGCATAAATTTCCTTCATTTCCTCTAAATTCCACAACTTTTTTAAAACGCCAAATCCATTGGAAAGTGTATATTCTAAACGGTCACTGGATAATTGTGGCGTATCATTATCCGCAATTGGATACAAATGATAATCGTTAACTTCTTCTAATTGGATATTATCTCTTTTTAGCAATTCCATAATTTCTTTGGATTCTGCAATCACTTTTGTGGTCAATTCTTCCGTGGATTCTTGCTTTTCGTAATCTCCATTCATATAATCAATCGTATGGCTAAATACCGGAGTACTAATATCATGAAAAAGCCCAGCTAATGTTTGCTTTTTATCTTTCATAAAATGCCAAATAATGAGTGCCACTCCCACACTATGGTCCAAACGCGAATACCACATTTCTTCATACATTTTCGAATAAAACGTACCACAGACGATGCTTATTCCATTTTGTTTTTGCATGGCAGGTGTCTCGATATATTCCTTCAAAAATTCTGGAATTTCCTCTGACAAAATCGAAAAATACTGTTTCATTTTTTCACTTAAATTTTCAAAATAATGCCCCATTTTTGCTCCTTTATTTTCAATCTTTTTCCTATTTTATCACACACCACTTTTTTTGACAAGCCTTGTTTTAGGAATATTTCGCCATTCAACATAATTATCCCCCAGTTATACTGGGGGATTTTCATAACGATCTATACGGTCTTTTACAAGCTGACGCTGAAGCATCACTAGTTAAACGGCTCTTGCGCTTCCTTACTGCTTTTTTACTATTTCCTACTGTCCTCACAAAATATCCTCGACACCAAAATACTCGATTTCCATATTTATACTTCAAATATCTCATAAAACTCCACACACTCAATTTCAGTGGCATACTTATATACATAGTGCTGTTGCTCCTATACCTATCATTACAAAACATATGTTGTCTGCAGTACTATCCGGCAAATCTCCTTTAATTTTGTTTTCATGCAATTTCCTCCTATTCTCGCAGAATATTCTGCTTATTTGTTATGCTAACTATATCAGTCATAAAAAGTCAAATTTTTCATATATTTTAATCAGGGAGGATTTCTATGGGAAACGAAAAAAGCATGGATTTTAAACATAAAGAAGTGATTAATATAAAAAACGGCAAACGTCTTGGTCATGTCCAAGACGTTACCGCTGATTTAAAAACAGGCACCATTACAGCCATCATTGTGCCTGGCAGTTCCAAAATGTTCAATATTTTTGCCTCTGATTCAGAAATCTTAATTCCTTGGGAAAAAATCACTTGCATCGGCGATGACATCATTTTAGTCGACTTTTAGAAATCTTATTTTCCATTCTATTCCACATAAAGCACCATACGGAAGCCAATTCCCCAATCACCATTGTTCGTAGCAGAAACAGCTCCTTGACGAAATGTAATTGGTGTGTCAACTCCATTCATATTAGTTGCCCCACCACGAACTACTGTATTCTCCCCATTACCGCTCTGTGATATCTCTGTCGTCCAATCCCAAACATTTCCTGCTAAATCATAAATATTCTTTTGGGCTGTATTTTTTCCTGCTTCTGTCTCAAATACACCAGATGGAAAAACCCAACGATTTGTACCATCATCTTTTTTCTGGATTGAACCCGTTTCCGTAAACCAATCTGTTCTAAAATCTGTCGCATGTGTCAATGAATTATACATCTTGCTTTTTACATTTACATAATTTCCAAAACTACTACAATCGCCATCAACTATATCCCAACCAATAAACTTACACATCGCATCCCATTGACTTCCTGTTACCATTCCACTTTGAAATGCTACTGTTCCTTTTGTAATATCTGCATTTCCACTTTTCCAAGCATTTGCTATTTCTAACGCTTTATTTTGTGTCATCATTCTTGCTGGTTCATTTCCTACCTTTACCGTAATCTCCTTACTTGCCCAATATGCATTTGCTTCTGCTTCCTTACCATTTGAACCACTTTTTATACCTGCTATATAATTTCCTTCTCCACGGTCTATGCTTTCTGTTCCAGCCTCATATCGTCCTACCCAAAATCCTCCTGCTTTCTTCACAATAGGATATTCTGGTTGTTGTGCCGTAATTGAATTTTCTATCGTTGTTCCTAAAATGC
>CANOWW010000030.1 GCA_947571115.1 uncultured Clostridium sp.
CGGGAGTTTAAGTCCCGCAGGATTTTAAGTCCTGTGCGTCTGCCAGTTTCGCCACGACTGCGTAAAAAGTTTGACTGCAACTGACAAAAACAATTATACTATTTATTTTTTTAGTTGTCAAGATGTATCTTTATATTTTTTCAAAAAATCAATTTTAATTTTGCTATTTACTAAAAAAATTTTTTGTGATATGATATAAAAAAATAAAATATAGAGGAAATTATGGAAGTATTAGAGGAACTAGAAAACGAAGAAAGAGAAGAACTAAAAGAAGAAAAAAATGAGAAAAAACCATTTACGATATTAGGTTTTACAGTTTGGAGAATTTTGGCATATTTTGTGGTGTATAGTTTTTTGGGATTTGTGATAGAAACCATTTATGGGATGATTACCAAAGGCGTGATTGAAAGCAGGCAGAGTTTTTTATATGGGCCATTTTGTGGCATTTATGGACTGGGCGCAGTGATTATGATTGTATTCTTGCAATTTTTTAATAAAAATAATAATCACTTATTTTTTGGAGGATTTTTAATTGGTTCCATTGTAGAATATTTGGTGAGCTTAGTAGGTGAGCTGATTTTGCATGTAAAATGGTGGGATTATTCCGACATGCCATTTAATATAGGAGGTCGTATTTGTATTTTTTTCTCGCTATTTTGGGGATTGCTTGCTATTTACTTAATGTCATATGTTAATCCCAAAATCGACAAACTAATTGATTTTTTCGCTGGCAAAATGTCAATGACGAAATTGAAAATGGTAACTACATTTGCTATTATTTTTCTCATAGCAGATTGTTTGGTTACGACTTATGCTTTGAGTGTATTTGTTATCCGAAAAGTGTACGAAAATGATTTGAATGTAGCAAATAAAGAAGCCATTGCTACTGAGTATCAAAAAATTTATAGTAACCCCAAAAAAGTAGCCTTCATTAATCGCTATTTTCATGATGAAAAAATGATAAAGACATTTCCCAATTTAAAAATGGAAGATGTCCATGGAAATATGATTTATTTTGACTGTTTTGTAAGGGACATTACACCATATTATTATAAACTGCATTCGCGTTTAAGAGGCGATTTGGTAGAAAATTTAAAATAGGAAAAATAGCAAGCAAAAGAGGCTGTAAAATTTCTACAGCCTCTTTATTACGTTTTATTTACTTCGGATTAAAATAGCAATGGCCAGTAAGATAAGTAAAATTCCAATAGCAATTAGAATGACACATAAAACATTGTTCAATCCAAGATTTGCTTCTGGAATGGAAGAAACGGTGCTAACGCGTGCATTTGACTGGTAAGTGGAAGTATTGGTTGATGAGTTGCTAGCGGTGTTGCTAATTGGATCAATGTCGTCGTCTTCTTCCTCATCTAGCAAATTATCCTCATCATTGGTTGTGTTTTCATTTGCAACATCGTTGTAAATATTCGTGGTTTCCGCATTGGAAATAGAAGCAAATGTCAATAATATAATACTTAAAATAATTAAGATTTTCAATAATTTGTGCATGATGATGTATTCCTCCTTAAAAACATTTAAAATAATCATACACAAAAAAATCGAAAAAGTCCATACTTTTTATAAAATTTCTCACTTTTTTTAATTTTATCGGAATAAATTGACCCAAAATTCAGTTATCATGCTAAATAAGTTCATGACGGTAACTTTGTCAACAGCTGTTTGAGCCACTAAATTGACACTTGAAATTTCCTCTTCATTCAAATAAAATTTGACATTTCCTAAAACATCGCCAGCTTGGATTGGCGCTGTAATGTTTTCATTTAAAGTAACGCTAGATTGAATGTCTTTGTTGTCAGTGTTTTTGACTAAGGCGCCAGAATCGGTTTCGTAAACTAAATTGACGCTACCAACCGTTCCTTTTTCGACAGGCACTTCTTGTAGAAAATCGCCAGCCGTAGAGGTTTTTGTGTAAGCATAATTGGCAAAACCGTAATCTAACAATTTTTTCGCCTCGGAAAATCTTTTTTCAGAAGTGGCACCACGCATGACAACAGCAATCAAAGATAAATCGTTACGAGTTGCGCTGGCTGCTAAATTGTACAAAGCCAAGCTGGTAGAGCCAGTTTTTAGACCTGTGCAACCTTCATAAGTGCGAACTAATTTGTTGGTGTTTGTCAGTTCAGATTGCCCGCCACGAAGAGAATCCATCCAAATGGTGGTATAATTGGTCACACTTGGATGTTTGGTTAGCAGCTCTTTTGCCATGAGCGAAATATCATAGGCAGAGGTTACGTGATTGTCTTCATCAATACCATGGCAGTTGACGAAATTGGTATCATTCATGCCAAGTTCTTTGGCTTTTTCATTCATTTTTTGTACAAACATTTCCTCTGAACCAGCCAAAAATTCAGCCATTGCGACAACGCAGTCATTGGCAGAAACCACGCAAATGGCTTTTAGCATTTCTTCAACGGTCAAAGTTTCGGTTTCGTTAAGCCAAATTTGTGAACCACCCATATTGCTCGCATTTTCAGAGCATGGCACTTGGTCTGTTAGCGCAATTTTGCCACTATCTAAGGCTTCCATAATCAGCAAAATGCTCATCACTTTGGTAACACTCGCAGGACGTAATTGCTCGTGGCAATTGTGTTCATATAGCACTTTGCCACTGTTTTGTTCAATTAAAATGGCGCTTCCTGCTTCCAAATTTAAAAAATTTCCAGTTGCCTCTTCAGCTGTTGTCTCAATTGTAGAGTCATCCCAAACATAGCCTTCTGTGCAAAAGGCAAGTGGCGAAAATAGGAAAATGGGAATCAAAAACATAACGATTATTTTTTTTAAGGTTTGCATGTGAAATCCTCCTTTTTCTTTCATTATACGCAGCAATTTGGAATTTAATACAAAAAAGGAAAAAATGATTGACAAATCGAATTTCAAACCTTTATAATAATTCTAAAGGAGAAAATCATGTTAACGATTAATCTTGTGTGTGTTGGGAAATTGAAGGAGAATTATTTGCGTCAGGCGGTGGAGGAATATGCGAAAAGGCTTTCCAAATATTGCCAGCTTAAAATCGTGGAATTGCCAGACGAGAAATTGCCTCCTAAATTGTATGAAACGGCGATTTTAGAAGTGAAGGAGAAAGAAAGCCAAAAGATTGTGCAAGCTATAAAAATGCCGTCATATGTGATTTGCCTTGATTTAAAAGGCAAGGAAATGACATCTGAAGAGTTTTCGAAAAAAATGGAAGATATTTCGCTAAAAGGCAATAGCAGTATTACTTTTGTGATTGGTGGGACACTTGGTATGACACAGGAAGTTTTGAAGTTGGCAAATGAAAAAATTTGTTTTTCTAAAATGACGTTTCCACATCAATTAGTGCGCGTGTTTTTGTTGGAACAGCTTTTTCGCGCCTTTAAAATTTCACACCACGAGACTTATCATTGGTAAAAATTTGACAAATTATGTAAAATGTGATAAAATCTTTTTGTTTCAATAAAAAAACTCTAGAAAGAGAGGTAGAAAAAATGGCAAATCCAGTAAAGAACATCCATTACCGAACAAGAAGGATGTATCTTCGGGAAAAAACACTGAAACCAGTGGAAATCAAAACTCGCGTAACTACTATCAGAAACGTCGAAAGGGGCGAAAAGGCTGGTGTGCAGCAACTGAGAATTACTACAGAGAATGGCACGATTTGTACCATTTCCGAGAAAGACGAAGGATTTCGTTATGAGTCAGAACTCTGGGCAGTACTATGGGATTATCTTGCCAAAGGGGATCCCATCGAAATTCGTTACTGGATAAACAAAATATTGAGATCCTATATTCCAGTTACTCAGACAACCTATCAGCTGGGGTGTTGCTTTATGAAGGACAATGCACTGCGGTTGTGTTTTGAGGCAAAAGAGGACAAATTGGTTGAACCTGTTAGTATTACAGAAAGAAAAAACACAACTACTGCTATTTGGCTTTCAGAGGTGTATTGTGAGGGGATGCGGTACATCGGCACATTGGAAGAACTCGAAAAAGAGCTAGACGATGCAGCTAATGTAGAAGTAACGGTTTCTTTCATAGGCGACCGGAAAGTGCGCGTGGATTTGGAGTATTAATGTTTTTATTTGGATGAGCAAAAGAGAGTTGGACTGGATAATTCTGGTCCAGCTTTTCTGCATTTTTGGGGCAAAGACAGAATTCAAAAATTTTTTGAAAAAATAATTGATTTGAAATGAAATGTATGATATACTTACTGGAGTTATGAAAAAGGGGGAGGAGAAAAGCGTGAAGAAGATTGAAAATGAAGAGCTGCAAGAAAAACTTGATTTTTTGGGTCTTAGCTTGGAAAAGTTGCCTAAATTTATCAGTGATGCAGAAGTTCCTAATTTCAATATTTCAAGGGTGAATAATGATAAAGACTTGAAAGTATATAAATTTATTCCGATTGATAAAATCGAAATTTTGCTTACTCCTGCCTTGCGAAGTGACCCTATCAAAACGAAGTATGAAGAGGCTGTGCCGCTGAAATTTTTCCTAAACGAAGATGGCGATGAAGAAGAAATGATGTTTTTTAAAACGTTTTCAAAAATTGTCCGAACGATGTCTATTCAAGAGATTGAAAAAGTGGAAAAAAGGCAGGAGAGTTTTGAGGGAAAAGAACCTTTTAAGGTAAAATATAATCGTGACCATTTGTGGCAGATTTATTATTCAGATGTAGAAGACCGCTATTTTATGCTAGTTTGTACAAAGGAAGATACATTTTCGGAATTTTTGTATTTGCTAAAAGCCCAGATTGAGTTCAGCAAGAAAAAGAAAAAAGATGCACCCAAAATTTATGTTCCGATTCATTATGTGACATACAGTGAAGAAATTTTGCAAAGAAGCGAAATCGCAGATTTGGAAAATTATTTGTGGTTGTTTACGAAAAATTGGCCGTTAATTTTTGAAGTGCATGATAGTCGCGGAGAGCTTTCGGTGCAAATCGTGGGAGAAACATTTGTGTATCGCAACATTAAAAGTAGTTATAAGGTGATTTTGAAATCGACGCAGGAAGCCATTAAATTTTACAAATTGCTAAAGGCGCTCTTTATTCTGCAAACAGAAATCAAAGGGCAATATCATTTTGAAACTAGAATTGATAGCAATAACGGGCTTTCTATGTATTTGTCCAAAGTGGAAATCACGTTTGATTCGCTTACACAATTTATTCGTAATGAGTATTTGCTTGCTAATTACGAAATTGAAAATCAAAATAAAACCATTGAAGAAATCGAAGAAAAATTGATTAGCTTGAAAAAAGATGTCAAAGAAAAAGAAGACGAATATTTGCAAAAACAGAAAGAAATTTCGACTTATTTAGAATGCAAAAAAACCTTTATTGGAAAGGTAAAATATTTTTTCAAGCTAGATAAAAAAGATAAATTTAGAAAAAGTTTGCAAAATACAGAGGTTGTGCCAGAGGCGGAAAGTATTAAAATTGATACACAACCTTTGAACGTATATATGGAAGAAAAGAAATTTTATACGATTGAAGATTTGGTAACCATTTATGCTTTGCATGAAAAAAGTGAAAAACGTTGCAAAGATTTGAAACAGGACTTGAAGGCGCTGGAATTAAAGCTAGAAAACTTGGTGTCCAAAGTGAGAAATGCCAATCAGTATATTGAAGAAATTGACAAACATAAAAAAAGCATTTTTGAATTTTGGAAATTTGCTAACAAAGACGAGAAATTGGCGATTGAAATGGGCGAAGAAGACGACCAAGAAAAAGACAAAAATCAAGTGAAAAAATCGTTTGATTTTGAAATGGATTTTGAAAAATTGGGCGAAGAAGTCGACCAAATGCAACGTACCAAATTGTCGCATGAGGAGACGGATAGCGTTTTTATTGCCCAAACAGAATTGCTTTGGTATATCAACATGGTGCGCTCTAACAAAATTGTCAAATACGATTTGGAAATGGTTTTGGACAAGCTAAAGGAAGAATTCAACGAAGACAGGCTTGTTGTTGATACAGAGACATTTGATATTTTTGGCAATATTGAAGAAAATAATAATAAATTAAAATATATTGGTAGTCGAAGTCACCGCGAATTTGAGAAAAGCAAATTCAAGATTATGAACATTAATCGCAAAATTGATGTGTTTGATTTTACGGAAAAAATGCAAAGTATTGTCAATTTCCTAGAAGGTGCGATGCCTAAAATTACGTCAAGATTTGATATGCCACTTTATAAATTGGTTCCGATTTCTAATCAAATGGAAGAAAACGAATTTGAGATTTATAACATCGATATTGAAAATGAGCTAAGCGAATTTCAGGAGGACGGCGAGGGCGCCTACAATCTGATTTGCCTAAATTACAAAGAAAAAATGCCACTTTTGTATTATTCTAATATCATGTTTTATGATAACACAAACAAAACGTTGCCGCTTGGCATGAATTTGTCTTCTAAAGTTTTGGTGGATAATCGAAGATTGGAATTTTCACTTGTGAATAAGACGAAATTCAGAACCAATGGCTATTTTGGGAAAGACGAAAATATGCCAAAATGCAAAGACATTTTTGTGTATGAATATGACGTAGCTTTGAAACTGGAAAAAGAGGAAATACCTGAAGTTCCAATCGAGCCGGAAATTCATGAATTGGTCAAAGATTTGGATCTTGAAAAAGAAGAGAAAGAGCAAATGGACTTATACGAAAATATTGACAGTCTAGAAGATTTAGAGGACCTTCCAGAAGAGCCAATAAATACGATAACAGCGGTTGAGGATGTGACCAATCAAGCAATTTTGCCAGAAGAAAAGGAGATGGAAGAATCTATTTTTGAAATTCCAGAAGAGCCAGCAGGTAGTTACATAGACCCCAATGAACACATTCAAGAAGAAGTGATAGAACAAAATAATGCTGAGGAACAGCTATTAAAAAAATCAAAGAAACTAATGAAATTACAACAAAAATTAACACGAGAAATGGAAAAGGAACAGAAAAAGGAGGAAAAAGCAAGGCAGAGGTTAGAAAAAAAGGTAAATAAGGCGAAAAGGGGAAAGTAGTATGATGACGAAAACGCAGATTACGGTACGCTATGCAGAAACTGACCAAATGGGAATTGTTCACCATTCGGTTTATCCAATATGGTATGAAGCAGCGAGAACAGAAGCTATCAAAAAAATTGGTATGAATTATTCTAATTTAGAAAGAAATGGCGTGATGCTTCCTTTGGTTGAACTGAATTGCAAATATAATGTTCCAGCAGAATATGAAGATGTTTTGACAATTATGGTAGAAATCGCAAAATTAACACCAGCCAGAATTGTGTTTCATTATCAAATTTTTAAAGATGGGATAGAAAAACCAATCAACACAGGAAGTACCATTCATGCTTGGGTAGGAAAAGATTTAAAACCAATTAATTTGAAAAAACAATATCCAGAAATATTTGAGAAAATATCCAGTTTGGTTGGCAAATAAGGAGCGGTCTTGACCAACCCGCTAGTGTAAAAAGAAAAAAGAGGATGTAAAAATGAACAAATATTTAGTAGCAATGGGAATAATTTTAGTGACAATTGGGGTAAAATTAATTTATGATGCGCGCCCCATTGTCAAAATGTATTTTAGTTTTGGAGAAGAAAACGAGGCAGTATTAGGATTAAAAATACTAGGCTTTATGAGCGCCATGATTCGGTGGAATTTTGCTCTATTTTAATTTCCAACTAGGAAACTGAGAAAGGAAATGTACAGATGAAAATTATTTTTGAAAATCAAGAATATCAAATAGAACAAGGCGTAACGATTAAAGAAGCATTTGACAAACAAATTGATGCAAACGAGATAATTGCAGCAAGGTATAACAATTGGATTGCTTCGTTAAATCAACCAATCATAGAGGAGGGGCAAATTAGTTTCATTAAGAGACAAGAAAAAGATGGCAGAATTATTTATATTCGAGGACTGCTTTATTTGATGAGCAAAACCATTGACGAATTATATCCAGAGTGCCATTTGACTATTAATTATCAATTATCGAATAGTATGTTTTGTCAAACCGAAAATATCGAATTAACCGAAGAAATGATTGCCAATGTAAAACGTAAAATGCAAGAGGCGATTGATAAGGATTTGCCAATCCGCAGAATAGAAATGACAAAAGAAGAGGCGAAGAAATTTTATGCCAAAGAAGAAACGGTTCGAGGAAGGCTGCAAGCAGATAGCACAAAAGAAAAAGTGTCTTTGTATTTTTGCGAAGATTATTACAACTATTTTTATGGCACGATGCCAATTTCAACAGGTTTTGCCAAAGCCTTTGATTTGACGAAATTCAGGAATGGATTTTTGCTCGAATATCCAGCTCTCAATTCATCAGAAGTGGTAAACAGCAATAAAGAATCTTTGAAATTAATTTCAGCAATGAAAGAATATGACGATTTATATAAATTAATGGAAATCAACACAGTTTATCGTTTAAATAAAAAAATTCAGGAAGGCAAAATCAAAGATTTGATTTTATTTTCTGAGGCTATTCATGAAAAGAAAATTGCAGAAATTGCGAGCAAAATTAAAGAAAGGCAAAATATTAGAATGGTGCTGATTGCGGGACCAACTTCGTCAGGCAAAACAACATTTGCAGGAAAACTTGGTATGGCGCTTCGTGTGCAAGGCATCAAACCAGTTACCATTTCGGTAGATAATTATTTTGTAGAACGTGAACAAAATCCAGTGGATGAAAACGGAAATTATGATTTTGAATGCCTAGAAGCCATTGATGTGGAATTATTAAATGAACAGCTTTTAAATTTACTTATAGGCAAAGAGGTTGAACTTCCTACTTTTGATTTTAAAACAGGACATAAACAATATTTAGGAAATAAACTAACCTTAAAAGAAGACGAGATATTAATTATTGAAGGAATTCATTGCTTAAATGACAAACTAACCAACCAAATTCCAAAAGAAAATAAATTCAAAGTCTATATCAGTGATTTAACGGTTCTTAATATTGATTATTATAATCGCATTTCAACAACGGATACAAGGCTAATTCGCAGGATTGCGCGTGATTATCAATTTCGAAATTATTCAGCGCTTCATACGTTGCAAATGTGGGATTCTGTGGGTAGAGGCGAGCAAAAATATATTTTTCCGTATCAGGAAGAGGCAGATTGCATGTTTAATTCGTCCATTATTTATGAATTGGCAGTTTTAAAGGATTTTGTGGTTCCACTTTTGCAGGAAATTGACAATTCCCATCCAGAATATGCAGAAGCCAAAAGACTAATCGAAATGCTGCAATATTTTGAGTCAGTCCAAAATATTGATTTAATTCCCAATAATTCATTGCTACGTGAATTTATTGGAGGTAGTATTTATGAATAAACGTGTCTTTACAGTCATTGACGAAGAATTTATTTGTGAAAATTGTGGCAAGCAAGTGCCGAAACTTGGCTATTCTTGCAGAAATCATTGTCCTTATTGCCTGCATTCCAAACATGTGGATGTAAATCCTGGAGATAGAAGTGAGAATTGTCATGGGCTGTTGGAGCCAGTGGGGTTGGAAATTGGTTCTAAAAAAGGATATGTCATTCTTTTTAAATGCAAAAAATGTGGGAAAATTACAAAAAATAAAGCAGCTGAAGATGATAGTATGGAAAAAATGATTGAGTTATCCATAAGATAGCTGTTAGCGAGAAACGAGCGATACAGATATCTTAGTTCATATTTTTAGAAAAAATATGAACTACAATATGACTTTTCCACATTATTCACATTTTATACACAGAATTTCCTCATCATCCACAGCAGGTTAGTAACATAATAAAATTAATTTAAGATATTTATGAATTTTTCCGTTCTCCCCCTTCTAAAAATTATACAAAATCAAAGATTTTGATAATTTTTGAACGGTCCCCACAAGTCACTTCAAAATTAATAAATACCCTAAATTAATAAAAATAAAAAAGGAGGGCTAAATATTGAAAAAAAAGACGATTTTGCGAGCTATTATTTTGCTACTGATTATTTTGTGGATGCTGACCGTATTTGGCTTTTCTAATCAAGATGGAGAACAGTCGAGTAATTTGAGCCGAGAAATCGCGAGTAAAATAGTCAAAACAGAAGAACAAATTGATATCATAGAACCTTATATTCGAAAATTGGCGCATTTATCCGAATATGCACTAGGCGGAATGTTATTTCTGGCAATGGCGCTTACTTTTCAAATTTCTGATAAAAAAAGAATGTTGTATTCTTTTCTGATTGGAATAGAATATGCTATAATAGATGAAGTCCATCAATTATTTATTGACGGAAGGGCAGGAAAAGTGACAGATGTTTTGATTGACTCTGTTGGTGTAACACTGGGAATTTGTGCTTTGATGTTTGTGTACATACTGATGAAAAAGATACGAGCGAAGCGAAAGGAAGGCGTTTAAAAATAAAAAAAAGCAAGACAATCAAAGGATTTTTAGGGATGATTTTTATTTTGTGGTTTGTGACAATTTTTTTGTTTTCCAACCAGACAGGACGTGAGTCAAGCAAAGTCAGTGACAAAGTCACAAGAGGTTTGCTCGAGACGGTAAAAGGTTATCCAGTGACCAATACGCAAGTAGATAATTGGGAGTTATATGTCCGAAAATCAGCACATTTTGCTTTATTTGCGGTTGGTGGCTTTGTGATTTATTTCATTTCAGAATGTTATAGGAAGCTCAAAAATAAAGTTCTCTTTTCCATCTTTTTGGGGATGTTAATTGCTTGTTTTGACGAATTTCATCAATTGTATTCAGCGAGTCGAGGGCCGAGCTTTTTTGATGTAAAGTTAGATACATTTGGTGTTATTTGTGGCGTATTTGTAGCATTTATGACAATCCAGATAGGAAGAAAAATCCATAAGAAATATAAAGGAGTGAAACAAATTTATGATAAACTTCAAACAAATCATAGCAAAAAAAATTGCAAAAGTGGTTGATTTAGGCGAAAACGAATTACAAGAATATGTGGAAGTGCCGCCAAATCCAGAAATGGGGGATTATGCGTTTCCTTGTTTTAAGCTAGCCAAAACGTTAAAAAAAGCGCCACCAGAAATTGCTAGTGACTTGAAAGAAAAAATTGAGGTGGGAGACGAAATTGCAAGCGTGGAAATCGCAGGTGGCTATTTAAATTTTAAAGTAAATTCTTTGTTGCTTGTTCAAACAGTACTAACTGAAATTGACGAAAAACAGGAAAGTTATGGCTCTTCTGAAATTGGAAAAGGCAAAAATGTGATTGTCGAATATTCTTCTCCGAATATCGCCAAACCGTTTCATATTGGGCATTTGCGAAATACGATCATTGGTAGTAGTTTGTATAAAATTTATCAATTTTTAGGTTACCATGTAACAGGCATCAATCATTTGGGCGATTATGGAACGCAATTTGCGAAATTGATTGAAGGCTATAAAAGATGGGGTGCTGAATATGATTTTACAGAAAATCCAATTGAAGATTTGACTCAAATTTATGTGAGAATTAGTGATTTATGCAAAAACGATGAAAATGTTTTAGAAATTTGCCGCGAGAATTTTAAGAAGTTGGAAAATGGCGACAGTTATTGCATGGATTTATGGACAAGGTTCCGCGAGCTAAGTTTGAAGGAATTTCAGAAAATTTATGATTTGTTGGATGTCAAGTTTGACTCTTGGAATGGGGAATCTTTTTATATAGATAAAATTCCTGAAATGGAAGCAAGGTTGGAAAAAGCAGGTGTTTTGACAGAGTCAGAAGGCGCAAAAATTGTGAATTTGGAAGAGAAAGGGCTTGGTGTTTGCATGGTGCGCAAGGCAGACGGTACGACGATTTATGCAACAAGAGATTTGGCAGCCATTTTGTATCGAGCGCAAACCTATGACTTTGACAAATGTTTGTATGTGGTGGCCTATGAGCAAAATTTGCATTTTAAGCAAATTTTTGAAGTGGCAAAATATTTGGAAATTCCCGAAAAATGCGTGAACGGCTTGGAGCATGTTCGTTATGGTATGACAAGATTGGCTAGTGGCAAAATGTCAACTCGTGAAGGAACAGCGATTAAAGTGGACGATTTGCTAAAGGAAGCTATCGCAAGAGTTGAAACGATTATGAATGAAAAAAGTCCAGATATGCCGAATAAAAAAGAGGAGGCAGAGAAGGTTGGAATTGGTGCTGTGATTTTCAATAATGTGTGCAATAATATTATTAAGGACCAGATTTTTGATTGGGATACAGTGCTGAATTTTAATGGCGAAACGGGGCCCTATATTCAATATGTATATGTGCGTACCAATAGTGTGTTGGAAAAAGCTGGTTATGAGCCAGTTCTAAAAGACGTGGATTTTGCGCTATTGACAGATGCACAAAGTAAAAATGTGATTGCAAAGTTATATGAATTTGGAGAGATTTTGCAAGCAGTTGTGCAAAAAAATGAGCCTTCGATTTTGGCAAGGTATTTGATTTCTTTAAGCCAAAGTTATAGTAATTTTTATAATGAGAATAAAATTATCACAGAGGATAAGAAGTTGACGGATAGTCGTTTGTATTTGAACAAAACGGTGGGGCTTGTGCTAAAAATTGGTTGCCAATTATTAGGAATTAAGATGCCAAGGAAAATGTAAAATTGCGTTTAAAATAAAAAAATTATGTAAATTTTGCCAAAGGGCTTGAAAAACGAAAAAAAGTATGTTATAATAAATACAGAAGTTAAGAGAAACCTTACGGAAATAAGTAAATAGGAGGTGTGAGTTTTTTGGAAGAGAGTCGTTTAGCATTACTATTTAATATATCAGATGTTAAACAAATCACAGGAAATGGAATTCGTGCTAAGTTAAGAAAATACATAGAGAGGATAGCCACAAGAGCGCTTGATATATTAGGTGGTTTCGTGGGATGTATGTGTGTCATACCAATCATGATTGCAGTATTAATTAACAATTTAAAGGACGGAGACTTTGGACCAATCTTTTTTAAACAAGAAAGAATTGGAAAAAATGGTAAACTATTCAAAATGTACAAGTTTCGTACCATGGTAAAAGATGCAGATAAAAAATTAGAAGAATTATTAGAAAAAGATGAAGTAGCCAGAAAAGAGTATAAGAAATACAAAAAGCTAAAAAACGATCCACGAGTAACGAGATTTGGGGCGTTTTTGAGAAAAACGAGTTTAGATGAATTTCCACAGTTTTTGAATGTGTTAAAAGGCGATATGACGTTAGTTGGTCCAAGACCATATTTGCCAAGAGAAAAGGAAGATATGGGAAGTTATTACGATTACATAATTAAACACAAACCGGGAATTACAGGGTATTGGCAAATTAGCCGGTAGAAACGATGTCACTTTTGAAAATAGAATGGATATTGATTTCAAATACCATTATAAAAAATCATTATCAAATGATATTAAGATTTTGTTGATTACAACATTAATCACAATTAAAAGAAAAGGGGCTATGTAAGTGATAGGAGAAATTTTGAAAAATGCTTGACAAAAATAAAAAAAGAGATTATAATAAATTAAGAAAAGTAAATTAAATGTAAAAAAACATTAATTTATGAAAATGTCAAATTTAAACAAAAAAACAGGTAGCGACCACTACCTGTTTTGCTATTTATAAAAAAGACTTTATTAATTTGAAAATTTTGATAAGTATTTTATGTGATTTCTTTTCAAATGTTATTGCAATTTTTTTATGTTTTTGAGTCTTTGTTATTTTTTCCTCTGTATGGATGTCAAATTTAAACATATAATATCATCTCCTTTCTGCTTTAATTTTGTTGTATATTAAGCATCACCTCCTTTCCGTAAGGTATATTGAGAGAATATTATAATGTGAATTTGGAAGAAATGTTTTTGAATAAAAACATTCTTTGAAAAACAAATTTTGTTAATTATATAACAAACGTAGTTTATTGTCAATACGTTCGAAATATTACATTTGTGTAACATTTGGAAAATCTATTGACAAAGCGAAAATTTATCAATATAATTAACACAATATAAACTGAAAGTATGGAGGAAAAAATGAATATTCTCAAGAAGAAAAGTTGGACAAGGCTTTGTCATCAATTGAAAAACCTTGGCACCCTAGGGATTAGAGACTTAAGCGAAAAAAATCTTGAGAAAATTAGAATCCTAATATACAACAAATCGGTTGTAGAAAACCAAAGTAAAAATAAAATAATAATGGCGTGGAACACAAACAACAAAAGTGTTGTAAAATGCGTACCACGTCATTTTTGTTACTTAAAATTGGTTTAAGCGAATTGAAGAATTCGATTAAATAAATTATATAAAAAAACAAAGGAGGAAAAGAAAATGCAAACAAAATTGAATGAAACAGGAAGAAAACAAGTAAATTGTTTTGAAAAGCACAGTTTGCAAAGCAAACTGCACCAAGAAGCAAATGCTTCAGGTATCACGCTAGTAGCCTTAGTTGTTACGATTATAGTCTTATTAATTTTAGCAGGAGTATCGATTAATTTAGTAGCACGGAAGTAACGGAATTTTAGGAAAGGCAACACAGGCAGTTAGTATCTCAAATGAAAAAGCATTGCAAGAAAGAGTAGAACTTGCAATGGCAGAGCTTCAAATGGAGTATTTCATGGATGGAGCATCTGAATCAACTTTTGCGGAATTTTTGATTAACAAAGGTTCTTATCAATTATCAACAGGAGAAATGTTAAGTTTTACTGCAGATCCAAATGATCCTAAATACGTAGTTATTGATGTAGGGGATCAGGAGACGGATAAGACGAAACTAAGTCTTAGTTGGAATGTAGAAACAAATGGATTTGATGTTTTAGAAAGTGATGGTGTCGATAAATATGGACCTAAAATTTTAGTTACAGCATCAACAACAAATTCTATTACATTTACGCTAAAAGACGGAAGTGGCGTATCCGGTTATTTTATCAGCCCAACGGAAATTGCAGATACTTCTACGATTTCATGGACTGCCGTAGATTCGTCAGCACAACAAAGTGAGCAAACCAAAACTGGTTTGACAAAAGGAACAACGTATTACATATATGCAATTGATGTAAACAATAATGTTAACAAAATTGCTTATACCGTAAAAGACTTTACGGCCATTACAGCATCTCATAAATGGAATGCGGATGGTTTGACAGCAACCGTTACAGTTACTTCTTCAACAGAAAATGTAAAATATTATGTTGGTGATAGTGCATCTGTTAATAAAACGGATTACACACCATACACAGAGCCAGTTGTAGTCAATACAGGAAAAATTATTTGCTTTATTAGAGATGACGGAACAAATGATACAAGTAGTAGTCCAATCACGCTTGGAATTTACAAAGAATCAAAAGTAACATTTGATAAAAACGGCATTACAGAAGCATCTGCTGTGCCAGCCGTAAAAACAGTAGCTCATATGAGCACAGTAGATACAAGCGCGAAATTAACAGAAACACATGGAAGCACATTTTTAGGATGGTCAACCAATAAAAATGCGACTACTCCAGAAACAAATATCAAGATGGGAACATCTGATATGACTTTATATGCAGTTTGGAATTTTACTCAAAGTTGTAAATCAGAACACCCTGAAAAACATATACCAACAGGATTTGCTTTTAAAGAAGGAACTAAAGATACAGGTTATGTCATTACAGATGGAACTAATGAATTTGTATGGATACCAGTTTCAAGCAGTGCAAATTATGCGAAGAAACTTGCAACCAATAACTGGTATTTGAAATCAGGAAGTACAGGAACAGATACAGCAGCAGCGTTAGGTTCTATTGGAAATGCCGTAAAAGGAGATAAAATTGGTTTAACCAATATTGTAGGTACAGCAGTCAATGGAGGAAGTATTGTAGATCGACCAGAAGCAGCAGTTGTAAATAATGCAGGCGGATTCTGGGTAGGAAGATATGAAGCAGGAACAGACAGTGTACCTCGTGGAGTAGGAAGCTATATCGCAGGAATACCAGAATGGTCAAATGACAAGTCAGCAGATGCAAATGCCTATTGGGCAAGTAAGGCAATTAGTGTGAAAGCAGGAAATGAGCCAGTTAGAACGATTACACAAAGTAAAGCATTAGAAAGAGCAAATGGTTGGAAAAGTGGAGCAGCAGATAGCGCACAAGGCACAGTAGCTTTCCAAAGTGGCTTGATAACAGGTGCACAGTGGGATGCAATGTGTAACTTTATCGGTTGGTCTGTGGCAGATGGAGACTGCAGAAGTTGGGGTAATTATGGAAATGTGAAGAGTAAAACCTATTCATCATTAACTCACGCAACTGACATCAGAAGCGACTGGTTTACAGAAAACAATGTACAGAAAAAAGATGATTACACAAATCGTTGGATTTTCCCAACAGGAACATTTGTAAATGATAGTAATGGAAATACAGCGCAAAAGAACATTTTTGATGTGGCAGGAAACGTATGGGAGTGGACAACAGAGATTCCACAATACGCTGACGGAGCGAACGCGGTT
>CANOWW010000031.1 GCA_947571115.1 uncultured Clostridium sp.
GTTAGTTTTGCAGCTCTGGTCGTTCTGCCCAAAATGCCGTTACTGCCCGAAATTAACTTTAAGCTAATGCCTGCTAAAATAAGTAGCACGATAATGGTTACGACTAAGGCTACTAGCGTAATTCCGCTGTTCTTTTCTTCGAACTTCTAACTTATCTTTCATTTGTTCCTCCTTTTATTTTTATAATTACTGTATTTGCTTTAATGATAATGATGAATTTTGAAGTGACTTGTGGGGACCGTTCAGAAATTATCAAAATCTTTGATTTTGCCATAATTTCTAGAATGGGGAGCACGGAAAAATTCATCATTATCTTGTTCCCTACTAATTGAAAAAGTGTTTATTGAAAAGTTGCGTTTTCCAAGGCGCTTAAGTAATACGCAAACTTCAAATTAACGTGACACACTCTACCTAAAACACAAAAATAACCGAGTAGGTCAAACTCACTTTTCACTAAATAACTTTTCCAATTAACTGTTTACTTTGCTACAATTTGGAAATCATATGCATTCGCGTAATCCATTGTCATACTGGTGTTGAATTGTATGCTTTGCCCCGCTTCTAGTGGTGCTACTACTCCTACTACCGTGCCTAGCTGCCCCCCATTTTTATCCAATATAATTACATCTACCAGTTGCATTTTAGTTGCGGCTTCGCCCGTATTCTTAACATCTGCTAAAAGCAATGTTTGTCCGTTTTGATTGGTTAATTGGATGTTGTTAAATTCAAGTGCCCCCACTGTTTTTGCCCTACTTAACACCTCACTTTTATTTAACTTTGTCCCGTCTTCTAATACTTCTACAAACTCTTCTTTGACTCGCTCTTCTACTGGCAAATTAATGTTTGTATCGTCGCTCTCTCCTCCTTTCCCCATTTGTACTTTCACGATAATTACGATTAATAGCAATATCAATAACACTGCTATTCGCCTTTTTTCTTCCTTTTTCATTTGCTTCCTCCTTTTATTTTTTGTTTTTAATCGTTTCTATTTTTACATTTTTTCACCTTCTTTCGTTTCATTTGTGTCTGCTATTTCCAAAATATAATCACTCGAAACTCCGTAAAACATCGCTAAAATCCTCAAATGATGAACAGGTATTTCGCGCCTGCCAATTTCATATAAACTATACTGCTGCCTTGTTATTTTTAACAAATTTGCTATTTGAGGTTGTGTCATTTTTCGCTCTTCACGCAAATTTCTTAATCTTTCATACTTATACATTTCTCTATCACCTCATTTCTTTTTGCATGCCAAAAAGACGAGCAATTCTCAACTAGAATTTCTCGCCTTCATTTACATGCGAATAAAACACAAATTTTGTGTTTTTATCTTCCTTTAAAACTACATGTGTGTGTGTGTATACAACTGCAAGGGTTTGCGCCGTTTTCATAATGCCACTTTCTTTTTGTTTTTTCATTTGTTACAACTCCTCTGTTTTATTTTCAATTTCATTTTAGCATTTATATAGATACTTGTCAACAGATTTGTTGTATGTTTTTAAAATTAATATCTTTATCATTATTTTGCAACAAAAATGAAATCATTTGAATTCCATTTCGCAAAACAGACACAATTTTATGTACAAAATAAAAAGCGTCAATAAAATTTGATTTTATCAACACTTTCAAATATTTTTTAATAATTTTCTGCTTTGATTTCAAAAAATGCTTTTGGATGATTACAAACTGGGCAAACCTCTGGTGCCTTTTTACCAACGCAAATATGTCCACAATTTCTACATTTCCAAATTCTATCTCCGTCTTTTGAAAATACCAAATCGCCTTCTACATTTTCCAATAATTTTTGGTATCTTTCCTCATGCTCTTTTTCTATTTTTCCAACTGCTTCAAACAAATAAGCAATTCTATCAAATCCCTCTTCTCTGGCTTCTTTCGCCATTCTAGCATACATATCAGTCCATTCAAAATTTTCTCCAGCAGCAGCTGCTTTTAAATTATCAATTGTGCTTCCAATTCCACCTAATTCTTTGAACCAAATTTTAGCATGCTCTTTTTCATTATTGGCCGTTTCTTCAAAAATTGCTGCAATTTGCTCATAGCCTTCTTTTTTGGCAATACTTGCAAAATAAGTATATTTATTTCTAGCTTGTGACTCCCCTGCAAACGCCTCCATCAAATTTTTTTCTGTTTTTGACCCTTTCAATTCTGGCATATTTTTCCCTCCTAAAATTAATTTTTCGAGCTTTATATAAAAAGCGTAAGAAATTTGGCTTAAGTCAAATTTCGCTCACTTATAAAATAGAAAATTTCATATTTTCATTTTACAAAAATTACAGATTCCCTTTATCGCAATTCCATCATCTAAAATCTCTACTCCTGTTTGCTTAAAAATGTTCTTCTTTACATTTTCAAAATCCAAATCGTAATCAAAATCATATAATTTTCCACATTTTGTACAAATAACATGTCCATGCCTTTTACGTTCCCTAATATAATCATATCTATCTGGGCTATTTGACACAGCAATTTGCGTTACAACACCCTTGTCCGAAAGAAATTTTAAATTTCGATAAACTGTACTTCTACTAATTGCAGGATCCTTTTGCTTAACCAAATAATAAATTTCCTCTGCTGTCGGATGATTATACAATTCCTTAATAATTTCGACAATTTCCTCTCTTTGCTTTGAGTAATTTTCCATAAATAAAGCTCCTTAAAAATAGGAATAATTCCTACTTTCTTAAATTATATAACATATTTTTCCAAATTTGTCAAATTTTATTCAAGTCAATCAAAGCCGTTTAAAGGTGTTTTTCCAGAATTAAAATTAATTATATTATTCTAATAAATAAATTTGCAAAATATTTCATATAAATTGATTTGACGATTAATTGTTTTATTATTGTTAAACATTTATAAAAATTCCTAAACTTTTATCTTTCTAAAACAATTTTTCTAGTTTATATTCTTTTTCTAATTTTTCATTCAAATAAATATTAGCAACCAATTCCAATTCTTTTGTATATTTCTCTGACAACTGGAACGAAAAAATCTTTTTTGGATCAGCAAACATAATATATTGAATAGCGTTTTGAGTCGGTTCTGCTATCGCCACTGCGCCTGTATCCTGCTTGCTACAGTTATGACACTTGAAACCGTTATCTTTAAAACTAAAATGGGTTATATTTTCTTTTGTTTTGCAACTCACACATTCTTTAACATTTGGCGAAAAACCCAAAATCTTCAACAACCTTAATTTAAAAACAGTTGTAATAAAATCCAAGTCTTTATTGGTCTCCGAAATCGCAAATAAGGTATTTAAAAATAGCTTCAATGTGTGAAATGAATTTTGATTTTCGGTCGTAACATCATTTACAATTTTTGTGATATAGGTGGCATACGTTAGCTTGTCCAAATCGGTTCTAATATTGTAGAACATTTCAATGGTTTCGCATGAATTCATCGAATAATTCTCTCCGCTTTTGTAAAGCAAATATTCCCCAAAACACAAAAATTGAGTGCCCGCCAAAAGAAGACTTTTGGGTCTCCTCGCACCTCGTGCACTACACCCAATTTTTCCCAAATTTGGAGTTAACATTGTGAGCATTTTGTCAAAATCGCCCATATTATTTTCCACTAAAATAACTCCATTTACTTTGACTTGCTTCATAACATCCTCGATTTACTTTTCTAATTTGAATTTCTTAACAAAATTATCTTTCTCTTGCCAACCTTCACGAACCTTTACCCAAACTTTCAAATTGACTTTTTTACCAAGCATTTTTTCGATATCCTGTCTGCTCGAAGTCGAAATTTTTTTCAGCATGGCCCCCCCTTTTCCGATAATAATTCCCTTGTGCGATTCTCGATTGCAATAAATCAGAGCGTCAATATTGAAAATTTTCTCATTTTTCATGGTTTTGCCTGTTTTAAATTTTTCGACTTCTACATAAACACCATGTGGCACTTCGTCCTTCAAAAAACGGAGCGCCTTTTCACGAATGATTTCCTCAATCAGCTGACGTGTCGTTTGGTCCGTGTATTCCTCTTCGCTGTAATATTTTGGACCATTCGGCAAATTTTTCACAATTTCTTCTAATAATTCATCTGTACCCTTTCCAGTGGTCGCTGAAATCGGCACAACCGCCTGAAAATCATATTCTTCGCTATATATTTTCATGAGATTTAACAAAGTTTCTTTTTGCACCAAATCCATTTTATTGATTGCCAAAATACATTTTTTATGACTTTGCTTCAATTTCTCTAGAATTCTTTTATCTCCCGGGCCAATTTCTTGAGAAGTCGCTTCGATTAAAAACACCACTAAATCGACATCTTGTGCTACCGAAAACGCCGTGTCTACCATGGTTTTGCTAAGTTTCGTTTTGGGTTTATGGATGCCCGGCGTGTCTGTAATGATAATTTGGTAATTGTCACTATTCAAAATGGCTTTAATTGCCGTTCTTGTAGTTTGTGGCTTGTTGGCTGTAATCGCAATTTTCTCCTGCATGAGGCAATTGAGCAAAGTCGACTTGCCAACATTTGTCCTTCCCACAAACGACACAAACCCTGATTTAAAATTGTTGTTCATAATTTCTCCTATTCAAATGTTACATTGCTATCAATTGGGCAAATATTAATCCAGGTGTTTCCGTCATTTACGTTAATTTCATTGCCTGCCTCGTCCACATATTTGGTTTGTCCACCCACATTTTGCTTTTTACAAGTAATTTTGATTGCCTTGCCATTTGTGATATAATAACCTTTCGCATTTGTGAAGTTGTCCAGCTCTTGGCGTCCTTTTCCTTCGCCATCGTCCAATGTTGTATTTCGGATAAATGTTACAATAATATTTTTCGTTGTAACATCTTCGCCAGTCTGTTCGTCCACTTGTTTTTTCCCTTTAGAATATCTGGTGTACCTTCCCTTTGCTTCGTCATAAACATATTGAACCGTGTGGTTTGTGCCATATGGAATACTTATCTTAGAAGCAGAAATCGCTGTATCTGCAAATTTTACCTCTTCCGCTACATAATGCAGCACACTTTCCTTATTTGAAGTCGTTTTGTAATTTTTCTTTTGACAAATTTCTAAAATGCTTTTTATGCTGGTGTACGCATTATGTGGCGCCTTTTTCGACTTTTCTCTCCAATACAAAGACGTCCCTGTTCTTGCTTTTCCTGTATCATAAATTTGCCCATTAATATCTGACACATTGAAATTCTTTATGTATTCTTCTGCTTGCGGACTTTGCCCCAAATGCGCATAAATCGCATCATTTTCCAAAGCATAATCAATAAAATAATGACGTGCACTTCTAATTGGTCCAACTGTCACATCGTTTCCTGACACATCAACACCCTTAAAAAGCGCCATAAGCCTTGATTCTCCACCTTCTACAATAATTTCATAAACAAGGTAAGCTTGATTTAACGCAGATTGTGGCTGTGCATTGACATTGTTATCAATCATAAACGCAATCGGTCTATCATTCCCCTGAAAAATCTTGATTTCTTCCTTTTTCTTTTCAGGAACAGGCTCTTCCTCAGCAACCTCTTCTACCTCTTTTATTTCTGTCTTAACATCTTGTCCACTTTTATTTTTGTTATAAACTTTAATTCCTAAAACTGCACCTAGTGCCATAAATATGACAATCGTAACTACGATTAAAATTTTCGTTTGCTTATCCATAAAAATTTCCCTCTTAATTTTAATTTAATATTTTGGGTAAAAACAAAATTCCTCCAACAATAACTGATACAATCGAACTAATCAGCACTGCGCCACTTGCGATATCTTTTGCAATTCTCACATTTTCATTAAACTCTTGTGTGTATAAATCCAACATAACTTCTATGGCTGTATTTACCATTTCTGCAAACAACACACTCCCTATTACAAGCCATAAAATTACCCATTCTGTTGTATCTAAACCAAAAATCAAACCTAGCAAAATAGCCAAAATGGCAAACACAATCTGAATCCTCAAATTTCGCTGTGTTTTAAGCGTATATTCTATTCCTGCCATGCTGTTTTTCAAAGCCATTTTAAAGTTTTTATTTTTCCATTTATTTTCCATTTTTACCTCATCTTGTGATATTTAATTGTTGCAAAACATTTTCTTCTTTTTGACGCATCTGCTTTTTCTCTTCTTCTTCCATATGGTCCTCGCCCATCAAATGATAAAAACCATGCACCAACATATACGCCAGCTCCCTCTCAAAGCTGTGCCCGTATTCCTCTGCCTGTTCTTTCACTCTTTCTACAGAAATAATAATATCTCCCAATGCTTCCTCCTCTTCGATTTCTCGAATTTCCTCTTTTTCAAACATCGGAAACGACAGCACGTCTGTCTCTTTGTCTATCTCTCTAAATTCGCAATTCAGCTCACGAATCACACTTGGTGTGGTCAAAATAATACTCACATATAATTTGGTTTTGTCTAATTTTTCTACTTCAAAGCATTTGGCAATTACGTTATTTACCAATTCATCATAATTGCCAATCTGCTCCAATTCTCTATATTCTACTTCCACAAACTGCTTCATTTTTAACCTCTACACTTCTACTTTCGTCAGTTTCATATCTTCCAATGTTTGGCAAGAATTTTTCAATTGTCTCATCACACCAAATTCCACCAATTTATTTTTATAAAATTGACGTATCTGTTTTGCCTTTGGCGTATCTTCTTGCACATCATGCAATTCTTTTCTCAAAATCGCAATCTCTCTTTCGTCATCTGAAGTCGCCTCACTGTACTCTGCCCAGAATTTCTTATAAGCATCTCTTTCATCTGGCTTCTCCCAATACACTTTAGTAGACAACAATTTTTCATTATAATTTTGAATAACCTTCAATAAAGTCTGATAAATTTCTTCTTGCTTGGTCTCTTGTTTCGTTGTCACAATCAAGCTACGTGTATCTTTGAGCAATTTTTGATAACATTGTTCTGCCGCCACAAGTGGCAAACTATGCGTAAACAAAGTTCTGCTCATGCCAAGCAAAATCACATTTTTTTCCAAGAAATCTTTTTCATCCAATTTACCAATGTCAAATCTGTCAAGCTCATCATAGGCTTTTTTAATTTTTTCAAAATCCCTGAAATCCTCTTCTAATTTCAGTGGCAAAATCGTTTTCACATAATCATCTAATGTCAAAAAGATACTTTTGTATAACTCAATTTGGTTCAAATTTTTCTCCTTAATGCCATCCGCCAATTTGACAGAATAATGTTTCAAAATTGATTTATACAATTCGTCACTTTTCTCAATGTACAATTTGCGGTATCTTTTGACCAATTTCTCCTTGCCGCCATTTAAAACGCTTTCGTAGTCCAAATCCAGCAAAAACTTTTGCTTCCTCGCTTTGTATTCGTTGTATTCTTTGTCTTTCAAATGCACCACGTTGTAATAATTTGACAATGCATTTTGCTCAAAAGAAGACGCTGCCCCACTTTTTACCTTTTTGTAAACCGAATCCATAATGTATTTATCAATAGATTCTAAATACAACGTATAGCTTTCCTCATAACGATTGCGCAAAGTCTCCTCTTTATTGGTATCTTCTCTATCCACTGATTTATAATTTTCGTATGTTTTCAAAACCGCATTTCTCTTTAGTGTAATAAGCATACCATTGAGTCCAATTTTCGTTGGGATTAATAATTTTGTTAAAGTATTTGAGATTTTGTTAAAAAAAGTTGTGTCATTCGCAAGTACTTTTAAACTTCTTTCTTCCATATTTTCAAATTCCTTTCCTCAATCTTTCGTTCCTATTTTCTCTTCTACTTCATATATTACTTTGACTGTTACTCCGTCCGTATCTGCTACGGAAATAACGTTTTGCTGTACATTACTCAAATCAGAAATGTTTAATTCTTGATTTAATTCCTTTTGTAACTCTTTTGTTAATTTCTCTGTAAGCTCTGCCTCCGTAAGGTTTTTAAAGCTTTTTTGGGTCTCAAAATTAGTAACATTTACGATTTCTATAGGGATATAATAATTAGAAAATAGTTTTACTTTTTTATATGTTCTTATTGTATCACAATTTTGAAATTTTGGAACCCCTTTATTGAAAAATATTTTAAAATTATGAATATAAATTTCTACATTTTTTTCCACATTCCCCGTTCTTTCGCTATTTTCCTGAATAAACGCCTCTTTTTTTTCTTTTTCATAGTGACTTACCACATAAATATCAGCATCACTTCCCACTTCCCTTATTCCTGTATATTTTCCTTCCATCACGCCTTCTACCAGCAAATCCCCAACATTGACCCTATCTCCAACATTGACCCTTGCAGTTCCATTTCTCACAATCATTTTTGAAACAGTTCCACTTCTATCCGCCAAAATATTCGACGGGGTATTTTCATCCACAATTTCTGGCTTTTCAATCGCCTCAACCACACTCACAATCACATTCGTGCCCTTAATATCAATTCCAATCCAAGCTAAATCGTCACGTTTTAGACGAATTTCATTTTTGATTTTTTCCAAATCCAAATTCATTTTAAACTTCCCAATCGAAATTCCATAGCCTCCCAAATCAGACAAAATTCCCTCTTTTGAAATTTTATCATTTCCTGAAATATCAATATTCCAAATAAATCTTGTCACAAAAAAACAAAAAATTGCAATCACAAGAAGCGCAACTGCAAAAACTTTTCTTTTTTTATATTTTTTTACCACAAAAGGAAGTCCATTTTTGTCCTCCAAAACTACTCTGCAAGAAGTTTTCCTAGCAATATGACGAATTTTTTTGAAATCTGATTTGCTAATTCTCGCCCTCAAAATCGTCCCTTTTTCAATTTTAGAACTCCACAAAATAATATTTTCTGTTTTGCAAATGTTAATAAATCTCTCAATAAAAAAGCCCTCAACAACAATGTCCACGCTTCCTAAAAAATATATGTACAGCCACTTAAAAAGCACTACTCTTCACCTCTTTTACTCTCAAAATCCAAACCTTCAATTTTGCCACTGACCAAAATATCGTCTTCTGTCATCTGACTCAATTTTAAATTAAAACCATTAATATTCACATTTCCAATATGAGTGCTAATGCGCACAAAAAATTCTTCATACTCCAAAATTCCCTTAAAATTCTCAATCAAAATCTCATCAAACGCCGTGACCGTAATTTTCGGCACTTTGCTCACAACTTCTCTCGGAATTTCCAACAATTCATTAATTCGGCCCAATCTTCTCATCCAAAAACACCTCTTTCCCATTTCCCTATCTTTTCCTTTTATGGAATTTATATGCAAATTAAGCAAGAGGTATGATTATTTTACGCAAAAAAACAAAGAAGCCAGCCTGCTACTGACTTCTTCTCTGCCCTATTCTTAACAAGCAGCTGCTTTTCTGCGGAGCTCCATCCATCTTTCTTTCGCGCAAGATGGATAATCCCAATTAGAAAATGGGACATAAAAACGCTCCCGACGAAAGCCTGCTTCCTGCAATGTACGCAGCACAGCCTCTGTATATGGTGTTACAAACAAATCCTCGCCAATGACAAACGCCACAGTTCCGTTATTGATCGCAAAGCATCTATTGTATCCCGCAGCCCATGAGCAATCCAGAAACTGCTCTCTTTCTATCTGCGGGAAAACAGCTACTACATTATTCGCCCGCACGCTTTCCTCTTTTAAATTTTCAAGTGTCATTTTATTTTCCTCCTTAAACAAATTATCATTTTTAGGAGCTATCTAAGCCTCCTTGTTAATTATATTATACCATATTTTCCATATTATGTCAAGTTCCTTTTGCAATTAAAGCAAAACAGGGACACTTTCTAGTAAGTATCCCTGTTTCAAACTACTACACAAATTCTTTTGACGGTAAATCAAAGTTTTCTGCATCCCAAAGTATAATGATATACTTTGAGTTTAAATCAAACTTTGCTCCAACATTAAACTGAATTGCTGCCTCTTCGGCCTGCCAATACCGCTGCTTGACCTCACAAACTTCCTCCCAAGTAAGCCACTTGTCACCTCCAAAAATCACTACGACTTTCGGTTCCTCCTCAAGCAAAATCTCCTTCCGCTCTCCTTTTTTGTAAAATTCTTTTGCTCTTTCAAGCATTCTCTCAATTCTGCTTCTCAATTTTCTTTCCATTTTTTCAGACACATTTCTATCTCTCCATAGATGAAGATTATATTCATATCCCCATTTATTAACATATTCTGATTTTTTTGGATGAACCTGAATTGCAATTTCACTTTCTTTCCAAAAAATATCTTTTAAATGTGCCATTTCTTCATAAGTTGGGCATCTGTTAAGCCAAAATCCGTTCAGCATCACATGTTCCCAATCATCCCCTAAAAAATTTATGGCAGAAACATATCCAAATTTGTCTTCCATTGGAAAATAGAATTCACTTCTTTCTTTCGGAAGAACCCCATTTGCTTTAAGAATATCCATTTTTCTTTTATTGAGTTCCAATTTAATTTCTTGTAAATCTCTCATGCTATTTTTACCTCCTTGAGTTCAGCTGGAGGTTTTAGAAACCTCCAAGCTATAAAATAGTTTTTTGGTTTCTATATAAGTATTTCTTAATTTTATTATACCATATTTTACATAAAGTGTCAATCAAAAAAACTAGCACATCTCCGTGCCAGCATTTTTATCTATTTTAATTTCTAAAAAATCCCTTTTACCCAATTGACAATTTTATCCCAAAAATTCTCTTGTGTTTCTACTTCATCGCTGGAAACTTCGATATAATCCGTTGTCCCCAAGTCAATTAAAGTCGCAGATTTGGTTTGCATGCCATATTCTGAAGCAATTCGCCTTGTGTCATCATTGGCCTCTTTTGCAACCATACTATTGGTCAAAAGCTGATTATATTCCTTTTTCAAATTCTCTTTTTCTTTATAACGCTGTTTCACAAAAGCTTGACAAGCAATCATGGCAAAAATAATCGCAAAAAACAACATGCTATTGAAAAAAAACTTTGCTTCAAACGACATTTTACGTTTTTTTCTAATTTTGCTTTTGCCTTTTACTTTTTGCGGTGCTTTTTTTGACTTCGTGACAGGCTTTTTCTTTGGCTTATTTTGATACTCTGGCTCTAATTTTCTAGGACTTGTTTCATATTGATAATTATACTTTGCCATGCTTACCCCTCCTTTCTTTTGTACTTTTAAAATTTTTCAAAAATGCGCAATTTTGCACTTTTGCTTCTCGTATTCTGTTTCATTTCCTCTTCGCTCGGCAAAATTGGCTTTTTCGTTACAATTTTTCCTAATTTTTTGGCGCCACACATACAATACGGCAACCCCGGCGGGCATATACATTTTCCTTCTGCCTTTAAAAAAGCATTTTTAACCGCCCTATCTTCCAGCGAATGAAACGTTATCACACACAATCTGCCTTGTGGTTTTAGCATTTCAATCGAATCCAAAATAGTTTGGTATAATGGCTCGATTTCGTTATTGACTTCAATTCTAATTGCCTGAAAAGTTCGCTTGGCTGGATGCCCTTGCTCCTTTTTTCGAGGCACTGATTTTTCTATGATTTTAACCAATTCTGCCGTTGTTTCAATTTCTTTTTTTCGGCGCTGCTCACAAATGTTTCTCGCAATTCTCCTTGAAAATCGTTCTTCGCCATATTCATAAATGAGATTGGCTAATTTTTCTTCTGAATATGTGTTAACAACCTCTTTTGCCGTCAGTTCCGCCATTTTATCCATACGCATATCCAGCTGACTTTCTCCCAGATAGCTAAAACCTCTGTTCTTTTCGTCCAGCTGATACGAGGAAACGCCCAAATCCAGCAAAATTCCATCCACTGCTGGGATTTCTAATTTCGCTAAAATAGCTTTCATATTGTCGTGATTATCATGCACAAATTGAACATTGGAAAATTCTTTTAATCTTTCTTTGGCAACACAAATAGCCTCTTCGTCTCGATCAATTCCTAAAAGAAGCCCTTTTTCAGATATTCGTTTTACGATTTGTTGGCTATGCCCTGCACCGCCCAAAGTTCCATCGACATAAATTCCATCTGGCTTGATTTGCAAGCCTTCTATGCATTCTTCTAGCAGCACTGGCACATGATTAAAATTCTCCATTTGCATCACTTATTCTACTTCATTTTTTAACTTAGATAGGTCGCCACAAAAATGACGACCTATAACTTCATAATCTTTTGTGTTTTTCAATCCTTCGTAATTTAACAATTTGTCATTGGTAAAGAAATATATTCTTCTTTCGTAGTTACAAGTCATTTGTTAACTCAGATTTTTTCTCTTGTAGGGCTTTTTTAGACAAAGCCCATAAATTTCTTAAAATCTTTTGTACTTTAAATTATTTTTTCTTTTGTATCCTCTAAATTTTTATCATTTGTAAATTTCCCTATCCTAGATTTATTGTTTAAATTTAGGATAGGCACGCAAAATTTTTCACGCATTTTTCTTTCGTATATTTATATAAACTTTTGCAAGTTTTATATACACTTTAGAATTTCTCAACTAAATCCCCAACATTTCCATTTTAGCTGCAATGTCGTCTGCTGAGATAGCATCGTCACATGTTTGCCATTTTTCTTTGCTCCAGATTTCTATTCTGGAGTCCATGCCAATAATAACAACATCTTTGGTAAGTTCGGCAAATTCTCTCAAGTTGCTAGAAATCAAAAATCTGCCTTGTTTGTCTATTTCGCAATCAATAGCACCAGCAAAGAAAAATCTTGTAAATAAACGTGCATCTTTATTAGAAATAGGAAGTGTACGAAGTTTTTGTTCGAAGTTGGTCCATTCAGCAAGGGAAAATGCAAATAAACATCCGTCTAAGCCTTTGGTTACGATAAATTTTTCGCCAATGTCTTCTCTGAGCTTTGCAGGCATAATCAATCTGCCTTTCGCGTCTAGAGAATGCTCATATTCACCAATTAACACTAGGCTATTTCCTCCTTCCACTTTTCTACCACTTTGTTCCACTTCTCTCCACTTCATCTAAATTGTAATATAAAAAAAATTTTTTTGCAATAGTTTTTTGAAAATTTTTTAAAAAATTTTCATTTATTCCAACAAAAAAACAAGAAGTTGGCACAAATAGCCAATCATTCTTGTTTTTCTTTTCTTATTTTTTTCTTTTTTTCCATTTTAAATAATCAATTTGCTTTTGTAATTCTTCGATGTCCTCTTCCTCCAAACCGTCTATATTAAGTCTATTGTTAAAATATTTTACATTTTTTATTTTTTCTAATTTCAATTTTTCTAAATTGCGAATATTTGATTTTCCCAATAAATAATCCAAACTACAGCCAAAAAGTTCACACATTTTTAATTTAATATCATCATTTGGGGTCCTATCTCCATTTTCATATTGAGAAATAGAAGCGCTAGAAGATAAATTCAATTTTTTTGCCAGCTCCATTTGGTTCATTCCTAATCTCGTTCTTTCTAGCTCAATTCTTTTTCCTAGTATATTTTCCATAAAAATAATTCCTTTCTATTTTGCAATCTGTGAAACTACTCTATATTATACCATTTATTTCACTTATCGTAATATTTTTCACATATTGCTAAAAATCATCTTGACTTTATTCACATTTTGTTATATTATGATTTTAAATTTCACAAATTGTAAAAAGTAAAAATGATACCCAAGTCTATTATTAGCTTTTTTAGGTTATTACTTTCACATTCTGTGAATTTCAAAAGAAAAATTAAAGGAGGATTTTTATGAAAAATAAAACAGTAGGAGTTCATTTTGGGCGGACCCAAAAATAAGGAATACAGTTTGCTATGCAAATTGCATCCTGAGGCTGTAACTCATGAATATCGAACAGCCTCAGGAATCACATTAGCAGCGCTAGTCGTAACAATCATCGTTTTATTAATTCTAGCAGGTGTGTCAATTAATCTCGTCGCGCGGCAGCAATGGAATTTTAGGACGTGCCCAAAAGGCAGTTGACATCACGAATATGGCGAAAATTAAGGAAGAAATTGAGCTTAAAATTGCAGAATCGCAAATGGATTATTACACACAAAAAAACAATTTTGCAAATTCCAATGATTACGTTAAAGCCAAATTGCAAGAAGGCATCGAGCTTTCTAATGGAGCAGAAATTTTATGTGACGAAAACGGAACATTAACTTACGAAGGCTTAGAAATTGGAACATTCAATTCAGACGGAACTGTCACAATTGACGGCGAATTAAGTGGCAATCAAATTGTAACAAAATATGTAGTTTCATACGACGCCAACGGCGGAACCGGCGATGTGCCTGCTAGCAAAAAATATGCAGCCGGAGAAAATGTAACCGTTGATTTTTCAGTAAAACCAACGAAAAAAGGCTCAAACTTCTTAGGCTGGGCAAGAACAGCAAATGCGACAACGCCAGAATACATAACTTCAGAGGTTTTTACCATGGGAGCACAGAGTGTGACATTATATGCTGTGTGGGAAACCTTGCTTGGCACAACAGCTATTCATCCAGAATATTATGGAGATAATGTGAATTATTCAGCAAATGACGTGAATGATTGGCAAGTATTTTTGAATGATGGAAGCAATGTGTACATCATTTCCGCTGATGTTGTACCATCTAATAAAATGACTTTAGGAACTGATATTAGTAAAGTAGAAAACAGTTTATACACAGTGTATGCTAACAGTCAAGCCAGTTTCGTTAATTGGTTAACAACAACTTCTAATTGGATTAATTATGCTAGTGGTTTTACTGGCATTTCAGCTACAGGAGGACCAACATTAGCACAATTTGTACAAAGTTATAATGCAAAATATGGCACTAACTATTCATCTGATGTGAACCAAGAAAGCTGGACATTAGAAAATAAATCAGCCCCAATGTATATCATTGGTTCTACAAAAACAGCACATGGCTATTGGCTAGCATCCGAAAATTTGAATGATGAAACTTATATGGGAAGCATCAGCGTTGGTGGATTAATTAATAAAAATTATGGTTATGCTGATCAAAATCGAGGCATTCGTCCTCTTGTAAAATTGCCTACCAATGTAAAAATGCATTGGAATGGTACAGTTTGGGTATTAAGTGAATAAATTGCAGGGCTGGCTTGACCAGTCCTTCTCTATTATGATATAAATAAATTATGAAAATTTTATTGTTAGAAATCATTTATTTATTGATAATAAAAATAAATATCATGCAATTTGCCAATCCCATTTATAATGCTGGAATTGACGTTATTCAGTTCTTATATTTTTTGGCATTTTTTATTGTTTACTTATATATTTCTATCCGCCAAAAAAAGACGTCGTCTTTGTTAAGAAATGCGAGCATTTTCCTTATTTTTTATTCTATTTTTTTACATTTTTTACTAGAAAAAATCGCTACCAATTTCACAAATATTTCAGGTACTATTAACTTTATCCAATATGCTGGAAAAATTTATTTTATTTGCCTTCCGCTGATTTCCTTTCGCATTTGGGCAGAAAAAAATAATTCCTCAAAAAAATTTTTTATTTTTGTTAAAATTATTTTATTTTGTACCTATGCCATTTTCTTGCAAAAATTATTTGGCTTAAATGGCACTTTATATTGCGTTCCCTTTTGTGAATTTGTGTATTTTTGCCAAATAATTTTTAAATGTTTCACACACAATAGGAATTAAGGAGGTTTTTATGGACGATTTAACAATTTTAAATGAAGTGCACAAAGGTGTTTGCATGGGAAAAGATTCCATTGCTATGGTGGCTGAAAAAAGCTCTGATAGTAGCTTTCGCGATGAACTAACGTACCAATATAATGCCTATCAAGAAACAGAAAAAAGAGTAGACCAAAAATTTGAAGAAATTGGCGAAATTCCAGATGACACGCCTATGGGACAAAAAATCATGGGTTGGTCAGGAATTCAATTCAATACGATGAATGATAAAAGTAATTCTCAGCTTTCTGAACTTCTCATCCAAGGTTACGATATGGGAATTATCAAAGGTGTCAAACTTTTAAATCAAAGCCCTGAGGCTTCAAGTGATGTAAAAGATATTTTAAATGGTTTTATTGCTTTTCAAGAAAATAGCATTAATCGTTTAAAGAAATTTTTATAAATATAAATTACAAAATAGCTGTTATCTTATCGATAACAGCTAACTTGTTCATAATAACTTTTATAATTATTCTGCTGATTCTGCGATTTCAGCATCTGGAGAATCATAAGCCTCCAAAATTGCTTTTTGAACTTTTTCTCTCGTTTCAGCATTGATTGGATGAGCTATATCTTTGAATTCTCCGTTTGGAGTTTTTC
>CANOWW010000032.1 GCA_947571115.1 uncultured Clostridium sp.
AATTTGAAAGAACAAAACCACATGTTAACATTGGTACAATTGGTCACGTAGACCATGGAAAAACAACAACAACTGCTGCGATTACAAAATATTTGAATTTATTAGGAAAAGCTGAATATTCAGCTTATGACAAAATTGACGGTGCTCCAGAAGAGCAAGCAAGAGGAATCACTATCAACACAGCTCACGTAGAGTATGAAACAGATAATAGACACTATGCACACGTTGACTGCCCAGGACACGCTGATTATGTTAAAAACATGATTACAGGTGCTGCTCAAATGGATGGTGCAATCCTAGTTGTTTCTGCAGCTGATGGTGCTATGCCTCAAACAAGAGAGCACATCTTATTGGCAAGACAAGTTGGTGTTAAATATATCGTTGTTTACCTAAATAAATGCGATATGGTTGACGATCCAGAATTAGTTGAATTAGTTGAAATGGAACTTAGAGAATTATTATCAGAATATGATTTCCCAGGAGATGATATTCCATTTATCAAAGGTTCTTCATTAAAAGTGTTAGAGAGCACATCAACAGACCCTAACGCTCCAGAATATGCTCCAATCAAAGAATTGATGGATGCTGTTGATAGCTATATCCCAACACCAGAAAGACCAATTGATCAACCATTCTTGATGCCAGTGGAAGACGTATTTACAATCACAGGTCGTGGTACAGTTGCTACTGGTAGAGTTGAAAGAGGCGTTGTTAAAATGCAAGACGAAGTTGAAATTGTTGGTATCAGAGCAGAAAGACAAAAAACTGTTGTTACAGGTGTTGAAATGTTTAGAAAATTGTTAGATCAAGCAGAAGCTGGTGATAATATTGGTCTTCTTTTAAGAGGTATTGACAGAAAAGATATTGAAAGAGGTCAAGTAATTGCAAAACCAGGAACAATCAACCCTCATACAAAATTCAAATCAGAAGTTTACATCTTGAAAAAAGAAGAAGGTGGAAGACATACACCATTCTTTAATGGATATAGACCACAATTCTATTTCAGAACAACAGACGTTACTGGTGTTATTGAATTACCATCAGGAACAGAAATGGTTATGCCAGGTGAAAATATTTCAATGACAATTGAATTGATTACACCAATTGCTATTGAAAAAGGATTAAGATTTGCTATCCGTGAAGGTGGTAGAACAGTAGGTTCAGGTGTTGTATCTGATATTGTTGAGTAAAAATAATATAACAAAAAACGGCTCATGCGAGCCGTTTTTTGCTATATAAAAAGCGCCCGAAGGCGCAGCGTGGTCAGGAAAAAATGTAAATGCTATTCGTTATATAATTGTTTACGTTTAGCACTCATATATTTTGCGAGAGCAGAACGTGGCAAAAAGAAATTAGGATGATAGGGTTTTCTTTCGTTCGGAAGACTTACTTTGTCAAGAATACTAGCGTGTTGGCTACGAACATTAATGTTTTCTGAAATTGTTCTCATAACGAACTCTCCTTTCTTATTAAAGAACAAGATGAATTGTCTCAAAATCTACCTCCTGACCTAGGTAGAGTGTGTGAATATACACACAAATTACATATAATATTATACCATATTTACATAAAAAAGTCAAGAAGCTAAGAGCGTTGTTTTCGCTTGAAAAATTAAAGATTTTTAGGAAAAAAATTGTAAAATGTAGTTATGATATAAAAACGGCTCCCATGTGAGAGGGAACCGTTTTTGGTCAGATTATAATGCTGCGTAAAATTCCTTTTCAACAAAATCAACATTTTCAAAGACGTCAATTTGTTTACCAGTCGAGAGCGTAATGCGAGTGCATTTTTCACCTACATCATCAAGAGTAAGATTCATTGAGCTTAAGACCTTTTTAATAGTGTCAAGATGATGTTCTGTTCCAATCTGCTTTTTTGTATCGATACCATTTGTTGCAAATTCAACAATATGGTATGGATTTATCTTTAATGTGATGCTTCCGCAGAGCAGAGGGTTTGGGTCGAAGCCGAAATTGCCTGTATGTAATGTCATAATTTTCATAATGTTTTCTCCTTTTCTTAATTAAAAATAGGGTTATCAGTTTCTAATAGCTACTCTCTGACCAAAGTAGCGTATGTGCTTATGCACATGTATGTTATTATATATTATAGCATATTTTACATAAAATGTCAATAGTTTTACATAAAAACATACGAGCACAAATTTTTATAAAATCACAAAAAACACTTGCATTTTTTATTTTTTGTAATAAAATAGTAATGTCTAATAAGAAGAAGTAATAAAATAAACTTAGAGGAGGACAAAAGATTTGAGAATAATTTTAGATGCCATGGGGGGAGATAATAGCCCAGATGCAACCATAAAAGGTGCGGTTAGGGCTGCCAAAGAAATAGAAGCAGATATCATTTTAACTGGGGATGAAAATGTGATTCAGCAAAAAGTGAAGGAATTTTATGGGAAAGAGAAAATTGCAGAAGTGTCAAGCAAAATCAGCATTCGTCATACGACAGAAAAAATCGAGATGGAGGATATTCCCACACAAGCTATTCGAGGGAAAAAAGATTCTTCGATGGTAGTTGGGTTTAATATGCTCAAAAATGGCGAAGGCGATGTGTTTATTTCTGCGGGAAATTCGGGGGCACTTTTGACAGGAGCAACGCTTTTAATTGGTAGAATTAGAGGAATTGACAGACCTGCGATTGCACCAGTTTTGCCAGCACATCATGGGAAATTTTTGCTGATGGATGCAGGTGCTAATACAAATTGTAAACCACTGAATTTGGTGCAATTTGCGCAGATGTCTACCATTTATTTGAAAAATACATTTGGAATTGAAAATCCAAGAATTGGCTTGCTCAACATTGGAACCGAGGAAACGAAGGGCAATGATTTAATGAAGGAAACCTATCAGTTGCTCAAAGAAAATGCGCAGGAGTATGGTGTGAATTTTGTGGGAAATGTGGAAGGACGTGACTGTTTTTCTGGCGAGATTGACGCTGTTATTACAGATGGTTTTACGGGAAATGTGTTTTTGAAAACAATTGAAGGCGTAGGAAAGCTTGTGAAAGTGAGTTTGACAGAGAGCTTGACGAAAAATATTTTGAGGACGATTGCTACTGTGCCATGTTTGCCGGCTATTAATCAATTCAAAAAAATGACGGATTATAAAGAATATGGTGGTGCACTTTTCCTAGGAGTAAAAAAGCCAGTTGTAAAGGCACATGGCAGTAGTGATGAATTTTTGTTTTATACGACTTTGAAACAGGCGGAAAATTTTGTGAAAAGTGGCGCTGTTGAAAAAATGATAGAACATTTTGAAAAATAATATTATAAAAAATTTCAAGAAAGACTTGACATTTTATGAAACATATAATAAAACTAGATTATAAAAAATTGTATTAAAAATAAAAAGGAGGATTTTGTTTATGAGTACTGAAGAAGTTTTCGAGAAAGTAAAAGCAATCATTGTAGAACAATTAGGAGTAACTGACTCAGCAGTAACAATGGAGGCATCATTTATTGATGATTTAGGTGCTGATTCTTTGGATATTGTTGAATTAGTAATGGCGTTAGAAGAAGAGTTTGACATTGAAATTCCTGATACAGATGCAGAAAAAGTAGTAGCTGTAAGTGACGTTGTGGAATATATCAAAGAAAATGTTTAATTTTACGAAATACAAATTGACCGTTTTGACGGTCTTTTTTTTGATATTGCAAAAGACTTTATAATGTGGTATAATAGAACGGTAGTTTATGGGTAGAGTAATTAAAAGTTTAGTAACTTGTTGTGAGCAACGAAAGGAGAGAAAAATGGTAAAAAAATTAAAGAAATGGCGGGATAACTTAAGCTACGAACAAGCAAATGCGATCTTTTGGTCTGTGGAAAAGGTAATTTTAGTATGTGGTTTAATATTGGGAATTGTGAGTGTGTTTGATGCAATGCAGTTAAAATGGATACCAATAGAGGACGTTGTAGTATTTGCATTTGCGGGAGGACTTTTATTTTTTATTTTGGATGTGCTGTTATTAGTTCGTTTAAATGGACTTTTGCAACTAGATGATAAGGAGCGGGAAGCTAAAGCACAAGATCTGAAAAAGTTTTATTGTGAAACTTTTGAGAAGAAGACAGAGGTTGTTTATAAAGGGAAAGAGGCGCCAGAAGGTGATGCAGGTGAAATGTATTGGGATATGAAACATTGTGAAGATCCGCATTTTTTTGCACAATGGCAGGAAGGCGAAAGCATTTATCTGGAATTGGAGGATGGTGATCAGCTTGTAAGAAGCTATGACATTGGCAATATGCATTTGTTTGATAACCATTTTAAAATTAATTAGTTGCGAAAGGACCGCTGTGTAAGCGGTCTTTTTGAGGTAATAGAAAATATTTCTCAAAACAATTGAAAATTTCCAAATAATGTTATATAATAAGGCTACGATTTTGAAAGAGACATTTTTCAAAATTGTTTGGGAGGATAATTTTAATGAAAAATCAATATAGAACCCATACTTGTGGCGAATTAAATAGCAAGAATATTGGCGAGGAAGTTGTTTTAAGTGGTTTTGTGCAAACCATTCGAGATTTGGGAAAAATGATATTTTTGGATTTGCGTGACGAAAATGGCATTACTCAAATTGTGATTAAAGAAGAAGCCAAGCTGACTGATAAAATAAAGGATTTGAACAAAGAATGCACGATAAAGGTTAGAGGAAAAGTGCTAGAGAGAAGTAGCAAGAATGATAAAATTCCAACAGGCGAAATTGAAGTTGTAGTAGAGGATTTGACAATTCTTGGAAAGTGCAAAGCCAATCTTCCATTTGAAATTAATAGTGAAGGGCAAACGGTAAGGGAAGATTTACGATTAGAATATCGTTTTTTGGATTTGCGAAATACGAAACTTCATCAAAATATCAAATTACGTTCCAAAGTTTTAAAAGATTTTCGAAAAGAAATGGACGAATTAGGCTTTACCGAAATTCAAACACCGATTTTGGCCAATTCTTCTCCAGAAGGGGCACGTGATTTTTTGGTGCCAAGCAGACTTCATCCGGGCGAATTTTATGCGCTTCCCCAAGCTCCACAACAATTTAAACAATTGCTCATGGTGTCTGGTTTTGAAAAATATTATCAAATTGCGCCTTGTTTTCGTGACGAAGATCCAAGAGCAGACCGAAGTCCAGGTGAATTTTATCAATGGGATTTTGAAATGTCTTTTGCTACCCAGGAAGATGTTTTTGGTGTGATAGAAACTGTTATTACGAAGGTGTTTCAGGCAAATTCAAATTGGAAAGTGAGCGAAGTACCATTTGCTCGAATTTCGTACAAGGAAGCCATAGAGAAATATGGCACCGATAAACCTGATTTGCGAAATCCACTTCTTATTTCTGATTTGACAGATATTTTTGAAAACACGGAATTTAAAGCATTTGAGGGGAAAACAGTCAAAGCAATTTCTGTAAAAAATGGGGCAGAAAAACCACGTAAATTTTTTGACAATTTATCAGAATTTGCGGTTCAAGAATTAGAGGCAAAAGGGCTTGCTTGGGTTAAAGTAGATGCTGAAAATCAGTTAAATGGTGGAATTAGCAAATTTATAGATGAAGCAAGAAAGACGAAAATATTTGAGAAAATGGATGTAGAGCCAAATTCTGCAATCTTTTTTGTGGCAGACGAAAAAAATAAAGCAACCAAAATTGCTGGTGGCGTGAGAATAAAATTGGGCGAAGAGTTTGATTTGTTAGAAAAAGATGTATATCGTTTTTGCTTTATTGTGGATTTTCCAATGTATGAATTATCAGAGGAAGGCACGATTGATTTTAATCATAACCCATTTTCAATGCCACAAGGCGGAATGGAGGCTTTGCAAAATAAAAATCCATTAGAAATTTATGCGTACCAATATGATTTGGTTGGAAATGGCTATGAATTGGCTTCGCGGAGCTGTTCGAAATCATAATCAAGACATTATGTTAAAGGCGTTTGAAATAGCTGGCTATAGTGAGGAGGACATCCAGAAGAAATTTGGTGCTTTATATCATGCGTTTGCGTTTGGAACACCGCCACATGCGGGAGCAGCGGCTGGAATTGAGCGAATTGTTATGTTGCTGGCAAAAGAAGATTCTATTCGTGAAGTGATTGCATTTCCGAAAAATAAAAAAGCGCGTGATATGATGATGAATGCGCCATCAGAGGTGTTTCCAAAACAGCTAGAAGAGGTGCATATTAAGTTAAGTTAGCTGCTTGAGCGAAGCGAATTACAGATAACTTAGTTAACATTTTGAAAAAAAGTTAACTACAACAAAAAATTACTATTGTGTATGTAGCAGTGACAAAGCAACTTCTGAATGATTTAAGTTTGAAAGAAAGGATGTGTGAAATGAAAAAAATTGTTTTTTCATTATTCATTATTTTTATAATAGGAATAACAAATTTTTCGTATGCGGAGACGAGAAAGGCGACAGTTAAAGTGGCAGCAGTGCGCATTCGAGAAGCTGCATCGATAGATAGCAATATTATTACCAATATTTATGAAGATGATGAGGTTACTATTTTGGAGGAAAATGGCGAGTGGTATAAAGTGCAATATGGAAATTCAGTTGGATTTGCTAAAGCAGAGTTTTTTCAAGTAGAAAAATCAGGTTCCGCACAAGAAAACAACACGACAAATACGCAAAATATGGTTCCAGAACAACCAGTTGAGAAGCCAAGTAGCCCAACAGAAAATACTGAAAATGTAAATGTTGGACAAAAAGTGGTTTTGTCAAATGCGATTTCTCTTAGAAGGTTACCGAATTTTTCTTCTTATGCGAGCCAGGCAGTTACGCAAGGGGCAGAAATGACAGTGGAACAGAAAATTGGGAATTGGTATAAATTAACAAATGAAACGATTTCAGGTTGGACGACAAAATCAAAAATTATTTCGCAGACCCCAGTTGTGCAAGTACCAGCCACACCTGAACCAGCTCAGCCAGTGGCACAACAAACAGAACCACCAAAGCAAGAGGAACCACAAAATACAGTACCAACAGAACCTGTAGTTCCTTCACAACCAGAAGCTCCAAAAACAGAACCAGCAACTAATACGACAAGTGAAAATAATACGGTGCAAAGAAAAGCAGTTGTGATTGTAGAAACAGCAAGAGTACGAAAAGCAGCGTCCAAAAATTCGGATATTGTAGATACTTTAGATGAAGATGATATAGTGACAATTGTAGCGGAAGAGAATGGTTTTTATAAAATTACAACAAGTTCAATCAAAGAAGGTTATGTCAGCAAAACTCTCGTAAAAGAAAAAGATGTGACTTCAAGAGGAATGCTGGAAGAAAGAGAGGCAAATGTGTCAGAAGAAAAGCTGCCAGAGCCTGTGGCAACGCCAAGTGTGGCAGGGGCTGATGTTGTGACATTTGCGAAGCAATATTTGGGCTATCCATATGTGCTAGGAAAAAGTTCGCCAGAGAGTGGGTTTGATTGCTCTGGATTTACACGTTATGTATTCGGGCATTTTGGTTATACTTTGGGGCAAGTGGCAGCGAGTCAGACGAGTTTAGGGACACCAGTAGACCGAGAGAATTTACAAATGGGTGACTTAATTCTATTTTATGATGATGGGAAAACGAAAATTGGGCATTGTGGAATTTATATCGAAGGGGGAGATTTTATTCATAGTGCCAATCCGCAAAGAGGAGTGGTAATTGACAATTTGAATACAAATTCCTATTATTCACAAAGGTTTGTGACTGCAAGGAGAATTGCTGGGGGCTAAATTTTTAAGGAGGAAATTTAGCCATGAATAAAATTTTAAAAATAATAGTAATTTTAATAATTGGATGGGGGCTTTATTTGGATATTGCCCTCGTTTTGTCGTTTGATAAAAAATATCCGGAAGAAGCTGATTTGGTGGCTGTTGCAGAGATTGTAAGTGGCAAAATTGAGAAGGAAAAGTCGAATTGTTATACGGTAAAAATTTTGAATTCCAATCTTGAAAAAACGCAAAATACAAAAATAATTGTTTACACAGATAAAAGTTGCAACTTACATTATGGAGATGTGATTCAGATTTCAGGGACTTTTTCAAAAGGAGCAAAGAGCAGAAATTACAAGGGATTTAGCTATAGAGATTATTTGAAACAAAGCAAGATTTACGGAAGTGTTTATATGAAAAATCCGCAAGTTTTGGGTCATAAGAATGGACTTTTTGAAAAAATATTTGTCTTGAAGACAAAGTTGTATGAGGTTTTAGAAAAACTTTATGAGGAAAATGAAAATGCGTTTTTGAAAGGAATTTTGCTGGGAGATAGTAGCAGCCTAGAGGATGACATAAAAGAAAATTTCAAAAATAGTAGTATGTCGCATGTGCTTGCTATTTCAGGAATGCATGTTTCTTATGTGATGATTGGAGTTCAACTCATTCTGGACAAAATTATGAATCGTCGCAAACTTAAAAATTATATCATGATTGGTATTTTGGGATTTTTTGTGGTGATTACAGGAATGGCGCCGTCTTGTTTAAGAGCTTGCATCATGAGTATGATGATGTTATTAAGTCAGAATTTTTATCGAAAAAACAATTTTTATGTTACGATTTTATTTACATTTCTATTGCTGATTTTGATGAACCCATATCATATTTTTTCGGTTGGGATGTGGCTGTCTTTTGGTGGAACGCTTGGTATCGTGTTATTTCATAAATTTTTTAAACGATTTATTGAATGTAAATTTAAAATCAAGTCAAAGTTTTTAAAGTCATTTTTGGGCGTGTTTTTAGTGAGTTTTTCAGCACAGATTTTAATTCTGCCAATCATGATTTATTGTTTCAATACAATTTCTTTTACCTTTTTTGTGTCAAATTTACTCATCTATTTTTTAGTTGGTCCGTTGTTGGCGTTGGGGTATATGAGCCTGATACTAGGGGTATTTTTGCCAGCAATTGGGAAATTTCTGACGATTTTTGAACAATTTTTGATTTTAATTTTATTCAAAATTGCAGAGTTTTGTAGTATATTGCCATTTTCAAAGATATATGTAGCCACACCAGATTTTTGGGAAATTGTTTTGTATTATGTAGTGATTGTTGGAATGTTGTGTCTGTTTCAAAGGAGGAAATTTCAGTGCTTGCGCTTTGCTTTAGGAAATGGATTTAGAAAATTTTTTGTAAAAAATGGCAAAAAAGCAGTGATTGCTATGACAGTTTTTTTGACGTGTTTTCAGCTAATTCGTTTTATTCCGAAAAATTTGAGGATTTATTTTGTAGATGTTGACCAACGGAGATTGTAGTGTCATTCAGACTTCGTATGGGAAAAATGTCGTCATAGATGGTGGAAATAATCAAGATTATGATTATGGAGAAAATGTGGTTGTGCCATATTTATTAGACCGAAAAATCAAGAAAATTGATTTTTTGATGGTATCCCATTTTGATGCGGATCACTGTGGAGGTTTGTTTGCAGTTTTAGAAAATTTGAAAGTGGATACAATTGTGATTGGAAAACAGGATGCAGAGTACAAAAATTGCACGGAATTTTTGAGATTGGCAAAAGAAAAAAAGGTAGAGGTTCTTTCGGTACAGACGGGAGATTTGATAAAATTTGACCAAGAGACGGAATTTCAAGTTTTGTGGCCAGATAGCACGCAAATGATTTCGGACAATGGAATTAACAATAATTCTATTACGGGAAAGTTAAAATATGGTGACTTTAGCATGTTATTTACAGGTGACATTGAAGAAATAGCAGAAAAAGTAATTCTTGAGAAATATCAAAATACGGATATTTTAAATTGTAATATTTTAAAGGTAGCGCATCACGGTTCAAAATCGTCGTCGATACAGGAAATGGTAGAGAAAATGATGCCGCAAGTTGCAATTATTGGAGTGGGAGCAGATAACAAATATGGGCATCCGAATAAAGATGTTGTGGCAAGATTGGAGAATTGCGGTGCGAAAGTATTCCGAACGGATTTAAGTGGGGAAGTGATGCTGGAAATTAATTCAAAATCGCAAATTAAAATGAATACTTGGCTTGATGAAAATGGATGATAATTTGTAATGTTTCTGTAATCGATTTGTTACAAAAACTTAATATGAAACGCGTTGACTTTATGGTTACAGATATATTATAATAAAAGAGAAGTTGAAATTTTAGCAAAAGAAAAAGGAGGAAGCATGGAGGAGAGTATTGATAAGAAAATCGAGAGATGGGAAAACATTGATTTATCAAGATTAAGTGATGAAGAATTGGTCACTTTTTATAAAAATATAGAAAGAACGGAAGGCAAATTGAAAAATGTAATCAATCAATATTTAAGCAAATATCCATTTTTAAGAACGATAAAAGGAGAAGAGATATGAGTATCGGAGTGGATTTGGAAAAAGATTTACTTACTAATATGAGAGAACTAAGTGCGGCTGAACAAGATGAAATTAGAATTTTTTCTGCTATGTATATCAATCAATATGAGCAGATAAAAGCAGACAGAATTCAGGCTTTGGAGAATAGTATTAGTGAGCAAATTAAGTTTTATGGAAAAAAGAAAGAAAATTATGAGACAGATATGAAACAGATTTTAGAAAATTATGCGAAAAATATGGATGTCATTATCGGTCAATATAATCAGTATTTTTGTGCCGTTTTGAAAGATTTGCAAGATATACAAAACAATCAAAAAATTGCATTTGCAAATGAAAAAATTTGTATTCGTTCAAAAGATGAAGTAAGAAGAGTGGCTGTGGAACAGAAAATTATTAATTATGAAATTGTGATAGGGGAATGCAAAAGACAATTGGAAGCATGCAAGCTTCAATTGAAGGTTAAAATGGAGGAGATTTTTCCGGCTAAAGATAAGCAATTGAGCAAAGGAAAAACAGGCTTTTTCCATAAATTTGGCAATCTGTTTAGTGGAAAATCAAAAGTAGAAAATTTTGTGATTAAGACATCATACAAAGAGATGGAAAATTTACTAACGACAGTTGTTGAGGAAGTCAAGAAAATTGAAGACGAAATGATAAAAAATCTTGCCATTATTAAAGATGCAATTGCGCAAACGCAAACGAGTTTTAATGAGATGATAGAGGGTTAAAATATGGATAATAAATTGGGTGAAGTTTTTTTCAGTGGTAGAATTGTAAATTTGAATGAGGCAAATGAGGATGAGTTGGCAAGCATGTTGGAAAGTTTGCGAGATACACAAGTATTAAAAAAAGAAGCAATTCGAGCAAATTTGAATCAAATGAGAGAGGAATTTTAAAGATGGATACAAGAGATGAAATTCGTAAAGAAATTACTGATGTCGATAATGAAATCACACTTATGGAGATGGGATTTTCTTTTGATGAAGAAGAACTTAAAAATTTAAAAAATAGAAAAAAAGAATTAGAAGGAAATTTTCGAGAACTAGCTGGTAAAGAACTCAAGAAAATTTTTAATGCAGTGGAAACGCTAGAAGCTTTAGCAGAAAATGCAAATGAAAATGTGGCTGATAATTATGCGAAAAGTATTGAAAATTTGGAGAAAGAAATTGCTATTATTAAAATTGAGTTAGAAAATTTAGGATTATCAACAGATGAAATTCAAAAATTTGAGAATAAGAGAACAGAAAAAACACCTGAAGAAGAACCTAAGAAGGAAGAAAACTTGGAGGAGCAAGAAGTAGAAGCCGAAAAACCAGCCCAACCAGAAGAAAATCAGGAAGAAGAAATTCAGACGGATGAGCCAGAAATGTCGAAAATAGAGGAAGAACCAGAAGTAGAAGAACCTGAAATGGAAACAGTAGAAAAAAATCGTTTGATTCGTATATTCAAAGCACTGTTGGAAAGATTGGCAAAAATTGTAGGTGTAAAAGAAGGAATTGCGGCAGAGTTAGCTGAAAGAAATATTGATGTTGAACACTTAACCAACCCAGAATTAGAAAATCAAGCAGAAGAATTAGCGCATGAAGAACAACATCCAGAGCAAGAAGTGGTTCAGGAGGAAATGGAACCTCAGAGAGAAGCAGAAGAAAATCAGCCAGAAGAGGAACAAGAGCAAGAATCACAAGTAGAAGCACAGCAAGAAGAACCAGAACAACCCAAAAGCCCAAAAGAAACAATTATTGGAAAATTTAAACGAGTGCTGGCATATCGTAGGCAAATTAAGCAGATTGAGAAAAATGTGAAAAAAGAACTTCGTAAAAGAAATCGAGAAATGTGGATTGACGATAAGAAAGAATTAGCCCACGAAACGTATGAAAACGTAAAAGAAAGTGTAGTTTATTCTAGAGTTGTGCAAGGAGCGAAAAATACAAAAGATGCAGTTGTACAAGGCGCAGTTGATATAAAAGAAGATATTGGGCATCGATTTACAGATAAGAAAGTTTGGGCAGAGCAAAATATAGAAGAAGCAAAAGACAAAGCAATTCAGGGAGCGAAAACAGCTGGCACGATTGTTTTAGGGGCAGGTGCTTTGACAGTTGAGGCAATGGGAGCTGCAAAGGATGCACTGATATTAGGCGGAAGGCAAATGATACAAAATTTAGTGATGACTGGCAAAAATACAGCGAATAGAATATTGGATAAAGTGCAAGAAAGCACACAAATCAAAGAAGCTCAAGTCAAATCCATGCAATATGATTTGGAGATGGGAAGAGAATAAGAGATTGATGCAAAATACCCCCCGGGGGTATTTTGCTTTTTTAATTCATATTAAAGTAAACCCCGGGTTATACCCGGGGTACCGGAAGGCTTATAGCTATGAGCAAAGTAACAAAAAATACCCACCCCAAACATGATATAGTATTTAAAGTTGAATGGCTAAAAATATTAAAAATGAAAGGAAGTGGGACATACGAAAAGTCCATATACAAATAGTTTAGCACATACAACGTGGCAATAAATCATAGAAACGGAAGGCTGCCCAGACCATATACATATGTATATAAATATGCTATCGAAATTGAGTGTGTCGAGTTTTATGGGATATTTGAAGTATAAATATGGAAATCGAGTATTTTGGTGTCGAGGATATTTTGTGAAAACAGAATGAAAATCCCCCAGTTATACTGGGGGATAATTTTGCGTTGCTGGAAACAAGTATAAATTTCTAGATTTTGGAAATGCTAAGAAAAATTTATTTTTAGGAGGCGTGAATATGCAACTGAGTAAAATGAAAAATATTATTGTTTTGAAAGGAATGGCTTCAAATGTTGTAGATGAGGCGATCGTGGTTTTGAAGCCCAATGTTAAACTGAAGCAAAGCGAGTATAATACAAAGGGGAAAATTCAAGGCGAGGACAAAAATAAAAAAATGATTGTAATGAAAGAGGCAGAAAACACAATTAATAATTATGTGAAAAAGTTGCAAAAAGAAGCTAACCAAAGAGAGGAAATTTCTTTGCGAAAAAAATATAAATTTTTGCAAGTATGTAATGCTTTGTTGATTTCGAGCATAGTGATTGCGACATTGCTTTTCGTATAAAATTTGGGACATAATTTATCTTTTCAAGAATATATTAAACTATACAAAAGGGGTGAATATTTTTGGAGAGAATTTTGAATGACCATGAAAAAATAAAAAGAGCCGAAGAAATCTATTATCGCAGAAATCAAAGAAATGTTGCAATGGGAAATAGAGGATTTGAACCAAGACGTCAGAAAACGTATTTAGGTAGCAAAATTTTGTTGGAAATGTTGATTTTGTTGATTTTGGCAGTAACGGTTTTTGCCGTGAAAAATAAAGACTATATTTTTACACAAAGTTTTTTGGAAAGTGTTTCAAAATATAATTTTAATTTGAGCGAGAAATTCGATTTTATTATGGCTTATTGGAAAGAAGATGATGAAAATGAAGAAGAAGGAATTTTTGTCAATAATCAGCCAGCACAAGAAAATCAGCCTGCTGTTGAAAATATAGCACAGCCGCAAAGTTTGGCGCAACCAGAAGCAGCTCCAGCTCCTGTGCAGGAAAATCAAAATCCTTTTGTAAAACCAATTGAAGGAGTGGTCACATCCGGTTTTGGGGCAAGGGAATCTGTGTATCAAAATGTGACAGGAAATCATACAGGAGTAGATATTGGAGCCAATAGCGGAACCCAAATTATTGCTTCAATGAGTGGTAGGGTAACACAAGTGTCAAGCGAAGGAGATTATGGAAATCACATTCGTATTACAAAAGATAATGTGACAACTTTGTATGCTCATTGCCAAGATATATTGGTTGCGGAAGGACAAGAAATTACGCAAGGACAAGTGATTGCAACAGTTGGAAGCACGGGAAATAGTACGGGACCGCATTTGCATTTTGAAATTAGGATAGATGATACGCCAATTAATCCAGCAGAGAAAATAGAGTTTTAGGAGGTCATTTTGAAAGTCGAAATTAATTTGAAAATCATTTTATTTGGAATTTTATTTTTTATTTTGGAGCAAATGGATGTATATTTGATTTTTATTATTTCCATTATTTTGCATGAAATGGCGCATTTAGCAGTTGGAATGGCGATAGGGCTAAAGCCAAAAGTGCTTACGATTAATCCGTTGGGGGTTTCGGTGCAATTTTATTTATATAGCCAAAGAAAATCAATCAAAAAAGTGATGACTTATTTAGCTGGACCGCTGATGAATATTTTAGTTGCCGTAATGGTGGCGTGGTTGCCAATAAATGAAATTTTGGCAGAAAAAATCATGTATACCAATATTGTTTTGGCGATTTTTAATTTGGTGCCAATGCTTCCTTTAGATGGTGGCAGAATTTTAAAGGAAATTTTAATTCAGAAAATAGGAAACAAAAATGCCACGATTTTTATGAGCTATTTGACACAAGTGATTTTAATTAGTATTACATTGTTGTATAGTATTATGATTTTAAAATTAAAAAATATTGCTATTTTTTTGCTAGTTTTGTATTTGTGGTATTTAAAATATATCGAAGACAAGAAGGTAAAGACAATGCTGAGAGCATATGAGGTTATGGAATATACAGAGAGAATGAAAAAAGTTACAACTAAAATTATGTAAAACATATGACGTCATTTTATTTGGCACCTTATAATTTTTTCTTTTTTGATGTAAACTAGCTTTATAATAAAAA
>CANOWW010000033.1 GCA_947571115.1 uncultured Clostridium sp.
TGTCCTTTCAAATAATGCAGAGTCAACTCTTTCTTTTAATGTCCTTACTGACCAATTTTCATTCATACACATTGTTGCATAAAACTTTCTTTTTACATCAGTGTCCATTTTTACAATCTCTACAAAATGAGACCAACTTAATTTTTGTGACAATGTCGCAAATTTTTGAAAATCCTCAAAATCTTCATTTATTTGTAACATTCTATATAAGTTTGAATAACTATAACCTCTACCATATTTCTCAATTAATCTCTTACTTAAATTCTTTATAACTTTTTTACCATACTCTGGTTTCTTATTATTTAATAACTCATTTTTTATTCTATTTCCAATATTCCAGTTTAATATAACAAATTCTGTATTAATATGTGAAACTACTTGAATTTTTGCTTTTTCAATTAAATCTGCTACATCATTATATAATTTATCTACATTTATATTTTCTAATTCGTTCATTATTACCTTCTTTCTAATTTTGTAGACACTGTCTGTAAAATTTAATTATCCTTTATTAATTGGCATTATATCATTTATTTTCAATTTTTTCATTATAAATTCAAAAAAAGATGAACTTGTAATTATATTTTTTACAAATCATCTTTTAAATATGTGAAAATTTTATTTTTAATAAATTGTTGCTAGGAGAAAACCTTTGCTATTACTACATTTTAATTTTTCGTCATAAGAGAATAAAATTGTCACAACCAAGGCAACTAGCGTTATTCCTGCCCTATTTTTGTTCGAAAATTTTTTCATCTTATGTTTCCCCTCTTTCTTTTTTATTATAAAGCTAGTTTACATCAAAAAAGAAAAAATTATAAGGTGCCAAATGAAATGACGTCATTATGCTTCACAATTTTACTTATAAGATGTATTTTTCTTGAATACATTACCCTATTTTCCTAAAATCCATTTTAAGCTCCTTTTTCTAAAAAATCGACTTCAAACTCAAATTTCCTCTAAAACCGCCTAAAAAGTATTTTTATGGATTTTTTAGAGACATTCTAGATTTTGTACGAGACTTTACACTTTTTTATCGACGCATTTTAAGCCCCAAAAAGGCCCCTGAAATTAAAAAGTAGACATAACTATCGTCTAAGACATAAAATGTCTTAAATCGAATTTTAGGCATTTTTCCAGCGATTTGAATTTTTGAAATATTTTTCCACCGGCTTGGCTCTCGTGGGGACCGCAAAGTAATACTTGAGTGACATTGAAAAGATAAAACATGGTTTTAGCTTTGAAATTCACGATTAGTATTACTAGTGGGAAGAGCCGAGCGGAGCCGCCTCCTCCTGCAAGTAGAGTTAGCTGGAAAGTCACGAAAACCGGCTGATGGTTTTCGTGCGAGGAAGGGTTTTTAAGGGAAGGACGCGCAGTCCTTCCCTTAAGCCATATTTCTCTAAACCTCCACAATATTCACAACTTCCAAATATTCCTCTTTCGTTTCATTCTCAATCGCCGCATACAACGCATTCACTGTATCAAGCGACGTAAAACATGGAATTTTGCATTCCACCGCAGTTCTTCTAATCTTAAACCCATCGCGGTTTGACTCTTTTCCTTTGGTTGGCGTATTAATTACAAAATTAATTCTGCCAGACTGGATTAAATCAATAATGCTATCTTTTCCTTCCCAAATTTTCTCAACCGCTGTGCTATTAATACCATGCGACGCCAAGAAATTCGCTGTACCAGATGTCGCAAAAATCTCGAACCCTTTTGCTGCAAACTTCTGTGCTAATGGCAACATTTCCTCTTTATCTTTGTTGCGAACCGTAATCAAAATCGCTCCATGGCTGGAAACATTGGCTCCGCTTGCGATAAATGCTTTCAAAATCGCGTTATGAAATTCTCTGTCAACCCCCAAAACTTCGCCAGTCGACTTCATTTCAGGACCCAAACTTGTATCCGCATTTTTGATTTTCTCAAATGAGAAAATTGGCATTTTCACGCAAACATAGCCGCTTCGCCTCCACACGCCTGTACCATATTCCATATTGCGCAACTTCTCCCCAAACATCACGCGTGTTGCAATATCAATCATTGGCAAATTTGTTACCTTGCTAATATAGGGAACTGTCCTGCTTGAACGCGGATTGACCTCAATAATATACACCTCATCATTTGAAATAATAAACTGAATATTTAGCATCCCAATAATATTGAGCTCTTTGGCAATTTTTTCCGTATATTCAATAATTTTCGCCTGATGATGCTCAGCCACACTTTGCGTCGGATATACCGAAATACTATCGCCAGAATGCACGCCTGCTCTTTCCAAATGCTCCATAATACCCGGAATTAGCACATTTTCGCCATCACAAATTGCATCCACTTCCAACTCTTTGCCCAGCATATATTTATCCACCAAAATCGGATGTTCCTGCGCCACTGTATTAATCTCGTTGATATAGTTTTCGATTTCGTTGTCATCATACGCAATCGCCATTCCTTGTCCACCTAACACATACGAAGGTCGAACAAGTACTGGATAACCAAGCGCATTTGCCACTTCTTTCGCCTCGCCAACCGTATAAATCGTGCTTCCCTTTGGACGCAAAATACCGCAATTGTTCAGCGCTTCGTCAAACTCTTTTCTATCTTCGGCACGGTCCATATTTTCCGCACTTGTTCCAATGATTTTCACGCCCATATCAGACAATGCTTTCGTCAATTTAATCGCTGTTTGCCCCCCAAATTGCACAATCGCGCCTTCCGGTTTTTCGCTATCAACAATATTTTTCACATCTTCAGGCGTAAGTGGCTCAAAATACAATTTATCTGCAATATCAAAATCGGTACTAACCGTTTCTGGATTATTATTCACAATAATTGTCTCAAACCCTAGCTTTTTAAGCGCCCAAACGCCGTGCACACTGCAATAATCGAACTCAATTCCTTGCCCAATGCGAATTGGTCCAGAGCCCAGCACCATGATTTTTCTTTTTTCGCTTTTCTTTGCCTCATTTTCATCATCATAACTTGAGTAATAATATGGTGTTTTCGCTTCAAACTCCGCAGCGCACGTATCTACCATTTTGAAATTGGCAACAATTCCATTTTCCTCTCGCATTTTCCAAATTTCGCTCTCTGACATACCACTTAAGAGAGAAATCACTTTGTCTGTAAATCCCATTTTTTTCGCTTTTAGCAACATTTTTGGGTTCATTTCATTAATCGCAAGCTCATTTTCCATACGAACAATTTTGTAAATACAACCAATAAAAAATCGGTCAATAGTCGTAATTTCATGGATTTTTTCCACTGAAATTTCGCGTCTAATCGCTTCTGCAATCACGAAAATTCGGTCATTATCCACGTCTTTTAGTTTTTCCAGAATTTCTTCTTTTTCCAAATCCGCCAATCCCGGCATCATAAAGCTATCCATATTTTCTTCTAGAGAACGAATTGCCTTCATCAGTCCAGCTTCCAAATTTGGCGCAATCGCCATGACTTCCCCAGTTGCTTTCATTTGCGTTCCAAGAGTTCGATTGGCTGTCAAAAATTTCTTAAACGGCCATTTTGGAATTTTGACTACCACATAATCCAAAACTGGCTCAAAACAAGCATATGTTTTACCTGTGACTTCATTTTTGATTTCGTCCAAAGTGTAGCCAAGTGCAATTTTCGTTGCCACTTTCGCAATCGGGTAACCAGTCGCTTTTGATGCCAATGCTGACGAACGGCTTACTCTCGGATTTACCTCAATAACGGCATATTCAAAACTATTTGGATTAAGCGCAAATTGCACATTGCAACCGCCTTCAATTTTCAAAGCAGAAATAATTTTAATCGCAGAAGTACGAAGCATTTGGTATTCTTTGTCTGCCAAAGTTTGCGAAGGCGCAATCACGATACTGTCCCCTGTATGCACCCCAACTGGGTCAATATTTTCCATATTACAAATTGTGATACAATTTCCTGCGCTATCGCGCATAACCTCGTATTCCACTTCTTTCCAGCCACTAATGCATTTTTCCACCAAAATTTGCCCCACGCGCGACATGTGAATTCCTGAATTGGCGATTTCCTCCAATTCTTCCATGGTGTACGCAATTCCACCACCAGTGCCCCCTAGCGTATAAGCTGGACGAATAATCACTGGCAAACCAATTTGGTTGGTAAAATCAACTGCGTCTTCCACAGTTTCCACAACTTTGCTGCTAATACATGGCTCATTGATAGACTCCATCATATCTTTAAAAGCTTGCCTATCTTCCGCATTTTTGATGCCTTCTGTTCCCGTTCCCAAAAGGCGCACATTGTGCTGCGCTAAAAATCCACATTCTGCCAATTCCATGGCAAGATTTAAACCTGTTTGCCCTCCTAAGTTTGGCAAAATACTATCTGGGTGCTCTTTTTCAATCACTTTTTTCACAGTCGTAACCGTCAGTGGCTCTATGTAAATTTTATCTGCCATATTTTTATCTGTCATAATGGTAGCTGGATTGGAATTAATCAGTACCACTTCAATTCCTTCTTTTTTTAATTCACGACATGCTTGCGTTCCCGCATAATCAAACTCCGCAGCCTGCCCAATGATAATTGGTCCAGACCCAATCACTAATACTTTTTTTATTTCATTATTTTTTGGCATTTTCTCCTCCTTATTTTTTATGATCTATTTCAATTGGGTCGATGTGGGCATCGACCCCTACGGTTTGTATTTTTGGCTAACCTTTTATTATACCACATCTCGCTCAATTTGTCAACTTGACAAATTACATAAAATATGTTATAATAGAAGGTTAAGGTATTTCATTAAAAATCCCCCCTCGCGCGCTTATCGCGCGGGTACAAACTAGATGCAAAATACCCCATCAGGCAAACCTTGTCCCGCCGACCGAGGCGCAGGGTTGCAAGGGGCAGCGCCCATTGGCAGGTTGGGTGGTTTGGAGGGAAGGATAGCATCATTCCCTCCAAAAACTAAAGCTGTGCCACAAATTCATCAAATAAATACGCTGAATCCTGTGGTCCCGGGCACGCCTCTGGGTGAAATTGTACAGTCGCAATTTTTTTATTTTTATAACGAATTCCCTCTACTGTATTGTCATTCAAATTGATATGTGAAACTTCTGCTATTTCTGGATTAACACTATTATCCAAAATATAATAACCATGATTTTGGGAAGTAATATGTACTTTTCCTGTCCTCAAATCTTTCACTGGATGATTTGGGCCACGATGACCATATTTCAATTTAGCTGACTGAAAACCATGTGCCAAAGCCATTAATTGATGTCCCAAACAAATCCCAAAAATCGGTAAATCCGTTTTTATCAAATCTTTGATCACTTCAATTTCTTCTCGACAAGTTTGTGGGTCTCCCGGCCCATTTGACAACAAAATTCCGTCTGGTTTTAGTTGTAAAATTTTGTTGGCTGGCGTATTTGACGGACAAACTGTCACACCAATTCCTCTTTTCAAAAGAGAATTCACAATATTATGCTTGAAACCATAATCCATTAAAACAACTTGCTTTTCATTATTTTTTCCATAAGACATCATTTGCTTAGTCGTTACTTGCCTTACTACATGTCCTACTTCATAATCTCTTATTTTTTTCATAATTTCAGGCATATTGCTAATATCAGACGTCACATATCCTTTCATTGTGCCTGACTCTCGCAAAATCTTTGTCAGTTTTCTTGTGTTGATATTCGTAAGTCCCGGAATTTTATAATCTCTTAAAAACTTATTCAAATTGCCTTCTTTTCTAAAATTGCTATCAAATTCAGCCAGTTCATGAATAAAAACTGCTTTTGCCCAGATATTTTCAGACTCAAAGTCCTCTGAAATCACGCCATAATTTCCAATCAAGGGATAAGTCATCACAATTCCTTGTCCTGCATAAGAAGGGTCTGTGAACGTTTCCAAATAGCCTGCCATTCCTGTATTAAAAACTACTTCACAGGCTGTATCAACTGCCATTGCTCCAAATCTTTCACCTTCAAAAATTTCTCCATTTTCTAGAACCAAATATCCAACCATTTTTTCATCCTCTCCTACTTTTTATTTTGCAAAAATAAAACACTAAATCATAAATCTAGTGTTTTATTAAAATTACTATTCAAGAAAAAAGGAAATGCTTTACCAATCATAGCTTTTTTTCTATGATTAGACACTATTATTTGATTGAAGCATTTCTTTTTTTTCATTTTTATTAACCTCTCATTTACATTACCCTTTCTTATTATTGTAATATATTTTTCCATAAATTGCAAGTGTTTTTTTATAATTTATCAAATTTCAATTCTACCATGAAAATTTTTGTCCACCAATAACCTAAATTCCTTATTTTCTGGCTTTTCCAAAAGTGGGTCTTTTTCGATAATTTCTAGCGCAATTGCTTGAATTTGTTTTAAGGTTTCAATATCTTCAAATAAATTCGCAATTTTAAACTCTGGGATGCCATGTTGCTTCGTCCCAAAAAACTCGCCTGAACCACGTAGTTCCAAATCCTTTTCAGAAATCACAAAACCGTCATTAGTGCTCGAAATAACTTTCATCCTTTCTTGAATGATATGCGAATTTCCCTGATATTTCAAAATGCAATAAGACTGATATTCGCCTCTTCCCACTCTGCCACGCAATTGATGCAATTGCGCCAGCCCAAAACGCTCTGCATTTTCAATGACCATAATATTGCTATTTGGCACATTCACACCAACTTCAATCACAGTCGTGGAAATCAAAATATCAATTTCACCATTTTTAAAGCGTTCCATAATTTCGTCTTTCTCTTTGGGGCGCATTTTCCCATGCAAATATTCCACACGATAATTCGTAAAAACCTGATTTTTATAAACTTCCACCAATTCCATAACCGATTTGGCATCAATTTCTTCATTTTCCTCTACCAATGGGCACACAATATAGCATTGCCTTCCCTCGTCAATATTTTTCGCGATGAAGTTGTTGACACGAGCCTCCATATCTTTTCGCACTGCATAAGTTTCAATTTTTTTACGATTTGGCGGCAATTCATCAATCATAGAAATATCCAAATCGCCATATAAAATAAGCGCAAGCGTTCTCGGAATTGGCGTTGCTGTCATAACCAAAACATCTGGGTTATTTCCTTTTTCGGCAATTGTACTTCTTTGACGAACACCAAAACGATGCTGCTCATCTGTTACAACCAAACCAAGTTTTGAAAAAATAACATTTTCTTCTAAAACTGCATGTGTCCCAATCAAAATATCAATTTCTCCCTTTTGCAAACGCTCCAAAATCGCCTCTTTTTTCTTTTTGGAAATACCACTGACTAGCAATTCACATCGAATTCCTGTGCCTTGCAAAATTTGCTCAAACGTTTCCAGATGCTGCGTTGCTAAAATCGCTGTCGGCGCCATAACAACCGCTTGATAACCTGATTTGACTGCTTTATAGGCAGCCACTAATGCCACAATCGTTTTTCCGTGAGCCAACATCTCCTTGCAAAAGTCGGTTCATTGGCTTTGTGCTTTCCATGTCGCTATCGATTTCTTCTAGCACTCTTAATTGCGCTTTTGTCAATCGAAATGGCAATTGATTGATCATTTCTGACATTTTAATTTCTTTTGGAAAAGCAATTCCTTCTCTTTGCACTTCATATTTGCTTTTTAAACTCAAAAGCGCCAACTGCATTGACAGCAATTCCTCAAAAACTAGCCTTTTACGCGCCATTCTAAACTGCTCAAAATCATTCGGAAAATGAATTTGCTTGGTCGCCGTATTAATATCGCACAAATTATATTTTTGCATGAAATATGGTGGCATGGTTTCCGACAATTTTCCGTTCGACTTCTGCTACGCCATTTTCCATGATTTTACGAATGGTATTTTGTGACAAACTATAAGTAAGAGGATAAATTGGAATAATTTTGCCTGTATTTTTGTTGCTCTCCGCCTCTTCATACACCGGAGACTGCATTTCGATTTTGCCGTATTTGCCTTTGGCTTTTCCATAAAATTTATAACGCTTATTTGGCGAAAATACATTTTTTAAATAGGGCTGATTGTACCAAGTAACTTGGCAACTTCCTGTCTCGTCCCTTACCATTAATTTGTATAATATAAGGTTTCCACGAATGCGAACCTCATTCATTCGACCAACTGGATACGCACAAATCAAAACTTCTTCGCCATCTTCAACTTCTCCAATTGCCTTTGGTTTGCTTCTATCTTCGTATTCTCGCGGATAATAAGTAATCAAATCTTCTAATGTATTAATTCCTAATTTATTTAAAAGTTTTACCCTAGTTGGACCAACGCCTTTGATAAACTGAACTTGCTTTTTCAAATCCATTTTTATTTCCCCCATTTTTCTTATATTATAACGGAAAAATAAAATTTTGGCAAGAAAAACGGAACCTGAAATTTCCCGGTTCCGTTTTCTTGACATCATGTCATGCCACCCAGAAGATTATCCGCGTTTTGGGCTTCTCCAGTGTTGTATCAATGTTACTTTCTTTTCTTTCCACTTCAGCATAAACTCTTTTCTTCTGATAAACAACACCTTCTGGCCCACGGTTTATTTCTTCTCTCTTTGACATTTCTTTTTTCCTCCTGCATTTTCAGATTTGTTGTTGTACTTTTATTTTACCACATTTTTCTTTTTATGTAAATACTTTGCGTAAAAATTATATTTGTTTCATTTTTAAGCGTTCATAAACATCATTTCTCAAAATTGAATACAACACTGAAACGCAAGGCAAACCAAGCAGTAATCCTAACATTCCGCCTAATCCGCCTCCAACAATCACAGCAACTAAAACCCACATGCCAGGAAGTCCAACTGAATTTCCAACCACCTTCGGATAAATGGCATTGCTTTCAATTTGTTGCAAAATGAGCAAGAAAGCAATAAAAATTAGCGATTTTATCGGTGAAACAGATAAAATCAAAATGGCCCCCAAAATAATTCCAATAAATGCACCAACAATCGGTATCAACGCTGTTACCCCAACAAAAACGGAAATGGTTGCTGCATATGGCAATCTTAGCAATAACATGCCTAAAAAGCACAAACTTCCCAAAATCACTGCTTCAATACACTGTCCTCCGATAAAATTGCTAAACGTAATTTTCGATAAATGGCATATTTCTAATAAACGCTCTGCCTTTTTCTCTGGAAAATACGCTCGAATTAATTTCTTTACTTGGTCTGATAACTTCTCTTTACTCATTAAAATATACACGGCAAAAACAATCGCAACAATGCTATCAAAAATTCCACCAATTACCGAAACCACAAAACCGATAGAAGAAGTCACAACACTTCCTGCAAAATTTTTGACAAAATTCATAAGCTCATTAATAATTTGGTCCCAGTTAATTTCGATACTACTAATTTGATCACGAATTCCCGGATATTGCTCTGTTAGCTCCATAGCGCCTTCTTTTATATTGTACGCAAGTTCTGGAAGATTTCCTGCAAACATCACAATTACACTAATTAATTGCGGAATAACCAACTTGATAATCAAGCCAATGATTAGAATAATCAAAATCAAAGATAGTACAATCGAAATTGGTCTTTTTAAATGGCTCGTTTTTGCTTTTTTATCTTTTACCTTTTTGGTTTTCAAAAATTTTCGCTCAAAGGCTCTCATTGGAATATTCAAAATAAATGCAATCCCGACACCAAACAAAAATGGCGATAAAATACGTAACAAATTAAAAAACATATTTTTGACAATTCCAAAATTTTGCAAAATGAAAAATAGCACTAAGGCATATGTAATAATTTTTATTATTTTTTTTGTATTTTCTTTATTTAACTCCATATAAACTCCTTATTTTTGAGATTGAATGACAGTTATCAAAATCGTGCCAACAATGCCTTCCACAGAGCTCCCTCTTGACAAATCATTAATTGGCTTTTCCAAGCCTTGGCAAATCGGCCCAAACATCTGCGCATTTGCCAATCTTTCCACCAATTTACAACCAATATTGCCTGCATTGATATCTGGAAAAATTAACACATTTGCCTCTCCTTTCAAGCTTGAATGAGGCGCCTTAGACGCTGCCACTTCTGGCACAATGGCTGTATCCAATTGAATTTCTCCATCTATTTTGAGCTCTGGCATTTTCTGCTTTACTCTTTCCGTGGCTTTGACAACCTTATCAATCGATTTGGATTTCGCACTTCCCAATGTCGAATACGAAAGCATCGCCACTTTCGCTTCTTTCTTAGTAAATTTTTCATAAGTTTTCGCAGAAGTCATCGCAATTTCAGACAAAGCCAAATAACCTGGATTTTCATTTAAGGCACAATCTGAAAACAAATACACACCATCTTTATCCCCATACTCTTCATTTGGCACCAACATTACCAAAACTGTTGACAAAATTTTGGTGCCTGCTTTTTCAAAAATGCGCATTGCTGTTTTCAAAATATCCTTTGTGGTATTCATGGCACCTGAAACATAGCCATCGCTGTCTCCTAATTTTACCATCATCATGCCAAAATAAACTGGATTTTTGACTAAATCTTGCGCCTCTTCCATGGTTACTGTTGTATCAATTTGGGCTAAACACTCTGCATAATATTCTGCCTTTTCTGACATTTTCGGATTGATTATTTGTGCGCCTGAAATATCAATTTTCTCCTCTTGCGCTTTTTTTTCGATTTCTTCTTGATTTCCCAATAAAACAATATGCGCTAAACCTTCTGCTAAAATAATCTCGGTTGCTTTCAAAATTCTAATGTCCATAGACTCCGGCAAAACAATCGTTTTTTTGTCCAATTTCGCTCTTCTTTTTAAATCATCAAAAAATGGCATTGGCTTTCTCCTTTTTTATATTGTTTTTTATTATACCTTAAAATACAAAAAATTTCAAGAGTTTTTTGCAAATTTGCTTCCCCAAAAAACTTTTTACAAAAATCTTGCAAAATTTGCCAAAATACGATATAATTTTGAAAAATAGGAGGTTTAATTATGAAAAATGTTGATGTTGCCATTATTATGGGAAGTGATTCCGATTTACCCATTATGAAAGACGCTGCTAAATTTCTAGAAGATATGAATATTTCTTACGAAATGAAAATTTTATCTGTCCACAGAACCCCTGAAAAAGCGGCAGAATATGTAGAAGAATTAAAAGCCAAAAATGTAAAAGTAGTCATTGGTGGCGCTGGTGGCGCTGCGCATTTGCCAGGTGTCATTGCCGCTCAAATTCCAATTCCAGTCATTGGGGTTCCCATTTATACCAAAACCTTAAGCGGCGTTGATTCGCTTTACTCCATTGTGCAAATGCCTTCTGGAATTCCAGTTGCTACAGTCGCTATCAACGGTGCGAAAAATGCTGCCATTTTAGCTACCACAATCTTGGGCATTTCAGATGAAACCATTCGCCAAAAAATGATTGATTACAAAGCATCTTTAAAAGAAGGTGTTATCGCTAAAGACCAAAAATTACAAACCCTTGGCTATGAAGAATATATGAAAAACATGTAAATTTTTGAAAGGAAGAAAGATTATGATTAAAAAATTAAGCAGCGGAAAAGTCCGCGAAATTTATGAAATTGACGGAGATAAATTATTGCTTATGACAACTGACCGCATCTCAGCTTTTGACTACATCTTGCCTACTCTTGTTCCAAACAAGGGAAAAATTTTGACTCAAATTTCTCGATTTTGGTTTGATTTTGTAAAAGACATTATTCCAAACCACATTTTATCTACAAGGCTAAGCGATTTTCCAGAAGAATTCCAAAGACCTGAAAATGACGGCAGATGTATGCTTGTTAAAAAATTAAATATGCTTCCAATTGAATGTATTGTCAGAGGCTACATTACGGGTTCTGGTTGGAAAAGTTACCAAGCAAATGGCACAGTTTGCGGAATAAAATTGCCTGAAGGTCTACAAGAATCCCAAAAATTACCTGAAGCTATTTTTACACCTTCCACCAAAGCCGCTGTCGGCGACCATGACGAAAATATTTCTTTTGAACAAGCCACTGAAATCATTGGTCCAGAATTAGCTGAAAAATTGCGTACAAAATCTCTTGAGATTTACAACAAATGCGCCGAATATGCTGCTACTAAAGGCGTTATCATCGCAGACACAAAATTTGAATTCGGTTTAGACGAAAATGGCGAATTAATCTTAGCTGACGAAGTTTTAACACCTGATTCAAGTCGATTTTGGCCTGCTTCAGATTACAAAGTTGGACAATCTCAAAAAAGTTTTGATAAGCAATACTTGAGAGATTGGATCAAATCAACTGGCTATCAGCCTGAAAATGGAGAACCAATTCCGCAAGATGTCATTGATACTACCTCACAAAAATACATCGAGGCTTATGAATTAATTACTGGAAAAAAATTTGAAAAATAAGGAAAAAATTATGTACCATTTAGTTGTTTTTGCCTCTGGTGGAGGCACCACTTTGCAAGCAATTATTCATGCTATTGATAAGCAGGAATTAACAAACTGTAAAATTAACTTAGTTGTGTCCAATGCAGCTGATTGCTATGCTCTCGAACGCGCCAAAAAAGCCGGTATCGAGACCTATGTTACCCAAAATAAAAAAACGCTCGAAATCGATGCCGAATTGGAAAATGTACTTGCCAAATATCCGATTGACCTGATTGTTTTAGCCGGTTATTTAAAGAAAATTGGCCCAAAATTAGTCGAAAAATACACGATTATCAACACGCACCCTTCTCTTATTCCCAAATTTTGTGGAAAAGGCATGTATGGCATGAAAGTACACGAAGCGGTTGTGGCAACTCATGAAAAAATCAGTGGTGCAACTGTGCACTATGTCAACAATCACTATGATGAAGGAAATATTATTTCTCAAACTAAAATTGACGTTTTGCCACAAGATACAGCAGACGACGTTGCTGAAAAAGTAAAAGCAGCTGAAAAAATTCAGCTCATTGAAGTAATCAAAAAATTAAGTGAACAAAATAAATAAAAATTCACACACTTTTCACAATTCTACCATAAAAGAGACACATTTCTGTGTCTCTTAAAAATGAATAATAAAAAACTATAACAAATAAAAAAACTTTGTCAAGCACAAATTATTGAAGCTCGACAAATTTTTTTCTCCAGTTGGATTATAAAAGATTTTACGACAGGCACATCGAATCAGCAGGTGTTTTTCTCTCTCTGTATGGAAAGTTCATGGCAGTAGCCATTCCAGCAATCCTCTTTCGAAGATTTTCTGTCGCTCCATAGATGTAACACCGCTCGAAATCTATCCAAACATCCCGTCCATCCATAATTCTGCCTTCTATTTTTCTTCCATCCTCCTTCCAGATTTTTTGTACCCATTCCAAAAATTTACCTGGGCTTTCGTTTGTAGTTGTAACAACGATGTCATAGTATTCCATTACTATACACTCCTTTCAAAAATCAGTTTTTATTCTGCTACAATTATATTGTATCACATTTACATAAAATTGTCAAGTTTTTACAAAAAATCATAACTAAAAAGCCATCATACTAGACCTCTTTCTAATACAATGACTTCTTCAAATGGAGCAGGTAATTCGTCTGTATGACATCAAACCCTTGCTATTTCTGCTTCAAAGAAGATTATACTACCAGAATTACTATGCATTTCACACGCATTTTTCCCCAATTTTTACGTAATTTGGAGTTAAAACCCTAATTATTTTTCGTATCATACGGAATAAATCAGTCATGTATTTTATATGCATTATGAATGCATATTGTCATTTTAAGTGATAGAAAGAGAATTTTTTTAGTGATTACTAGGCATAGATTTGATTGTCTATATTGGGGTTAATTTTTACTATTCTTTATTTCACTAAATAAAGAAATAAGTGATTGGTTAGTTATGGTATAAAATTTGGAAAATAGAAACCAAAAATCAAGAACTTAACTTACTATTAAGAAATAACACCATCATTGCTAACGGTGTTATTTCTTAATATGTTGTTTACCACTCCTTCTTACTTACTTCACAAACTTCAAACTGTTGAGAGTCAGTAGAAAACTCTATCCGCACCAAAATAGTCCATGTTCCCCACACAACTCCTAATATAGTTGGAGTAATAGCAGGGTAGCATTCAATTGGTATCTGTGTTTTACTAGTTGCGATTATTGGCTGCATTCTGCAAACATCTTCCACAGCAATGCTGATACCAATCTCCTTGTTAATTGCTTCTTTAATAGTCATAGCAGTTTTAATGTCCAACATAAAATTTCCTCCTTATTCGTTGTCACATGTTTTCTCGATAGAACTTAGAAAGAAAACAAATAATTTATTGTTAATTTTATTATACAACATTTACATAAAATTGTCAAGTTTTTACAAAAAACCACAACTAAAAAGCCATCATACTAGACCTTTTTCTAATACAATGACTTCTCTAATGGAGC
>CANOWW010000034.1 GCA_947571115.1 uncultured Clostridium sp.
TTTCTTATTAAGTAATTGACAAATGTAAAATATTATGCTATAATTTCATTATTGACTGTTGAGGACAGTATTTTTAAATAAACAAGAAACACTTCGGGGGAGGTGCTTTTTTGTTAGGTAAAAATATTGTTATTAATTTGTTATTAACCAGTTAATATTTTATAAAACGTAACAGAACTTAAAAAATGTGTTAAAGTGTTGATAATTGGAGGATTGACAGCAGTAGCAATAAGTACAAGAAAATTTAAAAATTTTATAGATTATTACAATTGTGTAACAATGATTACATTTGCGTAACATTTATTGCAATTCTGAAATTTATTGATATAATAACAATAGGAAATTCTTACAAAAGTAAATGGAGGAATTATGAACGAGTTGGATATCGAGGTAATCAAAGAGAAATACATCGAGTACAAGGAAAAGCATTATGAGGATGAGCGCGAAATGAGAAAATTGTTGAAACTAAAAAAATTAGTTCCAAGTTTGGCAGCAGATGAAACTTGGAAGAAGGATTATAAGAGGCTGAATGACAATTTGGCAGATGGTTTGTATTATTATAATGAACTGAAAAAAATGTTGTCAGAGGATGCCTTAAAAGATTTCATGGAACGCACAAAATATAATGTTTTGAAAAACCGCTATATTCAATTTAAGTTAGATCAATTTGAAGATGATTTTTCGAAAGAAATTGAGAATAATGAGATTTTGTTTGAAGAAATTTTGAATAATGATCCAAAAGTAATTCCGAAGGTGGAAAAGTTTGATAAGGCATTGTTTGCAGAAAAACTTTTTGAGGAAAAGGAAATTATCAAAAAAGTGGAAATGATTTGTCGCTATCAGAAGTCGACGATTGAGGTTTTTTTTGATACGACTGCTGTTTTAAAGGCAGAATTGGCAAGGTTATTTATGGACCGAATGAATATTGATGAAGTGAGTCGTGATAAAGTGATTAATGCATGTTTGGTGTATGCGTTTCGTAGAACCAATTCGCCGATGGAGATTGAGCGTATTAAGCGCGAAAAAGAGGAAGATAAATCTTTTTTGCAAAAACTTGGTTTTGAGGATGAGTTTTGCAAAATTTGTTCTGAGTATAATCGTTATAATCAACCGGAAAATTATGAGCGTTCCAAAGAAGGAGATATTTTGGAATTAATTGATAAATTCGTTGGTTTGGTAATGCACAGGGAAGACAGACCAGCGTTTCCAGTCAAGGATGCATTGGATTTGTTGGAAAACAAGATTTTAGATGGTTTGGATAACCGTTATCAAAATAAATTTCACAAATTTATTGTTTCTTTGGAGGAAATCGAAGTTTCTAGATTTATTGGCGTGATGACTTATTTTGCTAGCAGTATCAATGGCATACAAAGGCATGATATGGCAAGTGCAATTGCGGTTGTTTTGAAAATAAGAGAATTGCTTGGTGGCGCTGTGAATGAGCATAAAGTGATGAAATTGGAGAAAATGGAAAAGGTGCAGGATAAATTTTCGATTATTCAGTTTTTACAAAAAATCATTGAAAAGACGAAAGAAAAAATTGCTAGCCTTTCTAAAATTTTAAGGGGTTATAAAAAATTGTCAGAAGGTAGTCAAGAATTCGAGAGATAGGAGTTTTGTGATGAAAAATAAAGTGGGAAAAGATTTGATAGTTCCTGAAAAAGAAAATATTTTCAAACGATTTTTTAAGTGGATATCCAATGTTTTTCATAAAGAAGAGACAGAATTTGTTTCAGAAAATGCGGCAGAAATTACGGTTCCCAAATCTGTGAAAATGCCAGAAAAAATGGAGCAGGTTCCGAGCGTAACAGATGAAAATAGTTTGGAATATTTGTATCAATTATCAGACGAGGAATTGGAAAAGTTGGACCAGTTATATGAGAGACAAATGGAAGAAGCAAAAAGTGAAGTGCTGAAGTTGGAGGAGATTTTGCAATCTTATAAACAAACGATTAAGAAATTGCAAACAGAAGTGGAAACGGATTTTTAAGATAAAAAATTTGAGATGCTACGATGGTAGTATCTTTTTTAAAAATTTTGAATTATTTGAAAAAAGAGATTGTCTAATTGAATTTGATATGATATAATCCAAATAATAATTGCTGTGGGGAAATGAAAGGGGAATGAAATGCTTGAAAAAATTTGCTTTAATTTAACGGCTTTTGCTATTTTTATCATCATATTTTTCAAGATTATCCGAAAAAATGATACTAATTATGTTAGCATTTTGGTTTTAGAAGCGATTGGGATTACGATTAGTTTTATCGAAATAAAAATAGGGATTGATAGCAATTCATTTTTCAAAAGTTTACGTTATTTATTTTCTATTATTGTTCCAGTTTTGATTATTTTAGCAGAACTGAATGGATTGAACTATTCAGAAATCATCAGTATAGTTATGGCAAAATTTCTCGTTATGTTGGGGGATTATAAAGCTGCCAAAACAATTTTGATTAAATTGGTAACGAAATATCCAGAAAGTTATAAGGGACATAAAATGCTTGCTAAAATTTATGAAAAAGAAGGTGGCATGAGGAAGGCGATTGACGAATATGTCAAACTGGTTGATATTAAAGGAAATGATTATAAATCTTATTTTAAAATTGCGGATTTGTTAAATGAATTGGGGCAGAAAAATGAAGCAATTCAAATTCTAGAAAATTTGATGAAAAATAAACCAGATTCGTATGAGGGTTCGATTTTGCTTGGCGAATTGTTATGTGAGCAAGAACGTTTTAAAGAGGCGGAAAGAGTGTATCAAGAGGCATTAAGATACCGTCCGACAGATTTTGATTTGTATTACAATTTAGGAATTACGTACACGATGCTGAGTGAATTTCAAATGGCGAAAGAAATGTATGAAAAAGCAGCTGACATTAACCATAAAGCTTATGGAGCCTATTATAGTTTGGGACAAATTGCTCTCATTCAAGGGGATTTGGATGTGGCAGAAAAATATTTTGAACATAGTTTATATGGCGAATTGGAGTCAAAAGCGTATTATCAGTTGGCGAAAATTTATGTGCTAAAAGGCGAAAAAGATATTGCGATTAATTTTCTGAATAAGGCAATTGAAATCGAGCCAGAACTTTTGGAATTGGCAAATAGAGAAAAAGTTTTTGAAAGAATTCGTGAGCATATTACGGTTTCTGTGAAAATGGAAAAGGAGGCTCCAGAGGAGGATGAACTAGAGGAGGAAGTGCCAAAAAAGACGCTTTCTTTGGAAAAGAGAGCAAGAGCTTATTTGGAGTCAACCAATGGGTTGGTAAGAGACATTAGTGAAAATACGTTAAAGTTAAAAACAGAGAAAAAAGTGGATGAAATCATTCAAAGTCAATTGCAAAAAGAAGAACCAAAGGACCAAGAAAATCAGAAAGAATTGGGCTCTGGATAAGAATAAAACAAATTACTTTTCATATATTTAAAAAAGATGAAATATAGGGAAAGGAATGATTTTATGAAAAATAAATTTGCCATAATTGGTGGCGATAGGCGTCTTGTGAATCTTGCGAAAATGCTACAAGAAGATGGTTATTTAGTGTGTACTTATGTGTTGGAAAAAGCAGAAGAATTGAAAGGTTTGGAGTGCAATTCTTTGCAGGAAGCTATTTCAAATGCAGAAATCATCATTAGTTCCATTCCGTTGTCCAAAGATGGAAATTATGTGAATACGCCGCTAAGCAGCGAAAGTTTGACATTAGAGGAATTGCAAAAAAATTTAAAAGGCAAAAAATTTATGGCTGGGAAAATTCCAGAAAGTTTGAAGAATGACAAAGAAATAGAAACTTATGACTTTTTGGAAATCGAAGAATATGCGATTTTGAATGCAATTGCAACCGCGGAAGGCGCCATTCAAATTGCGATGGAAGAATATCCGAAAACGCTTTCTGGTTCTAACATTTTGGTGATGGGATTTGGCAGAATTGGAAAAGTGATTTCCAAGATGTTGCAAGGAATGGGGGCCAATGTATTTTGCGAAGCTAGGAAAAATGAGGATTTGGCTTATATTAAGGCATATGGTTATGCACCAGTTCATCTGCATGATTTAGACCAAATGCTAGGTCAATTTGACATTATTTTCAATAACATACCAGTTCAAATTTTAGACAAAAAAAGGTTAGATTTGGTCAAAAAAGATGCCCTTTTGATAGATTTGGCATCAGCCCCAGGGGGAATTGATTTTGAGTATGCTAAGCTAAAAAATATCAAGACGATTTGGGCGTTGGCTTTGCCGGGAAAATGCGCACCAATTAGCGCTGCCGAATATATTCGAGATACGATTTATAGCATAGAAAGGAAGAGATAATATGACAATTATACAAGCATTTATTTTAGGAATTATTCAAGGATTGACGGAGCTGTTGCCGGTGTCGAGTTCGGCTCATTTGGCGATATTTCCATGGATTTTTAAATGGAGCGAAATTCCGGAATCGTTTGACATTGCGCTTCATTTTGGAACGTTGCTTGCGATTTCGCTATTTTTCATCAAAGATTGGATTGGACTGATAAAAGGCGGATTTAATCAAGTCGTGAAAAAGGAGAAATCGACAGAGGGAAAAGTTTTTTGGTATATTGTGATTGCCACGATTCCGACTGGAATTTTGAGTTTGATTTTAGATAAGTTGTCTGATAAAATTTTTCCAGCAGGGAGCAATGCATACATAATCGCAATTGCGGTAGCGCTGATTGTAATGGGAATTATTTTATATGTAGTTGACAAAAAGGCAAAAGCGACAACAGATTATGAAAATATTTCTTTTGTGCAAGCAATTTTGATAGGCATTTCGCAAGCAATTGCGGCAGCTTTTCCGGGAGTTTCCCGTTCAGGCATTACGATGACTGTGGCAAGAGCTTTAAAAGTTGATAGAGAAAGTGCTGCAAAGTATTCGTTTTTGTTGTCAACGCCAGTGATTTTGGCGGCCGTTGTTTTTAGTTTGGACGCGTTTGAATTTAGCCTTGCCTTTTTGGTTGGTGTTTTAGCAAGTTTTGTAGTTGGAATTGTAGTAATCAAGTTTTTATTGGAATACTTGAAAAAAGGCAGTTTTAAAATCTTTGCCATTTATCGCGTGATTTTTGGTATCGTTATTTTAGCGTTAGTATTCTTAAGATAAAATGGAGGTAGTATTATGGGAAGTGGTAGACATGCATCATACGAAGAAATTGATGTAGAATTTAGTTGGAGCAGAGTACCCAAATTTGTTTGGCTGATTGTTATTTTGGCAATTATTGTGGGGGTTGTTCTTTTTATAAAACAGGATAAAAAAGAAGTGACGCCAGCGGTTTCGTCTACTTCAGGAGCACAAAACGACCAATATACGACTCTGGGAAAAATAAAAATTGATAAAATTGAAGTGGAGCAACCAATTTTGGATACACGTGAGGACGAGGCTTTGGAGAAAGGCGTTATCAAGCTGTATGGTGGAAACTTGAATGAAGAAGGCAATTTCTGTATAGCAGGACATAATTATGATGGGATTTTTGGAAAATTAAATGAATTGCAAACTGGCGATGAATTTCAAATTATTAATCCGCAAAACCAAGAGAGTACTTATCAAATTGTGGATATTACAACAGTCGAACCAACCAACTTAGATATCTTAAAACCACAAGAAAATAGCACTCAAATAACGCTTATTACATGCGAGGATTTTTCTACCCAGAGATTAATTGTAACAGCAGAATTAGTAGTTTAAACGTACTTAAGAAGGGAAAAATGAAAATGAAAAAAGGGATAAAAATAGTTGTTATAGTAATGATTTTAATAGTTTTAGGAACCAATTGTTATGCAACAACAGAAACTGAAAATACAGTAAAAAATGAAGCCGCAGAACCACAAAATCAAAATGTAACTTTAACTAATGAAACAAAGCCACAGGTTCCAGAAAAGCCGACTGAAACCAAGAAAAACGAGACAATGTATGTACAGGAAAGATGTAATATTCGTTCGAGTTATTCGGTGGAAAGTGACCGTGTTGGTGGCTTGGATGTTGGGACAGAGGTAACTGTCATTGCGGAATATAGCAATGGCTGGTATAAAATAAAATATGATGGAGGAGAGGCGTATATTAAGGCTGGTATTTTGAGAAGCACTAAGCCAGTTATTCCAGATACAGAGCCTGTTCCAGAACCAGAGATTCCACAGGAGCAACCAACACAAGAACCAGTTTCAGAAGAACCACAAAAGCAGGAAACAGAAGAGCCAGTTGCTACGAATATTCAAAATGATGATTTGGCAAAAGAGATTGGCGTTTTGCCAGAAGTGGGAAAAAATATAGCAGATTATTTGTATGTGAGTGCCATTTTGGTGGCGCTAGTAGCAGTATTGGGAATAAATTTAAGTAAAAGGAAATGAAAAAATGGCTGAAATATTAGATGGAAAAGAATTGGCGAAAAAAGTAAGACAAGATTTGAAAGAAGAAGTAAAGGAACTGAAGCAAAAAGGAATTGTACCAAAACTTGCGGTAATTATGGTTGGGGACAATAGCAGTTCAGAAGTGTATGTCAAGAATAAATCAAGGGCTTGTATTAAAACAGGAATTGATTTTGAGGAGTTTTTGCTGGAGCAAAAAACGACAGAGGAAGAATTGCTTGCCTTAATTGAAAAATTAAATCAAGATGAAAAGGTCCATGGAATTTTATTGCAAAGTCCGGTGCCAAAGCAAATTGATATTAACCGAGCATTTCGCACCATTCGACCAGACAAAGACGTGGATGGTTTTCATCCTGTTAATGTTGGAAATTTGGTTATTGGAGAAGATTGCTTTGTTTCATGTACTCCGTTTGGGGTTATGAAATTGTTGGAAGAATACAAAATCGAATTGGAAGGAAAAAATGCCGTGATTTTGGGCAGAAGCAATATTGTCGGAAAGCCGATGGTGCAATGTCTGCTGGCAGAAAATGCGACGATTACAGTATGCCATTCTAAGACGCAAAAGATAAAGGAAATTGTGAAAAATGCTGATATTGTGATTTCAGCGATTGGAAAACCTCATTTTGTCACAGGGGATATGATAAAAGAGGGAAGTGTTGTGATTGATGTTGGGATTAATCGTTTAGAAGACGGAACGATTGTCGGCGATGTTGAGTTTGAGACAGTGAGCCAAAAAGCAAGTTATATTACGCCGGTTCCGGGAGGCGTTGGACCGATGACGATTGCGATGCTATTGTGTAATGTTGTAAAAGCAGCGAAATTGCAAAATAATAATAAAAAATAAATATAGTTGGGGGATATATTTTTAGAAAATATGTCCCCCTTTTTATTTCAGGAGGTAAATATGAAGGAAATTTATGATGTTTGGTTTTCCAATGTAGATATTAAAAATCAAACGAAATTAGAATTAATAGAAAAATTTAGCACAGAAGAAATTTGGAATTTAGATTTTGCTAATTTTTTGGATTGCTATTTGAGCGAACCAGAAATTGCGAAAATTTTGCAAAATAGGAATTTGGACGAATATAAGGCACATCTTGAAGTAATGGAGAAACAGCAAATTCAGTTGATTTCTATAAAAGATGAAACGTATCCGCATAAATTGCATAAGATAGTAGATAAACCTGCTTTTTTGTATGTGCGAGGGAATGAAGCAATTTTAGATGATGATAGTGTGGGTATGGTTGGTTGCAGAAAGGCAACTGATTTAGGAAAGCAGCTGGCTCGAAGAATTGCGCAAAGATTGGCAGACCGAAATGTGAATATTATTAGTGGTTTGGCTAATGGAATTGACAAATATAGTCATTTGGGTGCTTTGGATTCGCAAATTGGGAAAACGGTTGCTGTGCTGGGTGGCTCTGTGGAAGATAACCGCATTTATCCATTTGAGAATAAAGGCGTGTTTGAGCGAATTTTGAAAAACGGAGGAGCGGTCATTTCGGAGTATGGTTTGAAGGCGAAGCCAGAAAGAGAGCATTTTCCGGCGCGTAACCGTTTGATTAGTGGACTTTCGGATAAGGTAATTATTGTGGAGGCAAAGCAAAAAAGCGGTAGTTTAATTACAGCAAATTGGGCGCTGGAGCAGGGGAAAGATGTGTTTGCGGTTCCCGGAAATTTGACTTCTAAAAATTCGGCTGGGACCAATCAATTAATCAAAGAGGGGGCTTTTTTATTTTCGGAAATTGAAGATATTTTTATGTGATAAAAGAAAGAAAAATGTTGATTTTAAAAATTTTTTGTTATATAATTTGAAGCAAGAAAGAGAACATGGAGGAGGTATTTATGGAGAACTTTTTAAAGAAAATTGGATGGAGTTCTATTGTGACATCTGCGATTACAGCGATTATTGGGATTGTGATTATTTGTAATCCCATGGTTACAATGAAACTTGTGGCATACGCTTTGGGCAGTATTTTTGTCGTGTTTGGAGTAATAAAGCTGGTAAATTATTTTGTGGCAAAAGGGACTTATGACTTTTATAATTACGAAATAATTTATGGATTACTTGCGATTATTATTGGAATTATTACATTTGTACATAGTAACACGATTGGGACTATTTTTAGAATGATTATTGGCGTATGGATTCTGTATAGCGGTTTTATGCGATTGGGTTTGGTTTTAAAATTGAAAAAATTGGAAATTGAGGAATGGAAATATGCGTTAATCATTGCAATATTAATTTTCATTTGTGGAATTTATGTTTTGGTAAAAGCGGAAACAATTGGGATTGCAATTGGGGTAGCGATTTTAATTTATTCGATTATGGATGTGATTGAAGGTGTTATTTTCTTGAGAAATGTGGATTCGATTTTTTAGGAAAAAGCTAAAATGATAAAAGGCTTTTGGTGGATTGCCAGAAGCTTTTATCATTTTTTTGGAAAAAATTTTTAGTGTTTTTTACAAAATTCTTGCAAAAATAAATTTATTGTTGTATAATAAATTTGTCGATAATTGCGGGTATAATTTAGTGGTAGAATGTCATGCTTCCGACCTGATAGCGCGAGTTCGATTCTCGCTACCCGCTCCAACGACGTTTCTGTTCGAACTTTTAGGAGGGAGGAAAATATGGATTGTATTTTTTGTAAAATTGTAAGTGGAGAAGTGCCAAGTTATACAATTTATGAAGATGAAATTGTAAAAGTATTTTTAGATATTAGTCCAGTTAGCAATGGTCATTGTTTGATAATTCCTAAAAGACATTTTGAAAATATGTATGATATTGATTTAGAAATTCAAAAGCATATTGAAGAGGTAAGCAAGAAAATAGGGTGCCTTTTAAAAGAGAAAATGAATTGTACTGGCATTACGAGAATGCAAAATAATGAGCATGGTCAAGATGTTAAACATTACCATATGCACATAATTCCTAGATACGATCACGACAAATCTATCTTTTCTTTGAACCTAGAGAGTGAAATTGTAAAACCAGAAGAAGTCTTTCAAAAATTTTAAAAAATAACTTGCTTTTTTGTCGTTTTATGATACAATAAGGATAAAGAAAAAAGAAACAAAGGAGGATTCGAAAAATGATTGAAGCAAGAAAATGTGCCCGTTGTGGAAGTTTGTATATTTCTGATACAGTCGTTTGTAGTGCTTGCCAAACAAAAGATGGCGCAGATTTGTACAAGCTAAAAGGCTTTATTGAAAATCAAGGAAGTGATGAGATTACGCAAGGAGAATTGTCAATTGCAACAGGAATTTCCAACAAAAATTTGGCTAGATTTTTGAGTTATGATGAATTTAAAGGTGTTTGCGTGGAGCAAAAAGCGATTGCGGCATCTGGGGAACCACAATTGAATGGAATAAGTGGTTTGGTATAAAGTACATAATTACGACAAAATCAACGAAAAATGACCTCGTCTCAAAAAAGCAGAGATGAGGATTTTTATTTGTGAGGTAAGAAAATGAGAGAAGATAATATCATGCGAAGAATTATTGAGGGAGTTTGTGAAGAAAAGGGGATTGAGAGAACCAATCTTTCTTATGATTGGATTATTCTTTTAAAAAAGGGCGAGCAAGAGAAAAAAATAGTGAATTATAGGTTTCACTTGAATGAAACAAGAGCTGCAGAACTGACCAATGATAAATATGCCACTTATGTTTTGTTAAATTATTATGGTATTCCGATGATTCAACATGAAGTATTATTTAATGAAGAAATGATGCCAGATTGTGCACAGGTTAATGCAGACTGTGAAATTTTGAAAAATAACGAAAAAGCAGTCATTAAGGCAAATGATTCATCCCAAGGAAAAGATGTTTATTTGTGTGAACAAGAGGACCAAAAGTTGCAAATTGTAAAACAGCTTTTTGCAGAGGGAAAAGACATGTTGACAGTTTGCCCTTTTGTGGAGATTGAATATGAATATCGAGCCATTTTTTTGTATGGAGAAATAATTTATGTTTATAAAAAACAAAAACCGTTTGTTGTGGGAGACGGAAAATTAAGTTTAAAAGAATTAATCGAAAGAGATATTGTCTATTTGACAGAGCCAATTCAAGATTTGGATTTGAATAAGGTTCCGCCCAAAAATGAAAAAGTCATTGTAGGATGGAAACATAATTTGAGTAATGGGGCTCTTCCTATTTTGATTGATGAAACGGATTTGTATTATGAAACAGTTAAAAATATGGCTGAAAAAGCAGGAAAGGCTCTGGATTTGAATTATGCTACTGTAGATATTGTAGTAACTAAAAAGCAAGAAATATTAGTTATGGAGGTCAACTCGAATGTGTGTATTAGCAAGTTTTGTCAGCTTGTGCCAGACGGTTTTGAAATTGGAAAAAAAATATATGCAAAAGTAATAGACAAATTTTTTGAAAATTGATATAATCCAAACAAAGGGGAAAATGAAAATGGAATTAAAGAAAAAAATTTGGATAGCGATATTTTTTGTGGGAATATTGCTTTTATTGGAAAATTGTTCTTATGCAGGAACGCAAAAATTTAATTCGCTTGACTATGATGCCCAGCTAAATAGTGATGGTAGCATGGATGTGGTGGAAGTTTGGGATATTAATATTCAAGATACTAACACATTATTTAAGAATTTTGAGTTAGATGATAGGAAATATTCTGGCATTACCAATGTGAAAGTGAAAGATTTAGATACAGGAAGCGATTTGACTCAAATTGATGAAGAAATGTATCATGTGACGAAAAATTGCTATTATGGTTTGCCAATTTCAGATTGGAAATTTGAGATTGCTTGGGGTGTGGGCTTAGACAATTCTTCAGCAACCAAAAAATATCAGATTTCGTACACTATAGAAGATGCTGTTACGGTGCACGAGGATTGCAGTGAATTATATTGGCAATTTGTTGGCACAGACAATGCAGTTCCAGCCAAGAAAGTGACAGGAAAAATTTTGCTGCCAGAAGCGGTTAAAGAAACGGAAAATTTAAGAGTATGGGCACATGGACCGTTAAATGGAGAAATTCATAAAACGTCTAATCGTGAAGTTACTTTTGCGGTAAAAGATTTTAAACCAGAGACGATGCTAGAAGTTAGAGTTGTTACAGAGGAAAATTTATTTGAGCAGAGTTTGAAACATTCCTATCAAAATGCCTTAGATGAAATTATGTTTGAAGAGAAAATGTGGGCAGAGAGTGCTAATGAAGAGAGAAACAAAGCTAAAATATTAGCTGGTGTGATTATTTTGGTCTGTGTTTTCTATATTTTTAAAATTGTAAAATATAGCAGAATACTAAGGGAAATTTCCAAGGAGCAACAGCAATTTGATAGGGAGAAATATTTTCGTGACATTCCTCGTGAGAAAAGTGCAACACCAGCAGAAGCAGCATTTTTGCTTAAACTCTATAACGAATCTTCTGTATTTTCTGCGACTTTATTGCAGTTATGTTTAAAAGGTTATATTTCTTTTGAAGCAGAAAATGCAAAAAATATTAAAATAAATTTGAACCAAAAAGAAAGTAGTGATTTAAAACCAAGTGAAAAAAGTATCTTGGAATTATTGCAGGAAATTGCGGGAGCTGCTGGCGAAAGTTTAACAATGGAAGATATTAAAAAATTTGCTCAAAAAGAATATGAAAAATTTGGGGATTTGATGAATGAGATACAAGAAGGAGCAAAGAACTTTTATCACAAGATTGGCTATTACGACATAGAAAAAGAAAAAATAGCAAACAAGTATGGAAATGTGGGAGTTCTTTATATGATTGGAGCAAGCTTGCTTGTGCTTATAGGTACTTTTATGATTACGCCGTTGGTATGGGCAATTGTAATAGAATGGTTGATTTGCTTTATTCTTTTGGTAACTGCATCTAATAAAGAAGATTGTCTGACAGAGCAGGGGAAAGTTGAGAAACAACAGTGGAAAGGCCTAAAAAATTACATGATTGATTTTTCAATGCTGAAAGATAGGGAAGTTCCTGATTTAGTTTTGTGGGAACAATATTTGGTATATGCGACTGCTTTTGGGATTTCTGAAAAAGTAGTAAAACAGTTAAAAGTGGTATATCCGCAGTTGCAAAATTTGGATAGCAATACCTATATGTATTTGTATTTAATGTCAGATACGAGGTTTTCAAATGGTTTTATCAATGAGTTTAATCAAAGTACAAGTGGAATTTATAGTGCCTATGTGGCTTCTTTGCCGTCTAGTAGCTCAGGTAGCGGTGGCGGATTTTCTAGCGGCGGAGGTGGCCGGTGGAGGCGGAGGCCGGAATGGGCGGAAGATAGGAGAAATAATGAAAATTGGGATTGATATTGGTGGAAGCCATATTGGAATTGGTTTTGTAAATGGTTCAGAAATTGTTGCAGTCAAAGAGAAAAATTTTAATCGAGAAGATAGAAAAAACATGGAAGAAACGATTTTGGTTTCTATTCAAGAATTGATTTCGGAATTGTTGCTTGAAAATCATTTGAAAATAGAAGAAGTGGAGCTGATTGGCATAGCAGCTCCGGGAACGATTGCAAATGGTGTGATTGTAAAGGCTGGAAATTTAGGGCTTCATAATTTTAAAATTATTGAGAAACTAGGGCAAATTTATCATAATCCGATGCAAATTAGAAATGATGGAAAATGTGCAGCTTTGGCTGAAAAAGCGTATGGTGCCATGAAAAATTATGAAGATTGTGTTTTTATTAATATCGGGACTGGAATTGGTGGAGCAGCTTTCCTTGGTGGAAAGTTGCTTGAGCCAAAAAGATATTCTGGTTTTGAGTTTGGGCATATGATTTTAAACAAAGGGGGACGACTTTGTAGTTGCGGCAAACAGGGCTGTTTTGAAGCGTATAGTTCGATTAAGGCTTTGAAAAACAAAGTGACAGAAACATTGGATGTTGATAGTGACATTTCTGGGCAATATTTGCGTGAAGAGTTATTGACGAAAGCGGACCCGCGTGTGAAGGAAGACATTGAAGTATTTTTAGAATATTTGAAAACAGGAATTGGCAATTTAATTGATATTTTTGAGCCAGAAGTGGTGTGTTTGGGAGGCAGTTTTGCTTATTACGAGGGCAATCCTATTTTTGCTCAATTACTTGAAAAATTGCATGAGTCAACTGCTCTTTTTAATGCTGGGGATTTTCCTCAAATTGTGATGGCAGAATTCAAAAATGATGCAGGTATCATTGGGGCAGTTATTGAATAAATTTTTTGAGAAAGACTTGACAAAGGGAAGGTTAATATGATAAAATACAAAATGAAAGTTGCGGATGTTAAGTTAGCTGTTGAGGCTTTGCGATTACAGATAACTTATACAAAACGAAGATTAAGTAACTTTATAACATTTGCGGATGTGGCGAAACTGGCAGACGCGCTAGACTTAGGATCTAGTGTCTTTGACGTGGGGGTTCGATTCCTCTCATCCGCACCAATGACATTTCTGCTCGAACTTTTTATAGAACAGATAGATACAAATATCATTCTGAAAAGGATGGTATT
>CANOWW010000035.1 GCA_947571115.1 uncultured Clostridium sp.
TATTTTTGCTTGATAGTTTTTGAGGTAGGGCGTAGCATACTTTGATTGTAATCGTACTTGGTATTTGTCCCTTAAATCCCATTATCTTGTACCATAAGTTGCCACTTTCTGAACGCAATAGATTGATTAAGAATACGGCTTGTTCCGTTGCTTTTGCTAGTAGGTCTTCTGTCGTTTCATTCTCATTGGTTGGGTCTAACGTGTTAATTATTGTAATTCTTCTGACTTTGGTTCTTACTAGAATATTGATATTTGAATCTAGCGTTGGCATTAGATAGAATAGCCTTTGAAACTTTATCGGCTGAATTCCTGTCATTAACTTATCGGCAGCAACTGTTTTTGAGAATTCTGCCAACAGTAAACTTTCTATTTTAGATTTTCCTTTCTCTTTGGTTTTGGTTGTGATATCCCCCTCGAAGTAGTTTAGGAATTTTAATGCGTGTACGGCTTTCCATTCTCCATTTACCTTAATATCACATCAAAAATCCTTCTTGTTTGTCTCGTTGTATTTCTCTGTTGATATATGAATCTCGTCATTGGCGATACTTATATCTGCCACTGGTTGCCCTAGGTATCTCACACAGATTTCATAAATAATGGGTGGGTTAGTGGTTACTCCTGTTAAATAGAATTGTAAATGTTCATAGTTTTTAATATCTTTATAGAATTTTTTTAGTAACTCTTGATTTTCTAGCATTACACTTGCCATATTGGCATATTGTGCCTTCCAATCTTGATTTTCTTCTAATATCTTTTGTGTTTGTTCGATTATTTCTTTAAATTTGGTATCTTCCATAGTTTTGCTCCTTTCATTTTTTATTTTAATATCCTTCTGTAATTCTTTTTGTTTCTCCATATACTCGCCCCCTTTCTAGCATTGGTAATGCTTGGGCTTATTATAATTCTAAACGTAAAATTTTTCTCCTGCTTATCATCTTTTGAATTTTGACATAATAATAGACACCCTATTGGGTGCCTTGATTTGATTATGGTTTTATATGAATACCTGTTTGGGTATAGGTGGTTGTACCTCAATGTTTACAAACTAAAAAGCCATCATACTAGACTACTTTCTAATACAATGACTTATTTAATGGAGCAGGTAATTTGTCTGTAGGACATCAAAACCTTGCTATTTCTGCTTTAAAGAAGATTATACTACTAGAATTACAACGCATTTACAAGGTATTTTTCTTAAATTTTTAGGTAATTTTGACTTAAAACCCTAATTATTTCTCGTATCATGCGGAATTTAAGCCATATGCATTTTTAATGCAATTGAATGCAACAAAAAGGTAAGCCAATTACCGACTTACCCTTTCTGCCTAGCATATAACCATCATTGAAAATTCATTGCATCATTGTTCAAGCAATAAATCTACAAATCTGTCTATTTCTGCTGCCTTTTCCTCCCAATCATCATGAAGTTCCTCCATTGGCATTAACCATATCGTGCCATATCCATCGCCATCCATTTCAAGTCCTGCTTTGGTTAATGCTTTTTCAAACTCTGGATATGAATATCCCCTGTTTCCTAGCGTCCCATAAATATTAACCTCAACTTCATCCTTGCCTTTCTTAATGGCTCTTTTGACTGTCGCTAAATCCGACAAAATGAGTTCATATTTCATGATATTACCCATATAGTTTTCATCTGCAACATTCAAATTACCATTCTTCAAATCTGCCTCAGCCTTCAGTTCAAGTTGATAAGTGAGCTTTCTCTGATAGAACTGGATACTCCGATTAAGTGACTTTACTGCTTTGTCAATTGTTTGCTGTTTCATATGCAATTCTCCTCTCTTCCTTGCGGATTAAAAAATAATGTTGTGTAACAAGAGAGTTCTCTCTTAATTAGCCTTAAGAAAGTTCTTTCTATGTTTAGTTTCAATATTATTATACCACATTTACATAAATTTGTCAAATTTGGGTTACAATCCAGTTTTTATGACTTATATAATAATGCATAATTTTGAGTAAGTATTTGAGTGTTAGTCGTAACTAAAAAGCCATCATACTAGACCTCTCTCTAATACAATGACTTATTAAATGGAGCAGGTAGCGGGAATCGAACCCGCATAGCCAGCTTGGAAGGCTGGAATTCTACCATTGAACTACACCTGCAAAAAATTATCTTGCCGTTAATCCCTAACGACAAGACTTATTATAAACCATTCATTTTTATTTGTCAAGACTTTTTTTAAATTTTTTTATTTTTTATGTAGCTAGCCATTTCATAATACCAAATGCCGCTTTTTTTCCTGCTGCCAACGCCCTACAAACCGTCGATTTACTTTCTGTTAAATCTCCACCAGCAAAAACTCCCTCTAGATTTGTCATGCCATTCTCATCAATTAAAACCATTCCCCAATCATTTAGTTGAATACCTTCTTGCTCCAATAATGTCTTTTCCGGCTTTAAACCAATCGCAAAAACAACCGTATTCGCCTCTTCCTGAAACTCTGTATTAGGCACATCTACTGCTTTCTCCTCTACAATCTCTGTTTTAATGCAATTGATGGACTGCATTTTTCCATTTTCTATATTCGCTGATATAACACGCGTAAGTGGCACAAACTGGACACCATCTTCGACCGCTTCTTGTAGCTCAATTTTTCTCGCTGGCATATGTGCTTCATCTCTTCGATATAGTATTTTCGTGCTTTCAGCCCCCATTCTTACAGCCGCTCTGGAAGCATCCATCGCAACATTTCCACCACCAATTACAACCACTTTTCCCAAATTTTCCAAAAATTGATTTTCATTATACGCCTTTAAAAAAACATCTGACAAATACACCTTTTCAAAATCACTCTCCGCTAGCGGATACGTCATAGAAGTTGCAGCTCCAATTCCTAAAAAAACAGCATCAAATTCCTTTTTCAAATTCGCAATCGTCATCTCTTTTCCGAAAGAAATTCCTGTTTTGATTTGTGCCCCTAAATCTTGAATTTGCTGAATAATATTTTCAACAATTTGCTTTGGCAATCGAAAATCTGGAATTCCATACCACAAAATTCCACCAGCTTTTTCTTCTTTTTCAAATATGGTAACATCATATCCATTTTTCAAAAGTTCCACTGCGCACTCAATTCCTGCTGGACCTGAGCCAACAATCGCTATTTTTTTTCCTTTTCTTGGTTCTTTTGCTATTTTATATGGCACCTTGTTTTCTATTGCCCATTCATTCACAAATCGCTCCATTTCTCCGATTTGGGTCGGCGTTTGCTTGATCGCACGCACACATTTGCCCTCACATTGGTCTTCTTGGGGGCAAACAAGACTACACACATGACTAAAAATATTATTATCCAACAAAATTTTATACGCTTCTTCCCAATTTTCTTCTTTGATTTGGTTAATAAATTCTGGTATCTTAGTATTCATTGGGCAACCGCTGGTGCTACAAGGCTTTGCCTTACAATTCAAACACCAGCTAGCTGCTTTTTTGATTTCCTCTTTATTTTTCATCTATTTTCTCCTATTTTGATTTTGTTTATCATATAATAAAATAGGAAAAATAGCAAGTTATTTTTGTGTTTTTGTGATATTTTCTAATCGTTCTACAATTTCTTTTTGTTTGTCTAATCCAACCCAAGCGTAATAAGTTGGAATAAATTCTCCATATTTCGTAACATGTTTCTTTTCCATTTGATAAACCTCTCTTTCATTTTTATTTTTTGCAAAAATAAAAAATTTATAACACAAAAAAGACTGTAAAAACTAAAGTTTTTTACAGCCCTTTTTTTATTATAACGCCCTTCTTCCTTCTCGTTTTCCATAAACAAGATAATGGCAATAATAACTTTTATATTGTGTTCCATAAGCAGCCGCCAAATCAGGATTATAGTTCATATAAGCCCTTACATTAAAATGCGCACTTGTTGGTCTTGGTTCATGAATTCCATACAATGTAAAATGCACAGCAAGTGCTTTATAATCAGCGCCATATACCTTCGCTAAATCTCCATTTGAGTTCACATACGTTGTAGCACTAAATATGCTGTTGGCTTGCCTTCCTTCACTCATTCCGTTCTTTACAAAATGTTCTAGCAATTTTTTATAATCTTTTCCAAATGCAACATCTAAATCATAATGCAATGCTCTATATTCCTCTGGATTGAAAATCCATGATGCAATTCTGCTTTCCTTAATTCCATATACTAGCCAATGTCTTCTTAGCTCAAAATAATTATAACCATACAATGCCCTTACATCATCATTCGCATCCGCATATAACGCCATATTAAAAATAAGATTTTCTAGTGTCGTGTCAATAGAGCCCATTCTGCCTTCCTCATGCCCATAGTTGATATAATGGGACATCAATGCAATCGAGTCAAAATTCATCAAATCTCCATAAAAATATTTATAAAAAGTACCATCATAATTAGGAGAGCTTTTTCTATTTTCTAAATATCCAAAATTCACAAAGTGATCAAACGCAGCTTGATAATTCGTACCAAAAGCAGCCTCAATATCTGGGTTTGCCTCCATATAATATTTTAGTGAGAAAGTCAGTGAAGATTCCCTTCTTTCTTTAATTCCATAATGGATAAAATGCTGAATCAATTTTTGCTCATCATAGCCAAAAGCAGCCTTAATATCACTATTGTGGTCAGCATAATATTTCGCGTCAAACACATAATTGGGCAAAACAATTTTTTGCGAAATTCCTGAACGCATGACATAACCATAGGTTCCATCTGTATTGGATACAATAATGTCCCAATAATTTCCATCCTGTGAAGGATTTTCCGCTCTTTCTAATACTTTTACATCTTCATTCACATTCAAATAACTAATAATTCTGTTACTATTGGGCGACGCTTTTACTGGCAATCGATTGGTCAAAACTTTCGCTTCTTCATATTCTAAGACACTGGCTTGGGTTGTACTTGGTCTAGCACAAGCAGTAACTGGCATGTTTTCATACAACGGAATAATAAATTCATGGTTAACGCTTCCCAATGTATTAGAAATAGAATAGTAATTTTTTAGCAATGTAGCACTTGTCTGGGCTCCCATAATATCTTGCTGATATTGATGGGAAAACAAAGATGGCGTATAAACTACATTAAATCTTTGGTAATAAAGTGTATTTTGTCCACGTCCAATATATTGTGATTTATAATATTCACTGCCACCAATAATCGAACTTTCGACTGAATTCCAACCATGGTTATAGGCATATTTCAAACCATTTAGCATAACTGTGCTCGTTCCATTTCCATAAGCACCTATATTAAAAAAGTTATAATATCCCACATATTGTCCATTATAACCCGCTCCCGTAGCCAATGGTGAATTTCCTCTTCCCTGCTCATTCACAATTTTGGCTAAAATAGAATACGCATTCATAGAACAATGATTGCTCGCATTAATAATAGCATTTATCGTAGTTGGATTATTTAGGTAAGAATACGAAGCATATTTGTTATTGATAACAGCTTGGACATGTCCACTTGCAACATCTGCCATTTCCAAATTTTTGAACTGATAAACACTTGTTTCATCCATTGAATTTCTCGGATCCATCATATATTTTATCGCATCAACAGAAGCACAATACCAACCTGTGTCATAGGTTCTTGAACCACAAATTGGGCAATACCATTTTCCTTGATAATTGCTAGAAACACTAAACAAATTTTTAGGAGACTTAAAGTGCCCTTGGTATTCCATCGTCACAGCCTCCGTCCAATCAATATCTGTATAATAAACCTTAAAGTGATAATTTCCATATTTTCTTTGCAAATTTTTGATTTGAGACTTTATCCCCGGATATCTGGTTTCATTAATGGCGTCAATATCAGAGCTCAAATGACCTGCATTTGAAATATTCCCTGCCATCCAAAAACAGAAAAATAATATCAGAAAAACAAACAGTTTTGCTATTTTGTGATATTTCATAAAAGCCAAACCTCCCACATTTAAGATTACCTCCATTATATCCCTCTAAAGCCTAAAAGTCAATACAAAAAAATACAATTTTCGACAACATTCTTTCAGCTTTCATCTACTATTTTTCCTTAATTATTCCCTGTTTATACGCTTTTAACAAAACTTCTAAATCTTTGATTTGTCTCTTCAGTTCAACGCCAATATCGGTATCACAAATATTTTTTCTCTCCACCTTTTCCACAATTTGTTTGGAAGAATGCAAATCCGTTTCTTTTCGGATGGCTTCTTCGGTTGAATTAAATGGTTCATGTGCCACTAAAACCAAACCATATGAATTATAAATCAACGTATATCCTGCAATTCCTGTTGTTTTCTGGTATGACTTTGATAAGCCACCATCAATAATCAACAATTTTCCGTTTGACTTAATCGGGCTTTCGCCTGCTTTAAACTTTACTGGAATATGTCCTGATATAATATGGCTATTTTCTCCGTTCAAACCAAACTCTTGCAACACTTTCTCACAGCACTTTTCGTCTTCTGCAAATCGATAAAACGGATTTTTGATTTCTTTTCCAAGCGCGTCATCTTTGATGAAATAGCGCTCAAATGTCTTCATGGCATCTTTGCAAAAAATCGGCGAATTTTTTCCACACCACAAATACCACAGCATATCTTCCCCATATTTTTTCTCTTTTGAGCCTTTGCTGCCAAAATAGCCCTCTCTTGCAATTTTTTCCAAACAGTCCAAATATTGCTTGCCTTGCCAAATTTTTCCTTGGATTTTCATTTTTGCAAAATCGCCATTTTCGTCTAGTGGAATACAACCATGAATTAGCAAGTTCTCATTAAACACTTTATAAATATTTCCCTTGTCATACAAAAAACGAATGTGCCTTTGCAATTTTTCGCTATTCTCAAAAGCCTTCACTAATTTACTCACAATTTCTCGTTCTTTTTCTGTAAGCTCAAATGGCTTTTGTGACTGAATGGTTGGAAAATCTGTATCCTCCAACAGATACTTTTGATTTTTGATTTGGATTTCTCCTTTTTCATAATCAATTTTATCTAGCAACAAACGGTCTTCCATCTCAAATTCTGGGTTTTGCTTGATAATCTCTGCCTCCAATTTAAACTGAATAATAGTAGCTGCTTTTTGAACCTTAGCAAGCACTTCTTTATCTAGCTGCGAACTCACTTTTGGGCTAAAAATTTCCGCCGTTTTTTTCGGATATTCTTCCATCACAAATTCTGTTAGTGGCCTTAAATTAATCCCATAAACCTCTTCTAAAATATCCAAATTATCATATCTCGCACAAATTCTAATAATATTGAAAATGCAAGCTGCGCTCCCGCTTGCCGCTCCCATCCAGATAATATCGTGGTTTCCCCACTGAATATCAATCGAATGATATTTCATCAATTCATCCATAATGATATGCGGTCCCGGACCTCTATCATAAATATCGCCAATAATATGTAAATGGTCAACTGATAATTGCTGAATTAGTTTAGAAATGGCAATAATAAACGCATCTGCTCGGTCAAGCGAAATAATGGTATGAATAATTTGATTATAATAATATTCCTTGTTATTATAATCAGAATCCGAATGAAGCAATTCATCAATAATATATTCATAATCTTTTGGCATCGCTTTTCTTACTTTGGACCTACTATATTTGGAGGCGACCACCTTGCAAATTTCTAGCAAACGATACAACGTAATTTTATAATATTCCTGCAAATTTTTCGTTTCTTTCTTAATCATTTCCAATTTTTCTTCTGGATAATAAATCAAAGTTGCCAATTTCTTCTTCTCATCGCTCGTCAGGCGCATCTCAAAAGTTTGATCGATTTTTGCTCTGATAACACCAGAAGCATTTTTTAAAATATGCAAAAACGATTCATATTCTCCATGCAAATCACTCAAAAAATGCTCTGTTCCTTTGGGCAAATTCAAAATCGCTTGCAAATTGATAATTTCCGTACAAACTTCCTGAACTGTCGGAAATTTCTCAGCTAATAATTCTAAATATTTCAATTCCTCTTCTTTATAATTTTTCATCATGTGATACTCCTTTCTTTTATTATATCTTATGTTTTTCAAATTGCAAGATGTGTCACACAATTTTCACAAAATCTTTAAAAAACAAGCATAAATGAAAGAGAGCATATCTATTACTTCTCTCATTAAAAATAATAGATATGCCCTCTCTTCTATTTTTGAAATTTAATATAAGATTTTATTTTTGAACTCTTTGCTTCCTTGAATGTTGTAACTTAAAAATGTCATTTTCATAAACAAGACTTTTTACTTCAAGCCTCTCAACTCTGTTTTCTAGTTGATCCACTTGATTATTTCTTATCTCATTCTTGTCTTTGTCTAATAGAATATAATCTCCCATAGATATAATTTTGTCACCATATTCTTGCTCAAATAAAAAATATCGATCCAACATTTCCTTTCTAATTTTCTCTTCTGAATCTATTATTTCTTTTCTTAGTTTATCTTCTGAATTTCCTATTTCCATTCTCAGTTTCTCTTCTGAATTTACTATTTCCTGTCTTAGTTTCTCTTCTAGATTTACCATTTCTTTTCTTAATCTTTTTTCTGTATTTACAATTTCTTGCTTTACTTCTGCTATTTTTTCATCTAGCATTTCTCCTATTTTTATAAGCAATTCTTCCATATTTTTTCACTTCCCATCTTTTTGATTTCATTTATCCTATCATATTTCTTTTCAAATGACAAGTGTTTTAAAAAATATTTTTTAAATTAAGCTGATTTTTTTCTTCAATATGGTCCAACATGAATTTCAAATCTGTAATATTTTCATCAATTTCATCCGCCTCATTTTGCTCAAAATTCGACTCAATAATTACCATATCATTACTGACTTTTTCCAGTTCTTCATGCTCCACAAAAAAAGCCAGTTTTTCCTGTTCCCCATCCCATTTACCTTTCAACTCCAAAAATTCATTTTGGGCTTCTGTTTCTCTATTTTCCTCTAATTTATTTTCAATACTCGTAATCCCATCTTTCATCCATTTGACAGAATCACTCAAATTCTGCTTAGTAATATGTTCCATAAAAAAAACAAAAACCAAAATAACCCCCACAATCACATACTCTTTTAAAAACCTCATTTTCCGTTCTCCTTCTCCATTTTACGTTGACAAAAAATACTGCCATTTCCGCTAATGACAACAACTAACGCATCTTCTGGGCGCATGTGAAACTTCTCGGTTTGTTTTTCAAGCCATTTGTAATTTTTACCAAGTTTCTGTAAATTCTCTGTCATCACTTTTCCATCAATTACCAAATCATACGAAATCCCCACATATTCTGGCTCCATACCAAAATCCTCTGGCGTCGTCGTTCTCTTATTTGGCTTTTGAATCACCGTAATTTGCCCACTTGTTTCCAAAATAGCATATTCAACATCTTCTAAATTAAAGACATTATTAATTCTCAATCTTTCTTCTAATTCATTAATTGTGACATTTTCCTTAATCAAAGCCTCTTCATCAATTTTACCTCGAAAAATCAAAATACGTGGCTTTCCGCACATAATTTCACGAAATCGAATACTTTTTAAATTGAATATAGCAATTAAAATATGCATCATAAGAAGTCCTAAAATGGGAATAATTCCATACAAAATTGGAATTCCAGTATCTGACATTGGAGTCGTAGACAAATCTGCTATCATAATCGAAATAACTAACTCAAATGGTTGCAGCTGGCTAATTTCACGTTTTCCCATAAAACGCATTACAATTAGTACCAAAATATACAAAAAAATTGCTCTTACAAATATCACTAGCATAAAATGAACCTCTTTCACAAAATTTTATTTTACATGAATATTTTTTGCAAAATTTATCAAAATATACTTATAATATTTTTTTGTAATTTACATTTCAAATGAATATTAATTGAACCTAAGGAGGTTATTTACCATGGATAACAATTCACGTACACAATCTAGCAATACAACTATGGGCGCTGTTGGGCAAGTTATCGGTAGATTTATCGTAGCAGCCATTATACTTGGTATTACTGCATTTTTCACACCGAACTTTACAATTAGTAATTGGTGGTCACTTGGAGTTGCAGCAATCGTTCTAAGTGTAATGGATTATTTAATCGTAAAATTTACAGGACTTCATGCAATGGCATTTGGTAAAGGTTTTGTTGGATTTGTATTAGCAGTCGTTACATTATATGTAACACAATTTTTAGTAGCTGGTTACTCAATCACCTGGATGGCTGCCATCATTGGCGCTCTAATATATGGTGTTATTGATTATATATTACCTGGTGAACAAGGAGTATAGGTAAGCAAAAAATTCCCCAGTCTATGGGGAATTTTTTATTTTCTCAATTTTACTACTATTGAGCTAAATTTCCTGCTTGTTTCAAACTTTCTTTAAATTGTTCTACTGTAGTATTATCTTCTTTCATTAATTTCTTGCCTTCTTCTATCATGTCTCCCACTTTTTTTCCATAAATATTTTTGTACATTGCCTCTTCACTATCTGAATCAGTAAAAGCAGCAGACAAGCCATCTTTTAACATATATTGCATACAAGCATAACTAAAATAACATGCTTCATCCTCGCTTAATGAATCCTTTAGCTTTTCTGAAATTTCATTAAAATTTTCTGCTGTCATTGTTTCATTCTTTACATTACCTTTTCCCAAAGCAAAAACACCAATTAATACTACAACAACAATTATTAAAATAATTCCTATTACTTTTTTATTTTTCATTTTTTCTCCCTCTTTTATTCTATATATAAACTACTTATTTCATAACCTCATACACAGCAACAGAAACAGCTACCGTAGCACCAACCATAGGGTTGTTACCCATACAAAAAATATATGTTTTAGGATATTTTATTATAATATATTAAATCTTGTAACGCTGAAAATACAAGGATTAAAGCCATAGTTTGTATTTTATTGTATTCTATTATAATATATTATTTTTTATCAAATTTTATTTTTGGTGGGCAAATGGTGGACAAAAATACTTTTTATTTATTGTTAAATCCAAAAGTTATTCCTAATTTAAAAACTTTTACAAATTCTTTATTAAATATCTTAAAAACAATTTTCTCATAAAAATTACAATCTTTTAAAACTTCTTCTATTACATTTTGTTCTACATTTGTTTTGTTCATTTTCTCCTCCTATTAACAACACATCGTTTCTTTACATTCGTATTTGTTTGTTTTTCTAGATTATAATATACCATTCGACAAAATTCAACAAAATTCGTTCGACAAAAATTCACAAAAACTCCCTTTTTGCAATTTGTCGAAAAACATGTACTCATTGATACTAAAGGATTTAAGTCCATTTTTACACATGAAAAATGGCTCACCCCATGAGCCATTTTGGCAAAATTTTATCAAAATATTTTTATTTTTTTTGGTTACATTAACTTTAAGAGGTATAACAATGTTTATTTTTGAAATCAAAAAAATAAGAAATCTTAAGAATATAAAATTAAATGAGTTGTGCTTTAAGTCTGGATTATCCCGTTCTTACTTAACTAAACTAGAAAATAATCATTTAAACACTTGTAATTTAGAAACGCTCAAAAAAATCTCAGATTCTCTTGAAGTCAACATCAAAGATTTATTTTATACTGAATATGATATTGAAGATTTAAAAGAAGAACTAAATGAGATTGTCGATGAATACGGTCTTAAATCAAAAGAAGCTCTAGAAATTAGCCAGCTTGTCGATTTACTCATAAATGTAATTA
>CANOWW010000036.1 GCA_947571115.1 uncultured Clostridium sp.
AAAAAAGGATTTTTACTTTTTTCATTCAAAATCCCCATAACTCTTTACACTAAGGGTACTCAAAGATAATTTCCCACAACTAATGATATAAGAATAAAAAATTATAACCATTATAGGTTTATTACTTTTGATATTTTCATTAAGAATTCACTATAAAAAATTAAAAAATATAGTAGAGTACTTTTTAATTTTTATGGGTAGCATAGGATTGCTATTATTTATATTGTCATTCCTGTATGCGCAAAAAAAATCATAATATAAATGATTATGTATTTTAAAATAATAAATATTTGTAAAGTTTATATTTACACATATCCCAATATATGATAACATATGTTATATAACGAGTGATATAGAACGGAAGTGAATAAATGCCACCTAATAAAAAGTATACAAAAGATGAGATTGTAAACATTGCTTATAAAATTGTAGAAAGTGAAGGCTTTGAAAACTTAAATGCTAGAAGAATTGCCAAAGAATTAAATGCCTCTGTTCAGCCAATTTTTCATAACTTTACATCAATGGAAGAATTAAAAAATACTGTCTATGAAAAAATTTATGAAACTTATCAAAACTATATGGAGAGAGTAACAGAAAAGCCCGCCTATAAGCAATCAGGACTCTCTTATATTCAGTTTGCAAAAGACCATCCTGTACTATTTAAGATTCTTTTTATGAAAGAAACAAATAACAGCCCAGAAAGTTTTATTATAAATGATAGTGAAGGGGAGGACATTATAAGAAGAGGACAACAATTAACAGGATTATCTTATGAAGAGCAGAAGAAATTTCATGTGAAAGTATTTATTTTTACCCATGGAATTGCATGTTTATTAGCAACAAAAACAGTAAAATTAGAAGAAAATGAAATAGAAGAACTACTTACGAATACTGTTTTAGAATTATTGAAAGGATATAAGGAGGAACGATTATGAAAAATGTTATTGAAGTAAAAAATTTAATCAAAGAATATAAAAATATCAAAGCAGTAGATGGTATATCTTTAGAAGTAAAAAAAGGAGAGATTTTAGGATTATTAGGACCAAATGGTTCTGGAAAATCCACTACAATAAATTGTATTTTGTCTCTTTTAAATTTTGAAAAAGGTACCATTCAAATATTTGGAAAACCAATGGCACCAAATGCCTATGATATCAAACGAGAAATTGGCGTAGTTTTTCAAGATGTTGCAGTATTTGAAGAACTTACAGTAGAAGAGAATATTGACTATTTTTGTGGCCTTTATATCAAGGATAAACATTTAAGAAAACAATATATCGAAGAGGCCATTGAATTGGTCAGTTTAAATGAATTTAAAAAATTTTATCCCAAGCAATTATCGGGAGGACTACTTAGAAGACTAAACATCGCTTGTGGAATTGCACACAAACCCAAACTAATTTTCTTAGATGAACCAACAGTAGCTGTAGACCCACAAAGCCGAAATAATATTTTGGATGGAATTGAAAAATTAAGAGAAAATGGGGCAACCATTGTTTACACAACACATTACATGGAAGAAGTAGAAATTCTTTGTGATAGAGTGATTATTTTAGATAAAGGGAAAGTAATTGCCAGTGGTACACCAGATGAATTAAAAGAATTAGCAAATATGGAAGAAAAAGTGAATGTAGAAGTAGATTCCATTACAGAAAAGCAACTAGAAGAAATAAAGAAACTGAAAAATGTAGATGAAATTTATTATCACAATCAAAACTTAACTGTAATTTATAAAAAGGGAAAAAATAATTTGATTACACTCATAGATTATTTCAAAAAAGAGAGTATTTTGTATGATAAGATTTATTCGGAAAGACCAACTTTGAATGATGTTTTTCTAGAACTTACAGGAAAGGAACTAAGAGACTAATGTTATTTCATAACTATAAATATGCAATGAAAACTCTCTTTAAAAATAAACCATTAATCTTTTGGACATTTGCATTTCCTCTTATATTGGGAACTTTATTTTCAATGGCATTTTCTGATATCGAAAAAGAAGAACAATTAAAAACTATCCCAATTGCAATTGTAAAAGAAACATCCAATCAAAACTCTATGATAACTAGTATTTTTGAACATTTGAAAAATGGAGAGGAGCCAATGTTTCAAATTTCCTATGAAGAAGAAAAGGACGCTAAAGCATTATTAGAAAATAAAAAAATTGATGGATACTTGATTTTATCAGAACCACTCAAATTAATCGTGAAAGAAAATGGAATCAATCAAACAATTTTAAAATTTGTAACAGAAGAAATTATCCAAACAGAAGAAGTCATGAAAAATGTAGCAAAACTAGAAATAGAAGATAAAAATATGTTAGCTGAAAATCTCTACCAGTCAGTTTATTTAAAACTAGAAAAGTGGAAGGAAGAAAACCAAACAGAACTTGTAAATATATCAAACAAAAATCTCAGCTATACGATGATAGAATTTTATACGTTAATTGCGATGACCTGTTTATATGGGGGAATGTTGGGGCTTTATTTAATTAATCAAAACCTTGCAAATCAAAGTGCCAATGGAAAAAGAATTTCCATTAGTCCAACTTTAAAAGGAAAAGTGATTATAACAAATGCTTTGGCTGGTTATACCGTTCAACTCATTGGAATTGCATTACTATTTTTCTATACCATTTGCTTTTTGAAAATTGATTATGGAGAAAACGTCTTTTTCATTGTTCTTTTAACACTAATTGGTTGCTTTGCAGGATTGTCACTCGGAATTATGATTGCTAGTGTCTTTAAAACAAATGAGAATACCAAAACAGGCATTGTAATTGCATTCACGATGCTTTGCTGCTTTTTATCTGGAATGATGGGAATTACAATGAAATATATGGTAGATAAAAATATTCCTATTTTAAATCAGATAAACCCTGCAAGTATGATTACAGATGGATTTTATTCCTTATATTACTATGATACTTTGGACAGATATTATTTTAATATCTTTAGCTTATGTATTTTTTCTATTCTGATGTTGGCACTTTCTATAAGAAGTTTAAGGAGGCAAACTTATGACAGTATTTAAAGCTTATTTAAAGATATTAAATAAAAATAAATTTCTAGTTATTTTATATACTGTTATATTAATCTTTTTTGCAGGATTTAATATGCAAAATAATGACACAGGTACTTCATTTATGGCTGAAAAACCAGATGTTTTAATTGTAAATGAAAATGGAACAGATAACGTTACAGAAAATTTTATTCAATATATAAAAAAGCATACTACCATAAAAGAAGTCCAAGAAACAGAAGAAGCAAGAAATGATGCATTATTTTATAGAGATGTCAATTATATCATTTATATTCCTAAAGACTTTAAAAATAATTTTTTAAAGGGAAAAAAGTTAAATGTAGAAATCAAAAGTACTGGTGATTATCAAGCTTCTTTGGCCGAAATGCTAGTAAATCGATACTTTAATGTTGCGAATATTTATAGAAAAGTTACAAAAGACGAAGAAACTTTATTAGAAATGATAAATACGACTTTGGAAAAAGAAGTTTTTATAGAAGTAACATCAAAATTAGATACGGAAAAATTTGCAAAAGCCACTTTATTTTATAATTTTGCCAACTATAGTATTTTGGCAGGCTATGTTTTCATTATTTGTTTTATGGTTTCTAGTTTTAAAGAACAGAAAGTAAAACTAAGAATTATGGTTAGTAGTATAGAGTATAAGAAGTTTAATAGACAGTTATTATTTTCCAATAGTTTATTTGCGATTATCTTATGGTTGTGCTATGTCATTTTAAGTATTGTATTGGTTGGAGATGTCATGTTTACAAATCAAGGAATGTTTTTAATACTGAATTCCTTTGTCTTTACAATTTCGGCATTAACATTAGCTCTTCTGATTGGAAATTTGGTTCATAATAAAGAAGCCATGAGTGGAATTGTAAATGTCATCGCACTTGGGTCAAGCTTTTTATGTGGAGCATTTGTACCAACTGAATTTCTTCCGGATTTTGTTTTAAAGATAGCTCATGTTTTGCCATCATATTATTACATTTATAACAATGATTTAATTGCATCTTTAGAAACAATCAATTTAGAAACCGTAAAGCCAATCTTTCTAAATATGGGAATACTTTTACTCTTTGGTTTTGTGTTTGTTGTAATGACAAACATAATTACAAAAAAGAGAAACAGGTAGAAAATTTCTATCTGTTTTATTATAAGAAGAAAATAAAAGAATGTAGATTTTTATTGGTAACATCTTTCAATTCGTTTACTTCTATCTTTTGATACGCTATAATAAAAGTAGGTAAAATGAAAGGACTTTATTGTATGAATAATTATGAAATTATATTAAGAAAACCATTTTATTTAGAAATAACAGAGAAAATTGGGAATTTAAAATTTATTACAGATGGAAAATGGGATTGGGAACATGGATTAGAACATTATAAAAGAGTAGCGAGCTATACCAAACGAATATTAGAACAATTGAATGCAACAGAAAGAATGATTGAACTTGGAATGGTAGTTGCGCTATTACATGATATTGGTCTTTCCATAAGTGGAAAAGAAAAACAAGACCATGCATTAAAAAGCAGTTAAATCTTTCGTGAATTTTTAGTAGGAACAAATATTACAGAAGAAGAAATGAATGTATTAGAAGAAGCGATTAAAGACCATTCTAATGGCAATCATATTACATCTCTTGTTGGAGTTGCATTGGTACTTGCTGACAAGTTGGATGTGACGTATCATCGGACTATAAATTCTAGTATTCAGGATGAAATGAACCGAGAAGTTGGAAAGATAAAAAAAGTAGATATTACGATAACAGAAAATGAACTAACCGTATTTTATGAAACTAGTGGACCATTAAATTTTGAAATTTTAAGAGGTTGGGAGAAAGCTTTTACGATACCAGAAAAGATTTCAAAATATTTAGGAAAAAAATATGTACTAAAAGTAAATGGAGAGGTTACGAATTGGAGGAGTTAAAATGGAATTATCAAAATTGACAGATGAATTAGAAGTGCAACTTCAAAAAGAAAGGGAAGAAAATGTCAGAAATGTCATTGACGAACTTCAAAAGTTATTGGGAGTTAATTTATATGAAGCAGCAAAAACAAGTAATCCAATAGAAGCATTTAATGTCAATTGTTTTTTCTTATTAGATAAGTTTGAAGAAATTTTATATCAAGCTTTAGAAGTATCTAATATTCCAGTTTCTATATTTTGGAGAGAAGTTTTGGTTTCTTTTATACTAACTGTCACTAGAAATAGAAGCAATGCAGAATTTTTAAAGGAACTACTTATCAAAAGAGGTATTATTAGCAATTACCAAGAAGAAAATGGCGAAATTCGTATTGTATCTAAAATAGGAACAATTCATTTTCGAAAACTGGATGGTCAATTGGACGAAGCAACAAATAACTTTATTAGTAATAATGCTGATATTAGAAGTGCTTGCCATGAAAGTGCAATGTTTTTATTAGAGCGAAATTCTGGTTATATCGCAGTAACAGCCTTTGCACATAAAAACTTAGATGGAAAATATCTACATTCTTTTATATTAGATGGAGAATATGTAATTGATTTAACATCTAATTTATCTATGAATAAAGAAGATTATTATAAATTGTATGGAATAGAAGAAATTAGAAAAGTCACTTATCAGGAATATTTAAAAGATAGTGAAGAAAGTCAACTGTTAGATGAAAGTGGAACTATGTATTCTATTTTAAGAAACGCAATGTATTTTTATTTTAGTGAAAAAAAACAAAGTAGGTGAAATATGACAATTAAAGAAATCAGTAAACGATATCATATATCAGAAGCAACACTTAGATATTATGAACAAGAAGGCCTTATTCTTGATGTCAAAAGAAAGAATGGAATTCGAGATTATAAAGAAGAAAATTTTCCAAATATAGAATTTGTACTTTGTATGAGAAATTCTGGAATGAGTATGGAAAGATTAAAAAAATATATGCAATTGCTCAATGTTCAAAATACAGAAAAAGAACGAAAACAGATATTAGAATTGCAAAGAAAAGAAATAAAAGAACAAATTGATGTTTTAACAGAAATTTTAAAGAAATTGGATTATAAAATAGATAATTATGAAAGAATTATGTCATAGAAAGTTGGATTTATATGTTAGAAATCGCAATTAGCGAAAGCGAAAAAATGTTATTAGAAAAAGCAGGATATGAAAATGTTATCTCTTTTTGTCTTTTATTAAGTTATGGAAATATCAAAGATTTGGAAAATCAAAATGAAAAAACAGTAGGAGATATAAAAGTACCAATAAAAAAACAATTACAGAAATTAGAACAATGTAATCCAAAGCAAATTCGCATTTGGTATTCTTCATTAGATAATGAAGATGTATGTACATTATACTTTTTAAATTCCTATTTCTATCAGAAAAACGTTCAAATTCTTGCTTGTGATGTAACAGATAAAAATCATTTTTCGGTTGGAAGTTATACAGTAGAAGAAATTAGGCCTTTAGAAAAAAAGACAATTGTTATAAAGGAACCAGAACAAAAACAATATAATGACGAATGGATAGCGTTAGTAGAAGAAAATAGTGATTTAAGAATCATTCATAACAATAGTCTAAAATCGGTTTCCTTTGATTATTTAGACAAAAGGATATTAGATATTTTAAAACAATATGAAAGTGTTCGTTATTGGAAGTTAGTTGGAAAATGTATGGCAGAAAGACTTTTGGGATTTTATGGAGATATCTTTTTTACAACACGAATTAATGAACTCATAAAGCAAAATCATATTGAGGTTTGTGAAGTTAGAAAAGAACAAAATATGATTGGGGAATGGAAAGAGCAAAAATATATTAAAGTAAGTGTGAAAGGAAAAGAAATATGCGAAAAAGAGTAATTGTTGGTATCATATTAATACTTATTATAATGGGAATAAAATATATCCCTTTTGGAATTTCGGAAAAGAAACTTGGAATAGGTTCTGTAACTTTAACAGTACCTCGATATTCGATTTTTGATAATGTATGTTGTATGTATGCAGCTAATTTTAAATCATTTCGTAGTACTCAAATATTAAAAAAAGAATTAGACAAAATAATGAATGGATATGAAACAATTACTTGTGAAGGAAAAAAATATTATTATGATGCCAAACAGAATTTAACGATTACAGATTATGGAGTCAATCATGGTATTCCTTTTAATACATTTTATATTGTTTTTGATAAAGGAAAATTAGAATGCTGAACAAACAATTTACAAGAAATGAAAGAGGTAACTTCTTATGTCGATGCAGAAAATAAAAAACGTACAATTTATACTAATTTCCCAACTTGTTTTAGTTTACAGAATGGAAATGATGGTTTCGCAACAATAGAAAAGTGAATAGAAACTCATGATAATGGTTTGGATGATTTCATAGAGTTATTAGAACAAGAAACAAGTTTGGAAAAGATGAAAAAGGAAATTTATAAAGATGGTGAAACAGTTTTATATCATTCAGATTCAATTGGTATTTTAAAATGTAATACACTGGATGGAAATCAAGATATTTATATAGGAGATAATAATTTAATTTATGAAGAAAGGTATTGTAAATAGAGGTTAAGTATATGTTTAAAATAGAAAATAATAAAATTTTATATGAAGAAAAAGAGGAAGTGTTGGGATTTATTGAATTTATCTATTTAGATTCTAATACAGTAGATATGATTCATACTTATGTAAATCCCAATCATAGAGGAAAAGGAATTGCCAAAAAGTTGGTAGAATATGCTTTACCTTATTTTGAACAAAAGGGAATAATCACAAAATATAGCTGTTCTTATGTAAAAAAATATGAGGAGGAAAAAAATGAAATTGTTGAAATAAATTGACAAGATATTCTTGACTTAAAGTAAACTTTAACTGATATAATCTTATTGGAGGGATAAAAATGGAAAACGTATTATTTACAAAAAGTCTTACACCTGATAGTCTAATTAAAATTTATGATGCATTAGGAATGACATTACAAGGAAAAGTAGCTGTGAAATTGCACTCAGGAGAAGAAGGAAACCAAAACTATTTAAAACCTGAATTTGTGAAATCTCTAGTAGAACATGTAAATGGAACCGTAGTAGAATGCAATACTGCTTACGATGGCGCAAGAGATACCACGGAAAAACATATAAAGTTAATGGAAAAACATGGATGGAGCAAATATTTTCCAGTTGACATTTTGGATAGTGAAGGGGAAGAAGTATTAGAAAATAAAAAAGGAACAGTTATTCAAAAAAACATTGTAGGTTCAAAAATGAAAGATTATAATTCTATGCTTGTTTTATCACATTTTAAAGGACATCCTATGGGTGGATATGGAGGAGCTTTAAAACAGCTTTCAATAGGTTTGGCATCTTCAGAAGGAAAACGATATATTCATACAGGTGGAAAAGAACATGCCAGTTTTGATGATATGTTTCAAGTAGAACAAAGTTTATTTTTAAAGTCAATGGCAGATGCAGCCAAAACCATTACTGATTTTTATAAAGATAATATTGTCTATATCAATGTCATGTGTAATATGTCAGTAGATTGTGATTGTTGTGGAGTAGCAGAGGACCCATGTATGCAAGATATCGGTATTTTAGCTTCTAAAGACCCAGTAGCCCTAGACCAAGCATGTATTGATTTGATTTATAATTCCAATGACCCAGGAAAGAACCATATGATAGAACGAATTGAATCAAGAAATGGATTACTTACAATAGAAGCTGCTGTAGAACAAGGAATTGGTTCTAGAGAATATGAATTAATCGATTTAGATTAATTCTTTTTTAGTATGAATACTTGTTATATGCAAGAAGATTTTTAAAAAAAATTAAAAAAGAATGAACCATGTATTCGAATATTGTTATACCAATTTACATAGTCAAATAACTCTCGTTCTAATTCCTCAAAACTTTCAAATTGACGATTAAAAGCAAATTCTGTTATTATTATTTTATAGGTTGCTTCTGCTAGCACATTTTCATATGGACATCCTTTTTTTGATAATGATTTCTTAATTCCAAATGTATTAATTATTTCATTTATTTGTATGAAATAAATAGGTTTACTTCTAAATATTGCATAATTTAAGTTCATATATCTACTTCACTTTCTTTACGCAACAAAAAAGCTCATGCATTTCTACATGAACTTTTGACGACTTAAGGCTTCAAAAGTTTCTCAAGTACTAATCAATAATATTATATGTTTTTTAGATAACTTTATTCGTATGAAAGCCCATTAAATATAAAATAATATTATAATCAACTGATTTTATTTTACTTTTTAAATTTTCAATTTCATCTATTATAAGGTTTTCAAATTCTTTCCCATTATCATCTCCAAGTAATAATTTCATGGACTGCATAATCATATAAATATTGGTTGATTTATTTTTATTATCATAATTTTTATCAATAATCTTGAATGTAATTAAGAATTTACTATGAAAGGAAAATAATCTGTCATTGTGGTGTTAGTATAGATATATAGACACGAAAATTTGAAAGGAATGGTATAATATAT
>CANOWW010000037.1 GCA_947571115.1 uncultured Clostridium sp.
CTAAAAAGCCATCATACTAGACCTTTTTCTAATACAATGACTTCTCTAATGGAGCGATTGCTAGACACATATACGAAATCTAACAAGCACAAAATCTCTTATTTTCAACTTTAAATACAGTCATAGCAATAGTTTACAAAAAAACGTATATACAGGTCGGCGTTTTTTTAACTAATTATACTTTATCATAACATTTTACATTTTGCAACTCCTAATTCAAAAAATTATATAATTTTGCATTATAAAAATTTTACTACTACAAAAAATTGGAGATATTTCACATCTCCAATTTTTGCAATATTCTTACACATTTTGACTTATTTCTTTTTTCAAATTTACTCCATCTTTAGCCCCCAATTTATAATATTCCTTATTCCAAAAACACAATTCTCCAATTTTACTGTCCGAAAATCCTTCCAACTTTTCCAAAATCTTCCTTCGAATCTCCTCATCTTGTATTAAATTTCTTATCATATCCTCCAATTCATTCTCAATTTGTTCTGCCTCTATAATTTCTTCTGATTTTCCATTCTCTCTCATGAACATAACCTGAAATCCATCTGTTCTTGTTTCAAACAAATCATCTAAAACACAATCTTCAATCAATTCTTCCATTTTCTTTCAACCTTTCCTTTTTCTTATTTGTTGATCGTACTTTTGTACAATTAATTGGTCAATTTTACCCGAAAGTTCATATATCTTATTTTCATTAAAATTTCCGCTATTGACTTCTCTTTCTAATTCATCTTTTGTTTTTTCTAGTTCCTGTTCCAATTTCTACCTCCTTTTATTAGTTTTAACCTCGAATTTGATTATTATTTTATCCTTTTTTATAGTTTCAAACTTTATTATTCTATATAAATTAAAGTTTTAAAATAATTCCATTTTTACATCTTCTGTTCTATACTATTCGTGGGGTGTATTAATGAAAAACGAAGATAATAGTCAAAAAAATGTAATATTAGGTCAAAATATTAAAGATATTCGAAAAGGTCTTAACTTAACACAGGAAGAACTTTCCGAAAAATTAGGCATTAATCCTCAATTTTTATCTCAAGTTGAAAACGGTAAAGTCGGCATTAGTCTTGATAATGCGATTAATATTTGTAAAATTGGAAACTGTTCGTCTGTTAATTTATTTAAAGGTATTATCGAATCATCTAATATTACCGACCAATATGAATTATTAAACAACAGAGATAAAACGATTATTCAACAAATGATTGCTTGTATGTTGAATACTAAATAATTTTTAAACATTAACATTATAGTGGGTATACTGTTAATGTTTTTTATTTTCTTCAGTCATGATACATAATAATCTAGCATTTGTATTTACAAAATCTTCTAAAATATGCTCTAAATCACTTTCTTTACAAATGCTATTTTCTAAATCCTTTTTGTTATTTAATAACATAATACTATATTTCTTTTGTTTCAAAATTTTTCCTCCTCTCTTACATAAATTTTAAATAATTAGATAATCTAATAATATGTCGAGGCTCTCTCGATATTCTAACAAAAAAATATTATAAAATCAATAAAAATAATTGTTGTGAGGAAAATTCTTTGAAAAAATACGAAGAAAAAAGTAATGTTATTGGTAATTTAATAAAAGAGTATAGAGAAAAGAAAAATCTTTCAAAAGCAGAATTAAGTAGACAGTTGCAATTACACGCTGTTTATTTGGATTCGACTGAGTTAAAGAGAATTGAAGAAGGCAGAATGATTGTAAAAGATTTTGAGTTAATTGGATTGTGTAAGGTTTTGGAGATTGATTATGAGGAATTGAAGAATACAATAGAATAAAATTTTATAAGAGCAAAGGTTGCTCTTATTTTTAATTTCAGTTTAATATACTTTTTACAAAAATTTACATAAAATTAAAAAAATATTGACAAACTTCACATAATATTGTATAATAGTATTGTTAACTAACAATTAGTATCTCTCTGTAATGAGAGAGCCAAAACAAAAAATAATTTTTTAAGGAGGTAGTACTATAATAGGTACCAACAAACAGGAAATAAGGGAATTTGTTGAACGGTCAGTAACTAACTACAAGAATTCTACTGGGTATGCTGTAATTGGAGCAATACCATCTGTTCAGCAGGAGTTCATTAACGGAAAACTTTATGACTTATACAAAGATGCTGAGAGAAGCAGTTCTCAATCTACACTTAGCATGCTTAAAGAAGTTATGGCAGAATATCCTGGATTTTCCATCTATTTCAGTGAACGTGAATCTAAACCTCAGGAGAGAACTCCTGATTTGCCGTGGTGTGATTATGTAGGTAATCCTGCTGCCAGGCGTTTTTGGGGATTGGATAGATGTTAATTTGCCAAAACGGAACTTGACTTGGGACTGCAAGAAATTGCAGTCTCTTTATAATCAAAAGGAGATAATTATATGACTTATAGTAAGCAAACTGAAATATTTGGTAAGTGCATTGACGTCAAATTTAATGACTGTATCTCTAATGGCGAAAAGCAAACTTTCCATGATAAAGCTTTAACATTGTATATTCATATCAACAAAATGTGCAATGCACGGTGTGGCTTTTGTAATATTCATAAACAACATTCACCTAAGGTAAATTTTGATTTTCACAAGCTATCAAAAGTCTTAATAGAACTGATAAGAGTGAATAAATTAGGAAGAATTGCTATAACTGGTGGCGAAACATTTTTAGATATTGAACTTTTAGATAATGTACTCTCAACAATAAAAGACATTATAGAAAGTCCAATTGTAACTATAAACACTAATGCCTCAATGCTGTACAAATTATATCAATTGAAAAATATTGATGTATTAACTGAAATCAGAATAAGTAGACATCATTATTTGGATCAAAATAATGATTCAATTTTTGGTATAAAATGTGCTACTTTATCTGAAATTTCAAAAGCAGCCAAGAGATACGGAAATATTATCAAATTGAATTGTAACTTGATAAAAGGATATATTGATAGTGTTTCAGAAGTCAGTAAATATTTAGATACCGTTAGCAGTATAGGTATATCAGAGGTTGGATTTGTAGGACTAATGCCTTTCAATGATTATTGCATAGAACATTATGTGGATTATTCAAATTTTAATTTCTCTACTAATTTTTTACGAGCACGCAACTTGGTTGACAGCAACATATGCCAATGCGATAATTTGTTATACTCTTCTCCCAAAACATGTAAAACTATGCAAATCTATTTTAGACAGGTACTTGAGCTAAAATGTGCTTACTGTAGGCAGTTTACATATGCCTATGATAATAATTTAATAGCAGGATTTGGTGAACAGGTAATTTATTAAAACACAAATAGAGAACTTTTGTTAGTTCTCTATTTGTGTTTTATTATGATAAATTCTAAACTAAAAATTAATCTATTAAATAATTTGTTTTTTATTAGAAATCTCATAATTTACCATATTAAATAAATACACTGCTACTTTATTTTGCTCCGTCTGTTCCATTTCCATTATTTTAGCCATTGCAAACATAACAATTTTATATTTAGCAAAATTTATTAAAGTAGTCCTATATGCTTCATCTTTCTCCTTCAATAATTCATCAAAATACTGTAAATGTTCATTTTTGTCATATTCAAGATGTAACCAATCACTATTACACATACATATTGCAAGCCTTAACTTGTCCTTTATATCCATATATTTAATCGTTTTTATTATAGATTCCACTTTTTCATTTTTCATATTATTTTACCTCCGTTTTTCTATTTATTGTCCATTTATCAACTATTTCATCTACTGTTTTTACTTTTCTTCCAACATTATTTGCAATTTCACTATCATTGTCGTCAAACACTCCATTTTTATATAAATCATCAGCAACATATTTATAATGTTCGTCGTTATCAAAACCAATCTTACTTTGAAAATGTTTCATTAAAGCACGCCAAAATCCCTTGAATTTCTGTAATTGTGTCTTTAGACTTGCTTTTTCAGTCTGTAATTTATCAATCGTTCTTTCTTTTTTGGCTAACCTACTTTTCAAATCTCCAATTTCTTCGTCTTTCAATTCTAGCTCATATTTAAGCGAACGATTTTCTTTTTCTACTTCAAAAACAGTATGTTCAAACTCATTAATAGCAATATTCAAGTCATTTACACTTCTAACTGATTTTGTCGTATTTTCTATTTCTTCCGTTAGTTTTTTTATTTCTTCAATCTTCTCATTTGAAATAACCTTATTATTTTTATTCAAGGTAGTAGATTTCAAATTATCCAACATCTCAGTAACTGTTTCAACTCTTTTATCAAGGCTTTCTGTTTTCTTGTTCGCCTCAATAAGTTTCTTGACTTTTTCTTGATACTGTTTCTTGATTTCTCTATAACTTTTCATATCCTTAACATCAATGTCTTGATTTCTGCCTTTTTGTTTCTGTTTCAAATTAGCAGACTTCTCATAAACTCGATTATAAGATTTTATACAACACACTCGCATTTCATCTTGTATTCTTGTAAGCGATTCCTTCGTAAAAATCTTTGACTTTGCCACCTGCTTTTTCATACCACGTTTATTATTATCACTTACAGCAATTCCAACCAAATGCAAATGAGGCGAACTTTCATCAAAATGGATCACTGCATTTGCTACTTTAAACTCTGGTACAATTTTCATTAAATCTTCCACTTGCTCTTTGTAAACATCAACCATTTTATTTTTATAATCTATATTTTTATCTTGCCAAAAATCCATATCGCCAAGCTCAATAATAAACTCACAAGCCAAATCCCATAACTTGCTATCCGAAATATGCTTAAAATAATTCTCTATTTTTCTATCTGCACGAGTTTGCTTGCTATTGTATTCAATTCGTGCTTCTTCAAATTCTTGTAAATATAATTTCTGTACATCTTGATATAAATTATTTGTCCCATAAATAACATTGATTAATTCCCTTTCATTATCATAATCACGCAAATTATGTTTGTTCACTTTTGATAGCTGAGTTGCATTTTGAATTGCATTGTTGGAAAAAGATGTCGTTCCAGAAGAATTTTTCTTTGCCATTTGTTTCGCTTTTGTACTTCTATTTTTATCACTGCCTAAATGGATAGAGTAGGCTAATTCCTCGCTCATAAAAAAAGCTCCTTTGAGGATAGCTTCGCAGGCAAAGGAATTTGACTTATGTCAAAATTCCTAACCCCCTATGAGTTTTGACGTGCCATCAAAACTCGGGGGCTCTGCGAGGCTTTTTCGTGCGAGATTTTCTCTAAAAAATCAATGAAAAATTTTCATTTTTTCAACCATTTTTTATCAAAAATTCATTTCGTTTTTTATAAAAATTGAATTAAAATTTATGATTTTTTATTCAAATTTTTATAAAATTTCGCACGATTTTACCCAGCTTTTTCACGTTCTTTTACTCGAATTTCGCCCACAATTCTATTCTCTTTTTGCGCTGGAAATCTCTTATCATCACAAACTAATTCAACCAATTTAAACAATTTTTCGCCATTATCATTAACCGTATCTATCGTAAAATATTTCTTTTGATAACCCTTTTTTGGCTCATCTGGTCTCATTATTTCATAATAAGAAACTTCGTAATATTCGTTCAATCTATCCATATATTCTTTGAGTTCCTTTTTATCCATTGCCACAGTAGTAGGAACTGTTATTTCTTCTTTTCCTTTGGTACATGGAAATGGAATTTCAAAGATTCCATTCTCAAAAAGTTTTACTAATTCTTTCATAAAACTCTTTCTAAAATTCAATTTTTCTAAATAAAAATAACCTTTTTCGTCTTTTTCAAGTATGATACTTTCGATAAATTTTGAAATAAATTCTTGCTTTTCTTCTTTCGTTTTGCTATTCCAATCTGCCATTAACATACTTTTAAATTGATTAGAACGTATCATTTTTTCTTTGGCTACATCTCTGTCAGCCATTAACGCCTGTGGCGAAAAAGTTTGCTTGTTTGTGTCAATAATTTCTAGTCTTTTTCGTTCCAATATTGCCAATTTTCCTTCAATTTCTTTGTAATCTTTTGAGAAATCCTCTACCTCCACAATGCCTTTTACATAAGCCTCTTTTATTCTATTTTTCTGATTTTCTAAACTAGATATTTCTTTATCCAACTTTTTTGTGTCTTTCTCTTTTTTGTCAGCTAGTACAGGGTAAAAATAATTTTTTACCGTCATGTCATATTCAATCAAATCCATAATAATCGGCATTACCATTTCTTCCACTTTGTCTTCTCGATAATATATCCTGCAATCCTCACAATGATAGTACATATATTTCTTCTTTTTACCACCTGAACCCTTGCAAGTCATTATTTTACCACATTTCGGGCATAACAACTTTTGCATAAACAAATAAACTCGATCTCTGCAATAAGCCCTCTGATTAATTTCTTTTTGCTTTTTCACTTCTTCGAATAGTTCTCTTGAAATAATCGGTTCTACAACATTTTCATAAATAATTGGTATTTTTCCTTCTTGTTTCCCAACAATTTTATATCTTTCATAATCTCCAATATAAATAAGGTTACATAGCATTTTTTCAATTGTTTTATCACACCAACGTTTTGGAGATAACACTTTTTCTTTATTTAAAATATTCGATATTGTTTGATAACTTTTGCCCTCTAAATACATATTAAATATTCGAATAACAATATCTTTCGTAGTTTCATCAATAATCATTTTCTTTGTTTCATCTCTTTTGTAACCCAAAGGACACTTACCTGGTATATGACCATTCTTAATTGCTCCCGTTAATCCGAATTTTGTTCTTTCTGACACCGTTTCAATTTCTAGTTGTGATAAATTCGTCAACATTCTAATAAAAAATCTACCATTAGCGGTTGAAGTATTAACATCATCACGGTCGCACACCAAATAACAATTATGCTTTTCTAACTCTGATATTAATACTTCTAAATCACGAACTGAGCGTGTTACTCTATCCAATTTATAACCTACAATATAATTGATTTTTCCTGCTCTCATATCTGCTAACATTTGCTGAAAGGCTGGTCGATGTTCCATATCTTTCGCAGATATTCCTGCGTCTTTGTAAATCTTATATATATTATAATCTTTCAGCTCACATAATTTTTTTAACTTTTCCTCCTGTTCTCCCAGACTAAATCCTTCTCTTGCTTGATCTTCTGTACTAACACGAATATAAATTCCTGCATTTTTTACTTCTTCCATTTCTACTCCTCTCTGAAATAAAACTATTTCTTAAAATGTTTTAACTATCTGATAATTTTTGCCAAAACAAAAAGATGTCAGATAGTTTGTAGCTAACTGACATCTTCATACAATTTCTATTTTGTCATCATTTCTCTTGATTTATTTCTATTATTTTTTAAATGTGCAAATAGAAATTCATAAAAACATCAATTATCTACTATGTAATCTCTTAGTTTAGTAAGAGGATACTTATGCAGTAAATCGCCAATATAAAAGTAATCTATATCATTAAAGAACAAATACAACTTTCCTTTGATAATTACTCTATGTGGCTCTACATAAGCTAGATTAGTTTTTTCAACTATTCTCAAGTTACCTTCTATTATCTCTGGCTTTATATTACAAAAGGAACAAGCCCACGAAATTTTAGATTGTAACTCGTATGTAATTATGATTTTCTTTTTAATTATTTTAAGCATATCACAAAAACCTCCTTTTTTCAAGTTTTTTTGTCAAAAAAAGACCAACTATTTAAAGTTGGTTTAAGTTTTTGTGTTTCATCAAATTTTTGTAGTCTTGTAAGTTAGTTTTATCAAGGCTTTCAAAAGGTTCGACGAAAACTCTTTTTGGAGCAGGTAATTCGGTTGTAGGTCATTACAACCTTGCTATTTCTGCTTTAAGAAATTCTATATTACCCAAATTACAACGCATTTTCCATGCATTTTTCTTAAATTTTATGGTAATTTTGAGTTAAACTCCCTATTATTTCTCGTATCATGCGGAATTTAAGCCACATGCATTTTTAATGCACACCAAATGCATTACACAATTTTGAGTGGTATAACAGGAATTTTTAGTGTGGGCACACCTCATATTATAGAATGCTATTGTGTTATATATATCTTGATTAATTGTTACTATTCTTTACTTTGCTAAATATATAATATGTAATTGGTCAGTTATGGTGGAAAATAAGCTAAATAAGAGCAAAAGCATCGAAACTATCTCTTTCTGATTATTGGTTTTATATTTTACTTTAAAATTCTTCCAAAAAAGAAACCACCTCTTACGAAGTGGAAAGAATAAATTCTTATTTTGGGCATACCATTATTTAACAATAAGATATGGAACGCCACCAGGCAGAAAAGCCCACATTTCTCTTGGCATACAGTATTCCATAAGCTCCAAGCCAATTGCCATAACAATCAACTGTTCACATACTCTGTGTTCACCAGTCCATTGCTCACCATCCTTGGTTGTACAGAAATTCAGGAAAGTATATCCTTCCTTAAATTCCTCTGGCAATTCGGCGAGCAGAGCGGTCACAAGTTCACGCTTTTCCTCAAGTCTTTTAGGGTGTAATCCAAACATACTTGTAATGCCTTCCACTTTTACAAGGTTGGTAGTATCCTCGCCTTCTTTAAAAAGGCAGTTCCTAAAAGCATTCTGTGTCAGTTCGGACATGTTTGTTGCCGTAATAATGATGTTTGCCATAATCTTTTCCTCCTTATTTGTTGTCACATGTTTTCTTGATA
>CANOWW010000038.1 GCA_947571115.1 uncultured Clostridium sp.
GAAACACCATTGTTTGGAACAACAGCGACACACAAACCTTCAAGCAAAATGGAACGATTTACGTAAGATTATTCAATGGTAAACAATACGGAGCCATAGCAACCGCGAACGTCGCCAACATCGACAAAACCAAGCCAATTATCACCGAAGTTTCAGCAAACACATACAGTATCCACATCAAAGCAACAGACGAAGCCTCTGGCATTGTAGGCTATGCGGTAACAGAAAGTGAAACAGAACCAACAGAATTTGAAACTTGTGAAAGCACGAAATCACTCAATGTAACCGTAAATGGCAAAAAACAAGGACAAACCTATTATGTCTGGGTAAAAGACGACGCAGGAAACGTTAGCGAAAACAAAAAAGTAACCATGGGAAGCGTTACCTCTCTAAGGCAAGGCGACTTGAAAATCGACTATACAGCCACCGACTGGACCAACCAAGACGTAACGGTAACCATTACGCCAAACATCGACATCGGGGACTTTACCATTCAAGTAAGTGACGACGGTGGACAAACATGGCACGATGCCACCAGTTATACCTTCAAGGAAAACGGTGCCATCATCATTGCTTTGCGCGATGCCGAAGGTCAACTAGGACCAACCACAGCCGCAGCAAATGTAACCTGCATCGACAAAACAGCGCCACAAGTAGGAGAAGTCACGGTAACCAGCAACAGCTTCACATTCTCAGCAACAGACGACAGTTCAGGCTTGGTAGGCTACGCTGTAACAGAAACTAACACACCGCCAACAGAATTTACAGCAATCCAAGATAATAGCAAAACATTTACCAAAACATTTGAAAACCAGAAAAACAACAAGACCTATTATGTTTGGGTCAAAGACGCAGCAGGCACGATTAGTGCAAGCAAAACAGTTGTTCTAAAACAAGTGGACCCAGCAACGAGCAGCAACTTAAGCGTAAAATCAACCACATGGAACAGCACAAACGCAACCGTAACCTTCCAAACAACCACAGGCTATCAAATCCAATATTGCACCACGCAAAGCACAAACGATGCCGATTGGACAACAGGAAACAGCGTAACCGTACCAACAGGAACAACAGTTTATGCAAGGCTTTGGGATGGCGTAAACGGAGGAACATCCTACATGGCCCATAAACCAGTGCTAGTATACTATGTCAACTACAATGGAAATGGAGCAACAGGAGGAAGCACAGCAAAGAGTACACATCAATATGGAACAGCAAAGAACTTAACAGCCAACGGATTTAGCAGGACAGGCTACACATTTGCAGGCTGGGCAACCAGTAGCAGTGGAGGAAAGATATACAATAATTCTCATAGTGTAAACAATTTGAGTACAACAAATGGCGCAACTGTGCAGTTATATGCAAAATGGACAGCAAATATGTATTCAATAGGATATAACTTAAATGGAGGTTCATACGGTTCAAGTCATCCAACAAGTGCAACATATGATGCAGCCTTTACAATTCATAATCCAACAAAAGCAGGACATACATTTACAGGCTGGACAATCACAGGAATGGACAGTTGTACGCACACTTATGGAAGCGCAACAACAACAGCAACAAGTTTAAGTGGAAGAAAAGAAACAAGCTTTAAGAACTTAAGAAGTACAGGAGGAACCGTAACATTTACAGCAAATTGGCAAGTACACACATGGACAGTAAGCTATAATGCCAACGGAGGAAGTGGAGCACCAGGAGCACAAACCAAAACATATGGACAGACGTTGACGTTAAGTAGTACGAAGCCAACAAGAAGTGGATACACGTTCCAAGGATGGGCAACAAGCGCCAGTGGAGCAGTGGCTTATCAGCCAGGAGGAAGCTATACAACGAATGGAGGAGTGACATTGTATGCAGTATGGAAAGAGAGCTATGTTTTAGGAAAAGACATTATAAGTGGTTCAAATTATGGGGATCCAGTTGAATATAGTGCAAATGGAGTAACGGAATGGAGGATTTTCTTGAACAGAAGTGGACGTGTAATGTTGATAGCGAAAGAATGCGTACCTGTGTCTAAATTACCATTAGGTAATGGAAGCGCAGCATGCGGAGAATACGCTGTTACATCTGATTCTGGACGGAGGAAGAGATCTTAGTGATTGGTTACAAACTACGGACCCGTGGGTTTGGGGATTGTTTGCGAGCGGTTATCCAGGGGCTACTGCAAAGTGTGGACCGACGAGAGACGAGCTAAGTTCATCTGCTGCGCAGAAATGGAAGGCAAGTCCGTCCTACCAGCCAAACTCATACTTCAATGCAAAGGCGTTCATGGCGGCGGACTCACTTTACGAGGCGAATCTAAATCCGGATAAGGAGCCGTTTGGGTAGTGGACGTGGGAAAGCTATGCGTATGATTCGTCCCACCACCATACTTACGAGTACCGGTGGAACTCATGACCGGAATGGAGTATAAGACATACCCAAATTTATACGGAACGTGGCGTGGTGGAGCGATTGGAGTTCGACCAGTGGTTATGTTACCAGATACTGCTAAGTTCGCTTGGATAAATCGGAAAATGGCACTTAAGTCAATAGGTTAAATACAATTTAAATGTATGCTGTTATTAGGCAGATTAAAATTTATACAAGTTATCTAACAGATATAAAAATTAGAAAATCCTTAGTTGAAAACTAGGGGTTTTAAATTTTAATATATAATTAGCTCTAAAATTATTTTTTAGTCAAGACTTGATTAATTTCCAAATAAAATGAATTGAGGATATTGTAACATAGTTTTCGAAAAATCACAAGAGTAAAATTAGAATTGTAGAAAGTGTGCGAAATTTCTCGATTTTTAACTATTTCAAGTCTTGACAAATGCTTGCGAAATACATATAATTGAATTACTAAAAAAAGAAGGAGGCACGAAATGAAGGTAATTTTAAAGCAAGATATTAAAGGGGTTGGGAAGAAGGACCAAGTGATTAATGCGGCAGATGGCTATGCGAAAAATTACTTGTTTCCGCGCAATATGGCGGTTCCAGCTGATAGCGGAAATATGAATAATTTAAAAGCAAAGCAAGATTCGGAAAGCTTTAGAAAGGCAGAAGATAAAAAAGCTTCAGAGGCACTTGCCGAAAAAATGAAAAATATTACACTAAAGTTTCAAGTAAAAGCTGGTGAAAATGGGCGTTTATTTGGGGCGATTACAGCGAAAGAAATTGCGGAAACATTGAAAAAAGATTTTGATATTGTGGTGGATAAAAAGAAAATTATGTTGGCGGATAGCATCAAAGTGGCTGGGACGCAAACCGTTGAGATTAAACTAAATGAAGGCGTTGTTGCAAAACTTACAGTCATGGTAACAGAAAAATAAAATGGCAAGAAATGGAGTTTTAGGATGGATGTAGGAAAAGTGCCGCCACATGATATTGAAGCAGAGCAAGCAGTGATTGGTTCGATGTTGACTGACAAAGATGCTGTGCTAAGCAGTGTGGAGGTTTTGAGCAAAGAGGCGTTTTATCGCGAAGATAACAAGGCAATTTTTGATGCGATTTTGAGTTTGTATGCGAAAAATGAGCCAGTGGATTTGATTACTGTAAAAAATGAATTGGTGGAGGCTGGTAATTTTGAGCGAGTTGGCGGAATAGAATATTTGGCGTCATTGCCGGATAAGGTTCCCACGACTGCCAATGTGGAGCGCTATATTAAAATTGTAGAAGAAAAGTACATGCTGAGAAATTTGATTCAATCTTCTAATGAATTGTTGGCGCTTGGTTATAATGAGACAGAAGAGATTGACGAAATTTTAGATTTGGCAGAAAGAAAGATTTTCGATTTGTCAGAACATAAAAATACGAAGGGCTATGCTTCGATTAAAGATGTGCTGGTAGAGTCATTTGCAGAGTTGGAGCGCTTATACAACCAAAAAGGGAGCATCACAGGTGTGCCAAGTGGTTTTATTGATTTGGATAATATGACGTCTGGTTTTCATGGTTCGGAGCTGATTATTATTGCGGCGCGTCCTGCGATGGGAAAATCGGCGTTTGCGATTAATATTGCGACAAATGCCGCTGTGAAAAATAATGTTCCTGTTGTGATTTTCAATTTGGAGATGTCCAAAGAGCAAATTGGTAACAGAATTTTGGGGAGCGAAGCCATGGTCGATAGCAATAAAATCCGTACTGGGCAAATTGAAGATAGCGATTGGGGAAAATTGGCGACAGCGTCTGGACTTTTGTCGGATGCGCCGATTTACATTGACGATACGCCGGGCATCAAAGTGATGGATATCCGAACCAAATGTAGAAAATTGAAGATGGAAAAAAAGATTGGTTTGATTGTGATTGACTATTTGCAGCTGATACAGGGAAGTTCGAAAAGAGGCGGAACGCGTGAGCAGGAAATTTCGGAGATTAGCCGTTCCCTTAAAATTTTGGCAAAAGAATTAGATGTGCCAGTGATTGCTTTGTCGCAGTTGTCGCGTAGTGTGGAAAGCAGGGAAGACAAGCGTCCCATGCTTTCTGACTTGAGAGAATCTGGCGCCATTGAACAAGATGCGGATATTGTTATGTTTTTGTACAGAGATGATTATTATAATGAAGATAGCAGTGATAAAAATAAGGCAGAAGTGATTGTGGCGAAGCACAGAGGAGGCTCAACTGGAACGCGAAAACTTTTGTGGATGCCAAGTTATACCAAATTTGGAAATTTGTCAAATCAGCAGTATGAGAACTATTAAAAAAGGGTAAAATGATGTTAGAACAAAAAGTTTGCGAATTTATAATGAAATATCGCTTAATTGAAAATGGGGACCGAGTTGTGCTGGGAGTTTCCGGCGGACCAGACTCGATTGCGATGCTAAATATTTTGAGCAAAATTAGGCAAAAGGGGCTATTGGATTTTGAGATTTTTGTGGCGCATGTTAATCATGGTTTGCGCGAAAATGCGAAGTTAGATGAAGCATTTGTGGAGGATTTTTGCAAAAAAATGAAGGTTCGTTGTTTTGTCAAACAGGCACATGTAGCAGAAATTGCAAAACGCGAAAAACGTGGTTTAGAGGAAACTGGGAGAAAAGTAAGATATGATTTTTTTGACGAAATTCAGCAAAAAGTAGGTGCCAATAAAATTGGGATTGCACACAATCAAAATGACCAAGCAGAGACAATTCTAATGAATATATTGCGTGGGACAGGCATAAAAGGTTTGGTTGGAATAGAAAAGAAAAATGGCAAATATATTCGTCCTTTGTTGGAGACGCAGAGATTTGAAATTGAAGCCTATTTAAAGGAAGAAAACATGGAAGCAAGGCAGGACGAATCCAATAACGATAATGCATTTACGAGAAATAAAATTAGAAATGTGGTGTTGCCGTATTTTGAAAAAGAGTTTAATTCCAGCGTTGTTAGGGCATTGGAGCGATTATCTAAGCTCGCAAAAGAGCAAGAGGAATTTTTGGAAAAGCAGATAGCTCAAGTTTATGACGAAATTTGCATTTCGGAGAATTTGCCAAACGAAATTATTTTGAATATCAGAGAATTTAATAAGCAAGAAAAATTAATGCAAAAGAGAATAATTTTGTATGCAATTGAAAAGCTATTTGGGTCGACAAAGGGGATTGAGAAGGTACATATAGAGGATGTCATAAAACTTTGCAATAACAATATTGGCAACAAATATTTGACGCCCAATAAACGTGTCAAAATTGGTTTGCAAGATAAAAAATTAAAAATTACAAAAATCACTTGAAAAAATTTTAATTATGTGCTACTATGTTAAATGGATTACTATATCAAAGGAGGAAATAATTTTGAAAAGTGGAATAAAAACATTGGCGGTTTGGCTGATTATTGTCATTATTTCAGTTGCCGTTTTGAGTGGCTTGCTGAATAATTCGGACAGAAAAATGAATTATTCTGAGCTTATTCAAGCGATTAATCAAGGACAAGTTTCGGAAATTGAAATATCGTCTGATAAGGAGACCTTGTATGTTACTGAAAAAAGTGGAGATATGAACAATCGCGTAAAAGAAGTAACAATCCCAAGTTTAGATACATTTATGGAGGAAATATCAGAAAATATTGCATCTCGGACAAATTACAGTAACACAAGATGAAGAGTCTGCATTTGTCGCAATTTTGAGCGTATTTTCACCATTTGTCATTCTCATCATTTTCTTGGTTTTCTGGTTGTTGTTGATGAATCCAAACCAAGGCGGAAATAAAACATCGATGACATTTGGAAAAAGCAAAGCTAGAATGCTTAATATGAATGACAAAAACAGAGTTTTGTTTAAAGATGTAGCAGGTGTTGACGAGGAAAAAGAAGAATTACAAGAAATTGTAGAATTTTTGAAATCACCAAAAAAATTCACAGACATGGGAGCCAGAATTCCAAAAGGAGTTTTGTTGGTAGGGCAACCAGGAACTGGTAAAACGCTGCTTGCCAAAGCTGTTGCAGGCGAGGCTGGTGTGCCGTTCTTTATCATCAGTGGTTCTGATTTTGTGGAAATGTTTGTTGGTGTGGGTGCTTCACGTGTAAGGGATTTGTTTGACCAAGCAAAGAAAAATGCGCCATGTATTATTTTTATTGATGAGATTGACGCGGTTGGACGCCAAAGAGGTGCCGGACTTGGTGGAGGTCATGATGAAAGAGAACAAACATTAAATCAATTGTTGGTTGAAATGGATGGATTTAGTCCAAATGAAGGCGTGATTGTGCTTGCTGCAACAAACAGACCAGACGTTTTGGATAAAGCATTGCTAAGAGCAGGAAGATTTGACCGTCAAATTGTGGTTGGTGCACCAGATGTGAAGGCGAGAGAAGAAATTCTAGAAGTGCATGCTAGAAAGAAAAGAATGGCGCCTGATGTCGACTTGAGCATTGTTGCGAAAAATACAGCTGGATTTGCAGGAGCTGATTTGGAGAATGTACTAAACGAAGCGGCGCTTCTTACAGCAAGACGTGATAAACAAGAAATTGGAATGCAAGAAATTGAAGAAGCCATGGTAAAAGTGACAATGGGACCAGAGAAGAAGTCAAGAGTGATTAGTGAAAAAGAGAAGAAATTGGTTGCTTTCCACGAGGCGGGACATGCTGTTGTTAGCCGATTTTTGCCAACTCAGGACAATGTGCACCAAATTTCCATTGTGCCAAGAGGCATGGCTGGTGGTTATACAATGTATCGCCCAGCTGAGGATAAATCTTTCATGAGCAAAACCGAAATGGAAGAAAATATTGTTTCGTTACTAGGTGGAAGAGTGGCAGAACAGCTTGTTTTGGGGGACGTTTCTACTGGTGCAAGTAATGATATTGAAAGAGCAACGAAAATTGCTAAAAGTATGGTTACCAAGTATGGTATGAGTGATGTAGTTGGTACAATTATGTTTGGTTCAGGGCAAGAGGAAGTATTTTTGGGCAGAGATTTTGCTCAACATAATGATGTAAGCGAGCAAACGGCTTCTGTAATTGATGCAGAAGTGAAAAACATCATTGACACAGCTTACAGAAGAGCAGTTGATATATTGAATCAAAATATGTCAAAATTGCAAGAAGTTGCTGGTGTGTTAATGGAAAGGGAAAAAATTGATGGCGAAGAATTTGAAGAAATTATGAACCGATTATAAAAAAGGTTGTAAAATTCAATATATTGTGTGAGAAATTGGGGGCAATGCTCCCAATTTTGCTTGCTTTTTTGGAAATTTAAAATTTTTTCTGCAGCTCCCTTAAAAATATTTCCAAAATCCAAATCGCTGGAAAAATGCCTAAAATTCGATTTAAGGCATTTTATGTCTTAGACGATAGTTATGTCTACTTTTCAATTTCAAGGGCCTTCTTGGGGATTAAAATGCGTCACCAAAAAAATGAAAATCCTCGCGCAAAATCTAGAATGCCTCTAAAATAAGTTAGCCGTTTGAACGAAGTGAATTACGGATAACGTAGCTAATATTTTATTTTAAAATATTAGCTACTTCTAGTTTCAATTTGGGCGTTTTTAGAGAGAATTTGAGTTTGAATTCAATTTTTTAGAAAAAGTGGCTTAAAATGGATTTTAGGAATTGCAAAGAACGATATTTTAAGAAAAAGAGAATTCTCTAGAAATGTTAAATTTTTGTAACAATGATTACAATTTGGTAACATTTATTGACATAATGAAATGGATTCGATATACTTTTATTATACAAATTTTGTGTAGAAAAAGTAAAAGGGAGGAATTTTATGATGTATCAAAAAAACGAGGGGGGCGTCTTGGGCGGATCCGCAGGAATTACTTTGGTTGCGCTTGTGGTAACCATTATCGTTTTATTAATTCTAGCTGGCGTGTCGCTTAATTTAGTAGCACGGCAGCAATGGCATTTTAGGACGAGCACAAAAGGCAGTGGATGTGAACAATATGGCGAAAATCAAAGAAGAAATTGAACTTAAAATTGCGGAATTGCAAATGGATTATTACACAGAAAAAAACAATTTTGCAAACGTGAATGATTATGTGAAAGCAGAATTAGAAAAAGGAGTGGAGC
>CANOWW010000039.1 GCA_947571115.1 uncultured Clostridium sp.
TACCTTGAAACTGTAACGCGTTACCGTTATATGTTTTGCATATAAAACTCCAAGACGAATTCATAAATTGATATCATCTATTTTCACCAACCATAGACTCTCTAAAAATATCTCCATTTATTACTACTTCTCTTCTCCGTTTTTTATAAACACTCTCATTTTAGCACATTTTTTTTAAGCTTACAAGAATTAATGTTCTAATTTATAAACAAATAAAGGTTGATATCATATTTTATGTATACATATAATTATTTATCCAATAGCCATTCAAACACATTAATTTGTTTTATGCCATTATAAGATGTATAAGGTGTATTATCAGCAGTAAGCAAATATTTTGGATTATGGTCATTAATGCTATTGATTGCCTTCAGCTCTCTTTCTAATGTTTTTTCATTTCTTACAGTATAACTAATCTGATAATATTCTTCTCCTTTTTCATTACTTGCTACAAAATCAACTTCACTATCATCATTTTTCCCTATATATACTTCATATCCTCTTCTAAGCAGTTCTAAATAAACAACATTTTCTAATATATGTCCTTCATCGATATTTTTACTACCTAACAAATAATATCGTAGCCCTAGGTCCGATAAATAGAATTTAGAGCCTGCTTTTAGATAGTTTTTTCCTTTAATATCATATCTAGAAACTTTATACAAAACAAATGCCTCTACCAAAGCTTCTAGATATTTTTCCACTGTAGGGACTGAAATTTTTCGGCCACTGGAAGTCATGGCGTTTGCAATACTCGTACTAGAACATAAATTTCCAATATTATCAAACATAAATTTGGTAATATCTTTTAACATTCCTATATCTGATATCTCTTTTCTTTCTGCTATATCATTTACAATAACAGTATTATATAATCCATCTAAATATGTTCTAATATCTTTTACATTATCTAGCATTAATGTATACGGAAATGAACTATTGGTAATATAATCTATATATTTTTTTTCTCTCTCGCTATCTCCTACATAAGAAATATATTCTTTAAATGATAAGGGAAGCATTTTAATTTCTATATATCGTCCAGATAAAAGAGTGGCTAATTCTCCAGATAATAATTTAGAATTAGAACCAGTAATATATAAATCAACATTTTTTTTAATATATAAACTATCACAAGCTTTTTGAAACTCTTTTATTTTTTGTACTTCATCAATAAATACATAATTCTTTTTATCACGAATTAGCTTTTCATTTATATATTCATATAATTGCTTATAATTTTCCATATCTACAAACTCATATTCTTCCAAATTAATCCGAATAATTTGTTTTTTGTCTATCCCACTATTCAATAAATATTCTATATATAAATCAAAAAGTGTCGATTTTCCACATCGTCTTATTCCTGTAATTATCTTAATTAAATCCTTATCCTTAAAACGAATTAATTGATTTAAATATTCTGGTCTTTCTATCATGATTATTCCTCCTAAAAAAAGTATAACATTTGTTTTTTTAAATGTCAATTTCATAAATTGAAGTTTATAAAATTGTAAAATTGTAACATTTTATAAACTTCATTTTTCTTTTAGTGTCATATAAGAACCTATCAATAAAAGACTAGAAATCATAAGTGTTAATTCAGTTAATAAGAAATCTTGATAAATAAACATTGTAAATATGATACTTGCCATATTCGCGCTCACATGAACCATAATAGAAGCTTTTAAATTGTATTTTTCATAGACAAAAATAAGTATAAAATTAAAAATAAACGCGTATAGGATTCCAAAAATATCGGTATGAGAAAACGCGAATATAATCCCTGTTAATAATAAAGATTTCATCACTGAATAATATTTTTGAAGTCGATTGTAGACAATACCTCGAAAAAGATACTCCTCTAAAATAGGGCCTAATAAAACAGTGCTTATAATCGTAGAAATCAGATTTATACTTCCATCAAATGAGTTTGGAAACGAAAAAATAGAATTTAAATTTCCTAATATGGCATTATAAAGAAGACTAAAAGAAAGCCCTAATATTATCAAAAATAAACAATCAAAAATTGTTAATTTCTTTTTTTCCTTGATTTCTTTGTGATGTTTTTTATAGAAAATTGGAAAAAATATAAAAAAGGAAATGACTACCAAGATCACACTATAGTTAGAAAAAAAGCGTGCCAAAGAATTCACATAATCTTCGGTTCCTATCCATGTTTCTAAATTCGTTTGATTACTAGTTAATAAAAAAATAATTGTCGCAATAACGGTCAAGAAAAATTGGCTTACAGCAAATAAGAATGGTAAGCCAATTATATGAAATAATTTTTTCATTATTTGTTTTTTTCTTTTAACATTTCACTGATAGTTGTTCCTATGGTTGCTACATTTTGTAGTTCTGATGGAACAATAATTTTTGTTGCTTGACCATTTGCCACGTTTTGTAATGCTTCGAAACTCTTTAATGTTAATACGGAAGAATCTGCCTTAGCTTCTTTCAGTAAACGAATTCCTTCTGCTTCTGCTGTTTTTAATTTGATAATCGCTTCTGCTTCTCCCTCTGCTTTTTTGATTTTTGATTCTTTATCTGCTTCAGCTCTTAAAATTGCACTTTCTTTTTCTCCCTCTGCGATTAAGATACTAGATTTTTTTTCTCCTTCTGCTTGAAGAATTTTCTCTCTTCTTTCACGCTCTGCTCTCATTTGTTTTTCCATTGCTTCTTGAATATCTCTTGGTGGAATGATATTTTTCACTTCAACACGGTTTACTTTAATTCCCCAAGGATCTGTTGCTTCATCTAAAATCGAACGCATTTTAGAATTGATAATGTCTCTAGATGTCAAAGTTTGATCTAATTCTAGTTCTCCAATAATATTACGCAATGTTGTTGCTGTTAAATTTTCAATCGCACTGATTGGATTTTCTACTCCATAAGTATATAATTTGGCATCTGTAATTTGAAAATATACAACGGTATCAATTTGCATTGTTACATTATCTTTTGTAATAACAGGTTGTGGGTCAAAATCTTTTACAATTTCTTTTAAAATAACTTGATTGGCTACCCTATCTAAAAAAGGCAGTTTAAAATGTAAGCCATTTTTCCATGTTGTATAATAGGAACCCACTCTTTCAATGACATAGGTTTTTGCTTGTGGCACAATTTTCACATTTGGCACAATTAGAACAATAGCAAGTATTAAAATAACAATTAAAAATTCCATATTTACTCCTCCACTTTCTCTACTTTTAATTTCGCTCCATCAATAGAGATGATTTTAACAATACTGTCTTTCTCTATTTTCTTTGTACTAACAGCACTCCATTTCTTTCCATCTACTTTAACTTCGCCAACTGTATTCTTCGCTATTTTTTCAGTTACAACTCCTTCCATACCAATAATTCTATCAAGATTCGTCTTTTCGTTTTTTGGTTTTACAAATTTTAATAATAATGGTCTTGTTGTAATTAATAAAAAAATTCCTAAAATAACAAAAATTCCAAACTGTAACATAAAATTATCAACAGTAAGTGAAACTAGTAAGGCAACTATCCCACTTATCACAAACCAAATTGTTGTCAATCCTATTGTCATACATTCTACTAGCGTTAGTAAAATGACGACACCTAACCATATATAAGACATTTACATCACCTGAGTTTATTATACACTTTTTTATCTAAAAATTCAATGAGGCTATCATAGTATATGAAAAAAAAGAACTTAATAGTCCTTTAATTTTTGTTTCAATTCTTCTATTTTACTCACTCTCCCATACACTTCTATCGAAAGCAACTTCACCCCATAAAACGCAATTTTTTCTATTTCTTTGGTATTGCCCATTGCTTTCATGTCATTGGATAATTTTTTTTCAATTTCTTCTAACCCTTTTTGATTCGAAATTCCAAGAAAAGAATATTCTGGATTTTGATTTGAAAATTTACTTCTATATAATTTTGGGATTTCATAAGTTACTTTATGTAATGTTAAAGAGTTTAATAGTGAGGTGATATTTTTGGTTGTAATAGAAGTATTGGAAACATCAATTTTTTCCAATTTGAATTCGTTCATATTGGTTTCTTCAAAGACTGATTTTGAATTTTCTCCCCTATTGATAAAACTGATTGCAATAAAAAAACAAATACCAATTAAAACACACCACTTTTTCACTTTGTCACCTCATTTATAGGATGACACATTTTACTAAAAATACTCTTTCTTTTGATTAAGATTCTAAAAAGATAAGATATCATCCGTTGAAAAAGAAGTTATTAAAACTTCTTAGACCTCGGACAATGTTGTTTTGTAAATTTCAGTTTACCATATATCAAGAAATTACTTTCTATACTATAATTACTGATTGCATTCGCTTCCTTTATATAATCTTTTAAAAACCATTCAATCATTCGATTTGAAAACGCTTTAAAATATGTAATTTGATTTAACAAGAAAAAGCCTTCTAACCATTTTAGCTTTTTTTCTAAAATACTTGTTGCTCTCTTTATGTTAGTAAGCATATCAAACTGGCAACCACCGCAGCAAGTTGGTTACTGCTTCCTAAAAATTCATTTTTCTCATCTAATCTTGTCCATTTTTTTTCCATTCTTTTTTCTTCTCCTCATTTTCTTTATTACAAATATCATTGCAATTAGACAAATAATCACGATTCCAATTGCAAGCTCCATATGTGCTTTTACATATTTTACAATATCAAAGGTAAGCTTTTTTCTTAAAATAATATCTTGTTCATAAACTGTTTCATCTTGGTATTTGATTCTGAGAGTTCCCAATTTAGTTCCTACTTGTTCTTTTGATGTAATGACTTTAATCCCATCATATTGATATTTTAAATCTTTCTTTTCAAAATCATTGGATAAATATTTTTCTAATGTTTTCTCAGCATAAAAAGAAACATTATCTTCTTTGGTATATAAGGTATTTAAAGTGAGTAGTTTTTCTTTCTTTTCTACGATTTTTTGATTTCCATAATGATTCATAAAATATTCATATATTGTTTTGGCATCATATAAATTTTTTGGTCCTTCTTTATAAGGTGCCCTAGCTGTTACAAGCATATAATGAACATTATTCCAAGTAGCAATAGAAGCAAGACACAAACCAGCATCATAAGTGGTTCCTGTTTTTCCGCCTTCTAAATAATCCATTTCAATTCCATATCTTCTTTTATTTTTATCAATGGAATTATAAACGACAAATGAATTATCACTCATCTTATAAGAAGAGGAGGTCATAATCTTTTTTAATTCTTCATTTCTTAAAGCATACTGAAAAATAATGGCTACTTCCTCAACCGTAGAATAATGTTCTTCTTCATCAAGACCAGTTTCGTTTACAAAATGTGTATTTTTTAGTCCTAAATCCATTGCTTTTTCATTCATTAAGTTGATAAAGTTTACTCTTCCTCCTGCTACCATTCTTGTAAGTGCCTGTGCAGCATCTGCTCCTGATGGAAGCAATAATCCATACAGCAAGTCACGGTATGTTACACGTTGTCCAGCTTCAAACCCTGCCACTGAAGCATTGGCTTCTTCTAAACCATAAAAGTCTTCATTTGTTAACGTTATTTTCTCATCCAAATCATGGATATGTTCCATCGCTACAATTGCTGTCATTATTTTTGTCATGGATGCAATAGAAATTTTTTCATAAGCACTTTTTTCATACAATATGATATTTTCATCTAAATTATACAAAATAGCATTTTTTGAATGGATATTAAAATCAACTGCTTTCACATTAGAAACGCCTAAATATAAAGTTAGGATGACTAATACCACACGCAAATATGTTTTCATATCATTCACCTCTATTAAGTATAATATAAAAAATTTGAAAAAACTAGTATAAAAAAAGAAAATTATTTTTTCTTTTCCTTTAGTACCTTAACAATCAAGTCAGCTGTCTTTTCTACTCCGAGTAAATCTACATTTAAGCATAATTCATAATGACTGGCATCTTTCCATTTCATATCTGTATAATGCTCATAATGTCGTTCTCTTGCTTTATTCACTTTTTCTATTTCTTTTGCTGGATTTTTTGAAATTCCATAATATTTCGTTACTCGATTTATTTTGTTTTCTAAATCACTATATAAGAAAATTCTAAAAACATTTTTTTCTTCTTTTAAGATATAGTCTGCACATCTTCCAACAATGACGCAACTTCCTTTTTTAGAAATTTCTTTGATTGCATTTGATTCTGCTAAAAAAAGAGCATCATCATTACTAATATTTTGAAAGTATGAACGATTTAATTCTGATAATAGATTTCCTGCTCTATTTTGTTCTTGGTTTTCTATGTAAGTTGCTGATAAACCACTTTCACTAGATACAATTTCAATTAAGTTTTTGTCATATAAATGAACCTTTAATTTAGAAGCGAGAAGCTCACCGACATATCTTCCACCTGAACCATATTCTCGATTGATTGTAATAATTGGACCTTGTTTTCCCATTTCTATGATTTGTTCTTTTCTAGTTTCTTCCTTTTTTCCATTTAATTTCTTTACTTCAAAGAATAATAAGGTTCCTGAGATTATGAATGCCAGTCCATCAGATACTGGTCCTGCATATAAAACTCCCATAACTCCAAATAGTTTTGTCAAAATGAAAGCTGCTGGAATAAAAATCAAAATTTGTCTTGATAGACTAAGCAAGGCTGCTTTTCCTGATTTTCCAATTGCTTGAAAGAAAATTCCTGATGCAATTTGAATCCCATTAAATATGGTTAGCATTAAAAAGATACGGAATGTCAAACATGCAAATTCATTATATAAAGCATCTCCTGAACCAAATATTCCAATTAATTTTTCTGGTATTGTTTGGAATAATAAAAATGCTATGACAGAAATCGAAAGGCTAAGCGTCAATACAATTTTTAAAGTCTGCTTTACTCTATCATAATTTCTAGCACCATAATTAAATCCTACAATTGGCTGGCTTCCTGCTGCTATTCCTATCACAATACTAGATAAAATCTGATTGATTTTCATAACAATTCCAAGAACTGTAATTGGTATTTCACTTCCAAACTTACTAGTCGCACCATATTTGCTTAATAAATTATTTTGAACTGCAATAATAATGACAATTGACATTTGGGTTATAAAAGAAGAAATTCCAAGTAAAGATACCCTTTTCGCACTGTCTACCGAAAATGTCACGGTCTTCTTATTCATTTCAATTGATTTAAATTTAAATAAATAAGTTATATTCATGATAAATGTCACAAATTGACTGATAATGGTTGCCAAGGCGGCTCCTTTTACTCCCATATCCAAAACAAAGATGGCAATTGGGTCTAAAATAATATTTAGTATTGCTCCAATTACCATAGAAGCCATGGCATATTTTGGTGAGCCATCCGCTCTTATAATAGAGTTGAAAGTAGTTCCAATCATCATAAATGGAATTCCAAATGCGATAACATATCCATAATCAAGTGCATAGTTTTGTAGTTTTTCAGTTGAACCAAATAAATTGATTAAAGTAGGCAAGAAAATCAGTACAAAAATGCAAAAAAGAATTGAAATGATGATGGAAGAAAAAATTCCACTCCATACTCCCTTTTCTGCTTCTTCTTTTTTCTTTTCTCCTAGTTTTAAACTTAAATAAGCAGATGTTCCATCTCCAAACATAAGTGCGAAAGCAAGACAAATAACGGTAATTGGAAAAACCACATTGGTAGCTCCATTTCCTAAATATCCTACTCCCCATCCAATAAAAATTTGGTCTACCATATTATATAAGGCATTCACTACCAAAGATATAATACATGGAATGGAAAAAGCTTTTAATAATTTGCTTATTTTTTCGTTTCCCAAATCTAATTTTTTCATATACTCCTCCTTCTTATGTGCGCAAAAAAACACAAGTATTTTTGCATGTGTTGTTCGTTATTCATTACACTCTGTAATGTGCGTTTCCAATTTGACCAATGCTTTCACATTTTAGCACACAATTTTTTTTATTTCAAGTAGTTTTTGCAAGGTGGCATGCCATAAAAAATCGCAGGATAAAAACAGGGAAAAAAGAAGAAATGGTTATAGGAATCTTAAGATAAAAGGAAAATAGCCATGTTTTTATGAAAAAATCAATGAGCAAGA
>CANOWW010000040.1 GCA_947571115.1 uncultured Clostridium sp.
GCATTTTAGGAACAACGATAGAAAATTCAATTACGGCACAACAACCAGAATATCCAGTAGTAAAAAAAGCAGGTGGTTTCTGGGTAGGAAGATATGAAGCAGGCGTAGAAAGTGAAGAAAGAACAGATTATATCGCAGGAATTGAAAATTGGTCGAATGATAAGGCTAATGAAGCAAATGCATATTGGTCAAGTAAGTCAATCACAGTCAAAGCAGGAAATGAGCCAGTCAGAACGATTACACAAAGTAAATCATTGGAAAGGGCAAATGGATGGAAGAGTGGAAATGCAGATACAACAAAGGGGACAGTAGCTTTTCAAAGTGGATTGATAACAGGAAGTCAATGGGATGTGATGTGTAAGTTTATAGGATGGAGTGTAACAAATGAGAATTGTAGTAGCTGGGGAAATTATGCAAATATGACAAGTGCATCATTTACTGGATTTACGTCAAATAATTTAAAAAGTGATTGGGTTTCAAGATCAAGTGTTACAAAAGGAACAGAGGAAAATTATTGGATTTTTCCAACTGGTAATTTTGTAACAGAAATTGGAAGAAATACTGTACAAAAAAATATATTTGATATAGCAGGAAATGTTTGGGAATGGACAACGGAAGTACCTCAATATGCTGGTGGAGAGAATGCAGTTATCCGTGGAGGTAGTGCTCATCATGATGGTTCTATACGCGTAGCAACTTATCGTAGCGGTGGTAATCCTGCTGTAGTAAATGCTAGTTGCGGACTGGGTTTTCGTATAATGCTTTATGTAGAGTAATAATTTTGAATAAAAACTGTTTTTTTTGTCAATGCTAAAGATATGAAAAATAAAGACTTTTGGAAAAACATGTTAATTGGTTTTTTGGCTGGAATGGTAAGTGGCTTTTTTAGTGCAGGAGGAGGTTTGTTGCTGGTGCCTTATATGAGTTCTATCCTGAAAATGGAAGAGGTTAAGGCTCGAGCTACTACCATTTTTTGCATTTTTGTGTTGGTTTTGACAAGCGGAGTTTTTTATTTGGGACAAAATTATATTGATTGGGGAATTTCTCTCAAATGTGCTTTTGGGGGAATTCTTGGTGGTTACATTGGTTCTAAAATTTTGTTTCGCTCTGGAAAAAAGTTTTTGCAAATTTCGTTTATTATATTTTTAATTTATGCAGGAGTTAAGATGATATGAAAGAAATTCTTTTTGGATTGATTTCTGGAGTGGTTGCTTCGCTTGGCATGGGCGGCGGTACTATTTTGATTTTATTACTGAATTTGTTTAGCTCAATTGGGCAACATATGGTGCAAGGCGTGAATTTAGTGTTTTTTATTCCAACATCAGTTGTGGCGATTTTTATGAATATAAAGCGCAAAACGATTGATTATAAAGTTGCAAAACCAATTATGTTTTTTGGTGTAATAGGAGCAATTTGCCGGAAGTTTATTATCATTTAAAGTGGATAATCAGAATTTGAAAAAATATTTTGGCTATTTTCTAATTTTGATTGCAGTGCTTCAAATTTTGGCATTTTTTAGACAGTATAGATTGGAGAAAAAGGAAAATAATAAATGATAAGGAGGGAAGAAATATGAAATTTACAAAAGGATTAATGATTGGAAGTTTGATTACAGCAGGAGCCATGATGGCGTATTCTGAAGGAATTGATAATAGCAAGAAAAAAATGGTAAAAAAAGGAAAACAATTCATGAAAAAAATTGGTATGTAAAAAGCGTAAAAATTGAGAATCCCCTTAGCTAAGGGGATTTTTGTCTTCTTGTTTGCCGAAAATCAATTGTGGAATTTTGACTAAAGCTTTGTAAAATGCAAGTTTGATACGTTTTCGGAAAGTATAAAATTTTCCGAGTTTTCGAGGACTTACTGTGAAGTAATGTTCTTGAGTAGGAACAAGCGATGTTTCTAGGGTTTCTGATTTTTCAGAAATCGTTGTTTCAACTTTTTCGGTTTCTTCTGCAAATTCAGCATCTATTTTTTCAAAAATATTTTTAAAGTAGTCATTTACATATAAAGCAAATGCATAATCTTCTTTAGATAGAGTATTTTTTCCGTCTTCTAAGGCTTCGATTGGCTCTTGGGAGATAATTTCACAAGAAAGGATTTCTTCTAAAGTAGAATATTCTTTTAATGTCTCGGAAGAAGAGGTGTCCTCAATCTGGGCTAAAATATTGCCAATTTCTTCGCCTAAATCAATTGGTTCACTTGAAATTTGTAAAGGAGTATTTTCTTGCAATGCTTCAATTGGTTCTGGTAAAATTAATGGTTGCAAAATTTCATCAATTAAATGGTCAATGTCAAATTTTGGTACGACTATTTTTTCTTCACAAACAGCTGGCAAAATAGGAGAAATGTAATTACAATTGCTGTTATTATCCCATTCGTAATTTTCATTACGGAAACAAAAATTAAACGTGTCAAAATCAAGTATTTTGATTTTGGCAACAAAACTATCGCCCATTTTTGACATATTTGTTTCTGTTGTATTTTCCCAATTTTCACCAAAGCCATAAACAATCGTAGCATTTTCGGAGTGACTTAAAAAACCACGGTAAGTAATGGTTACATCTTGGTTTGCAGTTAGGTTACAGTCAAATTTAATATCTTTCGTAAAGTCCATTTTTTTACTCCTTTTAAATTTTCTATTTCTATTATACAGATAAAAAAAAAAAATAGCAACAAAATTTTACAAAAAAATCTATTTTTTTATTTATTTTTTATGGCAAAAAATGTATAAGTTTTTGGGAATTGGAAAAGATAGGAGAAAAGGTGGAGGAAAAGAGATTATGAAGAAAAGATATTTCATATTAGGAATTTTATTGTGTGTGGTAAGTTTGTATCTTATTGTGGCAAAATTTCCGGTTGCCTATGCGCTTTCGCAATATGGTTCGAGTGGGGAGGAAGTTAAACAAATTCAAACTAAATTAAAAGATTGGGGATATTATAGTGGAAGCGTGGATGGAATTTATGGTTCTGGAACTTATGAAGCAGTGAAAAAGTTTCAATCAAACAATGGATTGTCAGCGGATGGAATTGCGGGAAGTCAAACGTTAGCAGCTTTAGGAATTCAGTCGAGTTCGTCTCAAGGAGGAACTTCGAGCAATAATAATGATTTGAATTTGCTGAGTCATTTGGTGTATGGAGAAGCAAGGGGAGAGCCTTATGTGGGAATGGTTGCTGTTGCGGCAAGTGTGATGAACCGTGTTTCAGATTCTAGATTTCCTAATTCAATTTCTGGCGTGATTTACCAATCTGGTGCTTATACATGTGTGGCAGATGGGCAAATTAATCTTGGGTTTGATGATAACAGTAAAAAAGCGGCGCAAGATGCGATTAATGGTTGGGACCCGACTTCTGGTTGTATTTATTATTTTAATCCAGATACAGCAACGTCCGCTTGGATTTGGAGTAGGCCACAAGTGATGACAATCGGAAAACATATTTTTTGTAAATAATTTTTAAAGACAAAAGCAATTTTGTGCTTTTGTTTTTTTATTTTTAAATTTCCTTGAAAATTTTAAAAATATGTTATAAAATACAAATAAAAGATGTAAAAAAAGAAAAAATAATACATGGAATACAAGGGAAAAAAGGAGAACCAATGGAAGAATTAATAGAAAGCATTTTAGATTATGTAAGAGCTGATTATACCGATTATGCGATTATGATTAATGGCGAATGGGGAAGTGGAAAAACGCATTTTTGGAACAATAAAATCCGTAATAAAATTGAGTCTTTGCAGCTAAATGGGCGCAAATATACGACGATTTATATGTCTCTTTATGGAATTTCAAATTTGGAGGATATTAGCAAGAAAATTTTTATTGAAACAACGCAATTAATGGATAAAAATTTGAAAAAATATATGGATACACATGGGCAAACAACGATTCCAGAATATGCCAAAACTGGTTTGGATATGGCGAATTTTTTTGGTGTCACGAAAAATGGCGAAAAAATTGATTATGGCGAATTTTTTGCTACCAATAATAAAATTTTGTGTTTTGATGATTTGGAGAGGGCTAACGTGGACGTTATTGATATTTTGGGTTATATCAACAATTTCGTAGAGCATGACCATATCAAAACCATTATTATTTGTAATGAAAAGGAACTTTCTACAAAATTGAAAAGTTCTAATTTGGAAATGAAGACGTTTATTGCAACGTATCTTTTGGACAAAGAAGGCAATTTGTTGCAAACGGACAAGCCGATGGTTGAGAAAATTGCGGACAAAATTGAGTATGTTTTTGACAAGGCCAATGATTATGAGAGAATTAAGGAAAAGCTGATTGGAGAGACGTTTGAGTATGCGCCAAAGTTCAATTATATTATTAATGGAATTTTGATGCGTTATGAAAATAATAAAGATTTAATCACGTTTTTGCGCCAACATACGAATTTGATTACCAATACTTTCATGAAGTCTGGTACGCGAAATTTGAGAATTTTGAAGCACGCGCTAAACGATTTTCAAAAAGTTTTTGACAATGTGAACAAGGCTTATCCGAATACGAATTTGCGCGTTTTGCAAACTATGCTGATTTTTACGATTGCTGTTTCTTTTGAAATTAAATCAGGTAAAATCACGAAGGATAAATTTATTAACATAGGCAGTAACGAAGAATACAAGGCGATTTTGGTTTCTTCCAGAGTTTTGATGGACAACAGGCAGTATTATATCAAAGAATTTGATAATAATTATTACTTCAATTTTAAATCGGACTACAGATTTTTCAAATTTATTGAAGTTTACGTCAGAACTAGAATTTTTGATATGCGACTTTTTAAAGATGATATGGAAAATATTATCAAAACCATTGATACCGAGAAATTACCGGGATATAAGAGACTTTTGACAGAAGAATATTGGAAAATTTCAGATGACCAATTTCCAAATGTCATTGAAGAAGTTGTGAATGATATTAAAGAAGGTAATTTGAAATTGATGGAAGTTGTCAAGTTGTTTGCGTACTTTAGCTATTTTAGCAAGCGTGGCTTGATTGCGTATGACATGGCAACCTTAAAAGAAATTTTTATTGAGGGCATGGACAAAGTGGCGGATACTTCGGAATATTGTGATAACATTGACGAAGAGCTGACGAGAATTGGGATTGATGTTGGCGAAGATATGGACGAAATTTTGCAATATTTTAACAAGCTAAATTGCAAATTGGAGCAAAAAATGTATGAAGAAAAAGCAGACGATATTTTTAAATGCATTCCGATGCGTATGGAAGTGTTTTATGACCGTTTTGACCAAGAATGCATGGAAAAAGCGATTTTGAATTACTATGACCCTTATAAAATGTTCCAGAGAATTATGTGTGCGAGCAATGAAGACATTGTGCTGATTAAGGAAATGTTGGTCAATCGCGCGAGCAAAAATCAGGAATTAATGAAGCCTGAATTAGGATTTATTATTCGCTTGAAGGCGATTATTGATGAATATTATCAGGCAAGAGATGTGAGTATTAAAATGGTTATGTTGAAAGAATTTTCGAATGATTTGCAAACAGTTATTGATTTGTATGGGGCAGAGGCAATTCATTCGGCAATGCTTGAGACAACAACAAGTTATGTGGATGATGAATTTGATGAGGTGAATTTTGATGTTTAAAATAGGGTGTCATTTGTCAAGTGGCAAAGGTTATAAAAATATGGCGGAAGTAGCGCATTCGATTGGAGCGAATACGTTTCAGTTTTTTACGAGAAATCCAAGAGGAGGAAGTGCTAAAGCGATTGACGAGGGCGATGTTGCGGAATTTCATAAAGTTTCTAAAGAATATGGAATTGATGTGATTTTGGCGCATGCGCCTTATACGCTCAATTGCTGTTCTGATAAGCCAGATATTCGCAAATTTGCGGTCAATACCATGAAAGATGATTTGGAAAGGATGGAATATACACCACATAATTTGTATAATTTTCATCCGGGAAGTCATGTCGGACAAGGTGTGGAAACTGGAATTCAGTACATTATAGAAGCACTAAATACAGTTTTGAAACCAGAACAAACGACAACAGTTTTACTAGAGACGATGGCTGGAAAGGGCAGCGAGATAGGTAGCAGATTTGAGGAAATTAGACAAATTATGGATGGTGTGAAGTTAAAAGAAAAAATGGGCGTGTGTTTGGATACATGTCATGTTTCTGACGCTGGCTATGATATTGTTGGGGATTTGGATGGTGTTTTGGAAGAGTTTGACAAGATGATTGGTTTGGAAAATTTAAGAGCAATTCATTTGAATGATAGTATGAATCCAAGAGGAGCGCATAAAGACAGACATCAAAAAATTGGAGAGGGTACTTTGGGGACGCAAACTTTTGAAAAAATAATTAATCATCCAAAACTAAAAGATTTGCCATTTTTCTTAGAAACACCGAATGAATTAGAAGGTTATGAAAAGGAAATTGCTATTTTGAAAGAATTGTATCAAAAATAACGAAAAAATTTTTAGAAAACAATTGACTTTTTTCAAAATTTTAGTTATAATCATTAAGATGCACTAGTAGCTTAGTTGGATAGAGTGTTCGGCTACGAACCGGAAGGTCGGGGGTTCGAA
>CANOWW010000041.1 GCA_947571115.1 uncultured Clostridium sp.
TTAACAGCATTAAACAAATGCAAACTAACTTTAGACGAAGATGGATTTGCTAGAATAGTAAAAGACGAATTATACAAGGTGGTGTAAAAATGTTTAAATTTAAAGGAATATCAAGTAATGATATGAAAGTTGTAATTGAAGAAGAAGAACATTTTTTAGCAAAAGCAGCGCAAAAATATGAAGTAACAGATATCGAAGGAAAAGATGGTGCAATCTATGATGAATTAGGCTATTCTGACATAAATCGTCCCATAAAAGTGCAAATATTAGATGTTTCCAAGCTAGATGATATTCTAGTTTGGTTAAATGGAGAAGGAGAATTTGAATACAAAGATAGAAAAACAACAGCTAGATTTTATAATGAACTAGAACCCGAGCGAAATGCTTGTGTTAAAATAATTGATACAAATTTTATAAGAGCTCCATTTTGGTATAAAAAAATAGATAATTATGTTACAGTTACAAACGCAGTAAGCAACGAGGGAAATATTGCAAGCAGGCCAGTTATTCGATTAGAAAAAGGTAATTTAAACGATGTGGAATTAACGATTGGCAGTGTGAGATTTGTATATCATTTTAAAGGAGAAACTTATGTTGAAATTGATTGTGAGCAAATGAGCATTTTATACAATAGATTAAGAAGAAATAGACAAATTGAAATTGGCTATCGATTTCCAAAACTTGAAATAGGTAATAATATCATAACAAAACATAGTGGAGATGCAACAATAAAAATAAAGAGAAAGGATAGATGGCTATGATTAAAATATTTGATAGCAACGACACAGATTTTAGTACAGCTGGAAATATCATTATTAATCCACTCAAATGTATAGAAACAAGAAAAAAATCTTTGAATGGTTGGTATATTGATGTTGAAATTCCGATTAAGTACGCTGAATATATTGAGCAAGACAAGTTATGTGTTGTAAAATCAAAATCAAAGCTCATTCCGCAGGCATTTAGAATTAAGAATATTGAGAAAAGACAAAGAAAAATAGTTTTTCAAGCCAGACATGTTATGTTTGACGCGGAAGACTATTTTTTATTAGATGTAAGACCAACAAACCAAAACGGACAAAATGCATTAAGTTATATTAATCAACGAACAGACAAAGCAAGTCCATTTACAGTATTTTCAAACATTACTGTACAAGATACAGCGTATTTTATAAGAAAGAATATGCTGGAAGCATGGACGACAATTGAAGAAAGATGGGGTGGAGTGTTTGATGCGGACAACTGGAATATTCGATTTTTGACAAAGCTTGGAAATGATAATGGCGAGACAGTTATGTATGGCAAAAACTTACAAGGGATTGAAGTATATGAAGATTGGTCGAGCGTGGTAACAAAGTTATATCCAGTTGGATATAACGGATTAATGCTTCCTGAAGTTTTTTTAGAAAGCGATGTTCAATATACTAAGCCATACACAAGGACGGTTGATTTTGATACTGATTTAGATATGAGTACAGATTTGGAAGCATTATCTTTAGAAGTGGCACAAATAGGAATGTTAAGAAATTCTTTACCAACGCTGGTAGATATAAATGGAATTATAAAAGAAAATTATGAAAGTTTAGTTTCAACTACATTAAATAAGTTTAATATGGTATTGGGGACTGATTATAAAATTATTACGAACATGGATGATAATTCTAAAACATATTCTCAAATTGAAAACTATCACAAGTTAGATTCTGAAATCGATATGTTAATAAAAAAGCAGACACAAGATATAGCATTAGAACAAATTGCTCGTTTTGCGGAATTAAGAACAAAAGCAAGTGCTTATTTAGAGGAAAACAAAGTTCCTAAAATCTCTTATACGATAGGCGTAAATATTAACGAGAGTTTGGAAATGGGAGATACAGTTCATATTAAACACCCTCTTTGTGATATTTTGGCAGAAGTTTTGGAATATGAGTATAATGTCGTTTCAGAAAAAACGAAGCATATCGCGGTTGGAAATTATTCAAGAGATGTGAAAACAAAATTTGATGTGATAAAAGACAATATTAATAAAGTTGTTGAAAGAGTAACTACACAGGAAAAGGTAATAGAGGCTCAAACTAATTTAATTAATTCTATGAATAAAAATGGCTTAGTTTATATTGATGAGAATGAAATCTTGATTTTAGATAAGTTGCCAAGAGAAGAGGCAAAAAATGTTTGGAGATTCGGACTTCGGTCGGATTAGGATTTAGTTCAAATGGATATGAAGGGCCATTCGAACTTGCTATGACAATGGATGGGCAAATTAATGCGAACTTTATTACAACAGGTCAAATGAATGTGGCTAGAATAGAAGGATTGACGGATAGTTTAAATGAAATTCATACAGCAATAGAGTTTAACTCAAGTAATGTCCAAATTGTGGTTAACAAGCAGAATGAGCAAGAAGAAAAGTTAGCTCAAATCGAGGTTGATATAGATGAAATTTCCCAAAGGGTTGAAAACAATGTAGGATTGACGAGGACGATTAAAGGAATTAAGACATTGACAATCAAAGATGCTGTGGAAGGTTCTCCGTTAGAATTACATATTTATGGCAATAATGAGGTGTTTGAGCAGTTGACGTTGTCAGATAGTTTGTATGTGGGAGATAGTTCTGTTTTAGGTGGAGACTCAAACATTAAGATAAACAGCAAAGTGTATAACCTAGGGATTGAAGATGGTTTGAGACAATATAATGGCGTATATGATGAGTTTGTTTATGATTATAAGGCTGGGACAGCTAAGGTAATTAGAAGAGTCGGCGTTACAAGTAGCGGCAGTTTGTACAAGCTATCTAGTGAAAAGATTGAAAATTTGATAATGCCAAATTTTGAGTTGCAAGAGGGAACCAATACGATTACTATTCCAAATTATAGTGCGAATATGGAGATTACATATATAATTAAGAACGATTATACAGATGTTTTTGCAACTAAAGTTGAGATGAACAGCAATATTTCGCAGACAGCAGAGGAGATTAAATCAGAAGCAAGCAAAAATATCACAACAGCCAAAGGAGAATTGGAAAAGAGTATTAGCACCGTTTCGCAAACGGCGGATAATATAAATTCAGAAGTAAAGAAGAAGGTGGGAAAGACTGAAATTATTTCTACGATTAACCAGTCGGCAGAGAGTGTGAAGATTGATGCGAATAAGATTGAGTTGACTGGTGTTGTTAAAGCAACGGATTTGCAAAATGCAGGAAGCACAATAATTAATGGTGCGAATATTACGACAGGTATGATTTCGTCTGATAGGATTGATACAACGAATTTGAGGCTTGGTGGTTCAAATGCGAATACGGAAATAAGTGCCTATAGTATTGAGTGGCTAGCTGGAAAGGTTCCGTCTCCATCACGGACGAAGTTCAAATCCAATTGCGTATTTTGGAATGTTTGATGATGGGTCAATGCATCTTGTTAGAAATTCTGTTGGCATGGAGATTTGGGATAATGGAGAAATGTATGTTCGTAATATTTATACGGAATCAGGTACAGACAGTTCTGGTTATATGGGATTTGTTAAAACTTTTTTGGCGACAGTGGATAATTTAAGAGCGATTAATTATATCGGTGGTGTTACTTCTGCGGGTTCGCGAGGACTAAATGTGAGTACTTATGCGGAGAACTTTGATATTTTTGCAGCAACTTCAGATGAACAGTTGAAGAAAGATATTGCCGATTCGCAAGTGAAGGCATTAGATGTGATTAAGAAAATTAGATTGATTTCATTTTGCTGGAAGGATACGGGTAAATATCAAGCAATGGGATTTTCGGCGCAGCAGTTACAGGGAATTTGCGAAGATTTTGTGAGTAGTGTGAAACAGCCTGAAGGCAGCGAGTATGACGAGATATTGCAAGTTAGAGATTTTAACATGTTACCATATGTGATTGGAGCAATTCAGGAATTGTCAGAAGAAAATAGAGAATTGAAGAAGCAGCTGGAAGAACAGAAAGCACAAATTAATTTAATTTTGAGTAGATTGGAGGGAAAAAATGAATAAGATTACGTGGACGAATGGTGTGACGAAGCTGAATAAGGCTACCATGGATACTTTTCAAAATAATATTGAGAATGCTATAGATGGACAAGTTGAAAGATTTGATGTTACTTTGAAAAGTGGGGTAAGTAAAGTTACGTCAGGAATAAATAAGGGATATTATAATAAATCAACAAAGCAAGTGACGATTTTGCTTAATTTGAATGTTGGAAAGACTTTTGATGGAAGTCATATTAGTGTGGCTCAAGTACCAAGTAAATATGCACCGAGCGCAGAGGTTTATACAACTGGAACAGCATTAGGAGGTTCTTTATTGCAGCTTACAATTGCAAGTAATGGCAATGTGGATTTTTGGGCTGCTGCGACACCTTCTTCGCAAGGAAGGGGGACTATAATATATTTTTTGAATTGATAGGAGATTTTTATGGAGAATAATATTGTTTTTAAGAATAAGGAAGTATCAAAAATAGATAGCAGAGT
>CANOWW010000042.1 GCA_947571115.1 uncultured Clostridium sp.
CCCCTATGAGTTTTGACATTGTATATCAAAACTCGGGGGCTTCTTACGAGGCAATAAAATTTATTTTTGGCAAATAAATTTTATTCAAATTAAGATAGCTGTTCAAGCTTTGCTTGTTACAGATATCTTATGCAGTAGCTAACTATCGCCACTTTCATTTTTATTTCATAAAAACAAAACGTGTCACGTTAATTTGTTTCTTCTTGCATTTCTTCGCAGAATTTTACTGGCTTAACACCTACTGAAATAGGAACAGTTTTTTTCATATAAATTACACTGTCATTTGTTTCATCTGGTATATAATCAAATGCAGTATCCATTTCTTGCATTTGAAATTTATCTTCTTCACGAATATAGATGATTCCAAATTGATAAGTTTTCATTTGGCAATTAGGGTCTAATTTATAATAATCTTCCAAAGGAAAAACTCTAACAATAGCACTATTATCTTCTGCAAAATTAAAGTAAAACATTTGCTTGTCCAAATAGTAGGTTGCTTCCGTATAACCTACATCGTAATATTGTCTTAATCGCATAATTATCTCTCCAAATTCTTCCTCAGATAGATAATTACTAAATCTTACATTTCCAAGTACATTACCCAATAAGGCTGGTTTCGTAGTATCAATATAACCCTTGTCAAACAATTCTTGACAAGGCTTACAAATCGATTCTCTAAAATTAATCTGCTTTACATCTATTTCCTTACCTGCTAGAGAAAAGGATAACTCTATATCATCAATATACTTCATGATTAATTCAGCCTGCTCTGTTCGTGTATAATCATTCCAAGTTTTTGTTCTTTCTTGATATTCCTTATCTAGTTTTACTTTGTTAATAAAGTCAATATCTCGTTTTAATAAAATATCTTTCGGCGTAAATTTTAATTCTTCAGCACAATCCGTATTGCTCAATTTACTTTCTAATTCAAAAATAGCATTCTCAACGATTTTCTTTTCTGCATTATATTCTTTAAGGTCAAAGCTACCTTCAATATATGCTTTTCTGATTCTTTCTAACTTATTTTTTTGAGTATTCATTTCTTTTTCTAGCTGGTCTTTAGGCTCATTAAATTTCTGTTTAATCATAGGCAAGAAAAACTGATTAACAACAGAATCATATTGAGTTAATTCATCAATGAACTGACTAACATAGTCTGTTATTATTTTCTCCTTAAATTCAACTCTACAATCCTTGCAATAATAGTAGAAATAGGTATTTCCATTCTTCTTTGTAGTTGCTTTGCCACCTAATATTCTGCCACATTTAGGACATTTCAACTTCTGTAAGTATAAATAAGTCAAGGTTCGTTTGTAACTTCTTGAATTTTTCTTTTTCTGCACTTGACAATCTTCCCACATTTCTTTGGAAATTATTGGTTCGACTACATCTTCATAATACGTTGGATGTTTTGTTTTCTTACCATGAACAAAATCTCCTTTATATATTTCATTTTCTAAAATGCCTACAATAGTTGAATCTCGCCAATTGTCTTTGCCTAATACCTTTTCTTTGTTAAATAGATTGCTTATTTTCTGATAAGAATAGCCATTATAGTACAAGTCGAATATTCTAACCACAACATCTTTTGTGGAATAATCGATTACTAATTTCTTATCTTCGTGCTTATAGCCTAATGGTGCAACGTGTGGAATATGACCGTTTTTTATTGCACCTGCCATACCGATTTTCGTTCTTTCGCTTGTTCTCTCAATTTCATTTTGACTTACACTCATCAAAAGTCTTGAAATCATTTTGCCATTTGCAGTTGTAGTATTTATTTCATCATTTACACAGTCCAAATAGGCATTGTTCTCGTCTAAAAAGGTCATTAGATTTTCCCAGTCGTATATACTCCTTGTTATTCTATCTAGTTTTAAAGCTACTATTGTGTTAATTCTTTTAGACTTAATATCTTCTTTTAATCTTTCAAACTCTGGTCTGTGATTACCTGTTTTTGCACTTATTCCTGCGTCCTCGTAATAATCTATTATTTCGTAACCTTTGAATTTGCAAAAGTTTTCTAATCTTTCTCTCTGTTCTGGAAGACTAAATCCGTTCTCTTGCTTGGTCTTCAGTTGATACTCTTAAATACAAGCCACATTGTTTCTTTTCTTCATTCAATTTTTAAACCTCCTAACAAACGGACTAACAAATTCTAAGCATTAAAATGCAAGAATTTGTAACGTTCGCATAATTATCTTCTACGTCAAGTCTATCGACTTTCCTAGAATATAAATAAAAAGAGACATCAAAGTACACGAGTACCCTTGACATCTCTAAAATCCATTTATCATAAACTAAGATATAATATAATTTTTTCAAAGTACTCTTAAATCTATATCTGCTCTTGCCCAGTAAATATAGATAATCAATTGCCTATATTATATCACGATTTTAAGAAATGTCAAATATTTACAATTATAATTTTTTCAAATATTCTTCTAATTCTGATAATTTTATCTTTTTAGTCAAATTTGAAATATACACATCATTAGAATAATTGAAAACTAAAAAAGTAATATTTTTAATAATCACTCTATGTGGCTCAATATATGTAAGATTAGTTCTCTCTAATTTTCTAATGCTACCATTGATAAAAGTAGGAGTAACTTTAGAAAACTCACATATAAATTCAAGCCTTTGTTTTAGACATTCCTCAAATTCTAGTTCTTGCTTAATTATCTTGACCATAAAAATAATCCTCCTTTCCGTTGGAAGATTTTTTCGCAAACAAAAAAATCAACCAGATTTTATTTTCTGATTGATTTCTGCTCTTTATCTGTCCATAAAAGTTCGAACAGATTCGTCGTTGGAGCAGGTAATTCGGATGTAGGACACTACAAGTTCTCTATTTCTGCTCCAAGAATTACTATATTAGTCTAGTACTCTGTATTTTTTAATGCAGAATGCTTAATTTTGAGTATTTTTTTGAGATACTTCTACATTAAACTTCCTATTATGTATAATATCATACTTATTTAATACTGTCAATGCACTTTTTATGCAATTAGTAAATGTATGGATTTTGAGTGGTACTAGAGAGAGTTTTTACATTACCATTGCTCCCTCTAGTATAGAAAGTTGTTCGGTTAAATATATCTTCATTCTATCCATGCTTAGTTACTAAATTCGATACTCTATAAATTGGCTTGTCGCTTTCGCTCCAACCCAATTTATAAGATTATCTTATTTAATACCAAATAAATAATAAGCAAGTAGTCAGTTATGGGGCAAAATAGCCAAAATAAGAGCAAGAAATTTTACATTTTCCTTGCTCTTTGAATATTTGTTTTACTTTACATTAGGTTCATTGCTTTCAATCGTTCTTCCACCATTTCCATTTGACTGGCTTTAAATTCTTCGTCTGCTGATACATAAGTATTCATTGTGATACCTATATCGGAATGTCCCATTATGGCTTGTAGTGCTTTGGGTTTCATTCCTTGTTCAACACACCTTGTTCCGGAATGTATGACGTAACATATGAGTTGTTACCGTACTTGACCTTAAATTGATAACTTTTCCGTCTCTTTTCACTTGATAGATGGTTTCCCTAATGTGGGCGTCTTTTGCTATTTTTTTAAAGTGAGAGTTGATAGTTGACGTTGATATGAAACTACCGTCTGGCTTTGTAAATAGATATTTCATATTGATATTGTTCATGAATATTTGCTTTAGGTGTTTCGTTAGTAGGACGTCTCGTATTCCTGCCTCGGTTTTGGTTCGCTGGGCTATAATTGGTCTATCCTTCTCGTCTCTAGTTAAGGTAGTTCGTACATGAATTACATTTTCTTTGAAATCTATATCTTCTCTTTTTAATGCTAATACTTCGCCGCACTCTCATTCCTGTTTCTATCAGCACATAGAAGATGTCCTTGTATTTGTAATCCTTCTTTTCCAACTGTTTTATGAATGCTTTGTGCTCTTCCAACGTTAGACTATCCACCTTCTTGTCAGGTCTAACGCTCTTGGGTTTAGTAATTGCTTTCATTGCGAATGGATTTTCATTGATATAGTGGTCTAGCATTGCTGTTT
>CANOWW010000043.1 GCA_947571115.1 uncultured Clostridium sp.
ACTTTGAAGATAGTATGAGACAAGTAGCTGCGACAATGGGAATTACAGCTGAAGAGATTTCAAATGGAAGCGAAGCCTACATGATTTTGGAAAATGCTGCAAAAGAATGTGGAGAAAAAACAAAATATTCGGCAAGTGAGGCAGCAGAGGCACTTAATTACATGGCACTTGCTGGATATGATGCAAAACAATCAGCTGAAACATTACCAAAAGTTTTAAATTTAGCAGCTGCTGGAAATCTGGATTTGGCAACTGCTTCAGATATGGTAACAGATGCTATGGCGGCTCTAGGAATGCAGACAAGCGATTTAGATAAGTATATTGACGAAATGGCGAAAACATCTCAAAAATCAAATACAAGTGTAGCACAATTAGGAGAAGCAACACTTACTTGTGCTGGTACAGTAAAATTGGCTGGTATGAGTTTGGAGACAATGAATGCTGAACTTGGAATTTTGGCAAATAATGGTATTAAAGGGGCAGAAGGCGGAACACATTTAAGAAATATTATATTATCTCTGACATCTCCGACAGATGTTGCAGCAAAGGCATTGAAAAATTTAGGAATTAAAGTGACTGATAGTAGCGGAAACATACGAGATATGAATGACATTATGGCTGATTTTAATAAAAAACTAGATGGAATGAGTGACGAGAAGAAAACAAATATCATTTCTCAAATATTTAATAAGACAGATATTTCAGCAGTAAATGCACTGATTAAAGGCTCTGGCGAAGAATTTGCAAATTTAAAAGCACAAGTTTCAAATTGCAATGGCGCAGCACAAGATATGGCAGATACCATGAACAGCAGTTTAAAAGGACAACTAACACTCGTAAAATCACAATTAGAAGGAATTGCAATTAAATTAGGTAATAAGTTAATGCCAATCGTAAAAGACTGTGTAAAGAAAATAAGTGATTTGGCAACATGGTTTTCTAATTTAAACGACAAGCAAGCTGAAACAGTATTGAAAATAGCGGGTATTGTTGCAGCAGCTGGCCCACTTTTAACAATTGTTGGGAAACTAACATCTACTATAGGTGGAACAATGAAAGCAATAGGAAAAGTAACACAGATGATTAGTGCTACAGCAAGTCCTGTAGGAATTGCTGTAGCTGGAATAGGGTCGCTTGCAGGAGCTTATGTGCTTTTGAACGAACAAGCGAATAAATTGCCAGAAGAACTACAACAAATAGTAGACGAAACAAACGAAGCAAAAAAATCACATGAGGAATACAGAAATGAATTAGATAAAACGACTTCTAGTAGTCTTGCTGAAATACAAAATTCAGAGAATTTAAGAAATGAATTAAGTAAATTAGTTGACGAAAATGGAAAGGTAAAAGATGGATACAAAGATAGAGTTGCATTTATTTTAAACGAGTTAAATGAGGCTTTGGGAACAGAATATTCTTTAACAGGAGATGTAATTGATAAATATAAGGAATTGCAACAACAAATAGATTTACTTATATTAAAAAAGAAAGCACAAATAATATTAGAAAATGAAGAGGGAAAATATACAACTGCAATTAAAAATAAAAATGATGCTTATCAAAAAATGATTGATGCACAAAATGAGTATAATAAATCTTTGGATGGAAAGACATATGAGCAATACTTTGAGAATTTAAAACAAAATTATATGGATGCAGGATATACAGCAGAAAAGTCAGCAGAACATGCAAAGGATTATATGTCAAAATGGGTAGATGGTTACAAAGAAACGTATGAAACAAATAAAGGAATATATAATGACTATTTGAATGACATTGCAAAATATGAAAATGATTTTGCGATTTCACAAAGTGAAAATACAGAAAAAATTAAACAAATGACAGATGAAAGAATAAATAACTATTCTCGTGAAAATTTATCAAAACAAGAACAGATTAATATAGGAATACAACAGGAATTGTATAACATTGAAGAATTAAAGAAACTATATGAACAAGATATGCAAAACCAGAATGAAATTTCAGCACAGGCTAATGCAAATGCTATAAAAAGTGGCGAGGAACGTTTGCAAACCTTAATTCAGAACTTGATAGCACAGACAAGTATAGTAAATGAAAATTCACCAGAAGTAATAAATGCGTGGAAAGAATTAGCAACAAATTCATATGGTGTATATTACAATACAATATCTCCAATGGATCATGATTTAAAAGTAAAAATAGAACAAATGACAGGAGTAACGGCAGAAAAAACTCCAGAACTAGTTGCTGAAACTCAAAAAATGAGCCAACAAGTAATTGATGAGGTAAATAAAAATTCGGAGTTTAAAGAAAAAGCTTTGGAAAATCTAAAAGGATATTTGAATGGATTAGAAGATACTGAACTAAGAGAATTGCTTAAAGAAGCAGGAATAGAGAATGCTGATAAAGTAATACAAGGTATTAAGGAAGGAAATTTAGCCGAAGACCAAGGAATGAAAATATTGGATAGCTTAAACAATGGATTAAAAAATAAAACATGGAAAGACACATTATTTGATACAGCTAGAGGAATTGCCTCCACTTTATCAGGACTATTAACAGTAAAGGCTAGTGTAAATGGAAAAAAATCAGCGTTACCGGGACATAAAAGTGGTCTGGATTATGTGCCATATGACGACTATATTGCAAGATTGCATAAAGGTGAAAGAGTGTTGACTGCGAAAGAAAATAAATCTTTGGAAGCAGCTCAAAGGATTTCAAGGAAGAGTAATTTAGAATTTAGTACAAGTTCTAATCATGCAAATATGATTAATATTGATTACAATAAAATTGCAAATGCTTTTTTAACAGCATTAAACAAATGCAAACTAACTTTAGACGAAGATGGATTTGCTAGAA
>CANOWW010000044.1 GCA_947571115.1 uncultured Clostridium sp.
TTCTAGCAAATCCATCTTCGTCTAAAGTTAGTTTGCATTTGTTTAATGCTGTTAAGAAAGCATTCGTTAATACGGTTGATAACTTGTTATAATCAATTACGTTTGAATAATCACTATTATTTTGTGAACTAAAATTCAAGTTTGGTTGCATACCTTCAAAATTATCTAAAACACTACTTGCTATATCTTCTGTTTTGTTGTATAAATCTTTTTCTTGTTCCTCAATTCCTTCTTCCATACCAAGCATAACATTTTTGAATATTTCTCTTGTTTTTCGAGATGGCGAATGTATATCAAATGCTTTTTTCAATCTCGATAATACGCCATTTGCAATACCGCTAGCTTTTGCAAACAAAGATGGTTCTTTTTTCTCCATTTCCTCTAGCATTGGTTGCATGGCATTTTTCATTGTCTCACGTGTTCCCTTCGGCATTTGGTCAAGACTTCCTAACATGCTATCCACCATTTTTTGCGTTTTCTCATCAATTTGTCCTCCATACAATTCAGTTTGAGCCACTTGTGCAAGCCAAATACCTAATTGTTCTTCTTGTTCATCAGTCATATTTTTAGACATTTCTTTCCAAATTCTTTTTATTTCCGAATTGTGTTTATCTTCTTCAATTCTAGTATCTTTTCTTTTTCCTAATATTTTATTGAAATGTCCATCCTCAATATCTTGTATTTTTTGATTATGCCTCGTATTTTCCTCTTCTACTTTGCTGTTATACTCATTCATCAAATTATAAAATTCTTCATCTTGCATACTTCTTTCCATATATCCATTTGCATATGCTTGAGCTACTTCTGCTACTTCACTATTGGCAGCATCAATTTTGCTTTGTTTTTGTGTCATAATGTTGTTATATTCTGTGGCATATGCCTCATTTTGCATATTGGCCTGTTCTCCATAACGTTGATTTAATGCTGCTAATTCCTCAATTGATTGTTGCTCAATCAATTCTAATGTTTTTGTTTTTTGTTCTTCGGCTGTTTTTATCCATTCTTGTGACTGTATTTTGTATTCTTCCAATGTCCCTTGAAATGTTTCTGCATTTGTAGTTGCCTGTTGTGTAATTGCATCTGATATTGCTTGTTGTATTTCCAATTCTTTTTGATTTAATTCTCTAAGTTTCTCAAAATATTCATCCAATTGCTTAATTTCTTTTTGCGTATACTCTCTTCTTTCATCCGACGCCCTCTGGCATATTGTCGTTATTCCTTTTTGTACCTCGTCCATTTGTGTTTGTAATTTCTGTTGTTCCTCTGAAGAAACAAATAATTCACTGTTAAAATTATTTAAGTGTGATTGTGCTGTATCAATTCCAGATATAAAATCACTTGCAGCATTTCCCATATTGGAAAACGCCTCTTTGCTATCCTTTTCCGAAAGTTTTACTGCTGCTGTGATTCCTGCTACAGCCAAAGCAATACCGGCACAAGCCAATACTACTGGATTTGTAATTACCGTAAATACACCTGCTAAACCATTTACTGCTGTAGAAGTTGTTTCGACTGTCCCTTTCATAACCCCAATTGCTTGTGTTACTGTTCCTATTGCTTTAATTGTTCCACCTATAGTAGATGTCAGCTTTCCAACGATTGTTAAAAGTGGGCCAGCTGCTGCAACAATACCCGCTATTTTCAATACTGTTTCAGCTTGCTTATCGTTTAAATTAGAAAACCATGTTGCCAAATCGCTTATTTTCTTTACACAATCCTTCACATAAGGCATTAACTTATTTCCTAGTTTAATCGCAATCGCCTCTAGTTGTGATTTTACTAATGTTAATTGTCCTTTTAAACTACTGTTCATGGTATCTGCCATATCTTGCGCTGCACCATTACTATTTTTTAATTCATTCGTTAATTCTTGAAATCTACCTGTAGTTCCATCCAATAAATATTGAGCAGCTTTTAAATCATTTTTATTAAAAATATCTGATAAAGCATTACTTCTCTTTTCATCATTCAACTTATTTAATTTACTATTTAAGTCTGTTAAAATATCATTAAAGTCTCTAATATTTCCTTTATTGTCGTAAACATTAACCCCTAATTTTTTGAGTGTTTCAGCAGCTTTATCTGTTGGCGAAGTAAGCGACACAATTATGTTTCTCAAAGCTGTTCCACCTTCAGCACCTTTCAACCCATTATCTGCTAAAATACCTAATTCTGCATTCATTGTTTCTATACTCATATGAGCATTTTTCACATTGCCAGCACAAGTAAGCGTTGCTTCTCCAAGTTGTGCTACACTTGTATTTGATTTTTGTGATGTTTTTGCCATTTCGTCAATATATTTATCGACATCTTTGGTCTCCATGCTTAAAGCAGACATAGCATCTGTTACCATATCTGACGCAGTCGCCAAATCCAAATTTCCTGCTGCTGCAAGATTAAGAATTTTAGGCAAAGTTTCTGCCGATTTTTGAGCATCATATCCAGCTAAAGCTAAATAATTCAAAGCCTCTGCTGCTTCACTTGCCGAAAATTTTGTTGTTTCTCCACATTCCTTTGCCGCATTTTCCAAAATAATATATGCTTCACTTCCATTTGCAATTTCTTCAGCTGTAATTCCCATTGTCGCAGCTACTTGTCTCATACTATCTTCAAAGT